>NZ_JAWLSC010000008.1:0-203642 GCF_033142465.1 Rhodococcus sp. IEGM 1318
CGGAAACCACAACGTCGATCCCAGCCGGCCTCGAGCCGAGCAACAGCACACCGGAGACCGACACGAAGTCGTCGCGACTACCCACTCAACCAAGCCGGAATTCTGCGGCCAGGACCCGATCACCAACCCGACGAACCGCACACCCGCACTCACCAACGATTCGATACTCAAGGCACTGTGGTTGAACGTGCCCAATCCTGACACAACCACCAGGATGGCGGGTGCCGACAGTTTCACCGCTACATCGCGCACCGAGAATCCGCCCAGACCGAGACTGACCAGAACTCCGCCGGCGCCTTCCACGAGCGTCAGAACATGCGCTAGTTCGGGCGGGTTAAGGCTTGAGCGAAGACGAGAAGTTCGAAATCCAAGTATGGGGCTCGCAGGCGGAATCTGTTTGTAGCGGCGTTTGCTTCTCCGGACGTTCGCGTCCATCGGGAAGACGGCTATTCGTCAAAAGCCTTGGGAGTCCAGGTCCGGCGGCTCTGGGAATTGCTTGCCTACGGCGCTTTGCCCAGGCTGGCCTCCCGGCGTGTGACTGACTTCCATTGACGACCGGACCGCGGCAACGAAAACAGCAGCAGCACAAACACTCCAGCGAGCACAATGCCAATCAGATTGACACCGAGTTGAGCAATTGAGCTCAGCACGACATTCCACTTCCCCGCGAAGACCGCGACGACGGCCAGCCCCGCAGCTGGCACCGTCGTTACCGAGATGAAGACGCCCACCAGGACAGTAGAGGTGGAGGACTACACCCGAGCTGAGAGAACGACTGCGAACAAGTATTTCCAAGCGTCCGAAAATTGGAAGTGACGCTCACCAAGACCTGGGAAGACCAGGACATCGTTTCGCTCAGAGATACCGACGCCACCACGGTCGAAGAACGATTACCGACGCTTGTCCGCAAACTCAAGATCGCGGAAGCCGAAGCCAACTGGTCACATCAAGAAGAAGCACGACGCTTCAGAGATAGGAAGCGACCAGCCAGAATTCGGGCAATTCAGCGGCGGAACGCCATTTTCGAACCTTTTTGTGACGATAGTGCCGAACAGTTCTCATTGAGGTCATCGGCAGCCACACGAAGCAAGAATCCAGCTGCGCAGGCTCATGGGCTTCGCCGTGGGCGCTCCACGGCGAGGCAGTTGCTCGACGAGCCCGTTCTAACCAGATCCTGCATGGTTGGAACGGGCTATCCGCCCTAATCTGAACTAGGAGATAGGGATACTCCTATGCCTGATGAGCAGCTACTTCTTGCAGGGGAAGTGCTGCAACGAGAGCTGCATCAAAGGACACTGGCCCCAGAGCTGCCGCACCCTTGGGAGAACCTATGTCAGTGAAGAACTCGGCATTCGCGCTGGCATAGCCAGCCCAGATGTCAGGCAGATCCTCGTCAAAATAGATTGCTTCGACAGGACAAACCGATTCGCAGGCCCCACAGTCGATGCACTCCCCCGGGTGGATGTACATTGATCGCTCACCTTCATAAATGCAGTCAACGGGACAGGCCTCGACACACGACCGGTCCAGGACATCCACACAGGGAAGTGCAATGACGTAGGCCATTTTTCACAGCTCCTCGACACCCGTATAGATGGTCTTGCCCCAGGAGAAGAACTCCAGCGCAGTGTGGCCCTGTTCCCGGAAGGTGTTTGTCGATGAATCCCCGATCCCGCCGAACGGTACGTTCAGATCCAACCCCGCAGTGGGTCGGTTGACCTTGACGACCCCGGCTTGGGCGCGCTGGGTGAAGTCGGTTGATCGAGCGAGGCTGTCGGTGCAGATGCCTGCGGTGAGTCCATAGGATGAGTTGTTGATCTGGGCAAGCCCCTCCTCGTAGTCGGGGACTTCAAGAACCGCGACCACGGGGCCGAAGATCTCGTCGGTAACGACGGGGTCGTCGTTGGAAACATTGGTGATCACCGTCGCTTCAAAGGCCTGGCCGTTTGAGCGGCCACCCTGCACCACGCGCGCACCACGCCGGGTCGCACCTTCAACGGCAGCGATGTCCGTTGCCAGCTGTTGTTCGCTCACCACCACGCCCATGGTGGTCGCCGGATCAAGGCCATCACCCGGGACATAGTTGCGTGCCAGGCCCGCGAGCTCGTCGAGCAGTGCAGGGAAAATGCCGGGGGTCGCGTAGACGCGGGAAGTGGCGGTGCAGGCCTGGCCCGTGAGGCCGAAACCGCCGGCCGCGATCACTTGTGCCGCGCCACACGGGGATGCATCGTCAAGGACAAGCACACCATTCTTGCCACCCATCTCTAGCTGCACGCGGGCGCGGCGTTCGCTCAGCGCGCGGTGCAGACCGAGACCCACGTTTGTTGATCCCGTGAACGAGAGTGCGGCAATGCGCTTGTCCTTGGCCAGCGCCTCCCCGATGACCCGTCCCTTGCCGTGGACGACGTTGAGTACGCCTTCGGGCAGACCGGCATCCATGAGCGCCATGGCCAGGTGTGTTGCCGACATCGGCGTGAGCTCTGCCGGCTTGAGCACCACGGAGTTGCCGGCCAGGAGCGCGGGGGCCATCTTCCATGCCGGGATGGCGATCGGGAAGTTCCATGGCGTAATAAGCCCCACCACCCCGAGCGGCTCGCGGCGCGTGTGGATGCTCGTTCCCGGCAACCCGCTGGGCAACACATCGCCGCTTGCGGCCCACCCGAGTGAACCGAAGAAGCGCAACACATCGATGGCACGATTCACCTCGCCCGTGGCCTCGGCGAGGGTCTTCCCTTCTTCGCGGACAAGGTCGGCGGCAACGATGCCAATCCGGCCTCGGAGGATCTCTCCGGCGGCCATGAGGATTGCGCCGCGGGCCGGCATGGGGAGCGCCGCCCATTTGCGTTGCGCGGCGCTTGCGGCGCCGATGGCGTTACTCAGGGTTTCGACCGTGGAACTTGGTGAGACGGAGGCGATCTGGCCGGTGCGGGCCGGATTCATGCGTTCAAAATCCGAGGTTCCGGCCCATTCACCACCGATGAGGTTTTGGGCGATGGCTGTGGCTTCGAGGGTGCTGGTCATGGTGTTCTCCAATGCCGTGTCAGGTTAGAGGGAGCGGACAAGTCCGCCGTCGCAGCGCAGCGCAACCCCCGTGATGTAGGAGGCGGAGTCGCTGCAGAGGAAGGCAGCCGCGGCGCCGAATTCTTCTGGGCGGCCGTAGCGGCCCGCAGGTATTGCCGCGAACGATTCGGCGCGCACCGTTTGTAGGTCGGTGTCCCGCCGTGCCGCGGCCGCCGCGTCAAGTGCATCGACGCGATCGGTGTTGATGCGGCCGGGCAGCAGCAGGTTTGCCGTGACTCCCTGGTGGGCTTGTTCGGCGGCAAGAGTCTTGATGTAGGCGGCGAGCGCCGAGCGCCCGACGTTGGACAGCA
Organism: Rhodococcus sp. IEGM 1318; assembly: GCF_033142465.1. NCBI lineage: Bacteria > Bacillati > Actinomycetota > Actinomycetes > Mycobacteriales > Nocardiaceae > Rhodococcus > Rhodococcus sp. IEGM 1318. The sequence goes on from NZ_JAWLSC010000008.1 coordinate 3,372, forward strand.
CGAGGTTTGGCAGGGGCGCAGTGATCCCGCTCGATCCGATGGCGAGGATGCGACCCCAGCCGCGCTTGACCATGCCGGGCAGCACCGAGGCAATCAGCCGCTGTTGGGGCAGCAGCAGTCCGTCGATTGCTTCGGAAAGGTCTTCGGCGCTCGTGTCGCTTGCGGGCTTTGGCTTGGGGCCGGGCCCGTTCGTCACGAGTATCTCGACAGAACCCAGCTCCGCGGTGACCCGGTCAACGGTTTCCGCAGGCGCACCCGGGACGCCGAGGTCCAGGTGGAAGGCGGTGGCGCCGGGCAGTGTCGCGGCCACGGACCGGGCACGTTCAAGATCGCGCCCGGTGACCACCACGCGTGCACCCTCAGCTGCCAGGGACGTGGCGACCGCAAGCCCGAGGCCGCCGGTCGATGCCGCAACGAGGGCGACGCGTCCTTCCACTCCGAGGTCCACTATGCCTCCACGGGTGCTGAAGAAGTCTGCAGCAGATCGCGCTCGAGGGCTTCCCGGTGCGTGACAAGCGAACCGTGCAGGATCTCCGGGAACGCCGCAGCGGGAAGGCGGGCTCCGGACTCCTTGATGAAGCCCCGCTGGCGCAGCAGCTCCTTGCGCACGGCGAGGGCAATGCGGGGCTGCTGCTCAAAATTGATGAGCGGCAGGTACGGGGCCAGCGCCTCGTGTGCGGCTTCGAAACCGCCGCTCTGCCAGGCTTCGACGCACGCGATCAGTCCCTCCGGGTAGGAGAAACCGGTCATCGCGCCCGCGGCGCCCGAGAGCAGCTCGTCAAGCAAATTCTGTCCGCCCAACCCGCCAAAGACCGGGACCTCAACGGATTCGCGGAGCTCCGCGATCGCAAGGTTGGTGGGCGGGGCCTCCGACTTGACCGCAATGACGAACGGGCAGGCCCGCACAATGGCGGCGACGGATGCGCTGGACACCGATACCCCGCTCACCGCCGGGTAGTCCTGCAACACGATCTTGACGCCGACGGTGTCATGGATTGCCGTCAGGTGGTCCACCACGAGGTTCGGTCGCGCCGAGTTGATCTGCACCATCACGGCAGCAAGCCGGTCCCCCACGGTTTCCAACGCCAGCCGGGATTCCTCAAGCGCGGGGCGTGTGTGCAGGCTCGCCACCCCGACGACCAGCGGCAGCGTCGTGCTCTCGACCACGACCTCCATCACGGTCTCGCGCTCGATGGCGGTGAGGCTTGCAGCCTCTCCAAAGACGCCGAGCACGGCGAGGCCTGTCGCCCCGATTCGTTCGTAGTGTTCGACGAGAGTGGCAAGGCTTTCCTCGTCGATGTCGAAGGTACTTCCCTGGAACGGGGTGGCAACGATTCCCCAGACCCCGGGGACGAGCCCTTCCGTGCGCTTCGTGGTCATGTTCAAACTCCTTGGTGTGCAACGTTCCGGTGGTTGCTTCACTTGCTTGCTTCGTTTGGTTGCTTCGACGCGCGGTTTCCGGCCTAGCGGCCGCTCCAAACCGGTTCCCGCCTCTCCTGGAAGGCCAGGACTCCCTCTTCCTGCTCCTTGCTCATGAGTGCGTCGGTGAGTGCCGGCACCAGGAGCGCACGGGCGTCGCGTGCCGAGAGGTGCTCGGTGCGGGTCACCATCTGCTTGACGGCACGAACCGAGGTGGGTGCGCAGCGCAGGATCTGCTGGACCCAGCGTTCGACGGCTTCGTCGAGTTCGGCGTACGGGACAACCTCGTTGACAAGCCCGTGACTGTGCAGCTCCTGCGCGCTGGCCTTGCGGCCGGTGAGCAGCATGCCCATGGCCACGTTGTGCGGAATCTTGCGAACCAGAAGCGCGATCCCGCCGTCAAGTGCGAGCCGCCCGACGTTGGGTTCCGTGAGCCCCAGACGGGCGTGGTCGGCGGCAACAACGATGTCCGCACCGAGCACAATTTCCATGCCGCCGCCAAGCGCGTAGCCGTTGACCCGGGCGATGACCGGCACGTCGAGGGTGTTGCGCAGGCTGAGGCCGCCGAACCCGTTGGGATCCATGTCTGCCCAGTACTCCAGGCCGGTCTTGGCGACCGCGGAGGGGGTCATGTCTGCCCCCACGCTGAATGCGCGGTCCCCCGCGCCGGTCACCACGACCACGCGGACATCGCTGTCCGCCTCGATGCGATCCCAGATCTCGTTGAGTCGGCCGAAGGCGGGTCCGTCCACCGCGTTGAGCACCTGGGGCCGGTCGATCGTCACCCGGGCGATGTGGTTGGCGACTTCGAAGCTCACGCCGTCGCGCGTCTCGCATGGCGTGCTCATCGCAGTACCCCGTCCGCGCGCAGCTTTTCGATGGTCGCGTCGTCCACGCCGTACTCACGCAGGATCTCGACGTTGTGTTCGCCGAGTTGGGGTGCGGCCCGGCGCACCTCGGGCGGGTTGGCAGAAAGCCTGATCGGCGCGTTCAACATCTTCACGGTGCCGACCACCGGGTGCTCGGCCTCGACGATCATGTTGTTGGCGGCGGTCTGTGGATCCGCGAGCGTCTGTTCAAGGGAATTGACCGGGGCGTTGAGCAGCCCTTCATCCTCCAGCCGTTGGCACCAGTACGCGGTGGTGTTGGTGGCAAACTTCGCGGCGAAGATCTTCTGCAGCGACGGCCTTTGGGCGAACTGCTGTTCAAGCGTTGCGTACTCGGGGCGCTCGCTGAGGTCGTCCTCGAGGTCCAGTGCCCGGGACAGATGGTGCAACGGGTTTTGGGTGAATCCGCCGACCAGGCACAGGGCGCCGTCGGTGGTTTCGAAGACCCCGCTCAACGGCATTTCGGCCCAGTTGACCTCGTAGCCGCGGTTAAGCTGCATGCAGGCCTCCTGCATCTGCATGTGCAGCATCGAGTCGTACATCGTGACTTCCACTTTCTGGCCCTGGCCCGTGAGGTCGCGGGTGCGCAGGGCGAGCAGGATCCCCTGGGCCAGGTGCATTCCGGTGGTGTAGTCGCAGAGGGTCGTGGGGTACATGGACAGGGGGATCTCGGGCGATTCGCGGCGCCACATCACTCCGGAATAGGCCTGCGCAATCGCATCCTGCCCGCCCTTGTGTGCGTACGGCCCTTCGCTGCCGAATCCTGTGCCGGAAGCCCAGATCAGGCCGCGGTTTTCACGCGAGAGTTCCTCGTAGCCGAAGCCCATGCGCTCAATGACACCGTGGCGGAAGTTGCTGACCACTACGTCGGCCTCGGCGATGATGCGTCGCAGTACCGCGCGGCCTTCCTCCTCCCGGGTGTCGATCGAGAGGCTGCGCTTGTTCCGGTTGATCGAGAGGAAGATCGGGTTGTCCTGCCCGTCCTTGTCCGGGAAGGAGTTGCGGGCGATGTCGCCGAGGCCCGGGCGCTCGATCTTGATGATGTCGGCGCCGAAGTCCCCGAGCATCTGGGTGGCACTTGGCCCCATGAAGACCTGGGTGAAGTCAACAACGGTGATCCCGGCCAGCGGGAGCGGCAGGGCCGTTGCCCCTGGTTCGCTCAGGTCATTCGGACGGGTGTCGGTGATACTCATACCAGTGCCTCCTCGGGGGCGTCGATGGTTGCGTTCGTGGCAGGAACGTCGCCGGGGTCGGCTCCGTGCAATTTCATGCCTGCCTGAATGTCGGTTGCGGAAATATCCCGGACCAGGAGGTTCTTGTCCAGCGCGATGGCTGCGGCCACGCCGACTGCCTGCCCCATGGCCATGCACGGGGGGATTTCCCGCGAGGACTTCTGGGCGTCGGGAGTCGCCGAGTAGTGGCGGCCCGCGACGAGCAGCTGGTCGACTTCCTTGGGAAGTAATGAGCGGTACGGGTAGTAGTAGTCGCGACCGCGTGCTACCGAGTCCGCGAAGTGGCGGCGGGTGGTGACATCGTCCTTGGTCATCACGTATTCGCCCTGCAGCAGTCGCGTTTGGCGCACACCGATCTGTGGTGCGGCATCGACGATGTAGCTGTTCTCGAAGCCCGGCAAGTTCTCCCGCACATAGGACGCAGCCTCGGCGATCCGGTCGCGGGCCGCCAACTCGGCGCGGGTGAGATCGACGGGGTCAACGCCGTTGTAGCCAGTCATGTGCGGAGCGTTGCACCAGACCACGCCGGGCAGCGGGGTCTTCAGCCACCACAGTTCCCAGGCTCCGCCGAGCAGGCGCTTGATGATGCGGTTTATGGCGCGTGCTTCCTTGGGGTTTTCCTGTTCGAAGTGCTCCGCGGCATCCGTGTCCACGCCACCGAGCCGGAACACCAGGGTGGTCAGGTAGCTGTCCTGGATGTGGCTGGCGCCCGCGCGGGAGGCAACGTCGATGTCGCCAGTGGTGTCGATGACGATGTCGGCGAGGTAAGCCTGCGGGCCGGCCTTGGATTCGCAGATCACGCCCTTCATCACGCCGTTCTCAACGACGGGCTGGCTGAACCAGGCGTGGAGACGCAAGTCGACTCCGGCTTCCCGCACCAGGTCATTCGAGACCCGCTTCCAACCATCGGGGTCAAACGCCGCCGCATAGCAGATCGGCTTTGGCTGAACATGCGAATGGAAGTCGAAAAGACCGTACCGGCCCCACTTGTTCCAGGTTTCGCGCGATGCGTAGCGGTCTTCCTTCGGTGCAACCACCACGAGGCCAAGCCGGTCCATGCGTTCGATGTACTCGGAGACGATGCCCGTGACGGAGATTTCCGACCCGTTGACCATGTCATCGAGTACCAGGACCATGCCGCCGGAGGCGAGCCCGCCGAGATATGAGTACCTCTCCAGCAGCGTGACCTTGGCGCCGGAACGCGCGGCGGTGACCGCGGCGGACACACCGGCGGGTCCACCGCCCACGACGATGACGTCGGAGCGCGAAACTACGGGTGCTTTCAAGGTAGCGGGGGTGACTCGAAGGTCTAGTGCAGTCATTGTGGTTCTTCACTTTCCGATGTAGAGGCCGTTGGCACGGCGGGCAAGAATGTAGAAGACGATGCTGAGAATGAGGAGAACTGCCACATAGACCGGGAAAAGCCATGAAGCACCGACGGATTGCAGCCACACCAAAAGATAGGAAGCGGTGCCTCCGAAGAGAGCGACGCCGACGCCGTAGCCCAGTGATACGCCGGCACCACGTGAAGCCTTGGGCATCAGGGAGCTGGAGACCACGTTGTAGAGGGTCAGGTTCAGTACGAGCACGACCGAACCGCCCAGAAGCACCACGGCAAATCCTCCGATGCCGGGCTCGGTGTATGCCAGCATGAGGAAAACGGAAGGGACCGCGAGTATCCGCGTCACGATGAACCAACGCGACATGGATCGGCCGTCAACGAGCTTTCCAATGATCCAGCTACCGGCCACCATGATCACGCCAAGAATCGTGGTCACGGCAAAGACCGAAGTCGGATTTTCCTTGAAGCCGCTGCGTGCGGCGCTGGGCAGGCCGGTGGTCCAAGCGTAGCTGTAGGCCTGGACCGCACCGACAACAAAGACGATGGCGAGAACGCTCAGCCAGTTCTTGCGTACACCGGCCCAAACAGACTTCGTCGTCGTTTCCGCCAGCTCTTCCGGCTTCATCGTTTCCGGGAGCGTGCGGCGCAGATAGAGAACCACGAACCCGAAGACTGCCCCGATGATGAACGGGATGCGCCAACCCCACGCGGTCATCTCATCACCGCTGAGAGCCAGGCTGCAGAAGAAGCTGACCATCGAGGCGAGCAAGACGCCGATGTTGACGTAGAACGTCATGATGCCGGCGACGGCACCTTCGCGGCCTTCCGGCGCCAGTTCCAGAGCGTGTGCAGTGGACAGTGGAGCCTCGATACCGGCCGAAATGCCCTGAACAACGCGGCACAGCAGCAGGATGACTCCTGCCCATGGACCGATCTGTGCGTAGGTGGGAGTGAGTGCGATGACCAATGTTGTAGCTGCCATCATCATGATCGACAGGAGCATCACGCGCCGGCGGCCGATTTGGTCGGCAAGGGTGCCGAGCAGGATGCCGCCAAGAGGGCGGAACGCGAACCCCACCGCAAACACAGCCAGGGCGCCGAGGGTTGCAGTAACAGGATCGTGCGAGGGGAAGAAACTTGGCCCAATGAACGCCGACAAGAGACCGAAGATCATCCAGTCGTACCATTCGAGGGCGTTGCCGAGTCCGAGCCCGAACAGGCCTCGGCGAACCTCGGAAGAGAAGCGTGATGTGTTGCGTTTTGCCGCTGGGGAGACAACGGTTTCTACCATGATTTCCTTCTTTCACTTGCGCTTTCAGAGCGCATGAAGGATCGACTGAGGAACCGGTGGGCACAATGCACAACGGTTTAGAGCCAATCAGTGAGGGGAAACGCCTGCTAGGTGTAGCGAACTATTACCAGGTGGGTGGAGTATTCACCCAGATGGAGACGCAGGCTTCGTCGTATGGATTCATGTACCAATGGGGGACATCGGAGGCATAGGTGATCGAGTCGCCGGCCTCGAGAACGTACAACTCTCCGTCGAGGTAGACGTCCTTCTTCCCGGAGAGCACAACACCGAATTCTTCTCCGCCGTGGCGGAAGGGGGTAGCGCTGGTGTCGGACCCTGGAGGGCTGACAATCCAGTGCACCTCCAAGGATCCGTTGAGATTGGGGGTCAGGAGTTCGTAGACCTCTCCCCCGTCGGACTCGCGCGCAGTTCCTTTGAGGTTGCGCCGTTCATTCTTCCGTACGACCGGGGACGTGGATTCTTCTTGGGTAGGGAAGAACCGTCCAACTGGGATCCCCAGTCCGTGGGCGAGCTGAGCGAGTGTAGTAAATGATGGGTTCGCTAGTCCGCGTTCAATCTGGCTCACAATTGCGGGGCTCAGCCCCGTGAGTTCAGAAAGTTGCGAGAGCGTGAGGCCCCGCTCCTTGCGCAATGACTTGACCTGGATTCCGACACTAACGAGGAGGGACTTCATGACAGCTGGCGATGTAGCATCAAGCGTCATTAAAACGTCCTTCCTGTGATGTGCCTTACGTTTAATATACTGAAAAAATTTACTAAGTCAACGATTTTGTGAAACTCGCAGAACCACAGGCTGAATCCCCTCGGTTGCGGATATCCGCAGGGCAGTAAACACGTAAAAAACGAATCGAACTCACGCGCGGAACCTGGCTTAATGAAGCAATCCCACGCCAAGCAGTTCCACTGAGACGGTCATCCAGCCCTTGACCTGACTACCCGCAACGGGGACCCACAACGCGCTTGCCTATTCGCTGAGCTCCTGGCTGTCTACATTCTCCGAGGCCCGCGGGTTGCTTCCATCGCGACGTAGCGGGCTGCTTGTACTGCGGAGGCGTGGACTTTCTGCCAGTCGATGGTCCAGCCGGAGGATTTGAGGAGTTCGTCGAAGAAGACTCGTTGCGTGCGGGAGTTTCCGTCTCGGAACGGGTGCAGGACGGTGGTTTCGCCCCAATGGTAGGCCAGTCGGTCTACGGCGCGGTCTTTCGGGAGTCCTTGGGGGAAGTTGTCTTTGGCAATTCCGCCGAGCACTCACGAACTGGACATCCGACAACGCAGCTCCGGAACCTTTCACAGTCATCGGAAACTAGAACGTGCTCGCACCAGCACAGGAAACCTTGAAATGACCGCACTTGCCACAGGGATCGTCCTCGTGACTGCGCTCCTGAATGCAGGCTTCGGCATCTGCGTCCCGGCACTGCTGTCGATCTAGCGGAAACGGTAGACACTTCGATATACACCCGGTCACGAGCACGACGCTGCGTGGATACAAATGCGCGCAGTCCACTTGACCTGCCAAACAACATTTCGGACTCCGTTGCGCTGTTCGTGTTGTTCTCGCGCCACTCCGCGTCGGACTGGACCATCGGTCCTCGCAGGCAGTAGCGGCCGCCGTTGTCTTGGACGTAAGGGGTGAAGCACCTGTTCTCGTATCCGCCGCGTCCTTTGGTGCGACGTATCACGACAAAGCTTGTGGGAGTAGCTATTTCGGTCATGTTGACGCCTTCTTGCGAGTCGGCAGTGTTGCTCCCCTGTCACCTTGTCGAGTGCTTCTATCAACTTCGCAAGGCCAACAGCCGTCTCGGGCTCAGCACCGATATCGGGAGTGCTCGACTACAGTCCCCTTCATGAGCGGGACAGACTGGTGAATTCGGCTGTGTGGCGTCGTGGATGGAAACGATGAGTGACGTTTCTCCGACAGTCAATCGTTCATCGTTTCGCCGCTTCCTCACAGCCGCGGTGATCAGTTCGGCCGGCTCGTCGGTGACAGCGGTGGCGATGCCCATTCTGGTCGTGCAACTTCTAGACGCGACACCCTTCGAAGTCGGTGTGGTGAACGCAGCTCAGTTCATCCCCTATGCGGTGCTCGGATTGTTCGCGGGGGTCTACGTCGACCGGTGGCGACGCAAGCCAATCCTCGTGTGGGCCAGCATCGGTCGAGCGGTAGCACTCGGTGCCGTCCCGCTCCTGTGGCTCGCCGGCCTTCTGCACATCTGGGTTCTGGTCATCGTGTTGCTCTTGTTCGGCTCCTTCTCGGTGTTCGGCTTCGCCGCGATGCAGTCCTTGTTGCCCCGGCTGGTTCCACGCAGCCAACTGGTGCAAGCAAACGCTCGACTCGACCAAGCCGACGCAGCAGCAACAACATTGGGACCAACGGTCGGAGGCGCACTCGTAGGCCTACTCGGCGCTCCCGTCGTGATCGCCGTCGACGCAATCAGCTACCTCGCTGATGCCGCACTCAATTCCGGTCTCGATGTCGACGAGCCACGACCCGCTGCTCGCTCCCGCAACCTGATAAACGAAGTACGCGACGGTCTGAGATTCACCTACCGCCACCGCACCCTCAACCCACTCGCACTATCAACACACGTGTGGTTCCTCGCCAACGGAGCTGCATTGACTGTGCTGTCGCTCTTCGCCCTCCGCTCACTCGGGTTCAGCGCCTACACATACGGCTTGCTGCTGACGACTTTCGGTGTCGCCAGCCTCCTCGGCACATCCTGCGCTCACGCGCTCGGAATGCGCATCGGATCAGGACGCGCAATCATCCTCGCCCGCACGGTATACCCCGTCACTTGGCTTCTCGTGGCCTTCGCGACGGACACAGGTGTCGGCCATGTGCTGCTCTTCGCAGCACTGGGCCTGCAAGGCTTGGCGGCAGGCGCCGAGAACGCGAACGAGATGGGCTATTGGCAAGCACTCACCCCCGATGAGCTTCTCGGGCGCGTGAATGCCGCCCGACGTTCCGTCAACCGCACCATGGCCGCACTCGGTGCCGTGATAGCAGGCCTGTTGGTCGGCGCGATCGGCGAATGCCCCACCCTGATCGGCGTCACCATTGTGTTCGCCATCGCAGCAGGCGCACTGGCGTTCTCGCCGCTGCGGCACTCGGCGCGCGATCTCTGACCTCGAAACGAGCGCTAGCCAGGGGTTGGAACCGTTGTCGTACAGTTCCCGCGTTTGAGCCTCCAGCGAGCGATTCAGATCCTTTTCGTTGCGAGGTTTCGATACAGAGTGCTGCGGGCGACGTTCAGCACTTCGGCGATCTCGGTCGTGGATACGCCGTCGCCCCGCATCGTGTTGGCCTGCCGTTTCTCCGCTGCAGTCAGCGAGGATGGCCGGCCTCCGACGCGGCCTCGATCACGAGCCGCGGAGAGTCCCGCCGTGGTGCGTTCCTTTATCTATACGCGTAGTGGACGGATTTCAATAATGGCCAGGAGTAAGAGGCGTTGGAGGTAGCAATGTGGCTATGGGTTGCCTGAGCGACGTGTTCGCACTCCTGCGAGCATGAAGTGGGAGAAAATCTACTGATCGATGTTGGGCGTCGGGTTCCGCTGCAACCAATGGTGTTCCGTGGAGGGCCAGCTAGGCGGAGCAGACCAACTCCTTGAAAGTGTGTCCGACGGTTACCGACGGGCAACTCTTCGATTCGCGAGCGAAGCTCGAGCTGAACAAAGGATCGCGGCTTGCCCGGCTTCACCATCGGGAAGGGGGAGGCGATCAAACCGGTTGGACCACTGGTGAAAGAACTCGAAGTTTTGGGTGAACACGACTACCTGTTGCAAGCGCATCCGGTCTGGGTCATCAGAATGCCCGTGGGCTACCAGATATCACCTCTGATTTGTCGCGTCGGGACGTGCTGTTGATGTTCGACGGTGTCGTGCACGATCCGAAGGACCCGATCGGGGAGACCGTGTTCTCAATGCTGTCGACGACGTTCGCGCAGTTCGAGTCCGGTCTACCGCGGTTGCGGCTGCACGAGAGTGTTGCCCAGCGGAAAGCCTCGGCTGCGTTCAAAGGACGCAAGCCGAAACTCACTCAGGAGCAGCAAGCGGAGATGCTCGACCTGTACGAGCGGCATGAATCTTCCGTCCCAGAATTAATGAAACGCTTTTCTCTCTCTCAACCTGCGGTCTGCCAGTACCTCGCACGCGAGAGAACCCTTCGATCCTCACCTGAGCCACCTCCCGACCACTGACTGACGCAACCAGACTCCCTTAGAGGGCAAGGCATCACGAAGTGGTGTCGCAGCAGACCGTTTGTGCGCTGTCCGCTTGGTCGTGTGTTCAGGCGTTGCGGTGCGGGCCGATGAGACTGTCGAGGTAGGTGACCTGGGGCGTCGAGCCCGGCTCGGACGTCGTCGATGCCGTCTCGCATGGCAGTGGTGTGGCCGGTGGCGTATTCGGAGCCGGTGATCTGCCTGAAGACTCGGTCCACGTCCCCTCCCCCCGCCGCTAGCTCGGTCACTGCCTGCAGATTGTTCAGGGCGGCCCCGATCGGCGTCAGGGCGGCTTCTTCGTAGGCGCGTAGCGCAGCGATCCGGTCGACGAGTGCAGCTTCTGCTTGTGCAGCAACGACATGCCTTCTGTCCGACTCTGCCTGTGCTCGGGCGAGTTGGTCGGTGCAATCGTCAATCGGCAGCGTCGGTGTATTCGACCGCAGACGGAGTAGCTCGTGCGCGGCGGACGCGATCATGTGCAGTTCGGGGTGTGTCCAGGATGGGTCGGAGATGATCCGTGCGACAACATCTTCCGCGACTACGACGAGTCGGATCTCGGGGCCTTCCTCGCGGGGCTTCCTGGTGAGGGTGCACCACCAGCTCGTTTGGGCGACAAGTTCGTTCGGGTCGACGATCGTGGTCGAATTATCGCCGGATACCTAACACCCGCGCCGACAACGCGTTTCAGTGGCCGGCGCGCTTGCGGCGGCTTCTAGCCGCGTGGGCGGCGTTTGGTCAGGGCAACGGGTGACTTCTGCGAGACGGACGTCCAGTATTCTCTGGGTACTAAGTCCCGATTCTTCGGCCCGGAGGACTCCATTGTGATGTGGAATCGCGCGCTTGCCCACTCGATCTTCGCGGCTGCCGGCTCAGTTGTTCTCGCCGCCACAGTCGCTGGTGTTCACGCTGCTCCGGTAGCGGCGAAACAGGCCTCGCGCGTCTTCGACGCTCTGTGCACACCCACCGATGCGGGCCTTTCGGAGCTGTCCGGACTCACCGTCACCGCGGCCGGAATGTACGCAATCGGCGACAGCGGCTCTGACGATCGCGTCGCCCAACTCGATTCGAACTGCCACGTTCAGCGCTGGATCAATGTGGGCACCCCTCGCGTCGATGTCGAGGATCTCTCGTCGGCTCCTGACGGCCATCTGTGGCTGGCAGACATTGGCGACAACAACGCGATGCGAACGTCGATCGGTCTGATCGAACTCGATCCGGCTTCAGGCACTGCAACCTCCTACCCCCTGGTTTATCCGGACGGGGCGCACGACGCCGAGACACTGTTGATCCAGAGCGACGGGCTTCCCGTCATCGTCACCAAGGACTACTTCGGCGCAAGCGTCGTCTACACAACCGCTGAGCGACAGCATGTTCAAGATCTGAGTACGGCATCGCCGACCACGTTGGCCGAAGTGGGCCAGCTGAGGATGACGCCCACCCTCACTTCCGGTGGGCCGGTTCCTCATGCCGGGACGATGGCAGTCACGGGCGGCGCCGTGAGCAAGGACGGCACAGTGGTAGCGCTTCGCACGTACACGGACGTCTACCTGTATTCAGCTCCCGATGGTGATGTCGCGAAAGCGTTGACCACCAAACCGATTCGTGTTCCCCTTCCCGACGAGCCACAAGGTGAAGCGATCGCGTTCGACGCTGCCGGTGATCTGATCAGCGGTTCCGAGGCATACCAAGGGCCGTTGCCGCCGCTGCGAATTCTTCGCGGCGCCAGTGACATCGCACTGTCGGGCGGATCGAGCGGCTCTCTCGGCTCGTAGTCGAAACACGTCCCAGGCAAAGCGATCGGGTGCCGCTATCATGGCCGAGTGAACAAACAACTTCGAGCGACAGTGGCGATCTCGGCAGTTCTCGCGGTGGCTTCGTGCGCGAATTCCGTCGAAGGAACACCTCGTCCTGACGCGTTTGTTCCGAGCGTCGACAATCCGGATCCGTCCGAAGCCATCGACGGAGTTGTCGCGGTCGACTACCCAGCCGCTCAACACGTACGCCCGAACGAACGTGTGGCGTACACACATTCACCGCCCTTCGGCGGGCGTCATGATTCGGTCTGGGCCAACTGCGCCGGAGTTGTTTATCCGCAAGCGATTCGGACCGAGAATGCGGTCCATTCTCTCGAGCACGGAGCTGTGTGGATCACGTACAACCCCGACCTCGTCTCGGGCGAGGATCAGGCCCGCTTGGCGCAGCAAGTCGAGGGCATGAGCTACACATTGATGTCGCCGTACCCGACCCTGGATTCGCCGATCTCGCTGCAGTCATGGGGCCGTCAACTCAAGCTCGACAACGCGGAGGACGCCCGCGTCGATCAATTCCTCTCGGCATTGCGGGTCAATCCGAACACGTATCCCGAAGTGGGCGCGACGTGTTCGGTGCCGGTAACGAGCTTCGACCCGAACAACCCGCCGCCATTCGACCCCACCACTCCGGATCCTTCTTCTCCCACAACGGTTCCGGAGCGCTAGCACCTCACCGATCCCCTGGTCGCAGGAGAGAAAACTACTTGCCTCGCGAACGACGTTCCAGTTCAACTGCCCGGCGCATGGTTTCCCGCGCACGGCTTCGGTCACCGGCGTAGTCGTAGGCGCGAGCGAGTCGGAAGTTCTGCTTCCAGTTGTCCGGATCTGCTTCCCAGTCGACCTTGATCTGGGCGAACAACTCGTCGGCGGCCGCTCGCTCGATCCGACCCGAAGGCAATTTCGGAAGCGAAGAGGCGTCGACAGCCAGGCCTTCGTCGTGGATCTGCTGCGCGAGACGCTGGTGTGTGAACCCCGCACGGAGCGTGGCGATGACGAGCCACAGCCCCAGGAACGGCAGGATCAACACTCCGATCCCGAGACCGATTGCGGCGCCGCCGCCGTCCTGGATCAGCTGGATTCCGCGCTGACCGAGCAGCACGAAGTACACCGCGAGCGCGATACAGATCGCAACGATCAGCGCGAGGGTGCGGGTGGTCTTGTTCATAGATCGAGGAAGGAATCGATACCGACGGTCAGACCCGGATGCGACCCGATCTGACGAACACCGAGCAGAACGCCCGGCGCGAATGAATTCCGGTCGATCGAGTCGTGGCGAATGGTCAGCGTCTCGCCCTGCGTTCCGAGAATCACTTCCTGATGCGCAACCAGGCCGGCCATGCGCACGGAGTGAACCCGGACGCCGTCGACGTCGGCTCCACGCGCACCCTCGAGTTCGGTCGTGGTGGCGTCAGGACTGCGTCCGACGCCTGCTTCCGCGCGAGCCTCGGCAATCATCGCGGCCGTTCGGTATGCGGTGCCCGAAGGCGCGTCGGCCTTGTTGGGATGGTGAAGTTCGATGACCTCGACGGAATCGAAGAAGCGCGCCGCCGCAGCCGAGAAACGCATCAACAGCACCGCGCCGATGGCGAAGTTGGGCGCGATCAGAACACCCGTTGCCGGCTGGGCGTCGAGCCAGGACTGCACAGTCGCGAGCCGGGACTCGTCGAAGCCGGTGGTGCCGATCACAGCGTGAATTCCGTTGGCCACGAGGAATTCCAGATTTCCCATGACGACGTCGGGGTGAGTGAAGTCGACCACTACCTGGGTGCGGGTGTCGACAAACGTCTCGATGCGATCACCGGTGTCGACCTGCGCAACAAGTTCCAGATCGGGAGCAGCCTCCACTGCCTCGCAGATCGCTCGACCGACCTTGCCCTTGGCTCCCAGAACCCCGACCCTGATGGGTGCTGCACTCACGTCTTCCACGCTCCGTCCGATGCATTGTTTGAGGTGAAGCCTACGCAATCGCGCCGATACGCTCACCATCAGTCGGGCAGGAGTCATGTCACCACTGGCACACTGGACGTAGTGAACAACCGTCCGCAAGTCCGCGAAACCGGCAACCTTCGACCACTCGAGTTGGCGACAGGTGCCGTCATGGCCGGATTCACGGTCGCGTTGTCCGTTATCGCCACGGTCATCCCCATGGCCAGCGCCCTCAACCTCGTGGCCGCCGTTCCGATGGGAATCGTTGCCCAGCGCTTTCGCGTCCGTGCGGTGGTGACGGCTGGAGTGTCGGCTACTGCGGTCGCCTTTGTCGCCGCTGGTTCCGGGTCTGCATGGGCGGTGGCATTGTGCGCCCTCCTCGGCGGAATCATCGGCACGGTCAAGCGGCGTGGTCTCGGCTTCGTATCCGCGCTGCTGTCGTCATTTGTCATCGGGCCGGCGCTGGCGTTGTTCTCCATAGTCTTGCTGCTTGTTCTCGCGCCCCTGCGCAACTTGTTGTTGAACTCGCTCGAGAACACCGCGCTGGGTGTGGCCACGATCTTGAAGCGTGCGCCTTCCCTGGTCGGGGCAGCCGAGTGGATCGAGAACAGCATCGGCTCGATCATCGACTACTGGTGGTTGTGGATCGCCGCGTCGATCATCTCCGGGATCGTCCTGAGCACCGTCGTTTCCTATTTTGTCCTCGGTGCCGTCCTCGATCGATTGGCTGCACTCCCCTCGTCCGACCCGCTCGAGACAACACCTGACGACCGTCCGATCGATCCGTTGCCGGTGACTTTCGATCACGTGGGCTTCACCTATCCGGGTGCATCGACGCCGGCCCTCGTTGATGTCAACTTCACCGTCCGACGCGGCGAGTTCGTCACCGTCGTCGGCCACAACGGCTCGGGCAAGTCCACACTCACCCGGTTGCTCGCCGGTCGCGCACCAACCGTCGGGAGCCTGACGAGACCCGGGTCCGCAGGCCTCGGCCGACACGGCGGAACCGCAATTGTCCTGCAGCGACCGGAGAGCCAGATCCTCGGAACCCGCGTCGCGGACGACGTCGTCTGGGGGCTTCCCCCCGAGTCTCATCCCGACGTCGATGCACTGCTGACTGAAGTAGGACTCGCCGGCATGGGTATGCGCGAGACCTCGGGGCTGTCCGGCGGCGAGATGCAACGTCTGGCGGTTGCTGCCGCTCTGGCGCGGCGCCCCGCACTGCTGATCGCGGACGAAGCCACCGCGATGGTCGATCAGGCCGGCCGGGAGGAATTGGTCGCACTCCTCGCCGAACTTCCACGACGCCATCCCATGGCCGTGGTGCTCGTGACCCATCACCACGCTGACACCCGCGCGGCAGATCGGGTGATTCAACTGCAACGCGGACGGCAGATCGACCACCAACCCGGTTGGATGACGTCGACGTTTGCGGGTCCGCCCGCCGCGCCCTGGCCGGCCGGCACCCGACCGGTCCTCCAACTCACCGATGTGACGCACACCTACAACGACCGGACTCCGTGGTCGAGACGGGCACTGTCGGACGTGAACCTGACCATCAGCGACGGGGACGGACTACTGATCCTGGGCGGCAACGGTTCCGGTAAATCGACCCTGGCCTGGACCATGGCCGGCCTGATCACTCCGAGCAAGGGAACCGCAGTCTTCGACGGCAAACCTGTCTCTCGTCAACTTGGCACCGTCGGTCTCACGTTCCAACATTCGAGGCTGCAATTGCAACGCCGAACCGTCGCCGAAGACATCGAGGCCGCCGGCGGTCCGGAGATCGGATCCGTACAAGTGTCCTGGGCGCTCGACGCCGTCGGACTCGACCGCCACATCGCCGGCCGCAGTATCGACGAGTTGAGCGGCGGGCAGATGCGACGCGTCGTGCTGGCCGGTCTCCTCGTCCGCCAACCCCGAGTGCTCATTCTCGACGAACCTCTCGCCGGTCTCGATCCGCCCGGCCGCCACGAAATCCTGAACGTACTCAGGTGGATTCGACGGAACGGAACCGCAGTTGTCGTCATCTCCCATGACGTCGACGGCATGGATGCCGTGTGCAGCAGAACGATTCGACTGTCGCAGGGTCGCATACTCGATCCGGCCGCCGGCGCAGCTTTGGAAGGATCGACAACGTGACCACCCTCTTGCGTGAAGTTCCGACTTCTTCTCCGGTCCATCGACTGTGGGCCGGAACGAAGATCGTGGCCGTCGTACTCGTCAGCATCGTGGTGGTTGTGACACCGTCCTGGCCGACGATCGGCGTCGTGCTCGGACTGCTGCTGCTGACCGCGGTGATCGGACGCATCCCCCCGACAGCAGTTCCCCACCCTCCGTGGTGGTTGTGGGCGCTTATTCTGCTCGGCGCATTGATCAACCTTCCGATCGGCCTCGACGCGGTGTTCCTGTACCTGCAAGCCGTGACCTTCGGCCTCGTACTGCTTTGCGTCTCACTGATGTTGGCGTGGACCACGTCGATGAGCGATGTGGCGCCCGCCTTGGCCACACTGGGCCGACCGCTTCGATTCTTCAAGATTCCCGTCGACGAGTGGGCCATAGCGACAGCCCTTTGCATTCGTTCGCTTCCGCTGCTGATCGACGAGATGCTCACGCTCGTTGCGGCACGGCGACTCCGTCCGAAAGCTGTGGTGAACAGTGCTGCCGACAACTCGATAGTCGACCTGATCACCACAACCATGTCGGTGGCAATTCGGCGATCTGCCGAAATGGGCGAAGCGATCTCCGCTCGCGGGGGCACAGGATTGATCGCGGCGTACCCCAAGCGTCCTCAACTGGCCGACCTGCTCGCCTTGGTCGTCGTCATTGTTGCGTGCGCCGGCGCGGTCGCTTTGACGATAACTCTGCGCTGACCGGGTCACTTTTCATCGAACCCACCTGGGCGATGATCGCGGAACCCATCCAGCGTCGTAGGTATCGCCGCAGTTCCTCGTCGCTTCGCGCTGGGTCGCCGGGCGCGAGGAAAAACGACTGCATAGTCCGCAGGACATATTCGACCAGTTCCTGAAGCGACGCGTCGTCGTATCCGTAACTCAGCCAGTCCACGTCGAAGCGGGTGATCATCGCCATTCCGAAGGCTTGCGCCTCCTGAGAGGTCAGACCTTCGGGGTGAAGACTCGAATTCGTGCTTGTGAGCAGGATGCCGAGATGGGGCGTTCGATGGACCTGGGTCAGTGTGTAGACGACACCCTCGGTCATCGCCTCGACGGGGTCTTCGATGCCGCTCACGTACGTGGTCAGTCGATCGAGATAGCCGTCGACCGACGCGATCGCAGCTGCCCTCATCAGAGCGTCGGCACTGGGGAAGTATCGATACACGGTCTGCCGGATCACGCCCAGTGACTCGGCGACGTCGCCGATGCTGATTTCCGAACTCGTCCGTCCGATCAGCTCGACCGCGGCCTCGACAATGCGACGAGACGCATCGTCGTCACTGTCCGGCGGATTGCCACCCCACCCACGCCTTCGTGCCACTGCCCACTTCCTCGCTCGAACGAGGCTCGAACCATATCTTTGCGCTCGAAGTCCAAGAGCCACAGGCTAACACAGGCGAGTTTTGCAGCCGGACCACTCGAATTTCCCTCCGTCGACGAAAGTGAACATACAACTGCACACCAATATGTATGATTACCACCACACGTGGCTTCCAGTGCCAGAGCGGCCACCTGACCAGCCCCTCCGAAAGACGAGGTTCGACAAGTGACCAACCTTCAGCCCCGAAAGATGGATTTCGGATTCGAGGATCATGACGTTCCCTTCCTGTGGAACCCGGAGAACCCGGCCTGGTCGAGCATGTCCAACGCGGTCTCGTTCCTGGCCATCGGTTTCGAGAAGATGATCGTGAAGATGATCATGCAGACCAAGTCGCGGATCAGCGATCCTGAGGTTGCCGAGGAAGCCGTGGCGTTCATGCGTCAGGAAGGCCATCACTCGACCGCGCACCGCCAGCATGTGAAGGCTCTGATCAGGCGCTACCCCGGACTACAGAACACGCTCGACGCCGTGATCGGTGAATTCGATCTGCTGACCGAGGCGACCTCGCTGAACTACCGGCTTGCATACACCGCGGATCTGGAGGCGACCTTCACGCCGGTGTTCAAGCTGATGCTCGACAACGAGGCGACCTTGTTCCGCCCGGGAGACGACCGTGTCGCGTCGCTGTTCATCTGGCACTTCGTTGAGGAGGTCGAGCATCGCAGCTCGGCTCTGATCATCTTCAATTCCGTTGTCGGAAGCGAGCTTTACCGGATGCGGATGGCACCGTCGATCTTCGCGCACGTAATGAAGGTGATTCGCATCGCCTGCGCAGGCTTCAACCAGCACGTTCCGCTTTCCGAACGGCAAGTCGACTCACTGTCGATGTTCGCCACCCACCGCACCAAGCAGAAGATTCTGACGTCGTTCGCTCCGTATCTGACCAAGGGCACGATGCCTCGCGCCTTCGATCACCTTCAACTCGGAGAACAACTCGTCGCACTCGGCGGTGTCTTCCGCAGCCAGATGCCCAATCACAACCCGGACCTCGAGAAACTCCCCGCACTCGCCGACCAGTGGTTCAAGCGTTACGACGACGGCTACGACTGCACACGCTGGTACACCGCCGAATCTCAGGCACAAGAGTCGATCACGTCAGGGGCCAACTGATGGCAGAGCACTGCTCCCCCACGTTTGCCCAGCTCGCAACAGAACTCGGTTTCTCCTGCCAGGAAGCAGGTGGACTCGTCGAGTTCCGCAACCCGGCGGCGCTGGAGAACTGGACCCTGCCCGTCCTCGAATGGACGATCATCGTCGGCTCGGTGCTAGCGCTGGTCCTGGCGATCGTGCGGTTGCGCCGCAACGGCGACCCCACCAACCTCGTTCTCTGGTTCGGCGCCACCGCCTACCTGTTCATCATCGAGCCTCCGCTGTACTTCCCGGCGGCGTTCGGCATCGAAGAACAAGTGGACACGATGTTCGCGCACAACGTGTTCACCGTCGACTTCATGTGGGGTCGACTGCCGCTGTACATCGTTGCCATCTATCCACTGATGGCAACATTGGCCTTCGAAATAGTCAGAATGCTCGGCGTTTTCCGCAAATACGGTCCACTACTGGGCGCAGTCTGCGTCGGCTTCGTCCACCATGCGTTCTACGAAATCTTCGACCACCTCGGACCCCAGTTGAGATGGTGGGAGTGGTCGACGTCGAACCCGATCAACCAGCCCATGTTCGACGCGGTTCCACTCCCCAGCGTGGTCGTCTTCGCCGCACTGTGGCCCATGTCGCTGGCATTCTGCGTCCAGTACTTCGTCGGACGGCACGTCGATGCCGGCAAGCACTTCTCCGGACTTCAATTGGTATGGCGCACCATCGTGATCGGCCTTCTGGCGTCACTGGGAACGTTCATCCTCCCGCTCCCGGCGACGGTCTTCGGAATGGGCAGCGACGCCGTTCGCGGGTTCCTCTACGCGGCGGAACTTGCCGTCCTCACGGTGGTCGCCATCGTGATTCTCGTCCGCCAATGGACGCACCTGCGCTCGGCAGAATCGAACGCTCCTGCCCACACCAACAAGTTCGTCCAGATTTACAGCGTGGTGTACCTGGTTGTCATGGCCGTACTGTGGGCGAGTGCGCTTCCCGACTTCTTCGAAGCAGTCGACGGTTCCACCAGCGCGGGAGATCCCATCGGAAACCTCTGGTACACAGTGGCCTGCTTCGTTTTCGCTATCCTGTGCGTGAGCGCAACTTTCACCATTCCGAAGCGGAACTCCGGCGCCGACGACGCTGAACTTCTCAGCGCAAACTCAGCGACTCCCGCTACCTAGGTCGACCGGGACGAGACCTCTCGGGTCTCGTCCCGGTTTCTCGGGGTCACGGCGCCTCAGGGGGTCAAGGCATCACGGGACGCGGTGAGTCCACTCTTCGGTGCTGAATTTCGTCTCCACCAGCTTGCGCGCCTGCTCCAACTCCGAGTCCGTGTAATCGCTGTCGCGGGTGTCGTGTTGGCCTCGGAAGTGTTCCGCAAACGACTCCAGGATTGCTGCACGCGTCATTCCGGTCTGCGAACGCAGCGGATCGACGCGCTTGGCCGCGCTCTTGGTTCCCTTGTCCGACATCTTCTCTCGTCCGATCCGCAGCACCTGCGTCATCTTCTCCGCATCGATGTCGTAGGCCATGGTCACATGATGGAGCACGGTGCCGGACGCGAAACGCTTCTGAGCGGCGCCGGCGATCTTGCCCTTGTCCGAGGCGATGTCGTTGAGCGGCACGTACCGAGCGTTGATACCGACCTCGGCAAGCGCTCCCATGACCCACTGATCGAGAAACGCGTAGGACTGCTCGAAACTCAATCCCTCGACCAACGACGCCGGCACTGCCAACGAGTACGTGATGCAGTTGCCCGGTTCCATGAACATCGCGCCGCCACCGGAGATTCGGCGCACCACCCCGATGCCGTGCCGCGCAGCCGCCTCGGAGTCGACCTCGTTACGCACGGACTGGAACGATCCGATCACGACCAAGGGCGAGTCCCAGTCCCAGAATCGCAATGTCGGCGGACGCTCACCCGATGCGACCTCACGCGCGATGACCTCGTCCAGCGCGACGTGCATCGCGGGATCGAGAACCACCGGCGGGATGAGGTCGAAAGTATGATCCGCCCAGCTCGTGGCGTGGCCGAGTGCGCGCCGGATCGCGATACCGACCGACTGCGGCGTGAAGCCGATCATCGAGACGGACTCGTCGAGTGCAATGGAGATGGCATGCGCCAACTGTTCTGCATCCGAGTTGGCGGGCATTCCGCGCAACGCCGCGTTGATGTCGTCGAGCGCGCTGTCGGGCTCGAGGAAGAAGTCCCCCGAGACTGCGACTTCGGCCAGCCGACCGTCCGCCACCTCGACGTCGACCGCGACCAGTTTTCCACCAGGAACCTTGTACTCTCCACGCATTCGTCCAGCCTATCCCTGCGGGATTCTCTGCGGTGAGCGCCTTCGAAGATCACACCGCGTGCGCAGTGCGCATCGGTTCGGCCGGAAGGGCGATCAGGCACTCACACCTGTAAGTCGCTGCGGGGCTGCATGATCGCGACGCGAGGACAGCACGTGTCGGACTCTACCCATAAGGTCGACCGATGCCTCTTCTTCTGCTCTCCCTCGGCATCGGCGCCGTCCAAGACTTCATCTCCACCCACGTCGACCGGGTTCCCGGCGAGATCGATATCGGCTACATCAACGATGCATCGCTCCCCTACTCGGGTGAAGAATTCGTCGCCGCCGAACGCGAGCAACTCGCTGCGCTCGGATACTCCCTGACCGACATCACTGCCGGTGACCACGACCAAGCAGGTACGTTCCGATCCGTCCTCGACGAACTCGATGCCGTCTACGTCGCCGGCGGCAACACCTTCGTGCTCATGTCCGCGTTTGGCCGTAACGGCACCGGCAACGTACTCGTCGAGAACGATTCACCAATTCTGATTGCCTCGCCGTGACCTCCCGCTTCTTCCGACAGGCGAGATGATCGCCGGGGTGGGAGGATTACCGCAACGAGCCAACTCTCCAGCGAGTCACAACGGAGGTAGACATGAAGGTCCCGGCGTTCCACTCGATGGAACCTTCGGACCTCGACGTCTATCACGACAACGAAAGCTGCATCTTGGCCGCGCGCATCGCAGTACCCCATCGTGCCCCCGGGGTCGACGGCCGACCGTGGTGCACTGCCTGCGCGTCTTTGGACTGATGAGCAACCACCAGCTCACTCACACCCACGTCGCCGATTCGGGGACAACTCCGTTGGCCCGAGCATTCGCATCGATGACTGCGCGGAGCCACACGGTCAGACCGGTCTCGACCGTGTCGTAGAACTCAGAGAAGCCCGGATCGGCAACGTACATCCGTCCCAGACACACATGCATCGAATGTGTGCAGTCGAAGTAGACGGCGATCGACGCTCGGTGTCGTTCTGCCATCGAATTCGCCTCGGTGCTTCCCGGTTCGACACCGGACCGGTACGCCAGCGCCAGGTCTTCGTTGAGCATCTCGACGCACTCGGCAATCTTCTGCCAATCCTCAGCGGTCCTACCTGCCGACCGTTCCGCGTGCTGCGCCCACTGCGCACTGTCACCCCAACGCTCGTTCGCCTCCGGCCCCCATGACGGCTGCCAGTGTCGGCCGAAGATCGACACCTGCTCGTGTGCCGGCAAGAGCACACCCGACTTCCTGGCATCGATGATGCGATCCAAGGACTCGCCCAGTTCCTCCAAGTCGGCTATCCGTTGCCGCAACTCGACGCGCTGCCCACGCAGCGTCTCGTCCACGTGGGCTGCGGGCGCATCGAGCAATACCCCGACCTCGTCGAGCGACAAGCCCACGTCACGGTAGACAAGCACCCGGCCGATGCGGCCGAGGTCCGCGTCGGTGTACAGCCGGTAGCCCCCGTCACTGCGCCCGGACGGGCGCACCAAACCGATCGCGTCCCAATGATGAAGGGTGCGTACGGTTATGCCAAGTCGCGATGCGGCAGCACCAACAGTAAGAGCACTGTCTGCGTCGTCTCCGAAGAGTTGGTCCGTCACGACATCCAGTCTGACAGACGCGGTGCGGGCAGCCACAGCGTCAGGCCGCTGCTCAGTCGTCGGATCCGTCAATTCCCATACCTCGCAGATGCTCGGCCTCGGCACTGTTCCGGTCGTATGGACGAGCGGCCGTCATGATCACGCGCGCATTCTCCGGTGTCACGATCTCCAACTCCAGTGAATTCCACGGCTTCAGGTGTGGACCCCTGGTGCATCCGGACCGCAGTTCCTCACACGCCTTTGCTATCTGGTCGATCTGACTCAGCACACACGCAAAGCTCACGCTGATGGACAGCGGTGAATCTGCTCGCTCACTTGGTGCGAGCAGAACGTCTTGAAATGCCCAGCGTCGCAAGTGCGTCAGTCGATCAGGCACCGAAAAGAGATCGAAGAAACCGAGCCCCCGGATCCAGAAGTCTGCCGATTCGGCCAGATCCGAAGTCGGAATCGACACGAACATCGGCATACCGTAGAGACCTCGGAACTGTTCCGGAGGCACGGCATCGGTTGCAGGTACGGGGACGGGGCTGATGTCGAAAGCTGGGTAGGTATCGGCCATGAAGTCATCGTGGGCCCTCACGCCACGTCAGGGTCAAATCGTGTGAACTCAGATCGAACCAGATTGCGCGATCACTCCTCGCCGGCGAATACACCGTCGTCTGCGAATACACGTTGAGCAAAGCGTTCGCCGATGAGACGGTGCGTCGCAGCGTCCGGATGGAGCTGATCGGGAAGCGGCAACTCTGCGTTCTCGGCCGCACCGTAGAGATCGCACCCGTCGACGTAATGCAGATTGGGATCATCCGCCGATCGCTGGGTTACGATGCGCGCCAACTCTTCCCGAATAGAGCGCAGCGTCAGCTTTCCGGCTGCGCGCTCGGCGGGATCTCCGGTGGCAACGAATCGCATTTCGCCTCTGGCAAGCGCGTCTAAATCGAAAGCACCAGGTCCCGGCGTGTCCTCGTGAATCGGGCAATAGACAGGCGAGACGACCAACAGTGGAGCCGCTGGATGGCCGTCGCGGACCGTGTCGAGGAAGCCGTGCATTGCCGACGTGAAGGCCCGCAGGCGCATCACGTCGGAGTTGACCAGATTGATGCCCATCTTGATGCTGATCAGGTCCGCTGCGGTGTCTCGCATCGCGCGGGCGGTGTACTGGTCCAACAGAGCGCTGCCGCTGAACCCGAGGTTGATCAGATCCACGCCGCCGAGGGAGGCTGCGAGAGCAGGCCAAGTGCCGGAGGGACTTTCAGCGCCGGAGCCTTGACTGATCGAGCTTCCGTGATGGAGCCACACGCGACGCTTCGTCTCGTCCGCGAGTTCGAGTGGGGCGTCGGTCCGCAATGCGACAAGTTCGGTGGTTTCGTTGTGCGGCAACCAGATCTCGACAGCCTTTGATCGCGCAGGCAGGCCCGCGAAACGGATGGTGCTGACGGGCCCGGACTGTCGCTGAGCGGTACCGGTCGCCATGTCGATCGTCACCGTGTTGCCGCCCCCAGCGATTGCGTGCCCGGCTGGTTCGCCGTCGACGATCAGGTCGTACACCCCTTGTGGTCGTGGTGGGGCACCGATGTAGATCATTTTCGTGGGCAAAGTGTCGAGTTCGATGGCCGTAGCGCTGGTTTGGAACACCAGCCGCACGCCGGACGGTTGTGATTGCGCCATTGCCATCTGCCCGTCAGCGAATTGTGTGCGAGCCCTGGCGGGCAGACGGTGTGTCAGCACACCGCGTTCGGTCCGCTCGAGTTCTAGGGCTCCGCGCACGATGTCCTCGGAAATTGCGGTAGTAATCCAACTGCTCTGGCTGTTCATCTCATTCACCTGTATATAGGTTGCGAAAATCTTAACTACAGCACACAGTAATTTGCCTATACTATTTAGGCAAGCGGTTTAACTTCTCGACGAACAGGACCAACGGACATGCCTCGCGCAGGACTGACACCCGAACGCCTCGCCATGGCGGGCGCCGAATTGGCCGACGAGATGGGATTCGACCAGGTGACCGTGTCGGCAGTCGCCAGAGCGTTCGACGTCAAGGTTGCAAGCCTGTACTCCCACGTGAAGAGTTCACACGATCTCAAAACCAGAATCGCACTGCTTGCCTTGGAAGAGATGGCCGACCAGGCTTCCGACGCCGTTGCGGGCCGGTCCGGCCGCGACGCCTTGACCGCCTTCGCGAACGTGTACCGCGACTACGCAAGGGCACACCCCGGGCGGTACGCCGCGTCACAGATGCGCCTCACCCCGGAGGCCGCGGCCGCGAGCGCGGGCGTCAGACACTCACAGATGATGCGATCAATTCTGCGCGGGTACAACCTAACCGATCTCGATCAGACCCACGCAGTTCGATTGCTGGGCAGCGTTTTCCATGGGTACGCCAGCCTCGAGTTAGGTGGATCGTTCAGCCACAGCGCACCGGACAGCGCCGAAAGCTGGTCCAGGATCCTCGCGGCACTCGATTCGATGCTGACCAATTGGCCAGCGTCGAGTCCATGATCAGGCGTGCCTTTTGCGAGCAAAGTTCTTGCGCCACTTGGTGATCACACACGGCCAAGAACCCTCGGGCCCGCCACAGGAGCTGTGCCACACAATTGCGCATGCGCGCAATCATTAGTCGCACTGGGACAGCAGAGGGTCCGAGTAGGCAAGAGGCCGAGGTGTGTGGCTCCCCTAGAGGAGAAGCTTGGCGCGCAGAGTGTCGATAGTGCCCTGGTCGACGCCGAGGCCCTCCCGTACGTAAGTATCCATACCGCCGTAGAGCCGGTCCACCTGTGCATACGCCGCATCGAGCCACGACAGGTCCACCGCGTCGTCCCGGCCCAGGTACGTGTTCGACGCCATGAAGTCGGCACTGATGACCTCACGCGGGACACCGAGGATGGTCAGCAGGATCGCGGTACCCCAACCGGTGCGGTCCTTCCCTGCGCTGCAGTGGTAGACGGTTGCGCCGTCGGAGTTGTTCGCGATCGCCGTCAGCAGATCATGGAAGGCGACATCGGAGCCACGGTAGTTGACCATGAACGGGTAGCCGATGCTCTGGCCGATGTTCGAGGTTCCGTTGACCGCGCCGTCGATCAACGCGCGACCGAGGGTCAGGGGAACGAACTCGTGGAACGCGATGCCGTGTTCGATACTGACGACGTCGGCGACCTGGTAGGTGACCCCGACGGGGATCCGATCGGGACCCTCCGCGCGTTCGGAGGCGTTGCGCAGGTCGACGTCGAGGGTCAGGTTCGCGGCGGTGAGTTTTGCCAGATCAGTCTCATTGAGCGAGCTGAGCTTGTTGGAACGGAACACCAGGCCTGACCGGACGGTCCTACCCTCGGTAGTCCGATAGCCGCCGATGTCGCGGAAGTTCCGCGCCTCGTCGAGCCTGATCTCGGCCGCGGACGGCGGTGGGATCTCCGGCAGCGGCGGTTGCTCCCCGGAAGATCCGAACTGACTCGAACCCAATTGCAGGTCGCCGCTCGAGGCGGAGGCGAGTGTGGGGCCGGTCAGGGCCGCACCCACCGCAACCAGCGCAGCGAGGGCGATTCCGAGAGGGCGCGCCCCTCGGCGGCGCGCGTAAGCAGTCGTCATCCTCGTTCCCTCGCTAGCTGTGCGGGACGACCCGCGCCCCCGCAAACTCACGTGCGAGATTACAAGGGTGGCGCGCTCCTCGTCCCGACTTTGCCCCAGAAACCGGACATGTGTTCAGGTGCCCGGACAGCCGCCATCATGCAGGAAGAAACTCTTGCCCGTCACTGCGGCGCCATCGACCACGCCGGACCCGCTCGATCGACAGACCGCGGCCGCGGCGGCAACCGTAACTGCACACCGCTGAACAACTTCACTGTCGAGCAACTGCACAAATCTCCACCTCGAGCTGGTATCCGTTGGGACGAAATCAATCTCACGAGCTACCGGCCATCGACCATGACCAGTGCAGGCTGAGGAATGTCGGACGAAGGATCTGCGAGGGCAGCAAGATCGCCGTCGAGTGCGACAAGGTCCGCGCGGCGACCCGGCGCCAGCATCCCTGCCCGTCCTTCATCATGAACTAAGTACGCACTGTCCACAGTCATGGCCTGCACCGCGCGATGTACTCCGATCCGTTGGTGGGAGCCAAGGACGGCCCCGCCCACGGTCAGCCGATTCACCGCGGTCCGAATCGTCTGGAGGGGATCCATCGGAGTTATCGGGCAATCCGAGTGCAGCCCGAATTTCAAGCCGATGTCATCGGCGCACGCCAGCGGGTCCAGGTTGCCGGCCCGCTCAGGACCGAGGAAACGGTCACGGTGACGATCACCCCAATGAAAGACATGGTTGACGAAAAAGCTCACCCCGATCTCCGCATCACGTATCGCCTCGAGATCCGCAGGCCCACTGACCTGGCAATGCTCGATACGGTGCCGCGCTCGACGACCGTCGCTGCAGTGTGCACTTCGCAGAGCCGAGACAGCGGCGGCTACGGCCGCATCGCCGTTGGCGTGCACCGCGACCTGCCCTCCCACGCGGTGGACCTGGAGAACCATGGCGTCGAGTTGCTCCTGAGGATAGAGCAGATCACCGTGATGGTTCGGGCTGCACGTGTATGGGGTCCGCAGAGCTGCGGACAACCCTTGAATGGACCCATCCGCCCAGAATTTGGCGCCGGCCAAACGGAAGCGTGACCCTGGGTCCGGAGTAGCTGCGAAAGCAATGTTCCCTTCCTCCAGTTGCGCGATCTCGAAATCACCCCGAAGGAAGCCAACCGAGTGCACGGGCATCTCGCCCATGGTGTCTAGGGCACGATAGGCGGCTAACTCCTGCATGCCCGCCGACAGGCCGACCCCTAGATCGTGCACGGTCGTGATTCCTCGCGAACGCGCCAGTTCGTGCTTGGCCCCCGAGTTATTGTCAACTAACCATCCCTAAAGGGCCAAGTATAATGCCTGCTTCTCTAGATGGCAGCTTAGGCGTGGCCGCTCTAGACGCGGTTCATCCAGCGGCCCAACCATTTTCATTCTCCAAACCTCAGGGCGGAGCACCACTTCCCTCCAGTGCAATCGCCACCACACAACAAACGGCACCTACCACCCACCTGAGTCGAGCTGCATCATGTAAGGCTGTTCTCGCAACCACAACCAGAGAAAAGAATTCGGAAACACCATGAAACACAGCCCACTTCACCCGCGTGTCAGTGTGATCGTCACACGCGCCGCCTAGGCCGACTCACCAGACAAGGTCATCCGCGTGGACGACACTCAATCCACCGAGGACATCCTCACTCGCTATTACCACGGTGCCAAAATTGACGATCGCGGAGTCTTCGACACCCCCGATGGCGACAGCTACCACTACGATCGAGCGCTCACCGAATAACTATCGAACCGGTATCTACGACCACGATGGGCTGTCACCCAACCCATTTCGTCCCGAACCTGTAAGGGTTCGGGACGAACACATTTATCGATTCCGGAACGGACAGGCCCCGGGACAGGCAGGGACATGCGTTGCGCGGGTTTCGCGCGTCCAAACCTCCGTATTGCTATTGCGTGCCTACGGAATTCACCGCCCACGCGCTAGCCGCCGAAGCTTGGAGCGTCATCTCCCCGCGCCCGCTCAGGATTCCCCGGTAGACCATGCCGCTCCGCGAACGACAACTCCGAACCCTCACCCTCCATAACCATCCCCGAACGACTAGGACTCACAGCAGCATCCCCGACACCCAAAGCCGTCAGATGCGCCCGCAGCATCGCAGCCAATCTCTCGTCCCCCCGACTTTGCTCAACCTCCACACACCTCCGCAACTCACCAGACCCCACTGCATGATCCGAATGACCAGAATCCGATACCGGACACTTCACCTTCAACACCACGACTCCTCCTCTCCACCGACAACCAAGCCCCACCATAGCCCCAAAAACCCATCCCCATCAGCGCAGACAATCACGTGGCAGAACACCAAAACTCAACCGACAAACAGGAATTCCGAGAAATAGCACCCGCCACCAGCTGCAACACACCGCGGGACAAACCACCGCAACAAACACATCGCAAGCACTGTCAACAACCGCGCACACGAACGAATCGATGTTGGCGCACAATGCCACCTGAGATCGATTACGACGTCAACCCAACCTGCGGTTCAAGCTCTCTTGTGTCGCGCGATCGTCCACGGGATCTTCCTGATCCATCTATGGCTGCGATGCGCTACTTTCCGCTGTCGGTCCACTCAATCTCCGCGTCGTGTGGAGCTGGCGCGTCAACTGTTGCGAGGTAGTCGAGGACCATCATTCGGGCGACGTCGAGATCTCGCGTTCCGTATGTCTGCGTGTATCCGTGTCCCTCGATGTGGAGTTCGAGTCCGTTCTGTCGGCGCCAGCCGCGCCACCATGGACCTCTGCAGGTCCATCGGCTCACTGCCACATGTATCGCTGCCATGAACCCAGTCTGGCAGGTCCGGGTCATCGGAATGTGCGACCCGCACCTATCGGCACACCTCTGGGGCATGCTGGTGCAGCGCCGAGTTGCTCGCCCACGCCGCGGTCGGTGAGATGCAGCTCTTGCGTGTGCCTGTGCGACTTGCATGTTCGTGTTCATCCCACAAGGCCAGTGCGCCCTGTCTGTCACAATCATGCGTGCCCATTCCTACAGCGTTCACCCCCCTGCGGAAGTTACGCCGCCGACTCGCTCCGGCTGCCATGATCGGAATCGTGTCCGTCGCGCTCCTCGCGGGCTGCAGCTCCGGAAGCAGCGACGCCGAAGCCTTGGACTGGGACTCCCTCCCGTCCACCTTCCCCACCGAATGCAGCATGTGGACGAATCCGGATCCCGATTCGTTCGCGACGAACACGCCTCCGCCCGCGGAAGTGCAGGTCCGTGCAGCGACCGTCGAACACACCACTGGTGATCGGGTCAAGATCAGCTTGTCGTTTCTGGCTCCGCCTCCCGCGCCGCCCCTTCAGATACCCGGGGTCGGAAGCCAGACGATCGCACAGCCAGGCTCCGTCGACTTCTCGTTTGCGGTGTACCCGAGTGGGATGAACGGACCAAATGACTACGACTTGTTCTTCCAACGAGATACGCAGAACGTCTGGACGGTCAGCGGAGGCCGCACGCTTACCCCAGAACGCGCGAAATCGGGATTCGATCTGGAAAGTGCCGTCGGCACTGTGGATTCAGTCCGTGTGATCGGCAACGACCTCATCGCCGAGGTCGATCTGGCTCAGTTCTCGGCAGTCTTGCGCGAGCCGGTCTTCGCTCCAGACGTTCAGGTCTCGAGCAATCAAGCAATCCCGCGCGATCCATACCGCCCGGCGATAGAAGGCCCCAACGGCGGCCCACCAAAGACCGGCCCGAGCAATATGGGGCTGTTCATGTTCGCAACCCAGAACTGCACCGCCACCGACTCAAGTACTGCTATGGACGGCGGCGCATTCACTAACACGTTCGAGACGGAACCGCGTTCTGCCGCAGTCGATCCCGACCCATTCGCGAACCCGTCGAAAGCAGGGTCGTACCAGTTCACGACCAGCGACGGAAACTTCACCTGCGGGATCAACCTGTCCGGGATCGCAGAAGGCGCAGGATGTCACGGCGCGATCCCCGCGAACGCCGCGTGCACCGTCGGCGGCACGTCCCCCGGCGCTGACTGCACCCCGAACACGATCTTCATCTCCGCCACTTCCAAAGGCATCCAGCAAGCTGAACGGCAGCGGTACACCACCGGCAGCACCGCAACCGTCCTGAACAACAACGAAACTCTCCGCGTCGGTGACTACGCCTGCGTCGTTCGTGATGACACGGTCCAATGCTCCGACAACGCGGGGAGCGAATTCTCCGTCTCGCCGACCTCCGCCACCGTCACCTGAACCAGATTTTGGAGGGAGGTACGAATGACTTCTGGAATCTAGTTCCTATGCGCACTTCTATACGTGCACTCTTAACTCGATGGCAGGAATTTTATGTCGCTATCTATATCTGATGCGCTGGAGTCCTATCCCGACGTCCAGCGGGTCCTGGTCCCAACGCATCCAGGCCGATCATTCGACGTCTACAACACCTACGACCCGCCTGCAGGAACTGAAGAGGTGTCTCAGCATTGGAGCCTAGATACCCTGCCGAGAGATCTCTTCGATTTATGGAGAAGCGCGAGAGAATGCAGACTTCACCACGATAGGGGCTCAGAAAAGGACGGAATCACACTCCTTTCTCCGCCCAAAGCTCGAGAAGTTACGGAACGCGAGCTGGAATTCTGGGATGACGAGGACGGGCGCTTCTTGAAGAATGACATAATAATCGGAACAATGGTGGTCGAGCCAGATTTCATTATATTCGACACAAGAAAAAACGACTTCAATGTTCTGTTAGCTTCAACTCTCGACGGACGTGAGGACTGGCCCGTCGTGGGGCGGAACATTTCCGACTTCTTGCTACGTTATCGTGATTTACCCGGAGAAAACTACTGGCAGCGCTCAATCGTTTGATACACCCCAGGGCGAAGTTGGCTTCCATTTTCGAGGGAATCGTTGGCTTGGCAACGGCGACCCGAGGAAGGGGCGCGGCTCTGCAGGGGAACGGGTGTTGAAGGCTGCAGACGCCGTGAAACACAGCGACTAACTTTCACTTCACGTTCGATATGAACACTGCCGAGTAGCACCTGACAATGACGAGCGCCCGCCTGGCCTTGTGCCTGGCGGGCGTTCTCATGTTCGGGTGGTCGGATCACCAAGCACCGGAGAGGGTTCCTGGCCATGTCAGCTCCATTCGTGCTGAAACTGGAGAGGCGCTACATCCGGTGGCGCGGAGCTCAGGGTCGTACTGGTTTCGGCCACGCCGTCGCGTTCTTTGCCGTTACAGCGGGGTGCGCGATGATGACGGCAATAAAACTGGGAATCGACATGCCCAAACCGTGTGAGAGCGTCGCCGCAACCTTGTCACCTTCGAGCCACGCACTCGGATCGTCTCTGAGGTAGAAGCGGAAATCCGTGTCGTACGGCGGATTCAACGACTCGGTGACAACACCCGGGCCGGTCGTACCGTTCCACATCCACGCCACATACCCCAGGTAACGGCCACTGAGTTCCATCCGAAACGAACCGATCACCCCTGCCGCATAGCCCTTCACCGCGTCCTCGAACCGGCTGAAGGTCACCGACCCGCTCTCGCTATTGCGCTCGGACGCGGTCATCGCAACGTACCCTTTCGCAGTTTTCCTGACACCGCGATACCCGTCGAAGAACCGCCCACCGCTACTGCGAGGCACTTCGGTCACTACGTATCCGTCACCGGAAAATATTGGATCGTTCCATTCCAACCCGAACGCGGCAGGAATGACAGCACGCAGGTAGTCGACGGTCGCCTTGAACTCGGCGACCTCGGCATCGGTCAGCGATCCGGTTCCAAGGAAGTTGTTCTCTTCCGCCTCGAGAAGAGGGTTCCTGGTCATTTCTGCTCCTGGGTAGGTGTGGTCTGAGGATACTTCTCACTGCCGACGCTTGGCCGGATGAGGGCCAGGCCGCCGGTCAGGGGGTGAAGGGTGGGTAGATCTGTTTGATGATGTCCGCAGCGATCATTTCCTCGATGGTCAGCCGGGCAAAGGTTTCGATGTTGGTGTAGTCGGCACCACTCGTCAGGATCGGGAGTCCGGTCGCTGGGTCGACGCGGATCACCAGGAATTGAGTTCCACCCCCAGGCGCGGCGTACTCGGGGGCGATCCGTCCGGTCAGTACCGCGAGGTTGTCCGGCAAGGGTTGATCGAGAGCGTACTGGTAGTAGGGCTGTACAGCGTTCTGCGGAGGAAGGCTCCGAGCCGGAAAGATGTCCCCGTCCGCGCCGAGGAACTCTCCGCGGGGCTGGCCGAAGCGGTCGAATGCGGTCCCGGGTGGGAATTGCGGCAACATTTCGTATACCGGCAGTCGTGTAGCCGGGTCGATTGCGAACCCCAGGTGATCTGGCCAGCCCCACCGTCCCGTCGTCGGGTCGATGAACGTCGCCTCCCACGTCGCCAGCGTCCCGCCGGGACCGTAAGGCGTGGCGTCCGGCGGGAACAGCCGCACCGCTTGAGGGTCGATCCCGGCCGGGTCGGGGTATGCCCCGATACCGGTGGTGGGTTTCGGCGACGGGCTCAGGGCCGGAGTGGCTGGCGGCAGTGCCGGGGTTGCAGTAGGTGCAGCTGGGTCGATCGCCGCGACCGGTGGCCTACCGGGCGCCAGGCCAGGATCGGCCGCCGGGGTTGTCGGAGGCTTCACCGGCGCAGT
Organism: Rhodococcus sp. IEGM 1318; assembly: GCF_033142465.1. Lineage (NCBI taxonomy): Bacteria > Bacillati > Actinomycetota > Actinomycetes > Mycobacteriales > Nocardiaceae > Rhodococcus > Rhodococcus sp. IEGM 1318. The sequence continues at coordinate 36,312 of NZ_JAWLSC010000008.1, forward strand.
GGCGGGAGGTTTCACCGGCACGGTGGCACCGGCATCCACACCGGTGCGCCCGATCCCCTCAATCACGTCGTCGCCAGCAGTGCGGGCGATACCAGCCTCGACGCGCGTCGCGGTGGACGCCACGCGCGTACCCAGTCCGGCTTCGGCGAACGGACCGGTCAGCACCGCTGCACCGGCATCGAGCTGTATCTGTTGATACCAGTACTGCGGACCTTCTTCCCGCAGGGCATCGAGCCGCAGGGCGCTTTCGAGTACGTCACGGGTGGTACCGCTGGGGTCCTGGTTGTAGGCGACAACGGCTTGGGCGACGGACTTCCCCAGCCCGAGAAGATCCGACCCCGCCTCGGCGAGCCCGTCGATTCCGTTGGCGCCGCGCACATTCTGGCTGAACCGGAACAACGACGTCAGAATGGATCCTTGTTCACTGAACCAGTCGTCCCGTGCGCGTTCTGCAGCGGTTTCACGTAGCCACTCGTCGCGGTCGTCCTTGGCCTGCGCCGCCGCAACTGCGGATTCCTGGTTGGCGTCCTCCTGCGCGGCGGCCATCGTGTCGAGGGCCTCAGTGGTGGGCACTGTGGTGACCTCCAACTCGGCATCACCCGAATCGACAGGATTGTTGTACCGGTTGGTGGTGCCGTCCCCCTGATCGACTGTCATGTCAGATCCAGGCTTCATCGTGTCCTGGTTCGGTACGTACGCCGTGTAGCCGGGGTCGGGGGTGCCCACTACCGCGACGCCGTCCGGCTGACCCGAGATCGCTTCCTGCCCGTTCGGCAGTGCGGTCGCCGTCATCGACTGTCCGGAGGCGACGTTGTCTCCGCCGTAGAGCGGGTCTGCGAGGATCGGATACAGGATGTTTTCGATGCCTGCGGTGTCGACGACCTGGACGAGTTGCCCGTCCCGGATCTCGTAGTGCGTCGGGATGGGTGTGCCGTTGGCGTCGTACGCCCACGGAGCGTCGATTGTCGAGACCGGGTTTGTGTCGGCGTCGAAGACGGTGACCGTGCCATCGGGGTTGACGCTCATGTGACCGCCGGGCGGCACCGTCACCGGAATCACGGATTCGTGTGAAGACGCCTGGTCGTGGATCAGGAAGAAGAACCGGTATCCGTCGGCGATCGGATCGAACACCCGCAACGAGGACTGCCCGCCAGGTGCATACGCCATGAGCGGTGAAGCGATGGTTCCGACTACCTGTGAGAGGACTGATTCGGGTGTGCGGGGACTGAATGGTCCCGGCCGACCGCGCACTCCGATTCCGGCGGCGGTGAACGCTGCGGCACCGACGAGGACCAGTTCGAGGTAGCGGTCGCGGCCATCGTCCTCGCTGAGCTCCGCGTTAGTGACGGTGGGAGTCGATTCATGCTGTCCAGGAGCAGTATTCGGGGTTTCTGTGGGTACTGGTCCGGGGCCGCGATCGGTGGTCACTGTGGGTGCGGTCGATCCTGCAGGCTGCGGCGTAGTCGGGGCAGGGCCGCTGGTGGTTGTCGGAACCGGAATTCCTGCAGGGTTCTCGATGCTTGGAGGTTTCGGCGAGTTCGGCTGCCCGGGTTGTGCCGCGCCGGGTACGGGGACGATGGGGGTGCCGTTGTAGGTGGGAAAGTTCGTCGGAGCATTGGCCCCGACATTCGGGCCACCGCCTGGAGCTTGCGCACCGGGGAGCCCGACGGTGGTCGTCGGCGCAGCTGTCGCCGTCGTGGACGGCGCGCTCAGGCACGGGTTGATGATCTCTGGCGGGATGGGCGCACCAGGTGGGAGCGACGCAATGAGATTCAGGTAGATCTGATGATCACGTGCCCGCACCGCCGCGCAGTCTTCTTCCGGTGTCGCATGCGCCGGTCCGGCAGTGAGTGCAAGCCCGGCACCGATCACTCCGGCGGTCCCGGTCAACAGTGCTCCGGCAGCGAGAAACCCCGCCAATGGCCGCTTGAGTTTCAGTGCGGACTTCACCGTCGATCACCACTCGTGTTCGACTTCTTCCGAAGCTCGGCGATGAGGGTGTCTGCGCCCCACCAGAACACTCTGCCCGCGATCGACATCCACAGAAAGAACGCCAGATACACCAGGATCGTCCCGTAGTCCGCGGCCCAATCCCCGAGGCGTCCGATCACCGCGAACGCGGCAATCAACAATGCGAGCCCGAAGACGGTGGCAATGACCGCTTTCGACATCTGGCTCAACTCACTGTCGCGGTCCCACTCCTGCCTCGAGGCTTCAGCGCCTGATCGGCCGGGATCGGTGGACGACTCCCGACCGGATCCGGGTGGGATGTACGGCAACGCGTTCTCCGCCGCGATGTCGCGGCGGGTGGGTGAAGTCATCGGGGCGTTCGGTGAGGTAGTCATCGGAGGTGAATGCCTTTCCCCGCCAAGCGGGTACGCGAGTCTCGGGATGCTTGTCACCCCGCATGGAACATGCATCGGGCGAGATGCTGGCGGGTGACGAATCAATGGGCGGCAAGCTGTGGTTGTTACCAGGGGCAGTTGATGTACGAGGTGGCTCCGGCGGCCCACTTCCCGTTCGGCGGAAGGTAGAACTCGTAGGATGCGCAGCCGTTCGGGTACTGCGCGGCCCGGGACGTTTCGATTGCCAGGACGTTCGCGGAGGAGTCGATCACCCTCTCCCACTCCGGAACTGGGACCATCACATTCGCATTCGCCAGGGCGGCCGGGATGCCGCTGTCGCGGGCCGCGACCGTGACAGCGTGATTGATGGGGATCTGCACGACGGGGGCGCCCAGTTCTGCGAGAGTGGGTGCCGCCGATGCTGCCGGAGCGAAGGTGAGCAGAACGCCACCGATCGCAGTCGTGGCTGCTGCGGTCGTTGCCGCGATTTTCTTCATACGTGCGTGGGTCACGGAGTTCTCCCTTGGGAAGACAGGTCCGATGAGCTCGAACGCTGTTTGGTTACAGCGTTTTCGGCTGTCCGAGTGATCCGAGAGGTCTGTCAGAGCCAGGTGGGATCGGAGTACACGAACACACTGTTGTCCGATGTCGCCGTCGAGACGGCGAACTGTGCGTAGGAGCGGATCGTGACCGGGCCCATGCACGCATCGACCTTGACGTGCACGTTCTCCGCCGTGATCGATGCCTTCGCGGCTTCGAGGTCCTTTTTGCCGAGCGGGATGCTGGTGATCGTTCCCGGTGCGATGGTGGTCTGGATGCTCGGGTTCACCGAGGCGTTCACGCCGATGTTCGCCGACGGAACCCCGGAGATGGACACACCCACTGACGGGCCGAGGGAAAATCCCAGTCCCAGGCCGAGGCCGGAGGAGACGTCGATTTGGCAACCGATCTGCAACCCCTGCTCGATATATCCGGTCTTGACGGCCGTATCGCCCGCACCGGAGATGGTGCCGGTGACCTTCGCCGACACGAAACCCTCACGCGTGATCGCCGTCGTCGCAAGGTTGGGCACGGGGTTCGCCGACAGTTTGGTAGCAGCGAGATCGAGGGTCCAGCCGTCATCGGTGACCGTGCTTGCAAACTTGTCCGGCAGTGCCGTCAGGGTCGCCGACGCGGTACCGGCAAAGGTGAGTGCGCTCGCCATCAATACCGATGACACCGCAGTAGATGCCCAGGCCACCTTCCCGATCCGGCGCTTTCTTGTCGGCGTGCAGACGGCTTCAGCGGTGCTGGTGGCCATGGTCGGTCTCCCTCGGAATGGGTTGAAATCTCGGCTAACAGAACGATTGCCGAAACTTAACTGAGCATCTGACCGGGACGTTACAACACCGCATAGATGCCCGACTAGCCTCCAATGCCCGGATCAGTCCACCTAAAGTCGTACTCCGAGTTACGGAAACATTACGGAGAAGCCCGGACCAGGCGGTTCGTTCTCCGGAGATGTGTGACGAGCCTCATGGTCACGAAATGATGACGCCAAAGGCCACACAGTCATTTGTCGGCAAACGCACGGTGACCTACCGTGCGAAGGGGCTCGATGGTGGCGCGTTAGCCGAGGACCATCATTCGCGCGACGTCGAGAGCTCGCGTTCCGTATGTCTGGGTGTAACGGTTGACGCTCAAATCGCAGCGATGACGGCACACGCGAGGGCCTGCTGGGCATGGGATTTCGTGGGGAGTCGATCGCTGTTTCCATCCGAGTGGGGCAGGGCTACTTCACCGGAAACGCCTGCCCGAGAGCGCAGATTCAGACACGTTCGACGAATCGCTCGGCTGCGGCGACAACGACATGCACGAGTATCGGGTCAGCTGCCCCGTGTGCGGGTGGCAGGAGTACCTACGTGCACGCAGAATCACGCAGAATCACGGTCCCAGTCCCACCTGAGTGGTCGCCCCTGTCAGTCGTCAAAGGCCAGTGAAGAAGTCGTCGTCGACATCGATGTCGGTTTCCACGTCCGAGAGCTCGAGGGTGAATGACTTGGGACATGATACGAAATAGCTATGAAAAGACCCTTTGTTGTGGCCATTGCAGCGCTCGCGCCGCTAGCCTTCCCTGCTGTGGCGAGCGCCCAACCGACTGATTCGACGCTGCCTCCGGTGGTGACACTCACCAGCGACGACTCGTCAATCACCGCGACCATCACAAACCCGAATGGACCTCGTGCCGTAAAGGGGTACACGCGCACCTGCACCCTGTCGATTGACGGCAGCCCCGAAGGCTTCAGCGACTCCATCCTCCCCTTCGAAAACCCCGACTGGCAAAACCACCCGTCAGACCCCACTGACGCCACCATTTACCCTCAGGCCGGACAGACGGTCACGGTGACACGAACTGGCCTCCCCCAGGGTCGATACAGCCTGTTCGGACTTTGCGGCCAAATGAGCCACGGGGGCGGGTGGATGTGGGGCTCCGGACAACTTTCCGAACGAGTCCAGTACGAAATTCTGGTCGGGCCTGAACCGAGACCTGAACCTACCGGCTCCCTCGCGTTTGGTTCGTAAGGCACCCCAACCAACTCGGGGGGCTTCCCAACACCGGACGCCAATCATGGTGGATCCCACAACGATGAACCGAACGTCGACTCAGGCACATTGGATGCATATTCGCTAGCCACGAATGCGGACGACCCGAGCGTATCGAACAGAAACGAGCCGAACGAAAGCAGCTTTCGCGGAACGGATTGCGACCGTTCTTGCTGCTTTCGTCCGACTCGCCTGTCTATCTCACCACTATGACTGGTCGAACTGTCGTCGCCTGCCTGCGATGCAACTGCCCCTGACCGCTTCCGATCGAAGTCGGAAGCTCGTACCACTCACTCGTCCGAATATACAGAAGCGGCGCCAGTTCTCGCGCCGCCGTGGGCTGACGGTCCCCACTTGCCCGGCCGATGCGTTCCGCAGCTACCCTCCTGCGACAATGCCGTCGCTGTCAGCGTTTACAGAAAGATGCACCGGCCAAAGGGAAGACGGGCTGGTGCACTGTTCCGGCCGTCAGCGGATCTGGGTCAAGCCTCGCCCCCTCTCCGCTTCGCGGCTTCCTCTCGCAGTCTGTGCGCAGTCCAGTTTCGTGAGACTTCCGTCGCCTATTTCCTCGTCCATCTCGGCAGGGGTTTGCGCTGCCTACGCGATGCGGTCCGCACTGACCTTCATGGCCATGTTTCATTTCCTGCGCAATAGGTTTCACCGTCGAACGGCAAGTTGCCAGAGGCGACGCCACCGCCCAGCCCTGTATCGACCGACGACGGAGCGCCTATTCGGACGCCTGAGCGGTCCCTGAGTCCTCGCCCGCGACGATCAAGTGAGTTTCGACGACCTCGGATGATCCATCTCCGGTCAGCTCGACCTTGTTTACCTCCGCAATAACAACTTTCGACATCTCGTACCTCTCTCGTTTCATGCAAGATTCCGTCTGGGCGAACACTATCTGCCGCTCAGCGAGAGCGCTCACCCAATCTGGCGCGATCCAAACTCTGCGATCATCGTGTCCCATTTCCGGTCGCGGGATGCGAGGCTCACGCCTTGCCTTCCGTCGGGCTTGGCGCACCGCATCGGCTGTGCCCACGGGGCGCACAGTCTGGATACGCTCACGGAATGCGTTACCTACGCGCAGATTACGCATCGAGAGGATTGGACTCCATGGCAGCGGAAGACTTCTTTGTTCGGGACGGACTCCCCCCGGGCATGACCAATGACGAACCAGTTCCGTACGGCTATCGCCGGTGGAACGGCGTCGTCTGGGCCGACTCGTGGACAGACACGTACAACGCCATATCGCGGCGAGCCGTCATCGCATGGAGACAAGGTCTCGACAGCAAAGCCGAGCAGGAAGTCGAGGCGATGTACCGGATGGCCGCACAATTCGACCAACTCGGGAAAGAACTCGCCGAAAAGGGCTAGACCGCAGACGAACAGACAGCGATATCGAATCTCGGCTGCAACGGCGCGCTGGCTGTCGCTCTCACATGAACGTATGGGCACTCGACTTTATATTCGAAGTCGAGTGCCAGTTTCGTAAGTCCGCGGCCGAACAACCAGCTCGTCAGCACCTTTGCCAGCGAAAGTCTTGACGCAGCATGGGAAATACCGTGCAGTCGCGCCGAAAGGCATCCGTCCAATGAACGCAACCGAGTACCAGACGACCACTGTCGAGCCGCTCAACGCCGCAACTGGTCTCCTCTTCGACATCGTCTTCATCGGCGGCAGGCACCGCGCATTGTCCGCACCGCTTGCTCAGCCCAACGCGCGCGCCGAACGCGCCGCCACACACGGTGCGCCCCCTTAGCCACCCATCTGGCCCGCCCATTAACGCCCTCAAGAGTTTCTATTGCGTCCCCTGACATCAGAAAGGTAGGCGGTCAGTTCCGCGCCGCACGCGCACGTTCAGGACCTGCGCGTCGCGTAACGCAGCGACAGCACACAGCGATTCAGCAGCGAGTAAATTTCCCCCACACACAAGGAACACAGTGCCGCCGACCACCCGCTTTGCCACGTTCGCCGCAGCTGCTCTCACCGCCGCACTCGCTCTCTCAGGATGTGGCAGCAGTGACGGATCACCGACGTCAGCCGTCACCAGCGAAGCACCCGCCGTCGACTCGGTAGAGGACACGACACCTGCCCGAGTGGAAGGCAGAATCGACAACCCGGACCGCACCGAAATGCATGGCTTCCTCACCGCCAGTCCGTACGAGCTGACGGCCGACCTCGAGGTGTACTCCACGCAGCAGCTGACGGCGGACAGTGCACCTGCACCGGATGGAGAGAAGTACGTCGTGATCAGCTCGGCACCAGCCACCACGAGTTGGATCATCGAAAAACGTGGATGCACACAGGAACTCGGCGCATGCGGGCGCGCGGACCTCACCGAGACTTTCGAGCTGAACTACGCGCCATACGACTTCTCGCTCACCAGCCCCGATCCGGTGGAGCCGGTGAAGAAACGGGCACGGTTCGGCTCTCCACAGGGCGCCGAGTTGATCTTCGTGGTGCCTCAGGATGCTTCGGTGATGCAGTTGCGCGTGTCGGCGTATCGACCGGGACGCCTGGACGCTGTGGAAGCATGGACGGACATCGACGTCGAGTTTTCCACTCTGCGATAGCGTGCCTTAGAGAGGTCGCGGAGAGGCACCGGTGTTGTGACCGCCCTCGACGGATCCTCTCCCCCGCTCGCTCGACAACACCGACATCCTCGACTGCACCCTCGTCGAATACTGTTCGGTTCTTCACGGCGGACCGATCCGGCTCGCTGACGATCGAAGGAGTGCAGAAGTGGCGACAGACGCGAACTTAGGCCCGTGCGTCATCTGCGGAGATCCCGACAATCCCACTCTCGAACACATCATCCCGCAGGCGCTGCTGCTGCGGATGGGAGTCGAACCCGCGACCACTGCCGATCATCCGTTCACGACATCACTGTGCAACGGCTGCAACACCGCAACCAGCAAGTTGCACAACAACACGGACCTGCTCGACTTGATCGAGACAGGGGCACCGGTCTCGCAGAACACCCTCCGCGCCCTCGCCTTCTGGATCGTCTGGATCACCTTGCTGCTGGGTGTGAAACGGGGCGGAGACGTCTGGCCGATAGAAGACGCACGTAAGCGATTGCAGTCACGCTTCAGCGACCGCTCGGGTGGGGGCGTCCCCAAAGGCACCAGGGTGTACGCAGCCCTGGTTAACGAAGACGAAACCAGCACCCTGAGCGCCCCGTACTCGATACTTCTGCGCAACGACCCGCGAGTGATCCTCGACCAGGCAAACTTCCCCACCGGCTACCGCCCATCAGGAGCAAAAACAGCCGCCGCCGTCCTGCGGGTCGGGAACCTCGTCGTGATGGTTCTGGGACCAACATGGTCGTCGGGACCGGACCACATTTCCCTCATCGACAAGGCCGCAGCCGATATCGGACTGACCCCGATCTGGCCGTCCACCAATCCCGAAATCACGCTGACGCCGCACACCGTGGCCCTCAAAGAGGTCTGGAATCTGTTCGTCTGCACACCTTTCACGACCCGGAACAACGAATTGCTTCCCACCGCCCTTCGCGCCCTCGAGTCCGCTGTGAGCTACCTGGACCCGAGCACAGAGACCTAACGCGAGCGCGGATCCGGAGACCTGCCGTTCCGGCGCACGGGGTCCACGCTGAACTCGTCGCCGCTGCCACTCGCATCCGACTACGCATCCGACATCCGCTTTAGACTTCCTCTATCACCCTTCCCCGAGAGAGGCCTTTTGTGATGCCGGAGAACACAATCAACAGTGATGACACGGTCGAGGACGGCACCGACGCCAACGGCCCCTTCCGCAAGATGACGCCTGCAAAGGACATCGCGCACTGTGCGGCCTGCGGCCGACAAACCGAGGTCGTGATCATCCGGGATCCCGACACCGACGACGAGACGTGGTACGGGCTGTGCTGCGACGCCTACGGCGACGACTTCCCTGATTCAGTCCGCTTTCCCTTCGGCCGGTAGCCCCACCCCGCTCGCTACGAAACGAAAGACAGGTTCATGAGCACCTACAAAGCATTCATCGCTAAGGACGGCAACAGGTTTCAGGTCTCAGTCTGCTGGGATGACAACGACCCCAACAGGTTCATCACCGCACCGTTTCCTCTCGAACCATCCGACGACCTCGACAACCAACTCGGGCGAGCTGGGTACCGGCTGTTGTCGAACGACTCCGACAACATCGGCCGAGGTTGGGCCTTTGTGTCGCGGATGGCAACGGATCGCCCCTTCTACGATCCGGTGGAACAGACCTGGCGCTCATCTCTGTCCGACGATGCGAAGCAGAGAATCCGCGCCAAGTACCCGGACGCGTCGGTGCCTGGCGTAGCGTGAGCCCTCCCTCCGCCGTGCCCGATGTGACGCGCTAGCGCCATCCGCGAACAGATGTGACCCCTCCGAACTTCTCGGAGGGGTCATTTTTTGTGCCCGGATCCGCCGCTACTTGCAGTGGACCGCAGCATGATTGACGGACGAAGCGCACCGGTTGCAACGCCACAGCGTTACCCGGTAAACACTTGCGATACCACGTTCGAATTCAACGGCGTTGTCGCGGTTGAAATGTCAGGCACCGGACACCGTGACGATCACCCCATTCTTTGGCCTTTTTCGTGTAGCCGGTACGGGAGAAGAAGATCGCATCCTTGCCCTCCGCGTGCGCGATTCCACTCAGCCGCTGAATTTCGTGGAGCGCGATCTTGGAGGAGAAGAACTTGACCTGGGCGACCGCCCGAGCGGATGTGACGTCGATTCCGCCGTCCGGCCCCGCCTTCGTCTTCCTGGCGTCGGGGTAGCCGTTCTTACGCATCCAGTCCTCTGCGAAGTCTTCTGCGTCCTCCCACGTGAGCAGCGGACGACCACGGAGCCGCACACGTGGCGGCGGAGCTTCCGCATCTACTGCGGGAGAAGGCTGGGCTGTCTCGTCCACCTGCGGCGAGGGCAGGTCGAACAGGAACGGAAACGGATGCTCCGCGTCACCGGGACTGAGAACTGGTCGATACTTCGGATTGCCGAAAGCCGTTGGCTGCGCCCGGGCCTGGGCTTTGATGTTGGCTTTGTTCGCAAGGTACCACTGGCCGAGGCCTGGCCCTCGTGAGTCCAGGTAGCGTGCGGCCGACTCGTCACGCCATCGCACTTCACCTTTGAGACCCTTCACCTCGCGTAGGCACAGTCGACAACGATTTGATGACCCGCGGACGAGCGGTCCACCGCAGTAGCCACACAACCAGAGTTCCTCCACGGCCTGCAGTCTACGAACCCGGGAAATCCGTGGCCGCTGGCATCCTCGTCAACCAATGAATGTGGCGCGCGCATCGCCGACGAGATCTCGTTTGTCGGTGACACGCGCCGTTCTAAAGATCTACTGCCGGGTCAGCTCCCGAAGTTCACGCCTGGGGCTGCTGCGGGCGCACCAGCGGCGGGCAGCGTGACCACCCAGGACGCTTGCTGCACGGCGTAGGTGGTGAACGGGAACATCGCCAGGTATGTCTCGAGTCCTGGGTAGTCCGAGGCCCACATGCTCATCGGTTCGTCGAGGCTGCCGCAGGACGCCAAGACGACGTAAGCGCCGTCCGGGATACCGGTGACTGTCTGAACTGTTGTGCCCGTCGGGATCACGCCGGTCTCGTAGATCGTTTGTCCTGGCCCGATCGTGTCTTCGATCGACGGCAACACGCCACCAGGGGCGTCCCCGAGGCCCGTGGTGCACTGCAGAGGACCACCCGAGTTGTTGGTGATGGTATTGCTCACCGTGGACCCGGACGCGCTGTAAGCGAAGGTGACGTCGGCAGCCGTCGAGGCCGAGGCCAGCGAGGGAGCCGCCATTGCCAAGGGAAGAGCTGCAGCACCAACCAGGGCCGCGCGTGTGATCGAACGCATCGAATCTCCTTCTCGTTCAGCATGAAAGATCGTGGGTCGATCTTGACACGAAACGAGACCAATTGGACGGTTTTACCGGAGATTGATGTCATGGCTAACGACCACAGTTGGCGGCTATCTCAGAAGGTCCCTGGGATGTCGAGTATTTGTATGCCCGTTTCTCTTTCGAGTGCTGTCCACAAGTCGTCTCGATCTGCGAGCGCATCAGCAGTTGTTACCGCGTAGTCACTGGGTCGCGCGGTCGAGTGCGTCCGATCGCCGCCTTCGGCGAATAGCGCCAGACAAGCGTCGGTGTGCGACATTTCGTGCCGCGCCCAGTATCTGATGCCGTCGAACCCGGCGGAGCGGAAAGCCTCTGCCCACCGTTGGGTCAGGGTGTAGTCGATGGTCGTGTTGATCTCGGACGTCATTCCGAACTCGATGGCCCTGTTCGAGGTGACGTCGGCAATCTGCAGGTCACGGCGAACAGTCACGGCAGACAGTGCGCGGTCGTCGATTTCGGTTCGGGGGATGTATTTGATTCCGACCCAGCACTCGAGGAGGGTGATCAATTCCGATTCTGCGGTGTAGCAAGTGCCATGCGGGTCAGTCAGGTCGAAGCGGCCTTGCAGGCTGCTCCCGAACCACCATGCGCCCAAGCCGTCTCTGTGTGTCCGATAGAGGACAGTCCCCGCGGAGACTGTCCGCGCAGGGAACCGTCCCCGAAGTTCATCCGGGGACGGCGGCGCGCTCAAGTGTTGGACGGCGCGAGGCGCGCTCACGCAGAGAGCCGTTCCGCCATCCGCCAGGCAAGCGTCACCACCAATGGGTAGTCGCCGTCGACGAGTGCGGTGCGGGGGGTGCGACCGTCAAGTTCGGGCTGTTCCGTGGACATCCAGGAAGCAACCGTCCAGGACTGGGCGTCGGCCGATGTCCACGCTTTGAGGACCTCTTTGAGGCCTGCGATCGGGACATGTGGGGCGGTGTCGGTCAATCCGCCGGACCAGTACCCGGATGTGCCGTCTGCAGCGGTCAGGCGCAGTACGCGGCTGTCCTTGACGGCCTGGCTGAGGTTCTGTTTCGTCCAGTTCGTTGCTTCGAGCATCTGCTTGTGCGTGAAGATGGCGCCGACGTGGTTCTCCCACACCCGACGAGCGCGCAGGCTGGACAGGACGTTCTTCACTCCTGCAGCGACGTACTTGGCGTCGTCGGCGTCGAGCTGCTCGGATGCCATACCGAGGGCGTCCAACTGGTCGTCGACGACCTTCTTCAGCGGTGTGCTCATGTCCCCATCATCCTCGGTCAACCCGGTCAAGTCAATGGGTCAAGTCAAAGGGTCAAGTCAATGGGTCAACTAATGAGAAGTTACATCCCGGCGACGATGATGTCCGGATATGCGCGGACAGCAGCACCCTGTTTACTGGCTGGTACCAGGTGGGGAAGATCCGGTTCGTCGTCCAGGGACACCGGGCCGTCCCAGGGAGCGTCAAGTGTTGGGTTGTATTCCCAACCATCACAGGACATGTCGTCAACCCATATGGCAGTCAGGGAAGTGTCGAAGTGCTTCTCCGCGAATGCCGTGACGCCGGGGAGGACGTTCTGATCGAAGTATCCTCCACGCCCGACTTTGATGTCGCATCCGAATGCGCTCGGCCTCACTCTGGCGACGTATTCGCCTGCCGCCGAGCGCAAAACCACATGATGGTAGGTCCCCATGTGCGGATCCTTTCTCGTTCTGCGGGCGGGTCTTTCGTGACTATTTCTACACACGATTCAGAGATTTCGTGGAGTCGGCGTGGCCCCGCGGAGACCACAGGGCCGGGTCTCGGACCGCGCTGTACCGGCTCCTGGGTGCTCAGTGCTTTCGCCGGGCGACAACGATGCCTGCAGTTGAGATCAGGATCATCGCCACCAGGATCACGACGAAGTACGACCTGTCCGCGACTGGTGTCAGGGTTTCACTTTCTTTGGTCACTACGTCGGTGAAAGTGCAGCTCACACCTGGCGGGAGCCATCCCCAGAAGTCTGTAACTCCTGCCGCTACCTGCTCCGCGCGGTCGGGCAGCAGATAGGCGAACCGCGCCGAAGTTCCGTAGTGATCGATGCACCAGCTGGGTTGGTGTTGGAGTCGCAACGACAGCAGACCCCAGAAATAGACCAGCGCCAGCAGGACCACCGAGATCGCCAGAGAAACCTGGCTCGCCCGCAGTGCTCGACTACTCACGGCTGACGCGTTACAGCCGCGCCCTCACGCGGCAATGACGGCAACCGGTACACGCGCGGGCCGATGTCGCCACGAGCAGCGTTCACGAGCACCGGCGCGATCCGCACTCGCCGTTCGAGTGAGCGCTTCGGCCCGTACCGCTGCCGCCGCCAATGCCCACGCCGGATATGAGGCGCCACCTGCGCGCCGGTCCCCTGTGCGGCCCCGGACTCCGCACGCCCGGTTGCCTTCACGTTCAGGACCCGCACCGCGGCGTCCTTGCGGGCGGGTGATTCGCCGTCCACAGACTCCCGAACTGTGATGTATCCGTCGGTTTCCTCAGCTGCGCTGTGCCAATCGCCCCATGCCGCGACCGCCGCCAGGTTGATCACCTGGTCGCGGAACGCGGTACTGTCCAACGACGCGGGGAGGGTCCATCGCCCGAGCACACCGCCGGACTTGGCGGGGATCGTTATGCACCAGGCGAACTCGTCGTCGAGTCGGCCTACGGCGTCGGCGAGCAGGACGAGGCCTTCGATCCTTGCCCCGCGCTGCTCGATCATGTCGCAGAGGTCGACCCGGTCGGTGGTGAATCCTCGTGTTCCGGCCAGCAACATCGATCCCAGGGACCTTGTCTGACCGCGGCCCAAGATGTCCGTGACGACGCGCGTCATCCACTCCCACGATTCGTCCACCTCAGGTGTCGACGGTGTCGCGGCGTCGAGTCGGAGCGGATCGGCGAATGCGAGGAACACCTGTGCATACGGCAACCGGATGTCGGCGCGGTCTTCGGCTGAGAGCGGCTCCGAATCTGCGTAGTTGAGTGTGTGTCCGGGTGGGAGCCAGAAGGGGACGGCCGCTTGTGTGGCGACCGCGATCCTCGACGGCGCACACGACCCGGCGCCACCGACGTAGCGGAGCGCACTCCCCCATGCTGCCGCTGTGTACCAGTGCTGCAGCGAGGCCGCGTCCGCGGGAATGGGGTGACGAGGCATCGCAGCGATGGGGAGGCGAATCCGGGAATCGAGGGCCTGCTCGGTTCCCGCACTGTACGCACGCTGCCACGTCGTAAATATTTGACGGGGCGGCAACCCGGACAACGCGTTGCGTGTTGCCGCACTCAGTGTTGCGTGCGCTTGCGTCGGGATGGAGGGCCCTTCCGGGAAGTCGGTGTGTTCCTCGCTCAGGACCAGCCCCAGGGCCTGCGCCGACCCAGCCGACTCAGGGCTGGGCTCGGCGATCCACGAGGCCGGATGCCAAGCACTGACCGCCGCCGGAGTGCGATCGAAGAGGGTACCGAGAGCGCGCTGCCGTGTGTCGTCGTCAACGTCGGCGTCCGCGCGATGATCATCCGCAGGCAACCGTGAGGCGAGTAGCTCCTTCCGCATCTGCTTCTGGGCCTCGGTGTGGTGCTTTTTCGGTTGAGCCGATCGTCGTCCGCCGCGGGCGCGCTGAATCGCCGTGGCTGCTTCCTGCGAGATCTGTCGCCGGTCGGCGACGTCCAGCTGAAGAATCACGCTGTCTTGGGCGCTGATCACCGCCATGAACGCTTCCAAGCTCTCGGTCGTGCCGCCCCCCAGGGCGTCGGTGATGGGATCCAGCATCCTCCCCCAGCGATCGTGGACCCGCTGATACAGCGCACGGTGGGACTTCACCCATGGTCCGAGCGCGGCGATCTCGTTGCCGAGTCGATCGACTTCCGCCTGGCAAGCCCTGTCCCGGTCCACGCACGCCCCGTCCAACTCGCGTTTGAGTTCATCCGCTTCGGCGCGCGCCTTGAACGCCGCCTCCTGCAGGCGCTCTTCCTCGGCGAGTTCCGCCCGGACCGCCGCGAGCTTGTCCTGTGCTTCCCGCATGTCGCGGTTGTGCTGGCCTGACGGTGCTTGCCGCGCGCCATCAGAACTCCCTACGGTTCGCCGGGTACATGGCAAACGGCTTCGGTACCGGGAACTCCGGGACGCCCTGCGCTTCGAGCGATTCGAGGGTTTGGGTCCGCAGCGCAGCTTCCTCCTCCAAGGACTGCTGCAGCGAGTTGAGTGTGTCCTTGCCGTAGGAGGACATCCTCGCGATGACCCCGGTGCGGTCGAAGCGGTAGAGCGACCACCGAATGTGGTCGCAGCTCGCCCAGACTTCGTCGATCGCGTCCGTCAGTTCACCCGCGCGTGAGCGCAAGTCTTCGACTTTCGGATTGACCACGGCGTCCCGGTCCCGGTGCGCTTGACGGATGGCCACGCTGAGCGGTTCAGGGTTCGGGGTGGTGTTCTCGGTGTCCATCCGCTCCCGGCGGAGTCGCCGGATCTTGTCCTGGATGTCGGCGATCTGCTTGTGCATTTCGTCGAGAGTTGCTGGTGCGTCGGCCATCAGTTCGACCTACGTCCACGACGCAGTGACATGTCGTCGCCAAGTCTGATTGTGGAAGCGCCAAATCGGTAGCGAATCATGTCGTGCACCTTATCGACTCGCGCCGACGCGAATGCCGCTGGCCACGTTGACCTGTCGAGTGCGTCCGGCACGGTACAACTAACCGATGAGACGTCTGGTCGTTCGCCACCGCATTCTGATCGTTGTCGCTGTCGTGATCGTCGCGATAGGCGGACTGTGGTGGACGAAGACGATTGCCTTCACCCGCTCATCACCGGTCGCGTTCACGGCCGAACCCTTCGCCTACGTTCCGCGCGGCGATCCTTCTGACGTCACTCCCACAGTGATCGCGGCCTTCCCGTTCTCGAACGACGAGATCGTGAGACTTGTCGCTGAGCGGATCGTAAACGCCTATGGCGGCAACACATCCGACTACGAGTCGAGTCTGACCATCAAGGACACAACGGCTGTCGCGGGGAAGGTGGTGTACGCCCGCGGTCGGACGCCGCTCTCGACTCAACGGATCGCTAACTACGGGGCCGAAGCCCTATGCGATTTAGTCAACGAAGCCGTCTTCGCGCACACCGGCCAGGCGCATGTCGCGTTCATGGTGTTCACCCACTAACTTCTGCCCGTTCTCCGAGCGGTCCGTTCCATGCCCTTCCAAGACACAGGACGCACCCTGTCCCGGGTCGACGCCGTAAGCGGTTCCCCGCCGAAAGTATTAGCCCTAAAGGACTACTCCAGATCGACTAGACCGTACGGACTCTCACCCGCACAGCCCCCGCCTGTCAATGCGGCACCACACCACTGCACAGCCCACGACTCCGCCCGAGGCCCCCGGGGCGGTAGCGCAAGCTCGGCCCGACAGCCCCGTGATGAATACTGGGACGCACGCGCGGCGCCGACGGCCGTAGGAACGAAGGAGCAGTCCGTGACACGCCCGCAACGCCTGATCGTCCTCGTAACAGTCGTCGTGCTCGCAGTATTCGGCGGGTTGTGGTGGACGAAGACGATCGCGTTCACCCGCACCGCTCTCGTCGAGTTCAGTGTCACACCGACGCAACCCGATGCCGGAACCACGAGTTACGTCTTCGTCGGCATTCAAACAACCCCCGAGGACCTCACCAAGACCGCCGAACTCCTCGCACGCACACGCGACGGCGCCGCAGAAGACTACGAATCGGATCTGACCATTGCTGGGGCCTCCGACATCGCCGGGATCGCGGTGACTGCTCGCGCACGAACACCCGGCGCTGCAACGGCACTCGCGAACGATGCCGCGCGTGCGCTCAGTTCGTATCTCAACGACATGCCCACGACGACCACCAACAAGATCACCTACCGGGTCAGCCTGTTGGCTCAATAGCGAGCCCACCCCGACCGATTCCTTCTCGGTCGGCGGTGACAACGAGGACATCGTTCATGCGGCATTCCGCCGCGTACCCAAGGGCCATCGCCCACGGCTCAGGGTTGTACCGGTTTCGGCCAGGCCGTCGCGTCTTTGCCGGTCACCTTCGGGTGGGCGACGACGGCGGCAATGAACGCCGGAATCGACATGCCCAATCCGTGCGAAAGTGTCGCTGCCGTCGTTCTGCCTTCGAGCCAGATACTCGGATCATCTTCGAGGGAATAATGAAATTCCGTATTGGAGCGATTCAGCGGTTGGGCAACGACACCAGGTCCAGTCGTGCCATTCCACATCCACGCCACATACCCCAGGTAGCGGCCACTGAGGTGCATCCGAAACGATCCGATCACCTCTGCCGCATAACCTTTCACCGCGTCTTCGAACCGACTGAAGGTCACCGACGCGCCTTCGTAGCGCCGCTCATCCCCTGACATGACGGCGAACCCGTTCGAGGTCTTTCGTACCCCGTGATAGCCGCGAAAGTACCCACTACTTCCACGCTGCATTTCGGTCACGACATATCCGTCACCGGAGAACACTGCATCGTTCCACTCCAACCCGAACGCGGTAGGAATGACGGAGCGCAGGTGGTCGACGGCCGCGCTGAACTCCGAGACCTCGGCATCGGTCAACGAACCCACGCCGTGGGGGTTGTTCTCCTCCGCCGGTTCGAGAGGGATCCTGGTCATATCTGCTCCTGGGAGACAACTGCGTCAGCACTGAACCATAGCCAATTCGGAGCTGCTGGTTTCACATCTTGGCCCGTCATCTCTTGCACGTGGTTGTGTCCTCCGCCGACAAACTCGGGTGCGCCAGTATCGCCGCGATTAGCCTTCTGATCTGCATTTCTATTGCCCGAACAGAGCAAGATCGGGGAACTCTCGGTCGTCCGGCACGCTGGGGGCGTCGTAGCCGAAGCGGTTGCGCATCCTCGGAGCAACCGCTTCAAGCGCTGTCCGGGTGCCCACGAGTAGAAGGCCGATCACACCCCATCCGATCAGGAGTGACGCCGACACCGAGAGTGGAACGACTTCGGAGGGGCCGTCGGCTGCTGTGTGAACGCGGTGGTCGATCCACCAGCCGACCGCAGCGACGGCGCACACCGTCCACCAGATCAGGGCGGCGGAAGCGGTGCTCGACAGAGTCCTTGTAGCCGCCCGGATGCGCCGTCGATCATCATCAGAGACCTGTCTGGGGTCGATACTCGCGCGGGAGAGAGCGCGAATCGTCTGTCTGAGGGCGACACCACCGGCTACTGCGACTATCAACATTCCCAGCCCGAACAGTGCACCCCCGACTGTGGTTGAGCCGTCGATGGCGCGTTCAACCTTGTCGCCGTAGGTGAAACGGTCGGCGTACAGACCAGGTTGGCGCAAGTAGACACCGATAAAGACGATGCCGCCGCCTACACCGACGAGGAGTCTGCCGACCCAAGCAGACCAGTCGAGTGGTCGCCAGGATCGACGTTGCGCACGCCGCTGCGCACGCGTAGTGACCTCCACGGCAGGTCCACGGTCCCCCAGGACTCCCTTGGGCAGAAGGGAACCCACTCTGGCATGCCAGCGGCGGTTGAGTACCGAGAACATCCATCCAGCGGCTGCGCAGCACGCCGCCGCTACCGCGAACACACCCGCCCACACCGCCCACACCGTGAACTCGGCGCGGTGCACTTCATCCCCGAGCCGTCCACGATGCTCGGCCGCGAGAATCACGCACACCAGGACAGCGAACAACGTGAATGACCCGAGGATGAGTGTGCTCACCGATGCCGGAGCATAAGGCGCCGGACTCGCCTGCCCCCGCACGACCAACGTGTCACGCAGCTGGCGGCCCTTCGATCCGAGACCGGCATAAAACGCCCCGAGAGCCATCCTGGCCACGGTTGCGATGTATCCGTAAACCAGACCGACCACGAGAATTCCCACGGCGGCTGCGCCGACGATCCCCCTCCCGACACGGTCCGAAGCCGGATGCAGCGCGTCCGGTAAGGCGGCAGAGGCAACGAGCATCGCGAAGGTGACCAGGCCCAGCGCGACACTGCACCCCACGAGTACGTCAGCGGTGATTGCTTTTGCCGCGTCGGCCAATACGAGCCGCCGCGTCGGCAGCACCTCCTCGTGTGAGTGTTCACCGCGCCGTGACCGCCCGCCCCGAACGGCCGTGGATCTTCGTTTCTGTTCGTTCCTCACTGTTCAACTACTCCCCGTACTGTCACCGACGTGCTACCACACTCGACTTGAACCCCGCACCTGAGAACTGTGAGTAGTCCACGAACACATTCCCGCTCCCGCCGTCGGGGGAGATGAACCCAAAGCCTTTCTCCGCGTTGAACCAATCCACGATTCCCTCGGCCACAACTCGCTGTCCTTCCCTTGTACGAACGGACTTTCTCGGCCACCACCAGCAATCCTGCCAGGAGTACGCACGCCCCCGGGACGAACTGATCCCAGGTTGCTCAAGCCCTGGTGTCGTTCCCGAGCACAACAGTTCGTAGTCGCCCCCCTCACATACCTGTCCCATCGGCTGCCGCTGTTCGCAGGTAAGTTGGCTCAAATGGATGGAGCTCAGCAGCTGTTTCCCTGCCCATGCTGCGGCTAGCTTGTGTTTCAGAAATCTCCCGGCAGCGACGACCACTGCCCTAACTGTTTCTGGCAAGACGACAATGTTCAGTTGCCGTGGCCCGATTTCGCGGGCGGCCCCACCCGCCGGTAGCTGGTCGAAGCCCAGAAAAAACTA
This sequence comes from Rhodococcus sp. IEGM 1318, assembly GCF_033142465.1. Classification (NCBI taxonomy): domain Bacteria; kingdom Bacillati; phylum Actinomycetota; class Actinomycetes; order Mycobacteriales; family Nocardiaceae; genus Rhodococcus; species Rhodococcus sp. IEGM 1318. The sequence continues at coordinate 55,788 of NZ_JAWLSC010000008.1, forward strand.
CGCACGCTTTGGCGCGAAGGATAAGCGAGCCCTCCCGTACGTCCGCCCGCCTGAACCCCAAGAGGTGAGAGACGAAGGCTGGGCACCAGCAGATCTACGGCGCTACTACTTCGAACGCGAGGGAGAGCTGCGAGCGCCGCGGCCCACCGACCACACCACGCTTTACTGGTGGCGTCCGACCTTTGGAGACGCCCACAACGGTGACATCATGAGTCGATTAACAGCCAAAGGGCTTCGAACGACCCGAAGTCACTCCGGGCCGCGCGCTTGTTTCACGTGCAGTGCGTTGCGCAGCTGCCATGGCGATCAACAACACACCAAACAAAACTAGGCGAGGTCCAGAGAATTGCCATCGGACGCCGACCCTGCTGCGCCGCTATCTCTTTCGCCACCGAGATTCCGCCAGTCGCACGTACACCGACGAATCCGCCGGGATGACGTATCTCGCTTCTGCAGCTCTGAGCTTCGTGGCAACGTCGGCAAGCAGGTCCAGTGACCCCGACGAGAGACCATTCGAGGTCGACAACAGCTTTCGCAGGTCCGAATCATCGAGACCAGCAACAATCTTCTCGTCCTCGCCGTACGCGGCATCGCGATCACCGTCCCACGGGGTCGTGAAGAAGTATCCGGGAGAAACACCGAAATACTTCGCCAGCGCCATCACCACGTCGTCAGAGGGACTGTCCCGCACGCCAGTTCGCAGTTGCGACAGATACGGGGTCGAGATCCGGCAGCCATCGGCTGCCATGCCGTTCACCACCGCCCGATTCGTCAATCGCCGTCCCGAGTTCGCGAACAGGTCGTTGAGCCGTACTTGGAAGACGTTCTCCTGCGTCACCCGTCCCACCACGCGATACTCACACCCTTCCGATTGAGTCTTTGCTTCGACGCTTCGTGACCGCCGCCCCCGCGACGATTCCGATCAGAAGCCCGGTCATCAGCGAAGATCCGATGCCCCCGACGCGGTCCGGCGCGCGGCCGGTCCACCACAAATCGGTGCCGTACAGCAGCAAAGCCAATGGCCCCGCCAGAAAAACGACACAGTACGAGGCCGCCCACAGCCAACCCTGAAGGCGATCGAAGCCGTCGAAACCGAACACGACCGCAATCCGCACCGCGTGCAGCACAATCCACGACATCGAGGCACACGGCAAGACCACCGCACCTGCTGGCGCTCTCCCGGCCCAGACATCGACGACGCTGCCGATCACCGCGCTCACACCGATGACGGCGACGACCACTGCGGCCGTTGCAATCCCGTACACGAGGCAGCCTTTGTGTTCAACTGCGTCCACCGTGTCAGGTTGGCGGTCAGCCGGGTTCGTCTCGGCCGCTGAGATAGCCGCGTCGCCTAGTTGTGCAGAGTGCATGTGAACGCCTCGATCCGTATCAGCGATACAGCGTGCCCACGTCGTTTGCCGGAGTGGGGGGTGCCTCATTCGGGTCCCGCAGGACCACGGTCTTCATGATCATGTCGGCGAATGTGCGTCGTTTGTCTTCCCACAGCGGAAACAGGTAACCGATGTAGCAGGGCAGACCGTCGAGGATGTGGGCGAGCTGGCGCGCGAAGTTCTGGCCCACCCCGATCGGCTGGCCGGTCTCTTCGGAGACGACCCGGATGCCGTGAACACGCTTTCCGATCGAAGCTCCCGTTTTCCCTTGCCTGACAATGGTGTTCCAGATCCAGAAGGCGAAGGTGGCGAGTCCGAGGATCACGGTCAGAACCATCAGAGTGTCATCGGGTCCGTGACCGCGAACGTATGCGCCGGTGCGGGGGTCGTAGGAACCGTATTCGATCGTTGTCGTCATCGCCGTGTACGAAATCAGATACGGAATGCTGAACGCGAAATCGACGAGAGTCGCCAGCACCCTGCGCCCCCAGGAGGCGTACTCGATGCGCTGCGCTGGAGGGCGGAGTTGGTGGTCCTGCGCGAAGTACGGCTGACCGGCCCCTGGCGAGTTGCTCGTCCCACCAGGCAGCGGCGAGCGCGGCGGGACCCAATGATTGTGACCGGCACCGGGATCGGTGGGGCCTGGCCCGGGTTGCTGTGGCGGGTACGTCACGGTTGTTTCCTTTTGCGAGGTGAGCGGGGGTTGGCCGATGTCTGTCAGAACAGTCGGAATCCGCCGCCGTGTGCATTGATATCGGCGATCCCGATGTTGATGTCCGCAGCATTGATCGGCGCGTGGAACGGCGGCGGGCCCGGATCGAAGCATCCCGGCCGGAAGCCGTTACTGACCACGCCCACAAGGCGGTCCCCTACGACCACTGGTCCGCCGGAGTCAGCGTGCATCGAGCACGCGTGCTCGACGATCTCCCCGTAGACCTGGTCGTATCCCCAGGTCACACCGCACGTGGTGCCGGTCTTGCGGCCTTCCTTGCACACGATCGTTCCCGGCGTCGGAGCAGCGCCGATGCCGTTGATTGTCGTGCCGCCCACCGTCCGCAACGGAGTGACCATCGCGTCGTCGAGGTCGATCACCGCGATACCGGTCACCGGACTCGTGTACCGGAACTGCCCGATCACCCCTGCACCCTCGTCGTATTCGGCGATGACACGGTCGCCTCGGAAACCGCAATGCCCGGCCGTCAAGCCCACCAACGACCCGGCGTTGTCGTAGCCGACGGCAGTCAGGGTGCACAGCCCGCTCACATGGGGGTTCGCGTGATCCGTGTCGGGCAGAACGATTCCCGAGCCGCCGCCCAATGCCACCGTCGGCGCCGCCGACGCAACACCGCCGCCCGCGATCCCTGTCACTGTTCCAATCGATACGAAAACGGCCGCTGCCACAGCAGCTTTCAACGTGCGTGACATAGGTGGGTGCCCTTCGGTTTCGCGGCGACCACGAGCCGTGATCGACAGGTAGCTGTTAAGTCCGGTTTCACCAACACACTAACCGATCGGAGCTATTAGCTCGCAACCCCGCAGGTCGTCACGAAATCAACACGGCGATGACTTTAGTCCCTTATGCCGCCCCACCTGCACCGATAATCGTCGCGAGCTTGCAATTATCCGGCTAACAAAGCCCTCCGATCGCCCAGTCAGCTTCCGCCACAATCACAACAATGTTCTGTCCGTCACATCTCGGTTCCTGTAACCGTGCGTTCATACTTAGATCACCTTCGCGACATGCTGGCGGTAAATATTCAACTAGCCAGTTTCCAGCAAACACAGGAGAAGATCAGATGCCCACCATCACCCTCGGACTCGACTTCCTGAACCAGCTTTTCACTATCGGTGATCTGATCACCGTCGGCGATCTCGTGTTCAACTACGCACCGACCTACAACTAAATCGCCGACCGGCGCGACCCTCGCGGCCCCGTCATCGGCTGACCGGAATCTGTTGCGCAGTAGCATGAATGGCGCTCACCAAATATGGGTGGGCGCCATTGATGTTTATTACGTTGCCGCCCTCTCCTCCGACGGGCGCAGAACAACTCAGGGCCTCACGCGCATGAGAGGCTCACGCCCTACCTAGTGTGATCTGAGCCTCCAGCACCCCTTGAGGGGTTGCCAATTATTTGCCGTTTGCGTTCACTGGATGGCCAAGGAACCTACCGTTCCGACATTTCCGGCATGCGGCCGTGAGCCGACCCCCGGACCGAAAGAAGGATCGTCCATGAATCGCACACACAAAATCCTCGCGACCCTCGCCATCCCCACGGCAGCGGGGGCCTTCGCCGTTGTCGCCGCCGGATCGGCCTCGGCCGCGACACCGGTATCCGGAAACGGTTACGTCGGAGTCATTCTCGATCACAACGAAACCGTCGTCGCCAGCCAGATCGACGCAGGTAACCTCATCAACCTCGCATTCGGCGACGCCTGGACCGTCGGCCTGCCCGACGATTCCATCTGGAGCACCGGCGGAGGCTGGACCCCGGTCACCGGCGATCAACTCTTCGACGAAGCGGCGTCGCACCCCAACGGGACCGTCGGCATCCACCTCGCCGACCCCGCCACCAACCTGGGAAACATCTTCTACGCCGGAAGCGGCTGGTAAAGAACGCGATTCAGAAACTCCGGGGGATCCGGTGGCACAGAGTCAGTGTTTCTACATCGCCGGGTTCCTCACCGCGGTCACCGCCGCGGCACTGCGATTCACGGTTCTACTCATCGAAGACCACGGCGATCGCCGTCTCGTGACGAACCTCGCCGTCGCAACGGCCGCGCTCGCGATCGCCCTTTTCGGGATGGGAGTCGTCAACACATGTTGAACCGGCCGCTCTCACAGAAAATACGGCTACTTCGGAAGACACCGGACGGATGGGAGATGAAGCAACAGCGTGGTGGTGCACACCGTCTGCTGATGCTCGGTGCTCTCGCAATGGTGGTGATGTCGCTACCAGGGTGCGCCCGCGGGGAGGACTCCATCATGACCGTTCACGATCAAACCGTGCCGACACCGTGCACGCAGTTGTGCGCCGACTTCCGCGCAGAAGCTGAAATCTCGTGCCGCTTCAAGGCGCAGCTCTGCGCAGACGCCTTGACCCGCAAGAACAACCTCGTCCACGAAATCGACAAAACCACCACACCACTGGAGTGGACCGGCCAGAACTCCTCCCCCGTCGATGTCTTCAACCGCAGCCTCGAGCAGTACCTCTCCCTCGGATGTGCAGACGCTGCGAATCCACCAACTCCCATGCTCGACCCACAGATCGACGCAGACCGATGCGCATTCCTCGCGGCCAGCGCCGAACAACAATTCCACACCCTCACACTGCTACTCGCCCCGCAACACTAAAGCGCCCACACCCACGGTCCAGCTCCACATACACCCGAGAAAACCCCGGACGAAAGAAGCAAAAGTGACCCGAACTTTCCCGGAGGCAGACCACCCCACACACGGACAACACCCACCGATACAGGCCCGCGCCCAAAAGACCCGAGCTGCGATCCTCGACGCCGCAGCACATCAATTCGATGTCCTCGGATACGCAGAAACAAGCATCAGCACCATCATCGCCACCGGCGAGCTCACCAAAGGCTCCATCTACTTTCACTTCTCATCCAAAGAAGCCATCGCCAAGCACCTCATCGACGACTGGACGCGCACCCTCCTCGAGACCGTTGCCGCGTCCGATACGAGAACGTCCACGCCCGAACGCATCCGGTGTGTGTTCTCCGAGATCGCTCGAAGCGTCGCGCACAACACCCACCTTCGCGCAGGGATGAAGCTGACCCTCGAACCCTCGATCGACAACGCCGCCTTCGCCTACTGGATACGCGAGATCGACGCCCTCATCCAAACCGCGATTACCGCACACGAACTCGACGATCATCCACTGACCCGCCGACTGGCGTGGAACCTGTGCGCAGGAGTCATCGGCGCCGCCCACGCCCAGACCGGCGCCGCGGAAGACTTCAGCCTCGTCACCCGTATCGACGACGTAGTGGACGCGCACCTGAGGACCGCTGTCTCGGACCTCTGCCAGAACACATCACGATAGCGAGAGATTCATGACCACTTCGATCACCGACGTTCTGAACGCATACTCCAGTGGGCAGCAGACCCCCATCTCGACCCATCCACGCCAGCCGGTCGGCGACGCCGCCTTGTTCGATCCGCCCTGCGAGATACCCGGCATCGCCGAAAATTGGGACCTGGACGCCCTTCCCGACGATCTCCTCGATCTATGGACAAGCACCGCCGAATGTAGGCTCCACCACGACAATGGACTCCGGCGAGAGGGCATCACTCTACTGTCACCGTCGGCATCGAAGGCACTGACAGCCAGGGAACTGATGTTCTGGGGCGTCAACGACCACCGCCTGGCTAAAGACGACATCATCTTCGGAACTCTGCTCGTCGAACCCGAACTTCTCGTCTTCGACCCCACAAGAGACGAATACACCATACTGCTGGCTTCAATGCTCGAGGAACGCAAGGACTGGCCGGTCGTCGGCCGAAACCTCGCCGATTTCCTGCTTCGCTATCGACACTCGTGCAGTCAAAACCCTTGGAGAGCTTCGATCGTCAAACCGAACAGCCCCCGCGTCGGGTACTAACGAATTTCTGATTCCGGTGCGCTCCACGTGTCGCAGGAGCTGAGCCCTTCCTGCATCCCGCGGTCGAACCACATTCTGTTGTTCGCCTGACTCGGGTGAGTGTCCTCGGGGTCTTCGCCGGGGATGTCGATGTCGTCTTCCATGACGGACTCTTCGGCGAGGTTGGGCAGGATGTGATTCGCGCTGACACCGGAGAGGCATTCGGCCTGAGCCTCTAGCCGTTTGGTCCACAACATCACCTCCCAGGGGTCCTCTTCCAGTCTGGACAGCATCGACAGCTGTGAATGGAGTCCCATCGCCTCCTGAAGATGATGACCGTACTCGGGGGTGGCAACTCTGACGAGGTCGAGTTCGCTGAAACCGTCGTACGTCCAGATGCGGATGGTGCGGTTGCGGGAGCAGTAGAAACTGACCCCGTAGTCCTCGGCGCCTTCTCCGCAGAGAATGGGTGCGTCGTCGCCGCAGAAGCGCATGTCCACGTGAGGTGTCACCAAGTTGCCGCCGTCGAGTGCCTTGTCCACGACCGGACTCCACATCTCGTCCAGACAGCTCATCATCCCTTCCGCGTACCGCTTCTGGCGGGTGATGTCACCGCGCCATTCGACTGGCGTGCAGTCGATCTGCGGGAACTGCAAGTCGGTGTCTGTCAACCGCTGACTGGTTTCGGAGACCGCGGCATAGGACGGCAGCACCCGTTTCACGAAGGACGCGGCGACATTCACACCGATCACCAGCATCACAACAAGTCCGAGGGCCGTGGAGGTCACGATGATCGCTATCTGTTTCCGCTCAGGTTCATTCGTTCCCCTCGGGATCGGCCGTGCTTTCGTTAATGATATGCAGTGCAGGGTATTTCCGGACGCGGCCGGACAAGCGCCATCGCTCGTGCAACGGCGGGACGGTGAACATCTCACCAAACGCGGGACCAGCCAGGTGCTGACGACTCTTCGGGCTCTCGTGCAACTGACGAAGCACAGCGCGAAACACGTTCGGCCCCACCGCCAGTGTGTGAAACGCAAGTCGATAATTCCTCGTCCTGTTGTACGCCCAGGCCGGTCCCTGTACCTGCGCGCCGTCCACGACCGCGAACAGCGCCGCAATGACCGCAGTCAGGAACAAGGCGTACCTGGCAAGAAACCAGGACCGTTCTGCGGCCACTGCGGATCCCAATATCGGACGGCACGGTTGGGCTCAGGGGTTGTCATGGGTGCACGCTTCCGTAGTGGTGGCGCGCGCGTGATGAACAATCTCCTCGATCAGCGTGCTCTCGGTACCTGTCCATCCGCCGCACTCGAGGTGCACGTAGCCGGGCTGGAACGGTGAGTCTTCGGTGATGATTCCCGGAGCGAGGCGAAAGAGCGGCGAACCGGGTGAGGTGTTCTCCACCCGGGCATCGGGTTTGAGAATGATATCGATCGCGTACTGTCCGCGCGCAGCTCGTTGCACTGTCTGCACGTCACACCAGCGGAGGTAGCCGCGATAGGCGCGACCGAGTTCCATCAGCATCCCGTCGTCATCGATCGATATACGGAACGCGCCGAGGTACCGCAGCGAGATGACGGGGGCCACCGCGAGGGCGAACGCGCTCATCGCCATCCACCAGTTGGTGTTGAAAGAACCGATCACCAGATCGGTTCGGCCGATACCAGCGTCGGCGCGGCCGGCGTAATTCAGGCCAATGCCGAGGAACAGCAATCCCAGCCCGAGCATCGCCAACCACAGCCAACCCGCCGCCGCACACTGCCGCGCTGCCGAGAGAGTAAACGTTCCGCCGCAGCCGACCACGCCGGACACATCTGCCGCTCTCGGACGCAGCGCCGCCACGGTCAACATGGAAACACCGGCGAAGATGCCGCACAGCGCCCCGGTGATACCGAGTGCATACGGGACGGTGGAGGTGGCCTCGTACATCACGATCGCCCCGACGCCGACGATAACGCTCATGATCATCACGCCCAGGAAGGCGACGGAACCCCAACGCCGCTCCCACTGCGCATACAGCGCCCCCGGGAGATCCTCGTACGGATCAGTCATGGCACGGCTCCTTCATCGGTCCCGAATGCGGTGGTCGGTGGGCGTGCAGCCCGGTTTGTCGTATCGGTTCACGGGCCGCTTGTTCCGGTCGGTGATTCGTGAAGCCCAGTCAGGGACGGGGGTAGCCCTTCTCCTTCAGCAACTGCTCAGCCCGCGCGTACCCGGCATCAGCCGACGCTGTCATCCAACGTCGCCCCTTCTCCGTGTCCCCACTTGCCAGATACGACGCCGACAGCAGATACATCGCTTCACCGCTACCCGCTGCGGCTGACTTCTCCAACCACACCCGCGCCCGGCCATGCACACGCGCCTTGATGAAATGACCGCCCAAAAGATTCGCCGCCCGGATGTGACCGGCACTGGCAGCCTTCTCCAACCACGCAAGCCCGGTGCGTTGATCGGTATCGAGAAGCTCGGCACCGACTTCGGACATCGCGTCGACCTGACCCGCCTCGGCCGCTTTACGCACCCAGTCGAAACTTTCATCGCGATGCCCGTCGACGCTCAGATCGCGGCCGTGCTTGTACATCGCGTCCGGATCACCTGCCTGTGCTGCGGTCCGGGTTGCGTCGGGGTCGTCGCTGACCATCATCATCGGAAGTCGAAGGATCATGTCGTGAGCGCGCGTATCTCCGGCATTGTTCGCTGCCTCGAACCACGTTCTCGCGGCGACGAAGTCATCTGCTCGCATCGAGATGAGTCCCATCCAGAACATCGAGATGGAGCTACCGGCCTCCGCTGCGCGGGTGAACCACACTGCGCCGCCGCCGAAATCGCCACGCGAACACATCACTAAGGCCACAGTAGTCATGGCGCCGACGTCGCCCGCTTCGGCGCTGCGAGTCACAGAGTCGAGCTGCTCGTCAGTGAAAGCGATGGTGTCCGGGAATGTCAGCTCACCGATCAAGTCGAACATGGTCGCCGCCCTTTCAGAGAATCTTGATGGTGCTGTGAAGCTGTTCGACGTCGTCGATCTGTTGTTGAGTGGCGCCGTCGGAGACGGATGTCATTTCCGCGCCTTTCGCGACCGAGGTGACCATGTCGATTCCGACCTGAAGCAGTTCGGCAGAGCCGACATCCGGGTTAGGTGCGTTCTTCGATGCGAAGCCCGCGACATCTCGTGCTGCGGGACTTGTCGCGGTCCTTTTCCGGGTGAAGCTGAGTGTGTCGTCGAAACCTGGTGTGTCGTCGTCGACGGCCCAGCTGTCAGGTTTGAGGACCGACCACCTCGGCGGTCCGACTTCTCCTGGCTGACTGACGAATTCGGTTCCGCGGGAACGCTGCGCATCTACCTCGGGGGCACCGACCGACGAGCCTTCAGCGCTGCTGCTGCAGGCTGCAACGACAGGAAGGAGCACTGTCGCACTGAGCACCAACGCCGCGAGTGCTTTCTTCATCGTGGACTCCTCGTCGTGGCTGCACCACGCCGCGCACTGCGCAACATGTAACCCGGATTGTCGGGTTCTGGACATCCAGTCAACGATATCGCGCAAACAAGTAGCAACCGACACGACTTACTTGAGAGTCAGATCACAGAGCTGGAGCGCTCGCACTCCCCTCCTACGCAGTCAGCTCATTTCAGCCATCTGCGAGGCGGAACAGAATTTTCGGCACGGGCTGACGCGGAGGCCTGGCTCAACTGGCGTCGGTCTCGGCAATCCCGAGCGCCCGCTCTGCGGATCGGCGCACATCGTGCAGCGACTCTTGGAGGGCATACAAGCTCAGCATCACGCCCTCTCCTGCGCTGTCGTCTTCGCCAGGTTTCGGTTCGCGGCCGGGCAATCGGACGGTGAGTGTCTTCGGGTCGATCGACCGCAAGATCGGGCGATCATTTCCGTTACCCAAAGGGGTGTTCTGAGACATCACCATCCAGGGCGTCATGACGAAAGTGTTGTAGTCCTTCTTCGTGAACGTATCGAGCCGTTCATCGTAATGTTCGAGAGAGTCTCGCACGGCCCGGGAGTTCAGCAAGTCGTCATCGAGCGCGAGTGTCGCTCGTAGGTCATCACCGCGTCCCTCGGCCCACTTTCCCGAGTTGTTTACCGGACGCAGGATTTTCGATGCAAGGGCACCAGCCCCGAGAACGGATTGAATTCCGGCGCCGAGTTCGACGAGGTTCTGCCTCGCATTCGCGCGGTCCTCGACTCCGGCGAGCTGACTCTCGGACGAAATCGCTGCTTTGATCCTGGCGATGCCCGCGTCGACGATCTCAGACTGGTAGATGAGTTCGTTGAGGTAGATGTGCCGTGTTTGTTCGTATGGTCGTAGCGCCATCGCTTTTCCCGCTCACTTTCCCGTCGCGGTCACACCACTGTGATGGGGCGGGGTGTCGAAGAGCATCACCCGTCCTGTCGATCGGTGGAGGTGTTGGTGCGCTCACGGTAGCGCGTACTGGACAGCCGGTGCGCCGAGCCCGTGCGTGATCAACATCCAGATCATGCACAGTAGGTCGCTGATGTCGTCGATGAAGGCTTTCAAGGATGTGTCCTCTTTCGTTGGTTTCTCTCCGTGTACCACTGTGGAGCTTTGGTCGTTCACAGTTCTCCGCGACGGTTCCATCGAACGGGCATCGCATTGATCGACCGCTATGCTCGAGAGACTCGCCGTGAGCAGTTAGGGGCAAACTGATGATTCTGCTGGCCGGATCTGCTGCGACACCTACCATTCCACTCGAGTACGACCTCACGTGGACGGCGCTGGTAGTGGCTTTCGTTGCTCTGACGGTCGCTGCTCTGGTTTCCATCTTTCGCACACCACATGACCGGATGGCATCGAAGTTTTGGTGGTCAGCCCTGGCCGTCGCGTTTCCTATTGTCGGAGCTGTTGTGTGGTTTATCTTCGGGGCGCCGCCGTTGCGTCGTCGCGCTCAGGCCGAGCGATCTTCGTAGTCCGCGAGTCGCTTCCGGCGGGCGACCGAGGTCAATAACTCGTCGTACTGGCCTCTAGCGGGGAGGTTTCGGGCAGATGTGGTCGTTCGCGGCGGAGACAAGCACATCGGCTTGGTGTGCGTTTAGCGAGATACCGAGGGCCAAGAGGTCGTCGACGGCGTGTGCTTCCGTTTCTTTGTCGGAGGCGCTGGTCAGTCGTTTCATCATGCACATCTTGGGCGTGTAGTCGGCGATGGCGTCCAGGTCGGCGGGGTCGGTCGCGATGTCGGCTGCGGTGAGTGCGGCGAGGTAGTCGCGTAGCTGTGGTGTGCCTGCGAGTGAGGGCGCGGGGTCCGGGACGTCCGGGATTCTCGCCGCTCCTGGGATGTGTTCCGCAGCTGATGATGTCGCGATCATGCCGGTATCGGAGGTGTGGTCGTCGCCGGAGACGGGTGCGGTTGTGCCGCAGGCGCACAGCACGGGCAGCGCGAGTGCAAGCAGTGCGGCCTGAAGTCGTGACATGGTCGTTGTGCCCTTCGTTGCGGTGGGTATGGGGCGGGTTCCGGCACAGCGCTCGCGCTCGCGGTCGATGCTGTGCGTGTGCGAAATGCGCTGCGTTCCGGATGGTTTCGATTTGCTGAGCCGTGACTCCTGGTCCCCAGTCAGCCGATATTAGCCGATCGACCGGGGCTGCGCCTATCGCGTCTCACGGTATGATCTCGTGACCAAGCTCACGAAGTGGTAGGTGAATACTGTTCCGTGCGTGCTTGTTTCAACTTTCAATCACAGACGCGCCTCCACCTAAAGTAGTAATCGCAGCCTGCCGCGGCCGGTGCCGATTTCGGGCTTCGCGCTAAGTTACCGCTGGGTAGGTCCGGTTACGGAGCCGTAGCCAGGCCTCCACCCTCCGAAGCGCGCGTTTCTGTCTCTGCCGGTATCAGATACCGTCCGTCACAGCATCGCGGTGTGTTCTGGATCGCCTCTCGTGCAGCGGATTTCCGAGTCACGGCAATCGAGCCGCTGTACTTTTCTCGCACCGTGATGGATGGTTTGAGCCGCACCCACAACCAGGCGAATGCGACATCGGCGCACACCTGACTTGCTGCGGTGCCGTCGGGGGACGTTCACCAAACTTGGCTTTTCCGTGCCCTTTTCGGCTTTCACGTCTAATCAAGGAGCTGCATTGCCGCATTCACGATTCGAATCCATCGGCGCGTACCTGCCCGACGAGGTTCTCACCACCGAGGAGCTGATCGGCCGACTCGCACAGAAACCCACCTTCGATCTCGCTACCATCACCGGGGTTCAGGAGCGCCGAGTTCACGACAAGACACCGGGCAATTTCGAGGATTCCTTCACGCTCGCCCTCAAGGCTGCACGAGACTGCTTGTCCCGATCACGCTATGGCGCAGACGAACTCGATGTCGTCATCTCCACCTCGATCTCGCGCAGCAAGGACGAGTCGAAGGTGTATTTCGAGCCGTCCTTCGCGGCGATGATCGCCAAGGAACTCGGCGCCACCGGGGCCATTCACTTCGACCTGTCGAACGCGTGCGCGGGCATGATGACCGGAACCTACGTGTTGGACAGGATGATTCGGTCCGGAGCCGTCCGCAACGGGTTGGTCGTCAGCGGCGAAGCGATCACGGCCATTTCCGAGACGGCGGTCAAGGAAATCACCGGCGGCTACGACCTGCAGTTCGCGTCCCTCTCCGTCGGCGATTCCGGGTGCGCGTTGGTCGTCGACGAATCCGTCGACGAGCGCGATCGCATCGACTACATCGAACTGATGACCGCATCGGAGTACGCCGATGCCTGCTTGGGGATGCCGAGCGACAAGAACCCGGGCGTGGCCCTCTACACCGACAACCGGCGCATGCACAACGAAGACCGGTTCAAGTTGTGGACGAACAGTCAGCGTAACCACCTCGCCGCCAGCGGCACGACCTTCGCCGACGAGGAATTCGACTACATCATCCACCACCAGTTCGGCGCGTCGGCGGTCACGTTCATGAACGCTCTCGGAGAGCGAGAGTTCGGCACACCGATGCCGGAAGCGTTGAACGTGGTCGAAAAGTACGGAAACACCTCCACCACCTCGCACTTCATCGTTCTGCACGATCAGCTGCAGCAGAACGCCATCGCGGCCGAGTCGAAGATTCTCATGGTGCCCGCGGCATCGGGCATCGTCACCGGCTTCCTGTCCGCCACGATCTCTTCCTTGGAGGCCTGACATGGGCGTCGTCATCACATCCGTCGGCACGAGCTACGACCGCGACAGCGGCAGCGTCGTCACCCACGCCGCGCGAGCGGTCCGGCAGGCGCTCACCAGCGCCGCCGTGGAGCCGCAGGAGGTGGGCGTGCTGATCAACACGGGCGTCTACCGCGATTCCAACACCGTCGAACCGGCGATCGCCGCCCTGATTCAGAAGGACGCCGGTATCGGTCTCGAGTACGGCGAACACGATCCCCGTACCTTCTCCTTCGACCTGATGAACGGTGCGTGCGGTGTCCTCAACGCCGTGCAGGTCGCCGACGCGATCCTCTCCACCGGCAGCACCGGCCGTGTCCTGGTCGTCTCCGGGGACACGCACCCCAGCGCCGTCGCCGCAGGCGCCCCGGACGGCTTCCCCTACGCCACCTCCGGCGCAGCCCTTCTCCTCGAACGCAGCGAGGGCGCTGAAGGTTTCGGCTCGGTTCACACCGAACTCGCGGACGGCCCGTCGGTCGTCGACGGGTTCGTCGAGACGAAAACGATGGGCGCGAACGGCCGCAACCTCATCACCGTCGAGCGGGACGCCGACGCCGAAGAACGACTGCTCGACGTCGCCCTGGCGGCAGCGTCGGCCGCGATCGACGCCAGCGATCCGGACCTGTCGTCGACGGTGCTGATCGCATCGACTCCCACGCCAGGCTTTCCTGCCCTGCTCGCCGCGAAGCTCGGTATCACCGCGCTCGACGCGGCGGCGTTGCCCGCATTCGGCGGTGACACCCACACCGCCGCACTGACGGTGGCGTATCAGCACGCGGTGCAGGGCAAGCTGCTCGGTGAGTATTCGACGATCCTGTTCGTCGCTGCCGGAGCCGGACCGAGCGCCGCCGCGACCGTGTACCGCCTCTCAGCAGGTGCCGACGCGAAATGACCGCCCCCACCTATTGCGGCTCGATCGACTTGTTCCGCGACCTCGCCGCGCAGCACCCTCAGCGCTCCGCGGTGACCTACGCGACCGGCACACCGGCTGGGGCGCTTCCGGACTACGAGCAGATCACCTACCGCGAACTCGATCAGTGGTCCGACGCCTTGGCCCAGCGCTTCACCGCCTCGGGCGTCACGGCGGGTACTCGCACCATCGTTCTGGTCACCCCCGGTCCGGAGCTGTACGCGATCTTGTTCGGACTGTTCAAGGCCGGAGCCGTCCCCGTCGTCATCGACCCGGGAATGGGGCTGCGCCCGATGCTCCGGTGCCTGGCCGCGGTCGATCCGCAGGCCTTCATCGGGATCCCGCAGGCGCATGCGGTGCGGGTGCTGTTCCGGCGCACCTTCCGCGGGGTTCACACCTCGATCACGGTCGGTCGCCGCTGGCTGTGGGGTGGACAGACGCTGGCGATGTTGGGACGCACCCCGTCAACCTCGACCGGGTCGCCTCGCATCGCCGGGGGCGACGAACTGTTGATGATCGCCTTCACCACCGGATCCACCGGCCCCGCGAAAGCGGTGGAGATGACCCACGGCAACCTCGAGGCGATGGTCGAGCAGACCCGAACCTTGGCGGCACGCGAAGGCCTCGAGACGTCGCTGGTGACGCTGCCGATGTTCGGAGTACTCGATCTGCTGATGGGATCGAGTCTGGTTCTGCCGCCGCTGACTCCGAGCAAAGTCGGCGCCACCGACCCACTGCACGTCGTCGACGCGATCAACCGATTCCAGGTCCACACACTGTTCGCCTCCCCCGCCGTCCTGGGTCCACTGCTCGATCACGCCCGGCGGCACCGTTCACTCATGCCGACGGTGCGTTCGGTGTTCTCCGGCGGCGCACCGGTTCCCGATCACGTGGTGACCGGCCTGCGCGAGGTACTGCCCGAGCATGCTCAGGTCCACGCCGGGTACGGATCCACCGAAGCGTTGCCGATGTCTTCGATCGAATCGCGTGAGCTTCTCGGTGGGCTCGTCGACCGCACCCGCAACGGCGAGGGCACCTGCATCGGGCGCCCGGCACCCGGGCTCGAGGTCCGCATCATCACCGTGACCGACGACCCGCTGCCCCGCTGGTCCGATTCGCTGCAGATCGGCAGCGGTATCGGCGAGATCGTGGTGTCCGGCCCGAACGTCAGCGCCCGCTACTACTGGCCCCCAGCTGCGAATCTGACCGGCAAGATCACCGACGGTGACCGGATATGGCACCGCACCGGCGACGTCGGCTGGGTCGACGATCAGGGCCGCATCTGGTTCTGCGGACGCAAGAGCCAGCGCCTCGAAACCAGCGACGGACCGATGTACTCGGTGCAGGTCGAGCAGATCTTCAACACCGTCGACGGCATCGCCCGCACCGCCCTGGTCGGTGTCGGTGCCCGCGGTCGGCAACGCCCCGTGCTGTGCGTCGAACTAAAACCCGGCCACAACCAGGATGCGATCGCCGAGGCACTGCGCCGACGCGGCGCCGAGTTCCCACTCACCGCACCGGTCGCCGACTTCCTGTTCCATCCCGGTTTCCCCGTCGACATCCGGCACAACGCGAAGATAGGCCGCGAGAAGCTCACGGTGTGGGCAGCCGGAGAACTCGACACCACGGTGGCAGCATGAAAACCATTGCACTGCGCACCATCCCGATCCTCGGATGGATCTTCCTGGCCTACGGCGCCCTCACCCAGCTCCGTGGTCACCGCCTCCGGCATCCCCTGATCCGCACTGCCTGGTGGATCGACGCGTTCTTGTCCCTGATCGTCCATCCCGCTCAGATCCCGGCCGCGCTGCGCCGCGCCGACGGCCACCGCTCCCGAACAGCGACCGCAGCATTGACGCTGATCTTCGGAATGACCTGGTGGACAACCCAACCCCGCCGCTCCGACGACGAGAAGAGAACACGATGAAGGTACTGGTCACCGGCGCTTCCGGTTTCCTCGGTGGACGACTCGTACGCTGGCTCGTCGCCGACGGCGGGCACGACATCTCGATCCTGGTCCGACCGACCAGCGATCTACGCGACCTCGGCGAGACCACCGCCCTGACCCTCGTCTACGGCGACCTCACCGATCCGCAGTCCCTCGCCCGCGCCACCGAAGGCATCGACGTCGTCATCCACAGCGCCGCCCGCGTCGACGAACGCGGCGTCCGCGCACAATTCGTCGAAGAGAACGTCACCGCCACCACCACCCTTCTCGATTCCGCGCGCCGCAACGGCGTCAGCCGATTCGTGTTCATCTCGAGCCCGAGCGCGTTGATGGAATACGACGGCGGCGACCAGATCGACATCGACGAAACCGTCCCGTACCCGCGCAGATTCTTGAACCTGTACTCCGAGACGAAAGCCGCCGCCGAACAGGCAGTGCTGGCCGCGAACGAGCCCGGATTCACCACCTGCGCGCTCCGACCGCGCGCAATCTGGGGGCCAGGGGACCGGTCCGGGCCGATCGTGCGACTGCTCGGGCGCGCTCAGGCGGGCACCCTGCCGAACCTGTCCGGCGGGCGCGAGGTGTACGCCTCACTGTGCCACGTCGACAACATCGTCGACGCCTGCGTCAAAGCGGCCACCTCCGACAACGTCGGCGGCAAGGCCTACTTCATCGCCGACGCCGAGATCACCAACATCTGGCCGTTCATGGGGGAGGTCGCCGAATCGTTCGGGTTCGCCGCACCCACCCGCGCGGCGAACATGGCAGTGGTCCGCGCCGCCGTCACGGTCCTGGACACGATCTGGAAGATCCCGTACCTCGCCGTGAGGTACTCCCCTCCCCTCTCGACATATGTCCTCGCGCTCATGACCCGCACCTCGACGTTCGACACCACTGCCGCGCGCCGCGACTTCGGATACGTCCCCGTCGTCGACCGGGACAGTGGACTGCTCGAATTCCAGGACTGGGTCCAGTCGCAAGGCGGCATCGCCGAGATCACCCGAACCCTGAAGTGACATTCAGCCGCCTAGTCCCCCAACATATTCCGAGGTGCCCATGACATCGACCACCCCCGTGTTCACACGACCGATTTCGGCGACCGAACGGTTGTACCTAGCTACCGAGCCCCTGGCCGAACCGTTCGCCATCCAACTCGTCGTCGAAGGTGCCGGTGACATCGATGTCGACGCAGTTCGCCGCGCCGTCGAACGCGCCTCGCACGCCTGCCCCGGCGCACGGCTGGTCCGCCGGGGCGAGAGCTGGGTAGACAGTGGCCTCACCCCGCACCTCGAAATCGTCGAACACGGCGGTGTGGACTTCACCGCGCTCGATGCGAACCCTATTCTGACCCGCCCGCTCGGTGTCACCGCGGACGCCACCACCGAGGTCGTGCTCGTCACCTCGGACCCGACGACCGTCATCTTCCGCGCCTTCCACGGCGTGATGGACGCCAAGGGCCTGGGCGCCTGGGCCGCGGACGTGTTCCGGGTCCTGCGCGGTGAGGAGCCGCTGGGGGCGCCGGACGCCACCGCAGATCACACCCTCGTCGACCGTATCGGCGCACCCGGAACCCCCACCCGGCTGCTGCCGACGTACCGATCCCCCCTCGGCGCCGGGGCACCCATTAGCGGCGGCGAGCGGTTCCTGTGGCGCCACCGCAGCGTCGACGGCACCCACCCGTCGGCGGTAGCCCGGATCGCCGCGGTCCTCGCCGACACCACCGGCCGCCCGGTCCGGCTGATGGTGCCGGTGGATCTGCGCCGCCACGATCCGGCGATCCGATCGACCGCGAACCTGGCGCTGCCGCTGTTCCTCGACGCGGATCCGGGGCAGAGCGCAGCGGAGATCAACGCACGCCTGCTCCTCGGCATGGTCGAAAAGCGTGAACTCAACGAGATGGACAACGGCGGACTGGCAAAGATCCCCGCCCCGATCACCCGCCGTATCCTCGCGTCCGTGCACGCCTTCGGCGCCCGCGCGAACCGAAACCTGGTCTCTGCGATCGTCTCCCACGCGGGCAAGATCGACCTTGCGGCGCTGTCTGCGCCCGGGTTCGCGGCCACCGCGGTGCGGGCACTGCCGGTGCACACCGGGTTGGTGCCGATCTCGTTCGTCGTCGTCGAGTCGGGCACGCGCACCGAGATCACCGTCTCCTGCCGGGCATGCCGCGGTGTCGCAGAACGATTGGAGGCGCTGCTCGATCGGATCGTCGCCGAATTCGATCCCGCAGCCGCCCTACCCGCTCCACCAGCGCGAGGCGTTGACGGCCCGGCGAACCGGCAGAACGTGAACAGCCTGTTCCAACTGCAGGTCCGCACCCGTCCCGACGCCGTCGCCGTCGTCGCCCCCGACAGCGAGTACACGTACGCCGAAATCGACTGGTGGGCCGACGCTGTCGCCGCCGAGCTGCTGCGCCGCGGCATCGGCCGCGGATCGATCGTCGCCGTACTCGCCGACCGATCCGTCGAAGGGATGGTCGCGCAAGTGGCGATCCTGCGGGCCGGGGCCGCGTTCTTGCCCCTCGACCCCAAACACCCCGCTGACCGCCTCGCCGACACCGTCGCCGACTCCGACGCGGCGCTGCTGCTGACACGGCCACACCTACGCGATCTCGTCAGCACCGGCATCGACGTTGTCATCGTCGACGACATCGACCAGGACACCGACGAACCCGTCCACGTCCCGGTGACCGCCGACGACATCGCCTTCGTCACCTACACCTCCGGATCGACCGGACGACCGAAAGGCGTACTCGTCCCCCACGGCGGGATCGTCAACTACCTCGAATCCGCCAGCGACTGGTACAAACTCGGCCCCGACACCCGCTTCGCGCACTATCACACCCCCGCCGCGGACATGGCCTGCGCAGCGTTCTTCAGTCCCCTGCTCACCGGCGGCGCCGTCACCCTGATCCCCGACGACATCTCCCACCTCACCTTGCAGACCATGCTGCGCGACTCCGGCGCCAACACCTTCCTGCTGACCCCGAGCTTGCTCGAGGTCATCGTCCGTCTGGGCATCGACGTCCCCACCCCGCGCACCGTCATCATCGGCGGCGAACAACTACACCCCGCCCTCGCGGCGAAAGCACGCACGTTCTTCGGCCCCGACGCGCACCTGCTCAACAGCTACGGCCCCACCGAACTGTCCATCGTGTGCACCTCACACGTCATCGGCTTCCCCGACCCGGCGGCGCCGTCGATCCCGATCGGACACCCCGCCGCGAACACCACGGTCTTCCTGCTCGACGAACACCAACAGCCCGTACCGGCAAGGGAAGTCGGCGAACTGTACTTCGGTGGTCCGCAGCTCGCCCGCGGCTACCTCGCGCGCCCCGAGCTGACAGCGCAACGCTTCGTGCACCTGCCGAGCGGTGAACGCACCTATCGCACCGGGGATCTCGCCCGGCTCCTCCCGAGCGGTGAACTCGATTTCGTAGGTCGCGCCGATCACCAGGTCAAGATCCGCGGCAACCGCGTCGAACCAGGCGAAGTGCAATCGGTGCTCGAGCACTGCCCCGGGGTCAGCCGAGCTGCCGTCCTCGGCCGCGCACGAGAGGGCGGCGGAAACGTCCTCGTCGCCTACGTGATCGCCGACCACTCCGACGGCACCACGGTCCGCGGCTTCCTCGCGGAGAGGTTGCCCGCCTACATGATCCCGTCCACCCTGCACTTCGTCGACGAGCTGCCCCTGACCGCGAACGGCAAACTCGACACCTCCCGCTTGCCCGGCGCATCCCCCGCACCGGCAACCGCACAAGCACCGGCCACTGTCGCCGACGACGACCTGACCGCGATCACCGCGATCTGGGCCGACGTCCTGCGCCTCGACGTCCACACCCTGAGCGCCGACTCCGACTTCTTCGCCCTCGGCGGCGATTCCCTCGCCTCGGTGGAGATGCTCGCCAAGGTCTCCCGCACCGTCGTCGGCGCAGCAGCAGAACCGGTCTTCGTCGCCCAGCTCGAAGGCCTGCTCCATCACCTGACCCTCGGCCGCGTCCACGCCGCCGCGACCACCGCACGCGCAGGAGTGAACTCGTGATCTTCATCGGCGGCGGATCGCTGCTCTGGCGCGCCGTCCGGTTCGCCGACAGCGCCGGGCACACCGTCGATCTCGTCTGTGTCGACGACCAGGTAGACATCCCCGGCGATCACCGGATCCTGCGCACCGACGACGTCAACAACGACTACGACATCCTCCGCGGCGCCACCACCGACGACGTGGTGTTCTCCATCAACAATCCCACCATCTTGCGGGCACCACTCGTCGGCTCGGACTTGCGGATCTACAACATCCACAACGGCCCCCTGCCCACCTACCGCGGACTGCCCGAGATCGCGATCGTGCACGCCATCCTCGCCGGAGAAACCACCTACGGCGCCACCCTGCACGCCGTCGACACCGGCATCGACACCGGAGCCGTGTTCGACACCGAGGACTTCCCGATCGACCCTCAGGACGGCTTCCAAGACGTGATGATGAGCGGCCTGCGCGCCTGCCACACCCTCTTCGAACGCAACCTCGACGCCGTCCTCGCGGACGCCCTCACCCCCATCACACCCCGCGCCCGCGGCGGTGGCTACTTCGGGCGATCGCGGCTCCCGGACCTCGCCGGACGCCGCGCCAACCCCGAATACGCTCGCGCCGCGAATCTCGGCGTCTTCACCCCGCTCTACCCCGACCTGGTCGCCGCCCTCGCAGCTGCTCCCACGACCGAAAGTGAGCGCTCGTGAACCTGTGGGCGAGAGTGATCCTTCGACGCCGCTGGACGATCCTGCTGGGCACCATCGCGCTCGTCCTCATCGCCGGAGCGTGGGGATCGACGGTGATGAACAAACTCGGCGCGGGCGGCTACTCCGACCCCGGCAGCGAATCCATGCAGGTCGAACGCATCGTGCAAGAACACTTCGGCAGGCAGACCCCCGATGCCGTTGCCGTGTACACCGTTCCGGACGGGCAAACCCTCGACGACATCGGCGACGACATCAGCCGCAGTCTCGACTCGATCGACCCCGCCCTCCTCGACCGGCCGGTCCTGACCTACTGGAACACCCCCGCCGCTGCCCCGTACCTCCGCTCGCACGACGGCACCCAGGCGTTGGCGGTCGTGTTCGCCGCCGGAGACGAGAACGAACGTATCGCCGCCTTCGACGAGATCGAACCGCACCTGCGTCTCCCCGGCATCGACACCGACGTCACCGGATTCACCGCTCTCGCAACAGCGATCAACGACCAATCCGAACGCGACCTCGTCTTCGCCGAATCACTCTCCCTGCCTGTCACTCTCGCCGTGCTTGTCCTCGTCTTCGGCGGGCTCGTCGCCGCCTCCCTCCCGGTCCTCGTCGGTGCCCTGTCCGTCCTCGGTGCGCTGGCCTCCCTGCGCCTGATCTCCGAGTTCGTCGACGTCAACGTCTTCGCCGTCAACATCGCATCGCTCCTTGGTCTCGGCCTGGCCATCGACTACGGCCTCTTCATCGTCAGCCGCTTCCGCGAAGAACTCGCCCGGGAGGGCGCCGACACCGCCACTGCGATCACCCGCACCCTGGCCACCGCCGGACGCACCGTCGCGTTCTCCGCACTGCTCCTGATGTGCGCATTCGCTGGAACACTCGTCTTCCCACAGTCGATGCTCAAATCCCTGGGCTTCGGCGCCATGTCCGCCGTCGCGGTTGCCGCCGCGATGTCCCTGACCGTGCTCCCGGCGGCGTTAGCGCTGCTCGGCCACCGCATCAGCACGTGGAGTTGGCGCACCGACGCCTTCGAACACGGCGAGGCCAGAGCCCAACGCTTCTGGGGCACGGTCACCTCAGCTGTCCTACGCCGCCCCGGTGTCATCGCCGCCGCAATCATCACGGCACTACTGCTCCTCGCGGCACCGGTCACCGGCATCAAACTCGGCGACGTCGACCACACCGCCCTTCCGCCGGGCAGTTCGGCTCGGATCGGCGCCGAAACCGTCGCCGCCGCATTCCCCGCCGCCAACAGCGGCGTCCTGATCCTCGCCTCCGGCACGGACGACACCGCCCCACCCAGCGACGCGATCACCGCACTGCGCGGCTTCGTCGCCGCTGTCGACGGCGTCACCAATGTCGCCGTCGTCGGCGCCAACGAAGCGGTCACCGTCCTGCAAGCGCAGCTGTCGGTCCCCGATCGATCACAAGCTGCGATGGCGGCAGTCGAGGACATCCGCGGCCTCCCCACCCCAGACGGTGTCGACCTGCAGATCGGCGGCCTGAGTGCGATCACCGCAGATGGCGTCGACGCCATCATCGACTGGCTTCCCGTCATGATCGCCATCATGGCCGGAGCTACCCTGCTGCTGATGCTGCTCGCCTTCGGATCGATCGTCCTGCCCCTCAAAGCAATTGCCGTAGCGTTCCTGAGCTTGGGCGCAACCTTCGGGATCCTCACCCTCATCTTCTACGACGGGCACCTCTCCCACCTGCTCGGTGTCAGCGAAGGCCCACTCGCCGCGGGAATGGTTGTCCTGGTGATCTCCGTCGTCTTCGGACTCTCCACCGATTACGAGGTGTTTCTCATCTCCCGCATGGTCGAAGCCAAACACGCCGGAGCGAGCACCGACGAAACGATCCTCATCGGAGCGACACGCACCGGTCGAGTCGTCACCGCAGCGGCAACCCTGCTGATCCTCGTCACCGGCGCCTTCACACTCTCCGAGCTGACCCCGATGCGCTTCATCGGAATCGGCATGATCATCGCCCTCGCACTCGACGCCACCTTGGTGCGGATGCTTCTCGTCCCAGCACTGGTCACGTTGATGGGCAACGCAAATTGGTGGGGGCCTGCGTTCCTGCGCACACCTGCGGCGCCCGCCGCGCTTCCGACCACCGCCACCGTGCAGTAGATAGTATTTCGACGTGGCCAAAGGGAAGCAGATAGAAGCAGCACGCGCCGCTGCCGCCGAGCAATCCGCACACTGGTGGCAGTACGCGCAGCTCGCCGCACGCGAGGCTCGCGCCGGACACACACCACCTACGATGCCACTGCATGGAATCGTGCTCGGTCACAACGAATTCGCCATTCTCCAAACCGAAGCGACGTACGCGCGCCTCTGGGGAGGAGACGGAACCTACTTCCGCAATTCCACCTTCGCGTTCGGCAACCCCGCATTCGTCGTCGGCGCTCTCGCCGCCTCAGCGATCGGCAACAGCGCACGCAAACGAGCAGCGCAGCGCAACGCCCAAGTCACCTGGCGTGAACACCAACACGTTTCGGTTATCGTCACCAACCAGCGTTTCCTGTGCCACACACATTCCCAGGGCTGGCTCAGCTTCTACTTCAACGCCGTCAGCGAGTTCTATCCGGACCTGCACGGCTGGACAGTCAACCTCGTCTTCGAAAACGCTGTCCCCCTGCAACTATCAGGGCCATCCACACCGGCACTGTCCCTGTGGTCCGCGATCGGCATCCTCGGCCCACGGTGGGCGGACGACCCCAGACTGGCACCCCTGCTCGGCTGACAGCTCCGCAGCGAAACGGCACAACCGCACCGGCAGAACTGCTTTCCGAAACCACCACGAAACAGCCGCTGCCACCCCAGCGACCAACCCGGCCACCCGATACGCTCACCACCGTGGACAACGACGACGACAACACCCCGATCCCCGCTCCATCGCAGCAACCCCGAGCAGATGTCCTCGCCCGCGTCGCGGCTGCGTTGAGTGGCAATGACATCAGCGCCGCCAAACGCATCATCGGACAGGACTACCCGTTCACACCGCCTGTGACGACATCCCGGAACTACACACCTCGACAGTCGCTACGGACCTTCATCCGCGACGGATTCATCGACCGATACTCCGGTACCCGGCTCGTACACCCAGGGGCACTGCGAGTCCTCTCGCGGACCATGCCGGAGGTCTTCCCATTTCACCCCAACTGGCTGATGACCGCGACGCACTTCGCGTTCTGGGAACTCTCACCCACCATCGATCACCTCGTGCCAATCGCACGCGGCGGCGCCGACGACGAAACGAATTGGGCAACGACCTCGATGCTCCGCAACTCCGCCAAAGGACACTGGACCCTCGACGAACTTGGATGGACAATCACACCAGCTGGCGACTACCAGCATTGGGACGGACTGACCGACTGGTTCATCGAACACGTGAATAGGAACCCGGAGTTGTTGGCCGACAAGTACATCGCTCGCTGGCACCGCGCATCGGTCGACGTCTTGAACTCCAATCCGCAGCCGCCTATCCGATGACCATCCTCACGACAGCGTCCACGCCGACCTCCCGATAGTCCACGCCTCCAGCGCGGATGAATAGAACACCGCCGAGGATCGCTTCCACCTCCACGTCCTCAAGCACCGTGCCGTCGTCGAGCGACAACGACACGCACTTGATCGCCTCGCCGCCAGAGAGGGCATCCTCGCACGTTGTCCGGACCACAACACTGAATGTCGAACGTCCACTATCGTTATCGGATCTCAACGTCACAGTCACCCGATGCCACCCCCAACTCTCCACGTACATCGCCGCACCCCAACGCAGTGGACATCCCTGCTACGCCCGACCATCTTACTGGCCGATCTAGGGTGCCGAGGCGACAGCTCGCCAACACCCGATCGTCCGGGACCACCACCGCATAGACACCAAACTCGAACACCGATCACACAAAGTCTGAGACACTCAGAGTCGACAGCAATTCGGTTGTATCACTATATTTCTCACTATCGGTACGACGCAGTTGGAGTTGACCATGAACGCCACCGATCACTCTGAAACGCTGGCCTCACTGATGTCCGTGCAACCCTCAACGGTCGTCACCGACGACGGGGTCCGTATCAGTGTCCGCGAATGGGGACCTCGCACCGCACCGTTGACGGTCATCTTCGCGCACGGCTTCTGCCTGCAAACCTCTACGTGGGCACCACAATTGGAGTATCTCTGTCAGCACTGGGGCGACACGGTCCGTATGGTCGCATACGACCAGCGCGGTCACGGCGAGTCCGGCGGCGCACCCCCACTCTCGTACACCATCGACCAACTGGGCTGCGAAATGCAGGCCGTCCTGGATGCTGTAGCGCCGGACGGACCTATCTTGTTGGTCGGGCACTCGATGGGTGGAATGAGCATCCTCTCCCACGCCCGCCAGCACCCTGAGATAATCGGATCCCGGTTCGTGGGAGCAGCTTTGATTTCGACGTCGGCCCGCGGACTCGCCATGGCCGGACTCTTCCCCATCGCAAACACGCCGGTCATCAATACTGTCCGCGCCGTCAGTGCCCGACTACCTCTCGGATCTCGTCCTCTCTCCGCGGTTCTCCCCGCGCTCGCCCTCGACCACATCATCTACGGCCGTGGTGCCATCCCGAAGCCTGTTCGCAGCCAAACTGACCGAGTCATCACCAGTACCAGGCTCGCAACCTGCACGGGTTTTCTGGAATCGCTCCAACACCAAGACACCTCCGACGCGCTCGAACCCTGTCGACGATTCCCACATTCGTCGTTTGCGGAGACGTCGATTACGTGACGCCACTACGCAATTCAATACATCTCGTGTCCGGGTTGAACCGAAACACAGTCTTTGTACGAATCCCGAAGGCCGGACACCTCGCACATCTCGAACAACCTGCTGTGGTCAGTGAAGCCATTGTTGCTCTTGCCGCGCGTTCTGCAACAACTGCCGGACTCGGTTCTGTGCCCACAGCTTCCGTGTGCTGACTCCAGAATTATTTCTGCCAGCGACTCGTTCGCGGCGGCGGCGTCTTCTCGGCGCGAGCGTCCCATCAATCGGTTCAACCGACGCGCGCAGTCCTTCGATCGACACCGCAGGTACCCTCCAACACATGAAACGCATCGCTACCATGACCGCGGGTGGCTTGCTCTTTCTCGCCGGGCTACTCGGAGTGTGGTCAACCATTGCGTTCGTCGAGGTGTTCCCCAGCGAGATTCTTGTAGTGGCCGCCATCGGTTTCGCATTGATGATCGCCGGTGGTGCTGGCCTCGTAATCCGTGCCTTTACTGCTGCATAATCCGATGACGCGGCGCGACACGAGAGATTGCCGAAGTCGGCAGACAAGCAATGGACTTTCACGGGGTAGACCAATGCCACCCGCACCGCCAGAATATCATCGAAGTTGACGTCCAGCGTTTTCTCCCCAACTCCTACACGGCTAACCGCCCATGACCTGATCGAGAACGGCGTTGTACTGGGGAATCAGTGCGGGATCAGTGGGGTCCGATCCATCTTGTGTGTAGCGAAGGAAGATCAGCCCGTTTTGGTGATGCGAGGGGAAGATCGTCGAGAACTTGTTTGCCTTCTCGATGTCCGCGAACTGGTAGATCGAAAACTCGTCGGTCGTAATGAGCTTCACGCAACCGCTCTCTAGGCAGAAGGTCGTGTTGACCCTCGGGTCTATCACCGGAAGCCCAGCATTTCGGATTGCCAGCAGAACGTCGTCCGCTGACACCGCATCGGCTGGCACGTCCGGGACTGGACCCGCGCACTTGGGGTTTGTCAGCATCTCAACTTCACTGCCGCCTACGGAGAGTCCTGTGCGTGCTGCGCCAATGCGTCCAACTGCAAACTTGCCATTCGCAATTCGACTGGCGGCAGTTGGCTCCATCTCGGATGAGCAATCGAAGGCGACATGATAGCCGCCATCTTTTTGCAAATAGTCGCTTCGAATCTCAGCAAGAATGTTCTCTAGTTCGGACTGAGTTGGTAATTTGGCAACAATTGCAGTCATGTACTCGGGTCTACCAGGGCTATCCGTTGTCACAACGTACATCGGTGTCGCAGATGGTGGAGCGGGTGCGGCGGCCGTGGATCGCGTCGTCACGGGTGCGCGGGTTGTTGACGTAACCACCTCTGTAGTTGTGGTCTCCGCGGTGTTCTCGTCATTCTTTCCGAGGTCCAGTTTCGAGATCCCAACGATGACCAGGAAGCCGACAATGACGATCGCGATCGCGAGAAGTTGACGTTTACGATTCTTTGCCTGCTCGGGTGTCTCTGGCGTCGGGGTATAGGCGGCGGGCATAGGTTGTGTCGCGCTGGTCCACTGTTGACCGTCCCAGTAGCGGAGCTGCTGGCTGCCTTCGGGGTCGGGATGCCATCCGGCTGGGGGTGCGTTCATTGTGGCGCCTCTCAGTTGGTCCACGGCGATCGTCGCCGGAGTTCTGTATCGATGTATCCGCGTTCCTTCTCCGTGAGGTTCTGGACGCAGGTGTAAAGGATGTCGGTGTCGATTAACAGATCGCTCGTGGTTCCGTCGGCTGCTCTGAATCGTTTCCAGACGAGTGCGTCGATGAGGCCGTCGCGGGTGATCAGGGTTAGTGAGATTGCGCAACCTCGCTCGGGGAGATTCGCATTTGAGATAGTCAGTGGGGCGTCGCCGAGTAACCCCGCCTGTGGGGAGATTAGGTATGTGTTCATGCTTGAGGGCGCTAAGTTCTGAATACTCACCAGGAGCCCGATTCGATCGGTCTAGACACCGCAGCAATCGCCGTCGACAGCTGCCTGTTGGTTTGCCCACGGATGTAGGGGAAGTTTTTATGTTTCGTTGTCAAGGTGCAGAGGGACTGTGGGATCCGAAGCGTCGAAATCATCGAATAATACTTGGATAATCAACCCACCTTATGATCGCCCTTTCATTCCACGGTCAAAGCCAGGGGTTACCCCGGCGGCATGGGTGGCGGCCTCCACACGCGTCATCTAGATACCCACGCCAACCCCGAGGGCATCGACGGCGAAGATATCCTGAACTCTGCAGCCGATGGCACGGGTGCGGAAAAGCTTCGCCGGTGGTGAAGGCTCTTGGGTCGCACTCGATGTCGCGCACGATGCAGTCTTCGACGTCCGACGGGCCGCCGTACCTGTCCAGTGGGGAGAACCGGATCACATCACCAGCCGAGATTCCTGTGTACCCCTCGGCTGGGGTGTGCGGATCCGGGTATGGCAAGGTTTCGATACACACAGTTCTCTCCCACGGCAAATAGTTGAGATGTGTGAATCGGCATGGCGATTGATTCTCGTAGTCGACAGTCGATCGCAAGGTCACATTCATATTGTGTGACAAAGTCTTTCGCAAACGTCTCGCGCGTAGTCAGATCACTCAGAGGTGCGATCTGACCGCCACCGCGATGAGTCTCATTCGAGATCGGCACTACGCGAATGTGCCGTGCGCCAATCGAACTACATGCGCGGCCGCCGCCTTGGTCGCCCCGGCAAGCCATCAGAATTGACGCTTTCCAAATGACGGAATCTCCTCGCGCGCAGAGTAGAAAGTCGATGCGACGCGTGCCTGCGGCAGGATTTCACACACGCATTCGTTTCCATCCCCGCAGCTGACGCTCCTCAATGCTGCAGTCGCCCTACGACTTTAGTTGGATTGATCGTCCGCTCGGATAATCGGATGGCTCGATAGCCCTCAGCGCAGGAATATCGATTCGAACTCACGGCGGAGAACCGCCCTGCAGGTGCCCTTGCCTCGTGAGCGGCAAATTTACGCTTTTCAGTTGGACATCGCCCAGTGGCGTTGCTAGGTTCAAGATCATGTCCAGCCCCAAGGCGTCCAGACTCTAGCCACCGGAGGTAGTCCGGTGGCCACATCCCGTCGCGCCCGAACGTCACGCTCTCGTGTGGCCTTCCTTTGTTGTTTGCGATCAGTGGCACACCTCTACCGTCTGAACTTCGAATCTGGCCTCGGCTGCGCACATCTCGCACTGTGACGCTGTCAGGTCACCTGCTTCGCGGTTACCAGTTCCATTCAGTGAATCGAACTTTGGGTGAAGCCGCGTAGCCTCCCTGACCATCCTCAGATTTTATGGAGTCTCGCAGTGCCTTTCGCTATCTACGTCCTCGGGCTTGCTGTCTTCGCCCAGGGCACATCCGAATTCATGTTGTCCGGGCTCATACCGGATATGGCCCGTGACCTCGGGGTCTCGGTCCCCGCCGCCGGACTCCTCACCTCCGCCTTCGCCGTGGGGATGATCATCGGCGCTCCGTTGATGGCTATCGCCAGCATGCGGTGGCCCCGACGACGCGCTCTTCTGACATTCCTCATCACGTTCATGCTGGTCCACGTCATCGGCGCGCTCACCAGCAGCTTCGAGGTCTTGCTGGTCACACGCATCGTGGGCGCCCTCGCCAATGCCGGATTCTTGGCGGTGGCCCTGGGGGCGGCGATGGCGATGGTGCCCGCCGACATGAAAGGGCGCGCAACGTCCGTCCTCCTCGGTGGTGTCACCATCGCATGTGTAGCCGGAGTTCCCGGGGGCGCCTTCCTGGGTGAAATGTGGGGCTGGCGTGCAGCGTTCTGGGCTGTCGTCGTCATCTCCGCCCCTGCGGTGGTGGCGATCATGTTCGCCACCCCGGCCGAGCCGCCTGCAGAGTCCACACCGAATGCCAAGCGCGAACTGTCCTCACTGCGCTCACGCAAGCTCCAACTGATGCTTATCCTCGGGGCGCTGATCAACGGCGCAACGTTCTGTTCGTTCACCTACATGGCGTCCACTCTCACCGACATCTCCGGTTTCGACTCCCGTTGGATTCCGTTGCTGCTGGGGCTGTTCGGGCTCGGATCTTTCATCGGCGTCAGCGTCGGAGGCAGGCTCGCCGACACCCGGCCGTTCCAACTGCTCGCCGTGGGATCTGCAGCACTGTTGACGGGATGGATCGTCTTCGCTCTCACGGCATCCCACCCCGCGGTGACATTGGTGATGCTGTTCGTCCAAGGCGCACTGTCCTTCGCAGTCGGCTCGACCTTGATCTCCCAGGTGCTCTACGCCGCCGACGGGGCACCGACCTTGGGTGGATCGTTCGCGACGGCCGCGTTCAACGTCGGCGCTGCACTGGGCCCGGCGCTCGGCGGGCTGGCGATCGGCATGGGGCTGAGCTACCGCGCCCCGCTCTGGACGAGCGCCGCGCTGGTGACACTCGCGATCGTCATCGGCGCAGCCACCTTGTCGCTCTGGCGGCGTCCAGCGTCTGTCCAGGAAACCGTCCCAGCCTGACCACGTACAAGGATCTGTGAGCGCGGTGACTGCTCTGCGCACGCTCGGCAGTCACCGCACACGCGGGTCCGAACCGACGAACAAGGCCACCCGCCGTGTGGCGCTCTGCCCCAGCCTGTTTCACGCGAACTCATTGCTCTGCGCGGCAATACGCGCGCAGTGAGTTCGATTCCCGCGACCTTGGAGAACTCAGAACATGCCTGTAGACAACTACACGACCAACACTGCGCTGACCCCCACCTCATCACTGGACGCAAAACGTGCGTCGCCCCCGCCGCGTCCGGCCGCACCCTCGCACGAGGCGACCGTGATGCGATTAAGTAAGCGCCAAGAACAGATCATCGAACTGGTCGCCGAACGCTACTCCGGAAAAGAAGTAGCGGGTCTACTCGGCCTGTCGCCCAAAACCGTTGAGTCCCACCTACAACGCGTATTCGACCGCTACGGCGTCCGGAGCCGCGCCGGTGTCGTCGCGCGGTGGATGCAAAGCAAGCACCTCGCCGCCAGCTGACCCACTCCCCTCACTGTCTTCACCTGAAATTTCAACCGACGAAAGGCTTCACCCCAGTGACACTGACACGACAAAGTCCGTTGGGCACCCGCTTCGGGCACTACACCCGGGTCGCTGACATCATCGACAGCACGAATTTGAGTGGGAAGACGGCGGTTCTCACCGGCGGCTACTCCGGCCTGGGTATCGAGATCACCCACGCCCTCGTCACCGGAGGGGCACACGTCGTCGTCCCTGCTCGCCGACCTGATATCGCGCGGACAACTCTCGCCGAGTTCGGTGACGCTGTGAGCGTGAGCTACGCGGATCTGGCAGATATCGACTCTCTGCGGCAGTTCGCCGAGCAGTTCATTGCCTCTGGTCGGCCGCTGGAGATGATGATCAACAACGCTGCCACGATGGCCTGCCCGTTGAACCGAATCGGACGCTGGGATTCTCAGTTCGCGATCAACCGTCTCGGCCACTTCGCGCTCACGAACTACTTATTCCCCGCCTTGGCGTCGGCGGGTGCTTCGCGTGTCGTCTCCGTCTCGTCCTCGGGCCATCACTTCTCACCGATGCGGTGGGAGGATGTGCCGTTCGAGAGCGGATACGACAAGTGGCTCGCGTACGGGCAGTCGAAGACCGCCCGTACGCCTTGTTCGCCGTCCACCTCGACGCTCTGGGGCGTGCTCATGGAGTCCGCTCGTTCTCGCTACATCCGGGGTCGATCATGACGCCTCTACTGCGGCATCTCCCGCACGAGGAAATGGTCGATTTCGGCTGGATCGACGACGACGGGAGTCCGGTCGACAGCTCCTTCAAAACCGTGGAACAAGGGGCGGCGACCGCGGTGTGGGCGGCGACCACACCCGACCTGACCGGCCTCGGTGGCCTGTACCTCGAGGACTGCGACATCGCTGTTCCTGCCACCGACGACCGCCCGTTCGTCGGTGTCCGCGACTACGCCTCCGACGCCGACGAGGCCGCTCGCCTGTGGCGCTACTCCGCTGACGCGATCGGCGTCGACGCCTTCTCCTGAGTTCCGGCGGTTACAGCAGCGAGAGAAAACGTGAGACGACTTCGGCGGACTGTTCTGCGTTCAGTCGCGGATCGCAGGTCGATCGGTAGTCGGTGAAGGTATGTGCACCCTCGACCCTGGCCACACATTCGGTGACGGCGTCGGGGGGCACTTCCAGGTGCAGACCCGCAGGCCACTGCCTCGCTGCCGTTGGCGAGTGCCGCCCCCGCCCATGCCTGCTCATGTGTCTATGCCCCTGATGGACCTGAGGTCGACGAGCTGGTCTCGCAGGCCGCGTCGGTCTTCACCGGTACCGCGACTGCCAAACGTGAGAGCGCCCCTGTCTGGATTTACGAGTTCGATGTGCGCGAGGTCTTCGCGGGGGACGTCGGCCCGACGGCGACCGTATCGGCATTCGAGCTCAGTGCTTCCTGCGGTCTCAGTTTCGAAGTCGGGACCGAATACATCGTGTTCACCTCCAGACGCGAAAACCCCGCAGCATCATGGTCAGTGAACAGTTGCTCGGCGACGACTCAGTCATCTAACGAACGAACACGTGCTGCCGCGGTGGCCGTCTATGGAATGCCTCGGACAATCGATCCGCAGTCGAGTGTGGGCAGCGGCGACGGCGAGAAGTCCTTGTGGTGGGTACTCACCGTGATCGGCTGCGTCGACGCGCTCGGCATAGTCCTGTTTGTCTGGCGATTGAGATTGCCCAGACGCTGACAGCCCGCGTGCCTGCCTACGGGGCGCCCGAGAGTTGATAACTGATGTATTTGTCACCCCATTCGAGGTAGGCAGTCGACGTTGCCTGGCCGCGAATGTCGTCGTTCTGCCACTGGCAGACAGGAAGACCCAGTGGGATCGGAAAGGAACTCACCCGTTCGAAGGTGTAGCTCGTGCCATGCCCCTGCGAGTACCGCTGTTCGAGCTCTTCACGACTGAGTGGCGGAAAATTACTGATCAGGTAGGTGCGCCCAAGGGATGTCATCCGCTCCGGCGGTGCGAATACGTTCGCACTGCGAAAGGCGGAAGCAAAATACAGATAGGCGACCGCGACGACGGCGACCAGCGACACCGCGACGATCTTCGACGTGCGAGGGTGCGACAGCGACATGGTTCACCGTACAACGGGAAACGGACCATGCACCTCACTGGTACGGAGTGGCATCGTGTGGGTCAGCCTCCAGATGGCGGAGTCCAATGGCCCAGGTTCGCAGGGATTTCCGTGGGCGGACGATAGTCTTCTCCGATGGGCGAAGGTCGAACATCTGGCAGCAAGTCTCGCACGACTGATGCAGTGGTCATTTCCCTGTTCGTCATCGTCGTTGGCATTGTCGTATTCGCGATTGCGCTGGCCGCTCCG
The DNA here is from genome assembly GCF_033142465.1 of Rhodococcus sp. IEGM 1318. Lineage (NCBI taxonomy): Bacteria > Bacillati > Actinomycetota > Actinomycetes > Mycobacteriales > Nocardiaceae > Rhodococcus > Rhodococcus sp. IEGM 1318. The sequence continues at coordinate 88,670 of NZ_JAWLSC010000008.1, forward strand.
TGGATGGGCGCACCTGGCAATTCCGCGGGATTGTGCGCTGAGCGCGCACCGTGGGGAACTCCGGAGAACCTCACATCTGATGGACGCCGTCCGCGCCTTCGCGCGAAGCGGGTTCTCCGTCAGCGCTGCCGCCCGTGATATCCACCTGCATGCGAACTCTGTCACCTATCGACTCGACCGCTGGCAGCATCTGACTGGATGGGATGCGCGAACCCTCGACGGCCTGATGAAATCTATCGTGCGCCTCGAATTGTTTCATCGTCCAACGCTCGACCAACATCTGACACCGAACACGCGCCGCGTGTCCTCGGCACGCTGAACCGCGCCCGTGCCTGTCACGCCGGCTCGGCGTCGAGACAATGCCGAAGCCAGGCACCTGTATCGAGCGCTGCGCGCCGGGCAACAGGCGTTGGATGGTTTGTAAATCCATGCGGGACATCAGGATAGAGACGTAAGTCGACGTCGTTACCGGCCGCCGACAGCCGCGCCGCCATGGCAAGGTTCTCAGCCAGAAGCACGTCTTCTGATCCGACAATCACGAGGGTAGGCGGCAGGCCGCTGAGGTCGCCGAATGTCGGAGAAATATCCGGGAGAGTGCGATCATCGACATGGCCGACGTAGGCTTCGATGAAGTATTCGTCGCTGATGGTGCGGCCCGCGGGAGTCTGCGCACTGACGTCGTAAGTGCCCGCTTCCAGCACCGCACCCGAAAATGACTTGGCCAGACCTCGATCACGAAGGCGCAGCAATGTCGTCGTCACCAAGGTTGCTCCCGCCGACATGCCACCGATGGCGAGCCTGGTCGTCCCGAACCGTTCGGCAGCGACATCAAGCAGCCACAAGGCGACTGCCTCACAATCGTCCGGCGCTGCCGGCCAAGGGAATTCCGGCGCAAGCCGGTAATCGACGGTAACCACTGCGACCCCGACCTCGTCGGCAAGTCTCGTACTTCGAGTGTCATCGCTTGCCGCCGAACTCATGTAGAAACCACCGCCCGGAAGATACAGATAGACCCCGTTGACAACGCCATCTTTCGGAGTGACCACACGGACCGATATGGCTCGGCCGTCGATGTCGAGCATGTGCTCAACAGCTCGAGTCGGCGGCGCGTGATCAACCACCCTGGAAGCACGCACTGCGAGCAGTTCCTGAAGAGAACTCGGACCGGTGCCAGCGGTCCGTGAAACGTAGAACACTCGCGTGATTAATAAATCGTCGCCGGGTAGTTGTTCGACCAGTTCAGTCAGTGCAAGTTTCACAAATGCTCCCTCGAGTCGCGACTTGTCGACGATTCTCGCACCTCGAGTAGCAGCTTCGAGCCGGCGTGCCAAGCAATGAGGTGACGGGTATGTGCGAATCGCGCCGCAGAAGGGCGTTCTCGCGCTAGCCTCGACTCGGAATTGGACGTTTGTCTAGAAAGGTCGATGGATGCGTGCGCTGCTGCTTGCCACCCTTGCAATCCTGGTCCTCCAGATTGCAACTCCGGCGGCGAACGCTGCACCACCAGATCCGGACTGGACTCTCCCCCAACTGACCGTCGCAGATCGCACGATCAAGGACGTCGACGGACGAACAGTGTTGCTACGCGGCGTGAACGCCAACGGTCTCAACGACTACGCAACCAACGGCACCGGACTACCCACCGTTACGCCGCTGGGAAGGACGGACTTTGCGCAGATGGCCACGCTGGGCTTCAACGTCGTCCGACTCAACGTCGCGTGGTCCCTCCTCGAACCGACCCGCGGTGCATTCGACGCTGCTTACGTCGACCGCATTCGAGTAGCGGTCGAGGATGCAAAAGACCACGGCATCTACACCGTTCTCGACATGCATCAGGACGCATGGGGCCCGTATGTCGGTACCCCGAGCGACCAGTCGTGCCCGTCATTCATGCGGCCGGGAGTCGGCTGGGACGGCGCACCGGAGTGGGCAACCCTGACCGGCGGATGGACAACCTGCAACATCGGCGGACTCCGGGAAGCTGCACCAGCGATCGCCCATGCCTTCCAGGCGTTTTACGACGACGAGCAAGGAATCCAGAGCCGTTTGGTGGCGACGTGGGCGAAGTTGGCCGCGGAGTTCAAGAACGAACCCGCGGTGGCCGGATACGACCTGTTGAACGAACCGAACCCCGGTCTGCGCGACCCCTTCACCGCCGCAGACCAGATCGGGCAGTTCTACCAGCGCGCCACCGACGCCATCCGGCAATCCGAAGCCGGCGGGTTCCCGCACCTCGTGTTCTTCGAGCCCAGCGCGATCTGGTCGGCATTCGGCTTCGACGCACTGCCCCCACGCGAGTACGTGACCGATCCCCTGATGGTGTTCTCGCCGCACCTCTACAGCGAATCCATCACGGTGAGTAGCGAATTCCCCGCGATCGAAGACGGATTTCGGATCGCCGACCGCGCCGCCGCCTGGTATGACGCCCCGTTGTGGACGGGCGAATGGGGTTGGTTCGGGGACGCCGACGAGCAGGGAGCAGACGTCGACCGCTTCGTCGACGCCACCGACAAGTACCGGATAGGCGGCGCGTGGTGGTCGTGGACACAAGCGTGCGGTGACCCCCACCCGGTTCGCGACGACAATACCCACCAGCCACAGGGAAATCTGAGTCGCATCGACTGCCCGTCCGGTGAATCACTCGGGCTCGTAGAGGGATTCGCAGTGCCACTCTCGCGAGCGTATCCGCGGGCAGCGCCCGGAGTGCTGACAGAGGTATCGCGCGACGGGTTTACCGGGAGCGGCATCGGACGGGTCGAGGCCTGGTACCCCGGCACCCACCAGCCACAGGTCGAGATCACGAATCTCGCCGACGTCCGACTGTCCCCGATCGAGGGCGGATGGCAACTGATCGGGCACGCCGACGGCGACTACGCGGTCAAGCGAGCCTGATCGAACGATCATCTCGGGAGTCGCGCGTTCAAACCACGCGAAAGAGCGGGCATCAGAAGATTCCGCCGATTCCCTTGCCGATCAGAACAACTCCGACGACGAAGATCAACACACTCATCACCGTGGTGTTGTTGTCTTGGAGCCAGGCTTTGAGCGCCAGTTGAACTGGCGATGATCGTGAAGACGAGGCCCAATCCCTTGACCGCGGTCATCTCGTCGATGGCTTGCATGTGCTGACACTCTGTGCGCCTACATCGTTCGTGCCTCATTCGAAAGGGATGAGTGCCCGAACCGCCGTACCTCTGTCTCGTCCCGTGTCAGCTCGTCTGTGCTTGTTGGAACGCAGCGGCAACACCGCCCACGTCACCCCCGACTTGGAAGACTCCACGAGGCAGATCGGGAAACACTGCATCGCTGACGGCCACGACGAACAGAAGTCGGCGATCGTCGGGGGTGATCATGTAACCCGAGAGCGCTTGAAGGGTCACGATCAACCTGCCGGTGTCGGCTTCGACGTCGGCGGATGTTCCCGTCTTACCGATGACCTTCCCCTTTGCCGGACTGTCGGTTCCCACGCCCGACAACGAACCTCGCTCACCGAGTACGGGTTGACCTGCCCAGAACGTATCGGCCCATGGCTGCTGGTCCACCCAGTCGAGCCACTGGAGGACCGCTGCGGGCGTCGATTGTGACGGGTCTCCGCCCTGACCGTCCATGACCACCAGGTCGGATGCTGGAATACCTGCCTTCTCGGCGAGTGCCCGCACGGTGGGCAGACCGTCGCTGCACGACGACGATCCTGTCGCTACTGCCAACAAGCACAAGAAAGTGTTCGCGCCCGTGTTGTAGCTTGTCGCGAGAATCATCCCTCCCGACTCCGAAATTGGTGCCGATTGCAGGCTCGCAACTTGTCGACTTCCTGAATATGTCAGATCGACAGGCAGGGCAGCCGTGCTGTTCGTGCGAGATACCGATGCAACCTCGATTCCATTGCGTCGCAGTGCTTCTACGAACAGCTGACGCGCCCACGTCGGCGCGTCGGTAATGCGATAGACAGTCAGTGATGTCTTTCCAGCCGGTACCGACCCGGTTACGTTGATCTGGGTGGGATCGGACGGATCGGCCGCAACCTTCAGAGACGAGTCGCTACCTTCCTCACCCGTGGTGACCTGAGCATCGACGCGGAACAGGCCGTTGCCGGGAAGCATGTCGATGGTGGCGGGCTCACCTACCACACCTGGGCTCGCCTGAATATCGACGAGGTTGTCGTTGACGAAAATCGACGGGACCAGGCCTTCGACTGTCGAGTATGTGTCCCACAGACGAGGGTCCACCAGAACGTCGCCGTTTACCCGTGTGATGCCGGCGTCGGCTACTTGTCGTGCGAGATCGTTCAGGCCTGCCAGCGGATCGCCGGGCGCGAGAACAGCTCCGGGCAGGGCGTCGGCGTACACGTGGTCGATGCCGTCAGTGGCGAAGTCGAATCGGCCCTGTGCCGCATTGCGCCCGCCGAGCGCAAGGTCACCGGAGCCGACGAGCACGAGATCACCGGTGAGGGTGCCCTCGACGGGAACGGAGGTGGCATACACGGGGGTCGTGACGGTGCGGTCCACGCCGAAGGTGTCGTAGGCGGTGCCGACGGTGAAGTGTTTGGTTTGTGAGGCCAGAAACATCGAGTTGTCAGCGTTGTTGCTGTAGATCACCTTGTCTGTGTCGGGGTCGACTACGAGATACGACCACCGAGCCATGGCGTATGGATCGGAGGTCATGATGCGGGTTGCCTCCTGCGGAATTTGCTGCGTCGGAGCCGATGCGATTTCGGAATTCGACGGCTGCGCCGAACATGCGGTGAGGACTACGCCGACGCTGACCAAGGCAGCGAAGGCACGAGCTGATGGGGTGTACGGCATGGGCGCTCCTGAGGATACATGACTGATTTGTCGTAATTTACTGCAAAGTGCAGCATGCAGAGTGCAGTATCGCTTAAAGTCATTTCATGAACTCTGATGGGAAGTCGACGTCACGAGACGACGTCAAGGTTCGCAAAGTGGCCGTGGTCGGTATCGCCACGGCGTTATTGCTCTCAGCCTGTTCGTCCGCAACCGATTCCGCGTCCCCCTCCTCGTCAGCGCCGACCTCCGCCGGGTCTGCGGACAGCGCTGTCTTGTCTTTCGACAGCGTTGCAATGGATTCCGCCGTCTCCGAGAAGGCGGAGCAGTTCCGCGAGATCGCGATGGTGGTCATGATCACGACACCGACGCAGAAGTACGTCAACACGTGGGGTTCGGTCCGAGAAGGTGTGAACGAGCCTCCCACTCTGGACACCAAGGTTCGCGTGGGCTCGAACACCAAGACCTGGACCGGCACGGCAATCCTGCAGTTGGTCGACGAGGGCAAGCTGGCGGTAACCGATCCGGTCAGCAAGTTCCGCCCCGATGTCCCCAACGGGGACAACATCACAATCGGCAACCTACTCGACATGCGTAGCGGCCTGTACAACTACACCGAAACCCTCGAACTCAACCGGGCGCTCGACGAGCAACCGGAGCGAGTGTGGGCACCCGAGGAGCTGCTGGCGATGGGCCTGAGCCAGCCGCCGTACTTCGCGCCCGACACCGGCTACCACTACTCCAACACCAACACCGTTCTCCTCGGCTTGATCGCCGAGAAGCTCGACGGCAAGCCGATTCAGCAGATCTTCGCGGACCGATTCTTCGGGCCACTCACACTGACCGGGACATCGTTTCCTGCCAACACCGATACCAGCATCCCGACGCCTTATGCAGACGGCTACACCTACAGTGGGAACGTCGAAACGCTGGGCGAAGGCAAACAAGCGCTCCCGCAATCTCGCCTCGACGCGATCGCTGCAGGCACCGAAAGACCGACCGACACCACGATGCACAATCCTTCGTGGACGTGGTCCGCAGGTCAGGGAATCTCGACTGCGAACGACATGGCGACATGGGTCAAAGCCTTGGGCACCGGGTCACTCCTCACTCTGGCCACACACGAGTTGCGTTTGAACAGTGTGCAACCCACAGATGGCGAGGGATCCGCGGGATACGGATACGGCATCGCTCAAATGGGTCCGATGTACGGCCATATCGGCGAACTGCCCGGCTACAACTCCTTCATGGGGTACGACCCGGTCAACGATGTGACCATGGTGGTGTGGGGAAATCTGGCCCCAACCGCTGATGGTTTCGCGCCGGCGTCTGCAGTCGCTGGAGCGCTCGTCCCCTTCATCTACGGCAAACCCGCACAGGATGCATCCGACGACATCGCCGACACCGAGGATGCGAACGGCGAAGGGAAGTAACACTTGTAGGCTTGGATCCCAACCGCGGAGCGAAGGGAGCCATGTGGCTCAACGTGATCTCACACCCACCTCGTACATGATCCTGGGACTGCTGACAGCCAAGGACTGGTCCGCATACGAAATCGCCGAACAGGTCGGACGCGGGGTCGCCGAATTGTGGCCCAGCGCCGACCGACAGCGGTACAACGCCCCAAAAATACTGCTCGAGCGCGGCCTGGTCACGGCCACCACGGTCACAAAAGGCACTCAGCGCTCCCGCACCGTCTACTCCATCACCGACGAAGGCCGAACCGCGCTGAGCGACTGGCTCTCCACCCAGTCCACGCCTCCGGCCTTGCAGTTCGAAGGCATGATTCGCGTGATCTTTGCCCACCAAGGGACGATCGACGACCTGCGGTCCAACCTGACCACCATGCGCGAACAGGCAACTCAATCCCGAAGTCTGTTCGTCTCACACGCACAACGAATTTCGGCTCCCGAAGCCGGCACACTCCCCCAACAAAATCACCTGATGGCACTGGCGAACCGATTCATGATCGGCCATTTCAACCACATCGCAGAATGGGCCGACTGGGCGCTGGAAGAAACTGCAGACTGGCCCGACACGGTGCAACCCGCAACAACCCACCGAAAGCGCACCCTCTCCACCCTCGCCCGTGCGATAGACGACGGAAGTAGCTAATTCCCCAGGGATAGATGTCGACAGCCGACGGCGGCCGCACTGGACGACGTTGAATCTGCAGTAATTTCTCCTCGGCGTGGTTCGTTCACGGGTAGACGGCGATCTCGATGAGGTTTCCGTCGGGGTCGCGACAATAGTGCGAGACCATCTCGCCGAGGGCACCCAGTTTGGTCACGGGCCCGTCAAGTACCTCGACCCCACAGTTCTCCAGGTGCTCGCGGACAGTTCGAGGTGACGCAAGAGTGATGAAGCACAAATCCTCGGAACCTGCCGCCTCGACGGCGCCGGTGGTCCAGGCCGGGTCTTGCTCCACCGATCCGAGAGGCCTCAGATTGATCTTCTGATTTCCGAACTTCACTGCAGTGCGCGCCGAAGGGCCGAATATCTCGATCGTCATTCCGAGTACCTTCGCGTACCACTGGGCGGTGGCGTCGACGTCACGACAGTTGATCACGATGTGGTCGAACCGTTCGACGGAGAATTCCATGATTGTGCACCTTGTCCTTGCCGTTAGTGCCGTCGCCAAATCACCTTACAGAGAAGACCCTTGGCTGCCATTTCGCGATGGATGACCCGCAACCACCCGCTGCGTTTGCCCGTCTGTTCGTGAGGTTCACCTATCTGTTCGTGGGGTTCGAAGGGAGGGCTCACCAGCCCGCACTGCCCGTCGAGCTTTGGCCAATATGCCCACGCTAGGGAGATATTAGAAGAGTTGGGCCTCGGGAAACCCTTACACGGCCGTCAGGAATGCGCGGGGCGCATCACGTCCCCGCCACCGCTCGTAACGCGAAACGGCACCGAATCGCCGGTCAAGCGACTAGCGTCGAATCGTATGACTGCACTCAACGCTTTTGCACGTACCGGTGTCACTGTCTTTGCGGCCCTTGCGATCTCCGGCGTGATGATGCCGGGGACCGCGGCAGCGGCGCCGAGTACGGTTCCGTTCCAGGTCGACCCTTACATCCCGCTCGTCGACTTACCCACACCCCGCCTTGCCGCGAGCATCGGCGAAGAGCCGGGCGTCGCTGTGCTGCACGTACGCCGCGCACCCGGAGACGGAAACCCCCACTCCGCGGTCGTCCACTGGCTCAGTCTCGGTACCGGAGCGTACGGATCCGCATCATTTCCGACACTGGATGCACAACCCGTCACCATTCGTCCGGGCTCGGGTCAGGTCGTCGCATACGTCGATCCCCAGGCGATCGGTACACCGGGCTTCGGAACCTTCTTCGTCCCCTGACACCTGCGTGTCCGCCAGACTGAGTCCCTGCGCTGACAGGGCACTGTCGCGTCGACATCTCATCAGCAGCAATGAGGCAGAGTCCGCTTCAGATGGGCGGAGGACACTGGTGTCAGTCCCGCCTACGACGATCACGTATCGGTCGACAGCATCTCGTTCGCGATCTGCAGTGCAGAGTCTTCCGCGGCATCCAACGCATGTGACTGCTCTGCAGTGATGCTGTCGCACAGCCAATCCCAGTGCATCGTCACCACGGCGCCCTGGACGGGCATCGCCGCAAGTGAGCGGCCGTCTACGCTCCATCGGACTCGCTGCGTTACCGGCGTGCCTCGTGCGAGTTTCTCGCCGTCGAACTCGAGCGGGGAGGAAACCACCAACGCGTGCTCCTCTCCGACGTCCTCGACCACTCCCCATCTGATCCGGCAATTCTGGAGGACGGACAGTGGGACCGTACCGCGCTTCCGTAGAAGTTTGACCCACGGATACACCAGAAGTACGTGAAAGCTGTGGTGAGCGAGCGCGCGGTCCCGTTCCTCGAGGACGGGGAGGAACCCAGTGTTCTCGCGTTCACCGAAGGCCCTTCTCAGGTGCTGCAACAACTTCCCCGAATCGAGAGAGCCGAGGAGATCACCTCCCACCCAATAAGCTTCGATCACTCGCGGATCCAGGGGGTCGTCGATGCCCGCACTTACGGCCAATGCCTCGAGGTACGGCCACGCACCGTCGAATTGACGAGCGCGGTCACGGTCGCCACTCGCCGAGATGCCGTGGGCCTGTCGAAGCAGCACGGAAGGATCATCGGGTCCGCAGTAACCCAACTCGTTCGGCGGATACGCGTAACGAGCAAACAACACCGGCCCGTCCATATCGACGGCAGTCATCAGCAGATCCGCGGAAGTTGTTCACCCGCCGGCAAATCCACTACCCGATTGCCTCCCAATGCTGTTCGCGCCACCACCATTCCGCGATGTTCGGCCACGCACTCCCCGATGACGGCTGCTCCCACACTCAGTGGATTGCCGCGCATCGCTTCCAGGACTCGGTCGGCGTCTTCGCGTGGAACAAAAGCGATCAACTTGCCCTCGTTTGCGACGTACAACGGATCCAAGCCGAGTAGCCCACAGGCATCGCGCACGTCAGCGGGAATCGGCAGATCTCGCTCCACCAACGCAACCCCGATGTTCGACGCCTGAGCGATCTCGTTGAGGGTCGCGGCAACTCCGCCCCGGGTAGGGTCGCGCAAGACATGGATGTCGACACCGGTGGCAATCATGTGGGCGACCACGCCGTTCAAGGAAGCACAATCACTGCGCACCTCGGTCCCGAATTCGAGACCTTCGCGACAACTCATCACGGCTACTCCGTGAACGCCGATGTCGCCGCTGACTATCACGACGTCACCTTCTTGTGCGCGGGTGGGATTGATGTCAACACCATCGGCGACAATCCCGATTCCCGCGGTGTTGATGAAGACTCCGTCGCCATGACCGGCATCGACAACCTTCGTGTCACCCGTCACCAGTCGGACGCCGGCAACGCGCGCGGCCTGCCCGAGCGCCTGCGCGATTCCCGCGATGTCGGTCAGCGCCGTCCCTTCTTCGAGGATGAATGCCGTCGACATCACCAATGGCTGCGCTCCCGCCATCGCCAGGTCGTTCACCGTTCCGTTGACTGCAAGATCACCGATCGTTCCGCCGGGAAACACCATGGGTTTCACGACGTACGAGTCGGTCGAGAAGGCGAGCCGCACCCCGCCGACATCGAATACGGCCGAGTCACCGAGTTCTGCATCGGCAGCGCTTCCGAACGAGGGCAGGAACAGGTGCTCGATGAGCTCGGCGGACATCGCTCCCCCACCACCGTGCCCCATGACGATGTTCGGCGAATCACGCAGCGGCAGTGGGCAGACCCACGCCGACAAGTCCACGACAGCGGTCTCCTCAGCCGGCATGACCCGCCTCCTGAAGTTCCAGGCGCCGGTACAGGTAGTACGCAGCGCACGCCCCCTCGGACGACACCATCGTGGCACCGAGCGGATTCCGCGGAGTGCATTCCTTCCCGAAGGCACTGCACTCGTGTGGCTTGATCAAGCCTTGCAACACTTCTCCGGAACGGCAGACGCTCGACTCGTCAGTGTGGATATCGGTCACCGAAAAACGCTCCTCCGCATCAAAATACGCATACTTCGGTGCCAACTGCCAACCGCTGTCCGGGATCGATCCGATGCCGCGCCATGTCCGATCCGACACCGCGAACACGTCCTCGAGCATTGCCTTCGCCGCGGTATTGCCCTCGGCCGTGACAGCACGGGCGTAGGCATTTTCGACCTCGTATCGACCCGATTCCAACTGCAGCACCGTCTTTCTGATCCCCTCCAGCAGATCCAGCGGCTCGAATCCGGTGACGACGATCGGGACCTTGTACTTCTCGGCGAGCGCCGGGTACTCCGAAGTTCCCATCACACTGCACACATGCCCGGCCGCCAGAAATGCCTGCACGCGGCACTCTGGCGAGTCCATGATCGCGGCCATCGCCGGCGGGACCAGAACATGCGAGACGAGTAGCGAGAAGTTCTCGATACCCAGGCGATTGGCCTGATAGACGGTCATGGCGTTGGCCGGCGCGGTGGTCTCGAATCCGATCCCGAAGAACACCACTTGTCGGTCCGGATTCTCCTTGGCAATAGTCAGTGCATCCAACGGTGAGTACACCACCCGTACGTCGCCGCCGGCGCTCTTGATCCGGAACAGATCCGACGAACTCCCCGGAACCCGCAACATGTCCCCGAAGGAGCAGAAAATGACATCGGGTCTTGCCGCGATTTCGAGAGCTTTGTCGATGATCTCGAGCGGGGTGACGCAGACCGGGCATCCGGGTCCGTGGATCATCTCGATCTCTTGCGGAAGTAGTTGATCGATGCCGTGTCTGATGATCGAATGTGTCTGACCACCACACACTTCCATGATCGCCCATCGCCGTGTGGCCAGCGCGCGGATCTGATCCAGCAGTTTGCCGGCCAGTTCCGGATCGGAGAACTCGTCCAGATACTTCATGATTCTTTCTCCTTCGGTTCGATCCCCGCGGCCCGGGCAGCCCTTTCGAACCCGTCACCGAATTCCTCTTCGAGTACGCCGAGGTGCTCGAATTCCGCCAGCGTGCTGCGAGCGGATTCCTCGTCGAGTCGCTGGATGGCAAATCCGACGTGCACCACGACGTACTCGCCGACTTGGGCGCCCGGAATGTACTCGAGGCACACTTCTTTTCGGACGCCACCGAAGTTCACCACCGACATCGTCGTTCCGTCGCGTTCCTCCAGGGACTCGATACGTCCTGGTACGGCTAGGCACATGGCACAACTCCTGACCTCATGACGAACTCCCGACCAGCACTTGGCCGTAGGCGAGACCACCGTCGTTCGGTGGTAACTGCAGTCCTGTCAACGGCGTGAATCCGGCTTCTCCGAGCAGGGCACACGCCCGGACGAGCAGGAGAGGGTTCTGAAACACGCCTCCGGTGAGAACTACCTCGTCCACTCCCGCCAGTTCCCGGCCACGGATTGCCCACTCGAGTACGAGGTGCGCGACGGATTCGTGGAAGCGCGCGCCGATCACGTCGGCGGGCACCTTCGCCCGGAGATCACGGACAACGGCCCGAATGACCGACCGTGGATCAGCTGTCCACGAATCGTCGTCCGACTGCACCCAGTCGAAGGTGTACCGCGACGGGGCGCAGTCGACTCCCCTCGAAATGCCCTCCAGTTCGATGGCGGCCTGCGCTTCGTAGTCGACGCTCTGACGAACCCCGGTCAGCGAGGAGACTGCATCGAACAACCGCCCCATGCTCGAGGTGTCCACACACCCGAAACCGGTTGCCAACTGGTGAAGTAGGACCGACTGCTCTCGTGGCGGACAGGCTGCCACCGGCGCGAGGTCGGATTCCCAGTCCAACCCGGCATGCCAGAGGTGGGCGAGCGCCATTCGGTACGGTCGTTCCACTCCGGCATCGCCCCCTGGCAGTGGCACGTATCCCAGATGCGCGAGACGGCGATAACCCTTGTACGTCGCCAACAGTAGTTCCCCTCCCCACACTGCGCCGTCCGCCCCGTAACCGGTGCCGTCGAACGCTATTCCGAGAACTGGTTCGCTCCCGTCCTGACCGTTCTCCCCCATCACGGAAGCCACATGTGCGTGGTGATGCCCGACGACGCGCACCGGTCGGTCACCACTACGACTGCGAGCCCACGAGGACGAGCGATACCGCGGATGTTCGTCACAGACAATCTGGTGCGGCACTACTCCCGTGATCGATTCGAAGTGACTCTCCGACGCCGCAAAACTGTCGATAACAGCGAGGTCGCCCATGTCTCCGATGTGCTGACTAGGCCACACATACGCACCCTCGGCAAGACAGAAGGTGTTCTTCAGGTCGGCCCCGACCGCCAAGGTAGGCGGTACGTCGAACGGCGCGGTGACGGGCAGCGGAGCATATCCGCGCGAGCGACGAAGCAACTGTCGTCGGCTGTCCACTATTCGCATCACCGAGTCGTCACACGGTATCAAGATCGGACGGTTGTGGGTCAATACCCCGTCGGCCAGATCGCCCAATCGATCGAGATCGTTGTCGGAGTATAGAATCGGCTCTCCACCGATGTTCGCCGATGTCATAACCAACGCCGCCGGCCCCGCAGCTTCTCCGGCCAAACCCAGAAGAAGATGCTGAATCGGGTTGTATGCCAGCATGATTCCGATATCCGGAATGTCGGGGGCAATCAAGGGCGAAAGCGTGTAGCCAGACGCTTTGGCAACCAGCACTATCGGGCGCTCGCGCGAGGACATGGCGTCAGCCTCGGCATCCCCGACCGCACCGAGCTCTCTGGCTTCTCGCACATCTCGCACCATCACCGCCAGCGGCTTGCTTGCTCGATGCTTGCGTACACGCAATTCGTGGACCACGCGATCATCGCGGGCATCGCAGGCCAGGTGGAAACCTCCAATCCCCTTGACAGCAAGTATCTTCCCGTCTCGTAGTAGCGATCGGGCTCGTAGCAGTGCAGCCTCGCCACTCACCTCGCCCGTGCCCCGTTCCACGAATGAGAGCGTCGGACCGCACTCCGGGCAGGCAATCGGTTGCGCGTGAAACCGGCGGTCCGATGGATCCACGTACTCCGTCGCACAAGCCGTGCACAACGGGAACCGTTTCATCGTCGTGGCGGCCCGGTCGTATGGCAGCGACTCGATGATCGTGAATCGTGGACCACAATTGGTACAGGTGATGAAGGGATGACGAAATCGCCGATCGCCGGGATCGGTCAGTTCCCGGAGGCAATCGTCGCAGATCCCGACGTCGGCCGGCGCCAAGGTTCGCCCGACGGAAACTGCATCCGTCTCGATTATGCAAAACCCCTGACGACCTACCGGTCGCGAGTCCTCGCGCTCTACCGACTCCACCCGGGCCAGCGGTGGGGGGCGGTTTCGCACCCGAGCGACAAATGCATCGATTGTCTCTCCGTCGCCTTCGACGTCGATCACGACACCGAGAGCAGAATTTCCCACCGAACCCGAGAGTCCCAACTCGGTGGCGGTCGCATGAACGAACGGCCGGAATCCCACCCCCTGGACTACGCCACGAACGATGACACGGCAGGCGATCATCATGTCCCGACCTCGCCCGTACGAGTATCGGAGTCGTCGATCTCACCGTCATGACCACCACGGCCCATCAGTTCGAGGCCTGCCCGAGCGTGGCGTGCTCCCTGCTCGTCGACCTTCTCGACTGCAAAGCCCATGTGGATCACCACCCAGTCACCTGCCGTGACAGTGCCTTCGTCGAGCATGCCGATGTTGACCTTGCGTGGCGCACCTTCCACGTCGACGAGGGCGAGTTGACCGCCGTACCCGTCCAGTAGTTCGCGTACCCGTCCCGGAATCCCCAGACACATGACTCACACCTCCGGCCCCAAGGTCGTGGCATCACAATCCACGTCGATCGACCGGACGAGTGCCATCACCGCAGAGGCGGCTTGCCCCACCGAATCACGCATCTCTGCACTCAATCCGATTCCGTCGCCAGTCGATTTCGCGTGTGCCCCCACCACGAACGTCCGCGGGAGTGTTCCGCCGAGCGCCTGCAGGCTGGCAAACACCGAACTCGGATGCATCGAGTGCGCGTCGAAACCTCTACCTCCTTGCGTGCCTTCACTTTCGGGGTCCACTTCGACGATCGCGAGCTTCCCCGGGACTCCGGTCACCGGTAAGGCGTCGATCAGCACCAGCGCGTCCCACGACTCCAACAAGTCGTAGGCCAGATGCACCCCCCGAATTCCGTAGTCGACCAGGCGAGCTCCCGACGGGAGAATCTCATGCTGCAGCGCCCGAACAACTTCGGGGCCGAATCCGTCGTCTTCGAGAAATATGTTTCCGACACCTGCAATCAGCACGCGCACAGCGTTTTACATCTTTCGCATTCGCAGATAGCGCTGGATGTCCGGCATCGACACCACCAGAACGACCGCGGCTGCGATCGCGGTGGCGCCGAGAAGTGCCGTCGACAGCAATCCCATGTTCCTCATTGCGAGTTCTCCTCTCGATAGCTGTGAAGTCCGATAGCTGTGAAGTACGTCAACTCGCGCTGTCTCGCGGCATCGGCTCTATCTCGTCCGGCGCGAAGTACAGGTAGCGGCCGTACCAGTTGTGCAGATCGGCGGCCGGATCGTCCAAGAGTGTCACCCCAACATGAATGTCGCCGTCCACGTCTTCATGAATGGTGGCGACGTGGGCGATCCGGCCGTCGAAGAACAGGTCCTGCGCATCAGCGCGACGTGAGGGGTGAAGGCGAACTGTACTGCCACCGGAGACGCGGACGCCGTTGATCAGAACTGCGTCGGTGCGTGGTTGAACACTGGTGTCGGCTTCCGGGGTCCACCAGTCCACGCCGTCAGGCACCTCGGGTATCAGATCAGAACCGGCGTGCGGATCTCGCAGCACACCGTGCAGGCCGGCTAGATCATCGTCCGTCAAGTGCTCACATCGGTCGATGATGTCGGCAGCTTTGGAGTCGGTTGCCCGCGCCCGCGCCTTTTCCGCGTCGGTCATGGCAAGGATTCTCAGGGTGAGAATTTCGTCGATCTCCGTCGAATCGAAGAGAGATCCCTCGCTCTGCGGCGCAATCTCGGGAAAGTCGTACAAGATGATCGGTGACACCAGAACGGTGGGTGATGTACCAGGGTGAGTGTGGTCCTCGGCCCCCGCAAGCACTGGATAACAGCGATTTTGCCGCAGCGACTCCAAGTGATCTGCGTCTTCGAACATCGACAGGAACCTCGAGCCTGTGCAGTTCAAAATGACGTGAGTGCCGAGCATCGATTGCGCCGTGGCCGTGCCCTTGTCCCTTGCGTCGACGCTCGTGGCATTCATGATCTTCACGGAAATCACCGTGCGTCCGACCCCGGCGGAGGCGCTCACTGCCAAAAAGCCATTCACCGGAAGCCGTGTCCGGACGATCCGTCCGACCACCCTGCCCCGAGAGTCCGACAGAGTCTCTCCGTCGACAACTCCCACTGCACAGAAGGTTTCTTCGACGCCGCCCTCGAGTTCGTCCAAACCCCACGGACCCAACACGATCTCGGATTCGGTGGCTTCGTCCCACGAGATCGACTCGCGCTCGTCGACTACCAACCGATCGACCGGGATCCACGCGCCGCCTGCACCGAGTCGTTCAACCGTCCGCGACTGGTGATGCAGAAACCTCACAGTCGCAGTCACTTCGACGCCGCTCCGCTCGAATTCGCCGAGCAGACATTGCGCGGACATCGACGGTTCCTCCCCGACTCCGACCTCGGCGGCGCCTGGCGGTCCGAGAACCCCGAACTGCCAACGGGATTGATTCTTCGCCGAGCCGGCCCGGTAGGGATAGAGAAGATAGCCCTCGTAGAGGACAGCGTCGGCCACGGCCCGAACGTCGTGATCCAGCTCAGCTCGAGTCATCGCTGCACCTGGCTCGCCGTCAGCAACTGCCGCACGGCTGAATCGAGGTCCGTGAGGCCGTGGGCAGACTTGAATCGCACGAGATCGGCAATCGTCTCATGGTCGAGGCGTACCCAGCCGGAGGCCGGATAATGCGTGGCCATCAGCTGTTTCCACACGTCGACCGGCAATTCGTAGGCAGCAGATCTGTCCCACGGGATCTGCTGGACCGAGAAACCGCGTTGTCCGTCGGTGAATACCGTGCCGCTCAGTAGTACCACGATCGGAATCGTTCCGTCACGGAGTGCGTGCATGTACTTCGACGCCGTCACCGAGAAGTCGTACGTACACGCCATGGGTAAGGCTACGACCGTGGTTCCGGTGAATCCTTGAACGACCGTGGAGCATTCCATCCACAGGAAGGTGCGCAGCGTACTCGACCAACGCTCCCGCGGACCGAAGAGATCGCGCAGACCTTCCCCTTCCGCATCGGAGTACGGTCGGCGGTGCGGTTCGATTCGAACCTGAGCGCGCAGAGCCACCGCACGGACGGTCGCGCCGGTGGATTCCGACATTCTCAATCTCACCGTCAGATTCGGCGTAACCGCGTACGGTTCCACCTCCACGTTGTCGACCGAGAAGTCGAGAACAGTCATGCCGACCTGCTTCGCGCCTCGACGCGCCCGAAGAACTCGTCCACTGCGCGTGCGGCATCCCGGCCACCGTCGAATCCGCGCCACACGGTGCGCAACCGTCCCACCAGCTCGTAACAGGCGTCGATGGGAACAACGAAGCATCTCGGCGATTGCCCTGACGTGGGCACGGACACTATCAAGGCCTCGACGTCGGCGCGCATCTGCGAGAGCCCCGGATTCTCGTCGTGCACAGTCTCGAACGCGTCGATGGGCAACTCGGATTCGGTAGCTCCGGCCGGTCCCGGGTAGAAGACTATGTACTTGTCGAGGAGTGAGTTTCGAAAGAAGAATGCCAGGCCGACGGGGATTTCCAGAGACTCCCACCGGCCAGGTCCTAGGTCGAAGTTCGGAAATTCGAGATACCGATCGGGAACCGCCTTGTATCGAAGGTCTGCGTCGACCGGCGCAAAGAGTAGATAGCAGGGACGGCACACGCACATCAGGCTCCGGACCTGTACGTCCACGACGTGTTGGTGTTCGTCACCTATGCCCGCCGCGCACATCTCACACCGCGGTCCGGTCGGAACGGCGCGCGTCGAGGCGATTCGTGTGAGCACCTCTCCCACAGTGACTTTCATAACCGGGCTGCGTTCACGGCTAGGTCACCGGTATCACTGAATCGTCAGCAAGCGCGACCGAGAGCACTCCGTCGCGAATCAGCACCGGCACAGGCGCCAGATGCTCGGAGCCGGTGCCCACCCGTGCTCCCGCTCCGTACACACTGAAGTGAGCAGAGCACGTCGGACAGGTGAGGACGGCGGCGTCTCGGGCAGGTCGGCCCATCATGCGTTCGAGCACAGCCCCCGCCATCGAGTGCTCACACACTGGGCAGTGGTCGCGATACGCGTACAGATCGTCTCCGGAGCGACAGACCAACAGATCGGTGCCCGATACCCGGAACCCCGCGACCTCACCCACGTCGACTTCGGCAAATTCGGGGACCTGCACCCAGTGCGCACCTCCCCCGTCGGCGTGTACGTGCGAGAACAGGGACTCGACCGAGATCACACCCGACCTCACCTCGTGCGGGTCAGGTGTTTCGACGTCGATTCCGGTGGTCTCGGGTGCCGCCGCCTGCACCGCATCCTGGACGGCGGTTTCGAGGGTGACCGACGACGAAGGGCAGCTGTTACAGCTCCCGAGCAGACGGAGCCGCACGACTCCATTCGCCACCTCGATCAGTTCGACGTCGCCGCCGTGCGAGCCGAGGTACGGACGCACGCTGTCGAGCGCAGTGCGGACGCGCGTCTCCACGTCGTGCGGGTGAAGTCCGTGCACCAATAGGAGGCTGGACACCAGATCGTCACGAACCATCGCATCCATCGTGGCCGGATCCGCCAGCGCGACGGTGCGTTCGAGTGCTGCGCCGTACAACTGCACGACTTCACGCACCAGTTGCTCGGCGCGATCTCTGGCCACCGGGCCTGCACCGGCATTGGCTTGCAATAACGTCTCGATGCGCTCACCTGCTCCGCGCCAGTAGTCGGCCGATTGGTCCATCGATCACTCCCCGGTCACGGACTGCGTCGGCGAATGCAACTTCTCCAAGGTCTTACCGCCGCCGAGGTACATGTGGACGCCGCACGGCAGGCAAGGATCGAAACTACGCACGGTCCGCATGATGTCGATGCCCTTGAAGTGGTCTCGATCGTTCTCCTCGAAGATCGGCTGACCCTGCACGGCGTCCTCGTATGGACCGGGGGTTCCGTAGCTGTCGCGCGGGCTCGCATTCCATGGGGTCGGTGGGTACGGGTGATAGTTCGCGATCTTTCCGTCACGAATCACCATGTGATGAGAGAGAACTCCGCGAACGGCTTCGGTGAATCCGCAGCCGATCCCCTCGTCCGGGACCTCGAACGACTCCCATGTCTTGGTGCGGCCGGCCCGGATCTCGACAAGCGCCTTCTCGGCGAAATGCAGGGCAGCGGCCGCTGCATACGCCTGGAAATAGGTTCGCGCACGGTTCCTTTCGAGAGTGTTGCTGCCGTGTTCCGGAATTTTCCACTCCAGCGAGACCGGACCCTTCAACGCTGTTTTCGGAAGATTGATCTTCACACTGTGTCCGGTCGACTCGAGATATCCGATGTCGACCACGCCGGCCAGAGCGGTGCTCCACAGACGAGCCAATGCTCCCCCGCCGGTGTCCAGAGCGAGATTGTCTTTTCCGTCGAACCACCGCGGTGACATGACCCAGCTGTACTTGTCCTCGAGGTTCCGCTTCTGCGGGTGGGGGTTGGTGTGTTGATTCCACGGGTGCCTGCGATCGACCGGGTTACCCAGCGGATCGGTTTTGACGAACATCTCCTGATCACTCCAGTCCTCGTAATACGAGGAGCCCAGCATGATTCGGATACCGAGGTTGATGTCCACCAGATCCGTGGTGACCAGTTTGCCGTCGACAACAACACCGGGAGTGACAAACATCTTCCGGCCCCAGTCGGTCATGTCCTTGTACGAGAAATTGCAGTACTCGGGGTCTTGGAACGAACCCCAACAACCCAGCAAGGTCCGCCGCAGGCCTACCTTTTCGTAGCCAGGCAGCGCCTCGTAGAAGAAGTCGAACAGGTCATCGTGCATGGGCACGACCTTCTTCATGAATTCGACGTACCGCATCAGCCGCGACATGTAGTCCGTCATCAGTTCGATCGTCGCGACCGTGCCGACGCCACCGGGATAGAGCGTCGACGGGTGAACGTGCCTACCCTCCATCAGGCAGAACATTTCACGGGTCGAACGCGAGACTTGCAACGCTTCGCGATAGAACTCACCCGTGAACGGATTGAGAGTCCTCATTATGTCGGCGATCGTGCGATAACCATGCTGGTCCTCGTGCGGGCAGCGCGTGTTCTCCGCCTGCGCCAGCACACCGGGATTCGTCTCGGAGACCATCTTCTCGCAGTAGTCGACCGCGACCAGATTCTCCTGAAAGATGTTGTGGTCGAACATGTACTCGGCGGCCTCACCGAGATTGACGATCCACTCGCCCAGATGCGGCGGCTTGACGCCGTACGCCATGTTCTGTGCGTAGCACGAGCACGTGGCGTGATTGTCACCGCAGATGCCGCAGATGCGACTGGTGATGAAATGCGCGTCGCGCGGGTCCTTCCCCTTCATGAACAGGGAATACCCACGAAAGATCGACGACGTGCTGTGGCACTCCACCACTTCGCGATTGGCGAAGTCGATCTTGGTGTAGATGCCCAGGCTGCCGACGATTCGGGTGATGGGGTCCCACGCCATCTCGACAAGACCGTCGCGGTCCGCAGTCGAGGTGGGTTCGGGAACGATGGCCGTCATTGCAGTGCCTCCCAGAGACGTTGCTCACGAACTGATTTGAATGTATCCGGTCAGTCACCACGTACGCGTTGCACCGGTGAGCAACTTCGACCCGCGCTCGCGCCAGTGCGGTTCCTTGTCCAACGTGTGGCCGGTAATCCGGCGCAGACTGTGAATCACGGACCCGTACATTCCCACCGCTTTGGTGGAGAATTTGCCGCCGGGCGGTTCATCCATGAACGGCATGAACTTGTCGGGGAATCCCGGCATCGTGCACCCGATGCAGATCCCGCCGACGTTGGGACACCCGCCAACGCCGTTGATCCAACCGCGTTTGGGGACATTGCATTTCACGACCGGTCCCCAACACCCGAGTTTGACGATGCACTTCGGTGACCCGTACTCCGTCGCGAACTCGCCCTGTTCGTAGTATCCGCCACGGTCACAGCCCTCGTGAACGGTGGCACCGAAAAGCCACTGCGGGCGCAGGGATTCGTCCAAGGGAATCATCGGCGCCTGGTCAGTGGCCATGTACAGAAGATAGGTCAGGGTCTCGGAGAGGTTGTCCGGTTGAATGGGACACCCGGGAACGCACACGATCGGGATGCCCGCCTTCGATTTCCAGCTCCACCCGAGATAGTCCGGCACACCCATCGCACCGGTCGGATTGCCGGCCATCGCATGTATTCCGCCGTAGGTCGCACACGTGCCGACTGCAACTACCGCAGTGGCTTTCGGTGCCAGCTTGTCGAGCCATTCGCTCGTGGTGACCGGTTGGCCGGTTTCGCGATTGTTCCCGAAGCCACACCAGTACCCTTCGTCGTGGAGTTTCTCGTTCGGTATCGATCCTTCGACAACAAGAACAAAGGGTTCCAATTCTCCCCGGTCGGCTTTCCAGAACCACTCCAGGAAATCGTCAGCGCCACCTTGCGGTCCGCATTCGAAGTCGATGAGCGGCCAGTGAACCGCTACCTGAGGCAGGCCGGGCAACGCACCGAGCGCGATCTCCTCGATACTGGGTTGCGTGGCAGCAGTCAGCGCCACCGAATCACCGTCGCAACTGAGCCCGGCATTGATCCACAGCACGTGAATCAAGGTTTCTTCCGCTTTCGCCGCTGCGCTTCGGGAGGTCGCTGCGCTTTCGGAGGCAGGTTCCGCCGTGGTGCCAGCAGTCGATTTTTGTGTGTCCATGTCAGCAGCTTTCACGGGTGCACTTGCGCCTTGACTCTCAGCGCCGCGACTGGCCTGACACGCTATGACCTCGAAACCCAAAGGCTTCGAATTGCCGCGGCACCGAAACGCTGACGCCACCGGAGTCGAACCTCGACCCACTTGCGTGGCACCCACTCATTTCATTAACTACCGGAGCAGTTCAGTTGTCAACGGCCAGCGGAGAAATCGCCGAACGACTACCGATCCACCCATACCACTCGTCCATGCCCTCACCTGTCGTAGCAGACAAAACAACCACGCGCACAGCCGGATTGAGGATTTTCGCCTGCGCGACACAGGCCTCGACGTCGAACTCGACGTATGGGAGCAAGTCGATCTTGTTGATAACCACCAGGTCCGCGACGGCAAAGATGTGCGGGTACTTTTTCGGCTTGTCATCCCCCTCCGGCGTCGAAATTAGGACAACCTTGCCTTCCTCTCCCAGGTCGAAGAGTGCGGGGCACACCAGGTTTCCGACGTTTTCGATCAGAAGCAGCGACTTGTCTGCGGGATCCAGGGCGCGTAGTGCGCGGTCGATCATCTCCGCGTCGAGGTGACATCCGGCCCCGGTGTTCACCTGGACCACCGACGCACCGGTCTCGCGAATCCGTTCGGCATCGAGCCGGGTTTCCTGGTCACCTTCGATCACTGCGACAGGTCGTTGCCGTTCGAGTTCCCGGATCGTTCGCGCCAGCAACGTCGTCTTCCCCGCGCCGGGCGAACTCATGATGTTGAGCGCCGTGATTCCGCGGCCCCGCATCCACTCACGATTGTGAAGTGCGATGCCGTCATTCTTGGCAAGTACCTGCTGCTCGAGAATCACAGTGTGGTCGGGGTGGCCGTGCTCATGGTCATGCCCGTGACCGTGACCGTGCCCATGACCGTGTTCCTGCTCGTGTTCTCCGTCAGCGACTACCGACACCCGAGGTCCTGTGGTGTCCCCACACCCACACGTCGCGCACATGCTCAGCTCACTTCCATCGACAGGATCCGCAACTCTCGGCCGGCAAGCACCTCGACATCAGCACTGCCGCATGTACACAGCAAGAACATGTCTGGCGGCGAGAACGTCACGCCGCAGCTTTTGCATCGCGCGCTGGTTGCAATCTGATCGATGTGCAAGCTGGCACCTTCGGCGTGAGTACCCGCAGTGACGACGTCGAAGCAAAACAACAGAGAGTGTGGAACCACCGCGCAGAGTTGCCCTACTTCAAGCCGCACGCTCGATACCCGTCGCTCGCCGGCACGCTCACACACCGCTTCGACCACACTCTGCGCAATAGACAACTCGTGCACGGTGAAACCCACGATTCGTGATCCGGAAACCTCCCTTCCACGATAAGCACCAACGGTCGCTGTACGTAACCCGTACATGAAAACAGGCTGCGATCCGCAACTAGTTGCGGATCGCAGCCTGTTTTCAGCGTTATTCGTGTGACGAACGCCGGCGAGAAGGATTACGGGTTCGGAACCGGCACCTTCGCCGTCGTGGTCGTCGACGTCGCTGTTGTTGTCGAGGGCACCGTCGTCGCATCCGTGGCCGCTACCGGCGTGGTCGGAACGGTCGACGTCGGCGTCACTGCCGCCGAACCTGTCGGAGTGGCGACCGCTCCCGATGTGACCGACGCCGATCCTGCCGCAGGCACCTGTGACGTGGTTGCGGGCGCTCCAGCAGATCCCGTGGAGCCAGTGGTCCCGGCCGGTGTCTGACCGGTTCCGGCGCCTTCAGCCACCGCGGCATCGCCTTCCGCATTGCCGTCAGCCATGTATGCATCGACGGCGGCGGTGATCTGTTCGGGGGTCGGCTTCGCCGTAGCGTCGACGGGCTTTCCCTCCTTCGCCTGTTGGGCGAGGTAGGTGAGCCAGGCTGCTGCGTACTGAGCTGAAGTCAACGGTTTGCCGTTGGCCGCATCCGCATCGCGCCAGTAATCGAAGTGGTGTCCGACATCCGGAGCGAGTGTCTGCTGGTAGGGGTCGCTCAGGATCACGGGAATCGTGTTCTGGTTGGTAGCGATGAGACCGACGATCTCCTTGAAGAGCTTCTGCGGCAGATATGCCAGCGGAGACACCTTGTCGGTAGACACCGTCTCGCCATCGGCTACCGGTGCCGGCGCGGGTGTTTTACCGGGCTTGTACCCCGGATCCGACACCTTGAGCATCACCTGAAGGAACGTCTCGTCACCCTGCATCCAGTTGGGATTGGACGAAATGTCTGCGAACGCCTCGAAGACGACCTGGCCGAACACCACCGCGACGTCCTGACCGGTGGCCGGGTTCAAACCCTGCGATTCGAGCTGGTCGATGTTCAATTGCCGACCGACATTTGCCGCCAAGATCAACAGGGAGATGTTGCTGGGAGCCGAGCAGGTGAAGTCACCGTCCGAGCAGAAGGACGCGACCTTGCCGTTCAGCTTGCCGAAACCTCCAGCAGTGTCGGGGAGAACACCTTCGCCGGGTGTCGCGGAGGTGCCGTCCTGGTACTTCGTATCGAAGTTGTTCGGGTTCGTGAACGGATTCTTGGCACCGAGGAACGTGCCGTCGCCGGCTTCACGGCCTGCATCCGCCAGCATGACCACACCGACAACCTTGTCCGGGTCGACCCCGAACTCGTTGTTCTCCTGCGTACCGATGTCCTTCGCCACGCGACGCACCACATCGGCGCCTTCGCTGTACCCGACGATCGAGAACTGAGTCTTCGGGCATTCCTTGGCGATGGCACTCATCACGGACTGCGTGTTTGCAGCGCCGGCAGCGACGGCGTCCTCGTAGGACGCCATGTTGGCCGGGTACGCGATGTACACAGCCGCGTAAGAGCCGGGTTTGTTCGCGTTGACGGAGCCTGCCGGGTTGATCACCTGGTCGACGCGTTCACTCTTGTAGTCACCGGACAGGGCGGCCGGAAGGGGCTTCCCGTCGGCTCCCAGCAACATCTTCACCGTCGAAGCGTCCGGTGTGTCGTGTCGACCTGCAACCGCGATGCTCACCATGTCGTGACACTCGGTGACCGAAGACGTCAATTGTGTCTCGATCGTGCGTGACTCCGGAGAATCCACGGCAACTGCGACCGCCACCAACGCGGCCACGCCGAGCGCTGCGGGCGCTAGTGCACCCGCCAGTATTCGATGTCGCGAAAAGAACCCACGAACCGGCATATCTTCTCCCCAATCAGCTTTTGGAAAACGTACGACCGACCCCCGGGGCGTCACGCAACGTCATTCGAGTAGTCGTCCAGTACGAAAGAAGCGTTACAGGAGGTAACGATTTTCAGTCGAAAACTATGACCTGTCGGATTGCTTTTCCGTCCGCAAGTTCGTCCATACCGGAATTGATGTCGGCCAATTCGATGCGCGAGGAGATCAGCTTCTCGACCGGTAGCTTCCCGTCCCGCCACAACTGCGCGTAGATCGGGATGTCGCGAGCCGGGACTGCGGATCCGAGGTAGCTGCCGATGAGGGTCCGCGCTTCGGCGACCAGCCCGAGAGGTGAGATCGACGAGCGCGCGTCAGGCGCCGGCAACCCGACCGTGACGGTCGTGCCACCCGCTGCCGTCGCAGCCACCGCGGTCTCGAATGCCCGAGCATTTCCGGCAGCCTCGACGACGATGTCTGCGCGGACACCGCTCTCGGTCAACCCGGACGGTGTGAAGACCTCGGTCGCGCCCAATTCCAGGGCCTGGGCCAACTTCGACTCCAGCGCGTCGACGCCGATGACGTTCTCGACCCCGAGTGCGCGGGCCGTCAGAATTGCGGCCATCCCGACTCCGCCCAAGCCGACCACCATCACCGTGTCGGCCGGGCGAGGCCTGGCCGCATTGAGCAGCGCTCCCCCACCGGTCAACACCGCGCAACCGAGTACGGCTGCAATTTCGGCCGGGATGTCGTCGTCGACGGGAACAACCGACTTGGCGTTGACCACAGCATGCGTCGCGAAACCCGAAACACCGAGGTGATGCTTGACGTCCTCACCGGAACGCCTGAGCCGCTGCGCGCCGCCGAGCAGACTTCCGTCGTTGTTGGCGGCGCTGCCCACCGTGCACGGCATCCGCCCGTCGGTGGCGCATCCCGCACAATCACCGCACCGCGGAAGAAAAGTCATCACGACGCGGGTGCCCACCGACAACGAATCAACTCCGTCGCCGAGTTCGATGATTCGACCTGCCGCCTCATGGCCCAACAACATCGGCACTGGGCGTACGCGATTCCCGTCGACCACGGAGAGGTCGGAGTGACAAAGCCCGGCAGCTTCGATCTTGACGAGGATCTCGCCGGGGCCCGGGGATTCGAGATCAAGCTCCGAAATCGAAATCGGGGTCGATTCCGCAAAGGGACGCTCCCGGCCGATCTCTTCGAGCACTGCACCACGGATCTTCAACTGCACACCCCGATTTCGATAGTTCGAACTACTTGCCCACGATCCCGCGTACCGACGCGGGGAGGTCACGAACCCGCTTGTACGGGCCGACGACGGCGGCTGCAAACGGCCTCGTCAAAAGCACCTGCGCCACCTCTAGCACCTCTTCGGAGGTGACTGCGTCGATGGTCGCGAGCGTCTGCGCAACACTGCGATGGTTGCCGTAGTTCAGTTCGCTGCGACCGATACGGTTCATGCGTGAGCCTGAATCTTCCAGTGCCAGAACCAATCCGCCCCGCAGCGATCCTTTGGCGCGGGCGATCTCGGCATCGGTGATTCCGTCCGTCGCCACGTTCGCGAGTACCTCGCGGATCACTGTGGCAACCTCCCCGAGGTTCTCCGGCTGGCAACCTGCATACACGGAGAACGCTCCGGTGTCCGCGAAGGTGTCGACGCCGGAGTAGACGGAGTACGCAAGCCCGCGCTTCTCCCGAATCTCTTGGAACAGACGAGAACTCAGCCCACCGCCCACTGCGGCGTTGAGCACCGACAGCGCCCAGCGATGGCCCTCGTGCCGGCCGAACGCGCGTACCCCGAGCGCAAGGTGGACCTGCTCGCTGTCGCGGTGGGTCAAGCTCAGTTCAGGCATCGTTCGCAAACGCAGAGTGCCTTCGCGCCGCGGCGCCGGCTTGACCCCGCGCTCGAGATGTCCGGCAAATGCACGGCGAGCGAGCGTCACAACCTGCTTGTGGTCGACGTTTCCCGCCACGGCCAGCACCATCCGCTGCGGTGTGTAACGCCGAACATGGAAGGAATGCAACTGATTGCGCGACATCGACTCGATCGATTCGACGCTACCGATGATCGGGCGGCCGACAGGATGATCGCCGAACAACGCGGTCAGGAACGCGTCGCCGAGCAAGTCTTCCGGATCGTCGTCACGCATTGCGATCTCTTCGAGCACTACTTGCCGCTCGACGTCGACGTCCGCGGTTCTGCAACGCCCGCGCAGCACGACGTCGGCGACAAGGT
The DNA here is from genome assembly GCF_033142465.1 of Rhodococcus sp. IEGM 1318. NCBI lineage: Bacteria > Bacillati > Actinomycetota > Actinomycetes > Mycobacteriales > Nocardiaceae > Rhodococcus > Rhodococcus sp. IEGM 1318. Next base: position 115,332 of record NZ_JAWLSC010000008.1, read on the forward strand.
CCACCGCCATCGGCAGGTCGTCGTCGATCACGTGCGCGTAGAAACAGGTGTGTTCCTTCGACGTGAACGCATTGAGTTCGCCGCCCACACCATCCATGACCTGCGCGATGTCCAACGCAGTCCGTGACGGCGTCGACTTGAACAGCAGGTGCTCGAGAAAATGCGCGGCACCGGCCACACTCGGCTGCTCGTCGCGGGAGCCGACTCCGACCCACACGCCGACGGAGGCCGAACGCACACCGGGGATGAATTCGGTGACGACGCGCAGCCCGCCGGGAAGGACCGTGCGCTGCACTCCCGATTCAGGAGACTTCGCATCGATCGGCGATTTCAGCACAGCGCTGCGGCTGCGCGTGGTGTTGGGAGTGGTCTTTGCCATGAAAAGGTTCAGCAGTCCTCGGTACAAGTGGTGAATCAGGTATCTACAGGCTCGTGTCTACAGACAGTACAGATGCGGCCCCGCACGGAAATCCGCGCGGGGCCGCATCAGAGTACGAAGTGAGATCTACTCGGAAGCAGCCTCGTCGGCGGCCGGAGCGGCAGCCTCGTCGTTGCCCTCTTCGACCGGGATCAACGAGATCTTGCCGCGAGCATCGATGTCGGCGATCTCGACGCGGATCTTGGATCCGACGTTGACCACGTCTTCGACCTTGGCAATGCGCTTACCGCTGCCCAGCTTCGAGATGTGCACCAGTCCGTCGCGTCCCGGCAGGAGCGAAACGAAGGCACCGAAGGCGGTGGTCTTGACGACCGTGCCCAGGAACCGCTCGCCGACCTTGGGGAGCTGCGGGTTGGCAATGGCGTTGATCATGTCGATCGCGGCCTGTGCAGACGGTCCATCGGTGGCGCCGACGAACACGGTGCCGTCGTCCTCGATGGAGATGCTGGCACCGGTCTGCTCGGTGATGGAGTTGATCATCTTGCCCTTGGGGCCGATGACCTCACCGATCTTGTCGACGGGGACCTTGATGGCCGTCACGCGGGGAGCGAACGGGCTCATCTCGTCCGGGGTGTCGATGGCCTCGGCCATGACCTCGAGGATCGTGGTCCGGGCGTCCTTCGCCTGCGACAGCGCGCCGGCGAGAACCTTGGACGGGATGCCGTCGAGCTTCGTATCCAGCTGCAGAGCCGTGACGAAGTCCTTGGTGCCTGCGACCTTGAAGTCCATGTCACCGAAGGCATCTTCGGCGCCGAGGATGTCGGTCAGAGCCACGTAACGGGTTTCACCGTCGACCTGGTCGGAAACCAGACCCATGGCGATACCGGCAACCGGAGCACGCAGCGGCACACCGGCGTTGAGCAGTGCGAGCGTGGAAGCACACACCGAGCCCATCGAGGTGGAGCCGTTGGAGCTCAGAGCCTCGGAGACCTGGCGAATTGCGTACGGGAACTCTTCGACGCTGGGCAGAACCGGCATGAGAGCGCGCTCGGCGAGTGCACCGTGACCGATTTCGCGACGCTTCGGCGAACCGACGCGGCCCGTCTCACCGGTGGAGTACGGCGGGAAGTTGTAATGGTGCATGTAGCGCTTGCTGGTCTCGGGACCGAGCGAGTCGACCTGCTGCGCCATCTTGACCATGTCGAGAGTGGTGACACCCAGGATCTGGGTCTCGCCGCGCTCGAACAGTGCGGAGCCGTGTGCGCGCGGGATGATCGCAACCTCGGCAGACAGCGAACGGATGTCCGTGACGCCGCGACCGTCGATGCGGAACTGATCGCGCAGGATGCGCTGGCGAACCAGCTTCTTGGTGAGCGAGCGGAACGCTGCTCCCAGTTCCTTCTCGCGGCCTTCGAAGTTCGGTGCAACCTGCTCGAGAACCTCGACCTTGACCTCGTCGGTCTTGTCGTCACGTTCCTGCTTGCCGGCGATTGTCAGTGCGGCATTGAGCTTTTCGGATGCAGCGGCCTCGACGGCAGCAAATACGTCGTCCTGGTACGCCGGGAAGACCGGGTAGTCACCCGTGGGCTTTGCAGCCTTGGATGCCAGTGCTGCCTGTGCAGCGCACAGGCGTGCGATGAACGGCTTGGCGGCCTCGAGGCCTTCGGCGACGATGGCCTCGGTCGGTGCCTGAGCGCCGTCGGCGATCTTCGCGATGACGTTGTCGGTGGCCTCGGCCTCGACCATCATGATCGCGACGTCGGCGTTGTCACCGCTGCCGGACACGACGCGGCCGGCGACGACCATGTCGAAGACGGCGTTCTCGAGCTGATCGACAGTCGGGAATGCAACCCACTGGCCGGCCTTGTTGTCCTCGGAGACGATGAGTGCAACACGCACGCCACCGACGGGTCCGGAGAACGGCAGGCCCGCGATCTGCGTCGACGCGGAAGCGGCGTTGATAGCCACGACGTCGTACAGATCCTGAGGGTTGAGGCTCATGACCGTGACGACGACCTGGATCTCGTTACGGAGACCGTCGACGAACGACGGGCGCAGCGGCCGGTCGATGAGGCGGCAGGTCAGGATCGCGTCGGTGGAAGGGCGTCCCTCACGACGGAAGAACGAACCGGGGATGCGGCCCGCTGCGTACATGCGCTCTTCGACGTCCACCGTCAGGGGGAAGAAGTCGAAGTGCTCCTTGGGGTGCTTGCTGGCGCTCGTGGCGGACAGCAGCATGGTCTCGTCGTCCAGGTAAGCGACGACGGCGCCGGCGGCCTGCTGAGCAAGGCGTCCGGTCTCGAAACGGATGGTGCGGGTACCGAAAGACCCGTTGTCGATCACGGCGGTGGATTCGAACACGCCTTCGTCGACCTCTACTACGGAATTGTCTGTCATTCTTTTCTCTTCACTTCCCTCTCGTCTTCGCCGTACCCGCGCGGGCGTGTCCACCCTCCTGGTGGAAACTGCGCACCGAGGGACGTCCCCCTCTTGAATTGCAGACGCTCCTGCTATGCGAGCGATTTCTGCTTCGGGACGTCACGACGTTCGGGCGGCCGTCGATCGAAGTCCGCCGGAGCTTTCGGGCACTTGCCCGGTCCGGAGAACCACTACCGACAACCGACACCACGTTCTCTGGTGCATACGGTGTGCTGACTGCGCACTGCACAACTGCGCATAGACAACTGTGCATGCGCGCCGACAGCGGAAACTGCCTTGCGGCAGCTAACGCCGAAAGCCAGCGAAGCCCAGTATATGCGTGGCTTCGCCGGCTGACGGAGTGTTCGGCAAACCGAAGCGTGCCGTGTTGCTTTCGATCAGCGTCGTAGGAAAAATCTAGCGACGCAGGCCGAGACGCTCGATGAGCGTGCGGTAGCGAGCGACGTCAGTCTTTGCCACGTACTTCAGCAGACGACGACGGCGACCGACCATCAAGAGCAGTCCACGACGCGAGTGGTGGTCATGCTTGTGGGTCTTGAGGTGCTCGGTGAGATCGGTGATGCGCTTGGTGAGCATTGCCACCTGAGCTTCGGGCGATCCCGTGTCGGTCTCGTGCAAGCCGTACTCGCCGAGAACGACCTTCTTTTCTTCCGTGGTCAATGCCACTTGATTCACTCCTGTAATGACGTTTGCGTGAAAGGAACTAGATCGGGCGCGGCCACCGCAAACCGCAGCACGCACCGAGAGAAGATCCTACCAGCAGCAATGCGGCGCATTCGCACGCCTACAGCGAATGTGGCCGCCGCCACTAACGCTGCGCTCTGCGCTCAACCCACGCTGCGCTCTGCGTCCTCACTCAAGATTTCGCGAGCACGGTCGACGTCCCGGTTCATCGCCGTGACGAGCGACTCGATCGAGTCGAACTTCTCCATCCCGCGAATCCGCGAAACCAGGTCGACGGCGACATGTTGCCCGTACAGGTCGGCTTCGGTGTCGAGTACGTACGCCTCGACGGTTCGGGTCCGGCCGGAGAAGGTCGGATTGGTCCCTACAGACACTGCGGCTTGGTATCGACGACCGGGAACGACAGTTCCGAGTTCCTCACCGGCGCCGAGCACCGTGAACCACGCTGCGTACACACCGTCGGCCGGAATGGCCGAAAACATCGGCGGTGCAACATTGGCCGTCGGGAATCCCAACTCGCGTCCACGCTTGTCACCGTGCACGACTACACCTTCGACACGATGCGGACGCCCGAGAGCTTCGGTAGCCGCTTCCATGTCGCCCGCGTCGACGCAGGAGCGGATGTAGGTGGACGAGAAGGTCACTGCATGCTCGGCGAGCAGCTGGACGCCGTCGACGGCAAAGCCGAAACGAGCGCCCATCTCACGCAGAAGATCAACGTTTCCGAGCGCCTTCTTGCCGAAGGTGAAGTTGTCACCCACCACCACCTCGGCGACATGCAGGCGTTCGACGAGAATTTCGTGGACATAGCGCTCGGGCGTCAGCTTCATGAAATCAGCGGTGAACGGCATCACGCAGAAGACGTCGATGCCCAGATCCTGAGCCAATTCCGCACGCCGTTGCAGCGTCGTCAACTGGGCTGGATGACTACCCGGCCGCACAACCTCCATGGGATGCGGGTCGAACGTCATCAACACGCTCGGAACACCACGTTTGCGGGCAGCGGTAACCGCTCTCGCTATCAATTGGGCATGCCCCCGATGCACACCGTCGAACACACCGATAGTGAGCACACAACGACCCCAATCGGCCGGAACTTCGTCGAGACCACGCCATCTCAGCACGATTGGCAGCCTACGGGTCCACTAGCGGCGGGTCACGTTCGGACCCGCCCAGCGAATCACCGCTGTGCTGCCGCTCACGTACGGAAGTTCCGGATTTCGTAGCCTAAGCTAAGCGTTGTGGCAGCTCACAAGACCGGAACCCCGGAAGCATCATCGGCGTCGGACAGCGACAACACTTCGGCGCACGACGCGGCAATCGACACGCTCGCGCTCTCGTCGGTGGCTCAGGACTACCTCAAGGTCATCTGGACGATCCAGGAGTGGTCCCACGAACGGGTTTCCACCAAGCTCCTGTCCGAGAAGATGAGCGTCTCGGCCTCGACCGTGTCAGAGGCCATCCGCAAACTCTCGGACCAGGGCCTGGTCGATCACGCCCGCTACGGTTCCATCGCCTTGACGGACAGCGGCCGCGCCGCTGCTGTGTCCATGGTCCGGCGCCACCGGTTGATCGAGACCTACCTGGTTCAGGAACTCGGGTACGGGTGGGACGAAGTCCACGACGAAGCCGAAGTCCTCGAACATGCCGTTTCCGATTTGATGATCTCCCGGATGGACGCCAAACTCGGCTTCCCCGAACGCGACCCACACGGCGACCCCATTCCCGCCACCGATGGTTCGGTACCGACTCCCCCGGCCCGCCAGCTCAGCGACTTCGCCAACGGCGAACGGGGCCGCGTTGCCCGGATCTCCGATTCCGATCCCGAAATGCTCCGGTACTTCGATTCCGTCGGCGTCAGTCTCGATGTCGAGATCACTGTCGAGGAGCGCCGCGATTTCGCCGGTACCGTGTCCGTGCGACTCGGCGACAGCCCGAATACCATCGACCTGGGAAGCCCAGTCGCTCAAGCAATTTGGCTCGTCTAACCGCTCAGAGCGGCAGCCGGTATCGACGTTCCACGGGCCGGACGCCGTCAGTCCGCGTCCAGTCGGCGAGCCTCTCGTCGACGTACACCCAACCTCGACGCTCGTACAGCGCGATCGCCGGCAGAGCGTCGTCGACGACGTCGAGCACCAGTCCCAACCGACGGTCGACGGCAAAATCCGTCACGGCGTCAAGTAGCGCACCACTGAGGCCGTTTCCGCGTGAACCGGGATGAACGAATAGTCGCGACACGGCTATCGTGCCCGCAGTAGTGGGCGCACCTCCGAGCGAGCTGTCGAGGGCGACATGGCCGACAACACGGCCGTGACTCTCACCGACCCACGCCTTCACCAGAGTTGGCGAACTGAGCCAACGTCGTGGGATCTGCGGCCATGTGTCCGGATAACCGTCGCGCTCATGAACCTGCGCCAGCGCGTCGACGCAACCGTCGAGGTCGCTTTCGACACGCTCGCGAACGATCATCCGCGCAGCGTCGCCGGCCGCACAACCATTACCGAACTGGCGCGTCGACCCTTCTCCTGCAAGAGCGCGATCGTGTGACCCGTGGGATCGATGGCCGCACAGATCCCCTTCATCCCGATCGGCTCGAGCCAACGACCCTGACTGATCGCCTCGGCTTCCTCCGCCGTGATCTGCCGATGTGGAAAGGCCGTCTGCGCGGCCTGATCGATGTCGAGGCTCACATCCGGCTGTTCTGCGAGATCTTCGAGCGTGCGCGCATGTTCGAGAGTGAACGGCCCGACGCGGGTGCGGCGCAGTGCCGTCAAATGACCGCCGACGCCCAACTCACGACCGAGATCCCGTGCGAGCGAGCGGATGTACGTACCGGACGAGCACTCCACGTCGACATCCAGATCTACGAACCCTCCCGGGACATCTCGCCGAGCCAGAACCTCGAAAGTCGACACCGTTACCGGGCGGGGCGAGAGTTCGACGGTTTCTCCGGCTCGCACCAATGCGTGTGCGCGCTGACCGTCGACCTTGATAGCACTCACGCTCGCCGGGATCTGCTTGATGTCTCCGGTCAGCGTGGCCACGATCGCGCCGATCTCCGCGTCCGTCACCTGCGAAGCGTCTGCGGAAGTCAGGACCTCACCCTCGGCGTCGTCCGTGTCCGTCGCTGCGCCGAGGCGAATAGTCGCCGAATACGCCTTGGTGGTCAGCGCCAGGAGTCCGAGCAACTTGGTCGCACGCTCCACCCCGAGAACAAGGACGCCGGTCGCCATGGGATCAAGCGTCCCGGCATGTCCCACCTTGCGGGTGTTCAACAATTTGCGGCATCGAGCGACCACGTCGTGGCTGGTGATACCCGCCTCTTTGTCGACGATCAGGATTCCGGCGCCGACAAGACCGGAGGAAGGCTTTTCACGAGCTGACACGTGTCCCGATTCTGCCAGTCGCCCTCACTGCACCGAAATTGCCGTCAGGATGAGCCCGTCCGACACCAACCACCTGCCGCCGAAAGAGGTGAGCGGCGGACCGGACGTCGCCTCACCGGGGACGAGCAGACGTGAAGTGAAAGTTCCGGAAGTGTCCGACTCCGCCTCGAACGTGATGTGGGCGTCCTCGAACCCCAGCCAACGCCCGGTAAGCGGAAACCATGCTTTGTACGTGGCTTCCTTCGCGCAGAAAAGCACTCGATCCCAATGCACCGGACCGTCGGTCTCCTGGGCACCCAGCCACGTGCGTTCCGCCTCGATGCTGACCGCGGGCAAAACCCCGTCCGGCAGCGGGCCGTGCGGTTCGGCGTCGATCCCGAGTGAGCGGACCTGCATGGAGTACGCGAGGACAGCGCCGCGGTAGCCGTCGCAATGGGCGAGGCTCCCGACCACTCCTTGCGGCCACAGCGGGGCACCACGCTCGCCGCGCATGACGGCAGCAGACGGAACACCGAGCTTGCCCATCGCCTGACGCGCAAGGTGCCGAGTAGTCACGAACTCGCGACGACGCTTCTCGACGGCGCGGCCGATCAACGCCTCCTCGCTGGGATGCGGTACCAGACCGGGCGGATCGACGAAGGCCTCGGCCGTCGCGACTCCACCGGGAAGAATCTGTTCGATCACGTAGCGATACCTCTCAGCGTCCGGCGCGCATGCGCTCGACTTCGGCTTCCTGCTCGGGCGTGACCTTGAAGTGGCCACCCCACTTGTTGAGCGTTCCCGGCGGGTACTCCGGCACGGGAAGAATCTGACGCAACAGCTTCTCCGGCAGACCGCGCCGACGCCATTCACGTGGGTATCCGAGTGAGACTTCCTCGAAGCGGACGCCGTCGTAGTACGTGGTTCGGGGAATGTGCAGGTGTCCGTACACCGAGCACACCGCGTTGTACTTCACATGCCAGTCGGCCGTCGCAGTCGTTCCGCACCACAGTGCGAACTCCGGATACATGAGCACGTCCGTCGGCTGCCGGACCATCGGGAAATGGTTCACGAGAACGGTTTTTGTGCCTTCGGGGAGCGCGTCCAGCCGTGCCTGGGTGTATTCGATTCTCGCCCGGCACCACGCATCGCGCGTTGCATAGGGCTGCGGCGAGAGTAGGAACTCGTCGGTGGCGACGACGTTCTTGTCCCGCGCGATCTCGAGCCCGTGTTCCTTGTCCCGCGCACCTGCGGGCAGGAACGAGTAGTCGTAGAGAAGGAACATCGGGACGACCGTGACCGGCCCCTCGTCTCCCTCCCAGACCGGGAACGGGTCCTCGGGCGTGATGACGTCGAGTTCGCGGCACATGTTGACCAGGTATTCGTACCGCGGCGCTCCGTGAATCTGAACCGGATCCTTGGCGGTTGTCCACAGCTCGTGGTTGCCCGGAATCCAGATGACCTTTGCGAATCGGCTGCGAAGGAGCTTCAACGCCCACCGGATGTCGTCCGTCTTCTCCGAGACGTCACCGGCGAGGATGAGCCAGTCGTCAGGCGAATCCGGAAACAGTTCTTCCGTCATCGGCTTGTTGCCGTTGTGACCGACATGAATGTCGCTCACCGCCATCAACTTTGCTGCCACGATCCCTCTGCTTCCTCAGTTGAACTTCCGCGCCTCGCCGTCGCCGGACCCGTCACTGCCCACTTGCCGGAAAACGCTCGCCACGACACTGCGACCATCCGAAGTACTACGAACACGGTAAGCCCTGCCCAAATTCCGGCCAGCCCCCAGTCGTAGGCGAGAGAGAGCCAGATCGCGGGCAGAAACCCGAGAACTGCGCAGAGCATGGTCGCGTTGCGCAGAAACACCACGTCGCCGGCACCGAGTAGAACACCGTCGAGTGCAAACACGATTCCCGCTACCGGCATGATCGCGACGAAGAACCACCACGCGATCGACATCTGACCGAGCACCTCGGCGTCAGACGTGAAGAGTCCGGGGATCACGGAGTGTCCGGCGGCGAAGAGGATCGCGAGCAACACGGCAAATACCGTCGACCATGCGGTGATCCGCCAGGTCATCTTCTTCGCCGCGGCTGCGAATCCGCCGCCGAGCGCCGCTCCGATGAGCGTCTGAGCGGCGATGGCCAAGGAATCGAGAAGGAGCGAAACCAGGTTCCACAGTTGGAGGACAACTTGGTGTGCACCCACGACGGCAGCACCGAACCTCGACGCCACTGCAGCCGCAGAGACGAAACACGCTTGGAATGCGAGGCTGCGCAGAATCAGGTCACGGCCCATCAGCATCTGCGCCCGCATGATCGCAAAATGCGGTCGGGCGGAAACCGGTTCACGAAAGAGCGCCCAAGCGAACAGGACACCTGAAACGGTCTGGCCAACCAGATTCGCGACAGCCGACCCTTCGAGTTCCATACGCGGAGCACCGAGCAAACCGTGCACGAGAATCGGGCACAAGACCGCCGAAATACCCAGGCCGACAAGGACGAACCGAAGCGGTCGCACCGTGTTCTGAACCCCGCGCATCCAGCCGTTGCCGGCCAGGGCTACCAGGATGAGTGGAACACCCAATACCGCTATCCGAAGCCAACTTTCCGCAGCCGCGGCGATGTCGGGAGTCCCGGCCACCGCCGAAGTCAGCGGGCCGGCGATCACCTGCACGATAACGACCAAGGCCAAGCCGATCGCTGCCGCCAGCCAGGTCGCCTGAACGCCCTCGGCCACCGCGTCGCGCTCGCGGCCCGCTCCGTGCAGCCGTGCCGCGCGCGCCGTCGTGCCGTATGACAAGAAGGTCAGCTGCGTACTCACCAACGACAGGATCAGACCACCGACCGCCAACCCGGCCAGCGGAAGCGCCCCGAGTCGACCGACCACGGCGATGTCGAACAACAGATACAGGGGTTCAGCCGCCAGCACCCCGAGTGCCGGAAACGCGAGGGAAAAGATTCGTCGTCCAGTGACATCGAAATCAGCTGCTGAAGATCCCGCCGAGGTGGCGTCGGTTTCGCTCAATGCCGCGGATTCAGCCGAGTGCCGCGACGAGCGCGGCAACAATCTCGTCGCTGGAACTGGCCGACGTATATCCGGCCGACAGCCGATGCCCGCCGCCACCAAGACTTTCGGCCACCGCCGACACGTCGATCGCCGACTTTGCACGCAACGAGATCGACCAGCTTCCGGAAACCGACTCTTTGAGTACCGCGGCAACTTCGGCTTCCGAAGTGGTTCGCACGATATCGACGACGCTCTCGATCTCCTCGGAACGAAGATCGCCGATGTCACTGCGTCGGATCACCGCGTACACCAGCCCACGTCCACCCGCGGCTTCCGGGACCAGCACCGCGGACCCGAGTACCGAAGCCAGCATCGGCAACCACCCGAACGGATGGGTGTCGAGCAGCTTTCGCGCAATCGCGTCGCCGTCGATGCCGGTCGCCAGCAAACGCGCCGCGAGCACGTGCGGGGTCGGTCCACCCCAGCGGAAGGAGCCGGTGTCGGTGACCAGCCCGGCATAGAGACAGTGCGCGATATCGCGATCGATCGCGACTCCCCACGAATCGAAGAATCGCGCGATGAGCGCCGTCGTCGAAGCCGCGGTTTCGTCGACGACGTTGATGGTTCCGAATTCGGAATTGGAACGATGGTGATCGAGAACGATCGTGCGATTCGCGCCGGCGAGTCGACTCGCCAACTCACCGAGCCGCCCCTCGCTCCCGACGTCCACGGTCACCAACACATCGACGTTTTCCCGAACATCGATGGGAGCCACGAGCAGGTGGACACCGGGGAAATCACGCATCGACTCGGGCAGCGCCGACGGCCGGCTGAACGCCACCTGAACCGAAAATCCCCGACGCTCGAGAACGAGGCCGAGTGCAAGTCCGCTGCCGATCGTGTCCGCATCCGGCTGCACATGGCAGAGAATTGTCACCGTGTGTGCTGCTTCGAGAACCTCGGCCACCTGAGCGAACTTCGCCTCGCAGGGGTCGACGTCCGAAAGTGCGGTGATCGTCATTCTTGGTGCGCGTCAGTCGGCTTCACGAACATCTGGCGACGCCTCGTCTTCGTCCGAAGCCACTCGCGGCTCCTTGTACGGATCTGCATCTCCGGCGGGCTGAGCGTTCTCACGCGCCTTGGCGACCTCGTCGTCGGCGGCCTTGGCACGGGCCAGCAGCTCTTCCATATGACGCGCGGTGTCGGGAACGGTATCGGCGACAAACGTCAGAGTCGGCGTGAATCGCACTCCGGTTCCGGCACCAACCTTCGAGCGCAGAACGCCCTTGGCCTTCTCGAGGCCTGCAGCGGCGGCTTCCACGTCGGGCGCAGAATCGACCTTCTCACCCATGACGGTGTAGTACACCGTCGCGTCGTGCAGATCGTTGGTGACCTTGGTGTCGGTGATGGTCACGAATGCGAGTCGCGGATCCTTGATCTCGTGATCGATCGCCGTCGCGACGATGGTTCCGATACGCTTTGCCAACTTGCGTGCCCGGGCTGGATCTACCATGACTGTCAGTCTCCTCTACCTGGCCACTCGAATCGAGGTGACTCGATCGATCAAAGTTCTGGTTAACAAGAATTATTACCGACAACAGTCTCGTCCATCGGCTACCCGGCAACCAAATCACCATACGCAGAGGTCCTCGAGCACATTCACACCGCTGGCAGGGCCGTCGTCGATCTCCACGGCAACCGGGTGCGTCGAGCGTGAGCACAAACACCGTCACAGTTAGTCCCGAAGCCACCGAATCCTTTTCCGACGAACTCGATTCGGTACGCCGTCTGGAAGCGTGGCTCACTGACACCGATCGGTGACGCTCAGTCTTCCGGGCCGAAGATTCGCCTTCTCACTGCCAGCAACTGAATCTCGGGACGCTCGGCCACTGCCCGTTCACAATGATCGAGAACATCGTGTAGGTGATCGACGGACGAGCTGACCACACCGACGCCCACGAGCGCACGACGCAGGCGTCCCTGCTCCCCCGCCTCCGCTGCACTCACGCCGAATCGACGGAGTTCCGTCAGGATCGGCGACAGCATCGAACGCTTTTCCTTGAGTGAGTGGACATCCCCGAAAAGGATGTCGAACTCCAGTGCCCCTACAAACATTTTCCCCCTAGACAGAGCCGAATGGACCCTCCCGGCCTTGAATGTTCAAGTCCGGGAGAGTCCATGTCAGCTAGTACTCACGTGCGTCCGCCCCAACGCCCGTGTCGACATAATCAGTCGCGCGGCTTCTCGCGAAGCTCGTAGCACTCGAGAACGTCACCGATCTTGATATCGGAATAGGTGACGGTCAAACCACATTCGTAGCCTTCGCGAACCTCGGTTGCGTCTTCCTTCTCCCGCTTGAGCGAGGAGATGGTGACTGTCTCGGCGACGACCTTGCTGTCGCGGATGAGACGTGCCTTGGCGTTGCGACGGATGCTGCCCGACGTGACCAAGCAACCGGCAATGTTGCCGATCTTGGACGAACGGAACATGGCGCGGATCTCTGCCTTGCCCAGCTCGACCTCTTCGTACACCGGCTTGAGCAGACCCTTGAGTGCCTTCTCGACCTCGTCGATGGCCTGGTAGATCACCGAGTAGTAGCGAATGTCGACGCCCTCGCGGTTCGCCAGCTCCGTTGCCTTGCCTTCGGCGCGGACGTTGAAGCCGATGATGATCGCGTTGGACGCAGCAGCCAGGTTGACGTTGGTCTCCGTGATGCCACCGACACCGCGGTCGATGACGCGCAACTGCACCTCGTCGTCGATCGGAATTCCGAGGAGAGCCTCTTCGAGGGCCTCCACGGTTCCCGAGTTGTCACCCTTGAGGATCAAGTTCAGCTGTGAATGTTCCTTCAGAGCTGCATCGAGATCGTCGAGGCTGATGCGCTTACGACTCTTCGCTGCAAGCGCGTTGCGCTTACGTGCGTTGCGACGGTCTGCGATCTGGCGAGCGATACGGTCCTCGTCGACCACGAGCAGGTTGTCGCCTGCACCGGGGACCGACGTGAAGCCGATGACCTGGACCGGACGTGAAGGCAGTGCCTCGTGTACGTCCTGACCGTGTTCGTCCACCATACGGCGGACGCGGCCGTAAGCATCGCCGGCAACGATCGAGTCGCCGACCCGCAGCGTTCCGCGCTGGATGAGCACGGTAGCGACGGGGCCGCGGCCACGGTCGAGGTGCGCCTCGATGGCAACACCCTGAGCGTCCATGTCCGGGTTGGCGCGCAGATCCAGGGAAGCGTCGGCCGTCAACAGCACTGCTTCGAGCAGTGCGTCGATGTTGAGGCCCTGCTTCGCCGAGATGTCGACGAACATGGTGTCTCCGCCGTACTCCTCGGCCACCAGTCCGTACTCGGTGAGCTGCTGCCGGATCTTGTCCGGGTTCGCGCCTTCCTTGTCGATCTTGTTCACCGCGACCACGATCGGCACGTCGGCCGCCTGGGCGTGGTTGATCGCTTCCACCGTCTGCGGCATGACACCGTCGTCGGCTGCGACAACAAGGATCGCGAGGTCGGTGGCCTTGGCGCCACGAGCACGCATGGCCGTGAAGGCCTCGTGACCCGGGGTGTCGATGAACGTCACGAGGCGCTCGTTGCCCTCGAGCTCGGTCAGCACCTGGTAGGCACCGATGTGCTGCGTGATGCCGCCGGCTTCGCCCTCACGGACATTCGCCTTACGGATCACGTCGAGCAGACGGGTCTTACCGTGGTCGACGTGGCCCATGACGGTGACCACAGGCGGACGGGACTCGAGGTCCTCTTCTCCGCCGGCGTCCTCGCCGTAGGTGAGGTCGAAGCTGTCGAGCAGCTCGCGATCCTCGTCCTCCGGGCTGACGACCTGCACGACGTAGTTCATTTCGCCGCCGAGCAGCTCCAACGTCTCGTCGTTGACCGACTGAGTTGCCGTGACCATCTCACCGAGGTTGAACAACGCCTGCACGAGTGCTGCGGGGTTCGCATCGATCTTGTCCGCGAAGTCCGACAGCGATGCGCCGCGAGCGAGACGGATGGTCTCGCCGTTGCCGCGTGGCAGCCTGACGCCGCCGACTGCGGGAGCCTGCATGCTTTCGTACTCGGCGCGCTTCGCCCGCTTCGACTTACGTCCACGGCGAACTGCTCCGCCGGGACGACCGAATGCACCTGCCGCTGCGCCGCGCTGGCCGGGACGGCCACCGCCGCCGGGACGACCGCGGAATCCACCGGCCGGAGCTGCTCCACCAGGAGCACCTGCACCGGCACCGGCGCCGGGAGCGCCGCCACCGCGGTATCCACCGCCGCCACCCGGACGACCACCGGGAGCGCCACCGGGACGACCCGGACGTCCGCCGCCACCGGGCGCAGGACGAGCGGAACGAGCAGGCATTGCACCCGGGTTCGGGCGAGGAGGCATGGAGCCGGGGCTCGGACGGGGTCCGCCCTGACCTGCAGCCGGACGAGGTCCACCCTGGCCGGGAGCCGGACGGGGACCGCCCTGACCCGGAGCCGGACGAGGTCCACCCTGGCCGGGAGCCGGACGGGGACCGCCCTGACCCGGAGCCGGACGCGAACCGCCCTGACCCGCACCCGGGCGCGGTGCGCCGGGAGCCGGACGAGGTGCCGGACGCTCGGCGGGAGCCGAGGAGTACGGGTTGTTACCGACGCGAGGTGCCTTCGGTCCCGGACGCGGTCCGCCGGGCTTTGCGCCGGTGGACGGTGCGGCCGGAGCCGCGGGGGCTGCCGGTGCCGACGCTGCGGGAGCAGCCGGAGCCGGGCGTGCCGGCTGTGCTGGTTTCGGAGCGTTGAACGTCGGGGTGGGGACCGGCGCGGACGGTGCTGCCGGAGCAGCGGCTGCGGGAGCCGAGGGGGCTGCCGGTGCCGGTGCTGCGGGAGCGGCCGGTGCGGGTGCGGCCGGTGCGGGTGCGGCCGGCTTGGGGCCGGGACGCGGGGCGCCGGGCTTTGCAGCTGACGGCGACGGTGCACCGGGCTTTGCCGCGGGGCGGGCCGGAGCGGATGCGCCGGTCTCGGTCTTGGTTTCTGCTCCGCCTGCCGACGGGAATGACTCCCGCAGACGACGGGCGACGGGCGCCTCCACTGTGGATGACGCAGACTTCACGAACTCGCCTTGCTCTTTGAGCGTTGCGAGTAGTTCCTTGCTGGTGACACCGAGTTCTTTAGCCAACTCGTGCACGCGGGCCTTGCCTGCCACTGCTCTCCTCACTGATGAGGTCGAGCAGGAGGCATCCCACAGATGTGGGTCCCGCACGACCTCGGGTTATCGCCGATGGACGTTCATCGTTGGTGCTTCACGGTGTGCTCATGAGTGCTTGTGCCTGTTCTTCTCGAGAGGTACTGCTTTTGTGTGAACTGCGTCGACCAGTTGGTCGACAGCGGACGTGTCCAGATTTCCGGACACTCGCAGTGCTCTGCTGAATGCTCGGCGCCGCTCTGCCAGGCTCAGACAACTCGGATCCAGGTGCAGCCATGCACCTCGACCGGGGAGTCTTCGCGATACGTCGGGGATCAGCGGGGAGCCCTCCGGCCCCTGCTCACCAACCACGACCCTCAACAGATCGACAGCCGACCCTTGTTCCCTGCACCCCACACACGTTCTAACCGGAGAACCGGGTTTCACGCGCGCAGAATCCGAGGACTCACGTCGAACCATTGTCCACTCTACCGCCGAACCGTCTCGATCACTGCATTCCACCGTTATCCGTTGGACGTGGCGGGCCGCTCGGACGCATCTGCAGCGGGTGCCGCATCGCTACGAATGTCGATACGCCAACCCGTCAACCGCGCAGCCAGGCGGGCATTTTGGCCCTCTTTTCCGATGGCCAGCGAAAGCTGGAAATCGGGCACGATGACACGGGCCGCGCGAGCTTCGGGATCGACGACAGTGACGGAGACCACTTTCGACGGGGAAAGTGCGTTGCCGACAAAGGTCGCCGGATCTTCGTCGAAGTCGATGATGTCGATCTTCTCCCCCGCCAGTTCACTCATGACGTTGCGGACGCGCTGACCCATCGGGCCGATGCACGCGCCCTTCGCGTTGAGTCCCTGCACGCGTGAGGCAACGGCGATCTTGGAACGGTGTCCTGCTTCGCGCGCGACGTTGATGATCTCGACGCTGCCGTCCGCGATCTCCGGAACCTCGAGGGCGAACAACTTGCGAACCAGGTTCGGGTGGGTCCGCGACAGGGTGATCTGTGGGCCACGAGCGCCGCGAGCAACTCCGACGACGTAGCACTTGATGCGCTCACCGTGCTCGTAGTTCTCACCCGGAACCTGTTCTGCCGGCGGCAACAATCCTTCGGCGCCATTGGATTCGCTGCCGATGCGAACTACGACCATTCCTCGAGAGTTCGCTCGCGTGTCACGCTGGATGACACCGCCGACGATCTCACCCTCATGTGTGGAGAACTCACCGAAACTGCGCTCATGCTCGGCGTCGCGCAGGCGCTGCAGGATGACCTGGCGTGCGGTTGTCGCCGCGATCCGGCCGAATCCTTCAGGAGTGTCGTCCCACTCCTCGCCGATCATGTTGCCGTCTGCATCGGTGTCGTGCGCCATGACTCGCACGGAACCGGTCTTGATGTTGACGTCGATCCGAGCGTTCTGCTTGTGTCCCTCGGTGTGGCGATACGCCGTCAGCAGCGCGGTCTGGATCGTGGCGATCACAGTTTCGATCGAGACACCCTTTTCGGCTTCGATCGCTCGCAACGCTGCAATGTCGATATTCACTTGTCGAACCCTTCTTCGTTTTCTACGTCTTCTAATTCTGCTTCGTCGTCTTCAGCGCTGTCGACACCGACATCAATCGCATCCGACGGGACTGCACGGCCCTCCGGAATGCCGCCCGCGAGTTCCAACTCCGCCTCACTGGGCTTCGAGAACTCCACCTGAACGACTGCCTTCTGTACGTCGGCCAGGGCAATCTCTCGCACGCTCAGTCCGCCGCGCCCACCGATGACAACCGCAACCGAATCGTCGTTCAACGTTCCGATACGGCCCACCACGGTCTCGCCGGCCAGATCGATGCGCGCTTTACGTCCCCGAGCTCGACGCCAGTGACGCGCGAGCGTCAGCGGACGATCGATTCCCGGCGAGGTCACCTCGAGGGTGTACGGCGTTTCACCGATTTCGTCGAGACTGTCGAAGAGTTCCGAAACGAGTCTGCTGATCTCTGCGGCGGCATCGAGTTCGATCCCGGCATCGCTGTCGACCATGATGCGCACCGCGCTGTGCTTGCCCGCGTTGGTCACGACTACGTCTTCGACGTCGTAACCCTGGGCGTGCACGAGTTCGGAGATCAGCTCGATCACCCTCTCCCTGGATGGCACCGGCATCTCGCGAACTCCTCATTTCAGTTGTCGTCGATTGTCCGACTTGTGTCGACGGTCGACGTGGGCGGCTGCGAGCATGAAAAGACACCAGGTGCCACATGCTGCAAGCATCCAAGAGTACCGCTCATTGCGCGTCTCCGTGACCAGAGTGCCCGACGCACGTCACAGTTGAACACGACCCGCGGATTCGAACGATCGGCCGACCACCTGGCACGATGGACTGGTGCTGACGCCCATGACCACTACCCCACTCTCCCGGCGGAGTGCGATCAAGATGACGGGAACCGCAGCAGCGTTGGGCGCTGCAGCCTTCACCTTGTCCGCCTGCACCGACGACGGCACAGCGGAGGCGGCTGCAGAAGTCGACCAGCTGACGGCCCAGGCCGAGAGAGCTCGTTCGGACGCGGCAGCGGCAACCGCCGCGATCGCTCTTGCACCGGACAAGTCGGCCTCGCTCACGACGATCAGCGCCGAACGAACAGCGCATGCACTCGAACTCGATGCCGAAATTGCACGGGCAGCGGGCGGCGCCGCTACGACCACTGCATCGCCGTCAACCTCGGCCGCGAACGCTCCTACTGGCGTCGACACGCTGAGTACCTCGCTAGCCGATTCGGCGCGCAGTGCCTCAGACCTGGCGCGGACGATGTCCGGCTATCGCGCAGGCTTGCTCGGCTCGATCAGCGCGTCGTGTTCAACCCAGGTTGCGGTGTTGCTTCCGTGATCACTTCGCACACCCGTCGATCCGAGAGTTCTGCCTTGCTGACCGCCATCGAATCCGAGAATGCCGCGATCTTCGCCTACGGAGTAGTCGCCGCATTTTCGAACCCTGCCCGTGTCGATGAAGTTGCCACGCACACAGCTGCGCACCGCGCTCGACGCGATGCTCTCGTCGCACTCTCGACCGAAACCGGCGAGACCCCGCCGACAGCCGCGGCGGCCTACGAGATTCCGTTCCCGGTGACCGATGCCGTTACCGCAGCACAATTGGCTGCACAGATCGAAGCTGACACTGCCGTGACCTACCGGGCATTTGTCGAGCAAGTCGACACCGACCAACTCCGCACGTTCGGAATCGACGGCCTCACCGATGCGGCAATCCGCGGTGCCGGTTGGCGGTCCGCACTGGGAACCGCTCCGGCGACCTCAGCGTTTCCGGGGGACCCGACTACGTAACTGCTGTGCAGTTGTTCAGGCCTTGCGATGCGAGGGCACGAACAATGCCGCGACCACCGCGACCAACACGAAGCAACCGCCGACGCGCAGAGCCGGTGTCAGTGCATCGCCGTAGCCCAGCGGAGTGAGCGCACCGCCAGCGGCGAGGAAGACTGCGGTGAGAACAGCGATTCCCAGAGCAACACCGATCTCACGAAGCGTGGAATTCGTCGAACTGGCCGTTCCGTGATCGGGTTCGTCCATGTCGACGAGCACAGCTGTCGAACTCGGCGCGAAGGTCAGGCCCATGCCGATGCCCGCCATCAGCAGCGCAGGAACCAGCGACCCGTACGTCACGTCCGGACCGATCAACGCGGCCAACCAGAACAGTGCTCCGGCCTGGAGCAATAATCCGGTCAGCAGGAGCGAACGGAGCCCGACCTTGGGCGCCAGAAAACCTGCGAGAGGCGCGAAGATCATCGGCGCTGCCGTCCACGGAAGCGTCCGCAGGCCTGCGTGGAACGGGCTGTAGCCCATCACGATCTGGAGGTACTGCGACAGCAGGAACACCGCCCCGAAGATACCGATCGAGAAGGTCAAACCGATGATGTTCGCCATCGAGAAGCTGCGCGAGCGGAACAGACGTAGGGGCATCACCGGATGCGACGTCTTCATCTCGCGAAGAACGAACAGCGCCAAGGCAACTGCGGAACCCACCAGCGAGGCCACCACTCCGAAGGATCCCCAGCCCTCGTCGTTGCCGTGAACGATTCCCCATACCGCCAGAAACACGCCGAGCCCGGCGAGCGCGACACCGGGAAGATCGAGAGGCTGCGTGCGACCGGACGATTCACGCAGCGCGTACAACGCAAGAGGAACAGCGACGATCGCAACCGGCACGTTGATCCAGAAGATGCCCTGCCACGAGAACCCGTCGACTACTGCTCCACCGACAACCGGACCCATCGCGATTCCCAGTCCGGAGACTCCACCCCACACGCCGATTGCCATGGCGCGCTTGGCTTCCGGTACCGCTGCCACGAGGAGAGTGAGCGAGAGCGGCATGATCGCGGCAGCGCCGGCGCCCTGAAAGGCTCGGGCCGCGATCAGCAGGCTTGGTGTCGTCGACAACGCCGAAGCAATCGATGCCGCCGTGAACAGCGCGATCCCGAACACGAACATCCGGCGGCGCCCCCACCGGTCGCCGAGCGTCGTCGCCGAAAGCATCAGCGTCGCAAAGCAGAGCGTGTACGCGTTCATGAACCACTGAAGTTGCCCGACGGACGCATTCAGTTCCTTCTCGATCACCGGTAGCGCGCTCGTCATCACGAGGTTGTCGAGGGTGGCCATGAACATGGGCAGAGAAGCAGCAACCATCGCTATCGCGATCGGGACCTTACGTCCTCCACTGTTTTCCGACCCGGATGCGGCGTCCGATCCGGACTTCGTCAGAACGGTCATCGTGATTCCTCGCGTGAAGGTGCCTTAAGGCATTGATTGATTACTTAAGTCGAAATTAAGCTATCCGGTGATAACGTGTCAACATGTCGATCGGTGCAGCTGAACCACGTACCCGCAGGATGAGCGCACCGGAACGTCGCGCGTTGGTCCTTGCCGCGGCAACAC
The DNA here is from genome assembly GCF_033142465.1 of Rhodococcus sp. IEGM 1318. NCBI lineage: Bacteria > Bacillati > Actinomycetota > Actinomycetes > Mycobacteriales > Nocardiaceae > Rhodococcus > Rhodococcus sp. IEGM 1318. The sequence goes on from NZ_JAWLSC010000008.1 coordinate 135,312, forward strand.
GAGCATTTGCAAAGGGTGGATACTCCGGTACCAGTACGGACGCCGTCGCCAAAGAAGCCGGTGTCTCGCAGCCCTACGTCGTGCGCATGTTCGGAACCAAGGCAGATCTGTTCCACGCGGTGTTCACGCGCGCGCTCGACGAAATCGTGCGCACCTTCGACGACAAGTTGGATACGGTCACGATCGATCCGAGCAATCCGCAGTTCTGGGCCGAGCTCGGATCCGCCTACGGTGAGTTGGTCCTCGACCGAGATCTACTGCTTGTCATGTTGCACGGCTTCGCCACCAGCACCGATGAAGTCGCCGCCGTGTCCCGGACCGCCATGTCCGGCATCTACACCCTGCTGCGTGAGCGCACCGGCTGCACGCCCGAGCAAGCGCGTTTGTTCATTGCGAACGGGATGCTGATCAACAATCTGCTCGCAATGATGGCGCCCGAACACGCCGAAGAAGATCCCGCCCTCGGCGAGCTCTGGGGCAGCGTCTTCAGCGACTCGACTGCGATCACGCTCACCGGCGACGAATCCTCGAGCGAAACCGACACCGATTCCTGACCGTTCACTGGGAAAAGCTACACACATGTGACTGAGGACACCCTACAGTCGATCCGACATGTCTCCGGGAAACCCAGACGAAAAGGACCGATGTTGGATCTCGCACAACGCCTCGACGCGCTCGAACAGATCGAGGAAATCAAGAAGCTCAAGCACGGCTACTGGCGAGCATGTGACGCCAAGGATCCAGTTCAGTTCCGCAACAGCTTCATCCGTTCCGGAGCGTCAATCGACTACGGCCGCCTCGGCGCGTTCGACGACGCGGGGCCGATGGCGGACATCTTCGAGAAGATCGCTCTCCGTAAGGTCGACGGCCGGTACGCGGTACTCGACATGCATCACGGATTGCATCCCGATATCGCACTGACCTCGGAGACTTCCGCGGAAGGTCGATGGACCCTGCAGTTCCGCCAGGTCGACACCGTCGGACGCACCGAGAAGTTGATGACCGGGGAATACGCCGACAAATACGTGATCGAGGACGGTGTGTGGAAAATGAGTCAATGCCACTTCACGGAGACGTGGTCGATCACCACCCCCCTGTCCCCGGACGCTGATATCGCCGAGGGTTCGTTGGGTGGGCCGCGATGACGACGAACGGAAAAGTTGCGCTCGTAACCGGTGCCAGCAGGAGCGTCGGTAAGGGCATTGCCCTCGCCCTGGGAAGCGACGGGTGGACGGTGTATGTGACGGCACGAGGAACCGTCGGCGCCGACGGCCCGCTCGATCGCACCGCAGCGGAGATCACCGAGCGCGGTGGTCACGGCATTGCCGTGCAGTGCGATCACAGCGACGATCAGCAGATCGTCGACCTGTTTGCCCGTATCGCCGACGAACAGTCCGGGCGCCTCGATCTCCTGGTCAACAACGTCTGGGCCAACCCGGCCGGCTATGCAGGCTTTGCTGATCCGTTCTGGAAGAGGCCGATCGACGATTGGGATTCGCTGATCGGGATCGGACTACGCGCCCACTACGTTGCTTCGGTGGAAGCGGCCAAGATAATGGTTCCCCGGGGCAGCGGAGTGATCGGCAACATCTCGTCATTCGGGACCCGCGGGTACCTGCACTCGGTGCTGTACGGCATGTCGAAGGCAGGCTTGGACAAGATGGCCGCGGACATGGCCGTCGAATTGAAGGGAACCGGCGTCACCGCGCTGTCCTTCTGGCTCGGATTGATCCGCAACGAACGCATGGAAGCGAGCGGGATCGAGAGCTTCGAAGGCTTCTCGCTGGCCGAGGCTGAAACCCCCGAATTCGTCGGTCAGGTCATCACCTCGTTGGCCAACGATCCAGAAGTGAACGCGCGTAGCGGTCACACACTGATCACGGCGGAGACGGCCGTCGAGTACGGAATCACCGACGCCAACGGGAAACAACCTGCGTCACATCGCAGTGCCTTCGGTGGCGGCCCGCTCTTCTGAATCATCGGTGGCAGTAGTCGCGTCGCGTGCCGACACAGCACGCGGCGCTGCCACTCGGGCCTTCAAAGCAAGCCAGGCGCAGACGATTACGACGACGCCACCGGCCATGATCGAGGGTGACAACGCCTCACCGAGTATCAGCGCCGACCACGCGATGCTGAGTACAGGTTGAACCAACTGTGTTTGGCTCACTGTGGAAATGGGACCGATCGCCAGGCCCCGGTACCAGGGCAAGAACCCGAGAAACATACTCACGCACCCCAGGTAGGCAAACGAAAGCCACGAGTTCATATCAGCCGAGACCGGTGTCTGCGCCATGGACACCACCGTCAACGCCATCGTGACCGGCAGTCCGAGAATCAATGCCCAAGCAATCGTCTGCCACGACCCGATCTCGCGAGCTAGTAACGCACCTTCCGAATATGCCAGCGCTGCACAGACAACCGCGGCGAACAGAAGAAGGTCCGCAAGATGGAACGAGCCGAGTCCACCGTTTGCGACGGCCACGAACCCTACGACGGACACCGCACCGGCGGCGCTTGCCCACCAGAATCCCGGACTGGGGCGCTCTTTTCCTCGAACGACGGCAAATACCGCGGTAGCCGCGGGAAGTAGACCGATCACCACCGCCGCGTGACTTGCCGGCGATGTCTGCAACGCAAACGTGGTGAACAGTGAAAACCCCAGAACTGCACCAACAGTCACGAGTGCGATGCGCAACCATTGCCGAATCGTCGGAAGCGTCGCGCGAGTGACCGAAAGCATCACAATCGCAAGGACTCCGGCAACGACGGCGCGGCCCGCACCGACAAACAACGGGTCGAGATCCGCGACGGCGACCCTCGTCAGCGGAACGGTGAACGAGAACGCCAGCACTCCGAGCAAGCCCCACCACAAACCGGATCGAGACGATGTCGTCGGTAGCAGTGCCTGTGGCGCGATGATAGCGCTACTCTTAATACTCATGTTTTACGATAGCAGTAGCGCACCAACCTGCGAAACTGGTATTTCAGATGCGTACCCGTGTGCAGGAGATCGAAATTGCACCGAGCAGACCGACAAGCGCGAATGCGTAGAAGCCCCACGGCACGGCGTAACCCGCGCCCAGGAGAACTCCGCCCAGAATCGGGCCACAGATCGCACCGACCCGACCGACACCGGCCGACCATCCGAGCGCTGTCGCGCGAATTTGAGGAGGATGATTGGCGCTGGTGAAGGCGTAGACCAACACCTGTGCACTGAACACGAAGCATCCGGCGAGAAAGACCATCACGTAGATCCCGAACGACACCTTCACACTCAGAAGTGCCAGGAACAATGCCGCTCCGGCGAACCACACGATGGCGGCGGTACGCGGGCCGATCTTGTTTGCGACGCCCCCGGCGATCAAGAGTCCGACGACAGCGCCGGCATTGAGGATCAGGAGGAACATCAACGACGCTCCGAGGTTGTAACCGGCCTCACGCATGATTGTCGGAAGCCACGTGTTCAATCCGTAGACGAGCAACAAGCCCATGAAACTGGTGATCCAGATGGCAATGCTGTTACGCAGGAACTTCGAAGAGAACAGTGCACGAACAGGATTGGCGGCTTCGGCACGACCAGCTTCGGACGTAGGCGCGGCCTCGAGCCCGACTCCGTAACGGGCAGCGATGTCTTCGGCTTCGGCACGCTTTCCGTGAGCGAGAAGGTACGACGGAGATTCCGGCAGATACCGCAACATGAGTGGAATCAAGACGACGGCAGGAAGTGCGCCGACAACGAACATTGCTCGCCAACCGAAAGGTTCGATCACGACGAGCGCCAGCCCGGCGGTGGCAACGGCGCCGACGTGATAGCCGGTCATCAGCATGGTCGACGCAGATCCGCCGCCTTGCTTCTTCGAGAATTCGTTGACCAGAGCCAATGCCGTCGGCAGGGCGCCACCCAGTCCAACACCGGCCAGGAAGCGCAGCAGACCGAAAACGAAGGGGTTAGGCGCAATTGCGCACAACAGAGTGAGAATCGAGAATGCGGCAACGGCGTACAGCAGCGCGCGGCGTCGACCTATGACGTCGGTGAGAGTGCCGATGACGAGGGCGCCGATGGTCATGCCGATGAGCCCGAAGGTCGAGATCATCGTGATCGTGCCTGTGCTCAATCCCCATGCGTCGTAGTCGAGAAGCGAAGGAATGACCGCGCCGAGTACGACCAGGTCGAATCCGTCCAGAAGCACAGCGATCCAACACAACGGTGCTACCCACATTGCGGCGCGCGCCCCACGCGAACCGGTAATTGAACTCGACTGCGTATGCGGTGCGGTCATCGGATCCTCGACATTCACTGCTTGTGGGCGTTCGCTACCGGTTCGGATCCAGTAGTCCAGATCGATACATGTTCGCATTACGAACGCCTGTTCATAATGAGCACATCGATTGTGTACGGAGTCACAACGCCATGTCAAACGTCGCGGTAATCTCGAGGAATGGCACTCTCCGAAAATGAGCGTGAACAGTTTCTGGCCGAACCCCACATCGGGGCGCTGTCCGTGGCGGACGGCACCGAGCGCGGTCCGTTGACCGTCCCGATCTGGTACCTGTACTCACCCGGTGGCAAACCATGGATCCTCACGGGCAAGGATTCTCGAAAGGCACGACTCATCGAGTCAGTCGGGCATTTCTCGTTGATGGCCGAAAGGCTCGATCCGACAATCCGTTACGTCAGCGTCAGCGGATCCGTCGACAAGATCGTTCCGGGCACCGACGAGATGCTGGTCGAAGTGTCGCGGCGTTACCTGACCCCGGACAAGGTCGACGGATACCTCGAATTCGCGCGATCGCAGTTGGGCGAGCAGGTAGCGATCTACATGAATCCGCAGCACTGGCTGTCTGCGGATCTCGGGGCGATCTGACAATTCCCCGAAAAGCGAAGGCTCGGCGCGCCGGAGTGGCGCGCCGAGCCTGACCTGCATGTGGAGGGCTTTATATCAGCTCTCAGTGAAGAAACGCACCCGATTGAGTCGATGACCGCTCGCCTCGAAGCCGAACAATGCGATGGCCGGTTCCCCGCAGACGATGACGCTCGCCGTCACGGTGCGACCGGCAACCAGCATCTTGCTCTTCGTCACGCCGGTGAGCAGAGCGTTGACATCAGCGTTGGACAACTGTGTGCCCGCCGGAAGCTCGACGGGTACCGGCGGCGTCCGGCCGACGGCGGCCGCATCGAGGAACCGCGACGCAGCCTTCTTGCCTTTGTCTCCGACGCCGAAGATGCCGCGTGAGAACCCGAGCGCCCCGCCGATCCCCTGGTTCGAGAGCAGCTGTGGGGTCAACTTCGCGGCCGCCTTCACCCCCGCCACACCAGCAGTAGCGAGCTGGCTCAACATCGTCGCCAATTCCCAATGCGCATAAAGGGTTCCGATCCGCAAGGAATCGGGCTCCCCCACCAAGTCGTAGCGCAAGTGCATCGGAACGTCGAGAACGACTCCGGTCGACATCTCGGTAGCGAGGCTCAGATCGCGCCACACCGTCCGGCCGCACACGATGTCGCGCTCGACATGGAAGGTGATCGAATTGGGGGCGATGAACGTGTCGTAGAAGCTTTCGATCGCCGCCTGACCGTTGTGCGGACGCGAACCAACAGGATCGTTGATCTGCCCCTCGCCGGCAAACAAGGCAACCCACGTCGAGCGGTCATGCGCGCCGACGGCTTTCGGAGATCCCTCCACGACGGCCATCAACTGCTCGCGCGTCACCGGGGCGGTCATGCGCGCATCTCGTATGCACCGTCGTACGCCTTGACCTGCTGCCACACCCGGTCGAAGCGTTCGCCGTCGACCACGGGCTTACGCACCGCGGCCAGTGCCCACTTCTGCTGCTCCGGCGTCGACGACGGCTTTCCGTGCAGTGCGATCGCGCATCCCGAGAAGTCGCGGATCTGGAAGTCGAAGATCTGATCGACAACGTCGGCGTCGAGTCCGGTGATCTCGGCCTGCTCGAGAATCAGATGACCGTAGACGACGAGGGAAAACAGGTGCCCGACGTTGAGCATGAAATCGAGATCCTTCTGCTGCTGCGCGTCCGGCGCTGCGGCAGTGAGCAATTCGGTGAGCGCGATCGCCTGCTCATAGAAACGAGCGACGTTCGGAATCGACGAGTGCTTCTCGTAGACGGGCTTCCACTCGTGGAACTGAATCTTCGCAGCGCCGCGGGTAGGCCCCTGATTCCAGAAGAACTCGTCGTCGGCGGCGTCGTCGCGAGTGACGACCTTCGGGAACTCCGCTGAATTGAACAGATAGTTCGGCAAGAACTTGAGGATCAGACCGACGTTGACGTGGACGGTGCCCTCGAGCTTGGGCAGCGTGCCGATCATCTGCGCGGCCTCGCGGAAGTACGTGGACTTCTCGTAACCCTTGGCCGCGATCACGTCGTGCAGCAACCCGACCACCTTTTCACCTTCGGACGTGACCTTGGCCTTGGTCATCGGGTTGAACAGCAGATAGCGACGGTCCTCGAGGCTGGCACTGCGGAAGTAGTCGACCGCCCGCGCACTGAACTGCTTCATCGCGACCAAACGTGAGTAGGCATCGACAAAGGCGGCGCGAACGTGGGCGAAGTCCGTGACCGGGTTGCCGTAGAGAATTCGATTCTGCGCGTGAGTGATTGCCTCGAAGAACGCATGCTCGGTAATCCCGATGGAGCCTGTGCAGAGGTTGAACTTTCCGACGTTGACCGTGTTGAGTGCGGCCTCGAATGCGGCGACGCCGGTGTGCAGAATGTCTTCCTCACGCACCGGGTAGTCGTCGAGGCGGAAGTTGCTGACGTACATCTGCCCGCGCAGGACGTTGTCCACGAGCTGATAGTTCGGATGTGCACTGTCGGCGACGAAGAACACGTAGCCTTCGGGACCCTCGACATCCGTACGACGCCCGAACACGGACACCATTCCGGCGACATTGCCGTTTCCGATGTAGTACTTTTCGCCGCTCGCGCGGAAGACGACGTCACCGTCGGCGGGAGTCAGAAGCATGTCGGTGGAGTAGACGTCGGCGCCGTGATCGCGCTCGGACAGCCCGAACGCCATGACACCGCCGTCGGCAAGTTCCTGTGCTGCACGCTTCTTCGCAGCGTCGTTGTCACTCATCCAGATCGGTCCGAGTCCGAGGATCGTGACCTGCCACGCGTACCAGTACGCGAGCCCGTAGAAACCGAAGATCTCACTCAAGGCTGCGTTGCGGGCTCCGTCCCAACGACGGTTCTCGTCACCGTCGGCGAATGCCGCCGGAGTCTGGAACGTGGCGAACAACTTCTCCTTGCCGACGAACTCGAGAAAGTCGGAGACCCACACGGCGTCGAGGTCGTCCTGAAGCAGTTGCTTCTTGCCGCGGCTCTCGAACCATTCGATGGTGGCTCGCAGCAACCGGCGGGTCTCCGGATCGAACTGAGCGGGGTCGTAAGTATGGGGGTTGAAGAGCAATCCATCGGTGCCTGACACGTCATTACCTTTCGTCGATGACGCTAAACTACCAGCGGGTAACTTTCCGCGGTGCGATTCATGGAAGACCTGCGATTCTTCGCGAATGCCACAGGTCCATCGGGTTCCACGTACCGGCCCGAGCACGCGTGATCGGGTAGCACGCCAACCCGAGCAACAACGCGGACATGTGGCCGATGGCGGTGAAATTGGTGGCAAAAATCAGAGGTACCCCGTAGAAGAGCAACAAACCCGCGAGGTAGACGTACCGCCACGGATCGACGATGCGGTACACCAGAATCCCCATGACGCCGGCCAGACCGTAGCTCACACCCACGTCGAGAGTATTGACCGCCGACTCCGCCACGTAGCCGTGCCGAATACCTTCGTACAGAACACCTTCGCTGATATACGTGGCTCCGACGTGGGCAATGACGACAACACACAACCACCGCCACGTCCCGAGCCAACGCTCAGCTGTGGCATGAAAGATCGTGAACAGCACCAGGTATCCCAACCATCCGCCACCTTCGAGCCAGAAGGCGCTCGAAAACAGGACTCGTAGCGGGTCTTCGGCGAGGTGATGCAGATTGGTCGAGCGCTTGCCGAGAAATCGTTCCTCGACGTTATCGGGCAGATGCCGCAGGAACAGTGTGGTGAACAGCAAGGCCAACAGCCAGACATACGTACCGGGTGCACTGCGCACCCACCGCCACGCCGCTTTTGCTGCCCCCAGCATCCTCACCGCTTCGAGTCTGCGCTCACTCGTTCACTACTGCAACGGCAAACCCGTCCCACCCCTTCGAACCCACGGTTTGAATGGCAGTGCCGTCGAGCTTCGGTTCGGCCGCGATCATCTCCAACACTGCTCGACTCGCTTTGACGCGCTCGTCGTCGATATCCGGGTTCGACACATGTCCCCCACGCACCACGTTGTCCACGATGATGACGGTTCCGGGATGCGAGAGTGCCAAAGCCCACCGCACGTACTCGGTGTTGTTCTCCTTGTCGGCGTCGATGAAGACCAAGTCGAAAGGTCCCAGCTCCTCCTTCGCGATCGACGGAAGACTGTCGAGCGCCGCGCCGACGCGAATGTCGACCCGGTCAGCCACGCCGGCCCGCTCGATGTTGGACCGCGCGACGTCCGCGTGGGTGGGATCGAATTCCAGCGTGATGACCTGGCCCGAGGGACCGACCGCGCGAGCGAGCCAGATCGTGCTGTATCCGCCGAGCGTTCCGATCTCGAGAACATTGCGCGCCAAGCACATTCGCGCCAGAAGGTTGAGGAGCTTGCCCTGGTTCGGCGCCACGTCGATGGGTGGGAGACCGGCCTCGGAATTGGCGGCGAGAGCCGCGTCGAGAACCGGATCTTCACCTACCAACGTGGAAACGAGATAGCCGTCGACTTCTGCCCAATCCGGTTCGCGTTCCATAGCCACGATTGTGGCAGAAAAGAAGGGCCGCCGCAGACACCTCGGAAGGTGGCTGCGGCGGCCCTGACGACTATTCGAATCAGCCGCGAACTGCGCTGATGATCTCCTCGATCGCCGAGTCGGCGTCGATCTCACGGCTCTCGCCAGTGAAGCGGTCGCGAATTTCGACCTTGCCGTCCGCCCAACCGCGTCCGACGACAACGATCAGTGGAATGCCGATCAGCTCGGAGTCCTTGAACTTCACGCCCGGCGATGCCTTGCGATCGTCGAGGATCACTTCGAGTCCGGCGCGGTCGAGCTCCGCGGCGAGGCCTTCGGCACCGGCGCGAGCAGTCTCGTCCTTGTTCGCGATGACGAGGTAGACATCGGCCGGTGAAACCTCGGCAGGCCAGCGCAGACCCTTTTCGTCGTGATGCTGCTCGGCAATGACAGCCACCAGGCGCGAGACTCCGACGCCGTACGAACCCATGGTCGGGCGGACGGGCTTACCGTTCTCCGCGAGGACGTCGACGGTGAAGACGTCGGTGTACTTGCGGCCGAGCTGGAAGACGTGCCCGATTTCGATACCGCGAGCCGAGACCAGCATGCCGGCTCCATCGGGCGAGGCGTCGCCGTCACGAACCTCGGCGGCTTCGATGGTTCCGTCGGGGGTGAAGTCGCGACCGGCAACGAGGCCGACCACGTGCTTGCCGTCTTCGTCGGCGCCGGTGATCCAGCTCGTGCCGTCGACGACGCGCGGATCGACGAGGTAGCGAACACCGTTGGCCTGCAGCGCCTTCGGACCGATGTAGCCCTTGGCCAGGAAGGGGTTGTTCTTGAAGTCGGTCTCGGTGATCATCACGAACTCAGCCGGCTCCAGCGAAGCTTCGAGGCGCTTTTCGTCGACCTCACGGTCGCCGGGGATGCCGATACCGAGCAGTTCCCATTCGCCGCCGGGCAGGCGCGTCTTGACCATGATGTTCTTGAGAGTGTCGGCGGCGGTGATGGTGCGGCCGAGGTCGGCACCGTTGGCCCAGTCCACCAGGGTGTCGATGGTGGGTGTGTTCGCGGTGTCGTACACCTTGGCTTCGGGCAGTCCGTCGAACGGAATCGAGTCGGGAACGACAGTCTTGACGGCCTCGACGTTGGCGGCGTAGCCGGATTCGAGGCAGCGTACGTACGTGTCTTCGCCGATCTCGCTCTCGGCGAGGAACTCCTCGGACGCACTGCCGCCCATCGCACCGGAGGTAGCCGAGACGATGACGTACTTGACGCCCAAACGCGTGAAGATCTTCTCGTAGGCGCCGCGGTGCGCCTGGTACGACTCCGTCAGGCCTTCGTCGGTGAGGTCGAAGGAGTAGGAATCCTTCATGAGGAACTCGCGACCGCGCAGAATGCCCGCACGCGGACGCTCTTCATCGCGATACTTGGTCTGCACCTGGTACAGGGTGACCGGGAAGTCCTTGTAGGAGTTGTACTCACCCTTGACCGTCAGAGCAAAGAGCTCTTCGTGGGTCGGGCCGAGCATGTAGTCGTTGCCCTTGCGGTCCTTGAGGCGGAACAGGTTGGGGCCATATTCGGTCCAGCGGTTCGACGCTTCGTAGGGATCGCGCGGGAGCAGAGCAGGCAGCAGGATTTCCTGTCCGCCAATGGCATTCATTTCTTCACGGACAACACGCTCTACCTCGCGCAGCACCCGCAGTCCCAGCGGCAACCACGAGTAGACGCCTGGAGCGATACGGCGCACGTAGCCGGCACGTACCAGCAGTTTGTGGCTGGCAACTTCGGCGTCCGAGGGATCGTCACGCAGGGTACGCAGGAACAGGTGGGACAGACGGGTAATCACGAGGTGTAAGGATAGTCGCCGCAGTCGGCCGAGCGGGCCTCGGTACGGTTACAGCGTGCTTGTACTGCTGCCTCCCTCAGAAACCAAGTCCGACGGCGGCAAGGATGCGCCCCTCGATCTGGCCGAACTGTCGATGCCACAGTTGACCGAAACGCGCGAATTGCTGGTTCAGACGCTCGTCGATCTGGCCGCTGACGTCGAGGCGTCGTGCGAAGCGCTCGGCCTTGGTCCGACGCAAGCGGACGAAGTGGAGCGCAACGCCAAGCTGTGGGTGTCCGCAACGCGGCCCGCGCTGCAGCGCTACACCGGGGTGCTCTTCGACGCACTCGACGCCAAGACGTTCACCCGCGCCCAGAAGGCCAAGGCCCTCGATCGGATCGCTATCGGTTCCGCCCTGTTCGGTGCGGTCCGCGCCGGTGATCTGATCCCCGCCTACCGCCTCTCCGGAGGGTCCAAACTGCCCGGGATGGGCACGCTCCGCTCACTGTGGAAGCCGGAACTGCCGAAGGCCCTGGCCGCCGAAGCCGACGGCCTTGTCATCGATCTACGGTCCGGCACCTACCAAGACCTCGGACCGGTTCCGGACGCATTGATAGCCACCGTGCTCACCGAAAAGCCGGACGGCACCCGGACGGTGGTCAGTCACTTCAACAAGCACCACAAGGGTTTGCTCGCCCGTGCACTGGTGGTCTCGCGCGCCGAACCGACCGATATCAAGGGTGTTGCGCGGGTGGCGTCGAAGGCAGGCCTGCGGGTGGAAATCGCGTCGGAGCGTGAACTGATCATCCTGACGGATTGATGGCTTCGTCTATCAAGTGCCGCAGAAGGTTTGGAACGTCTCGCTGAAAGACTGCGGAGCCGCTGCGGTGTAGTCAGCCCACTCGTCGCGTCGGTCGAATGGATGCGTGACCACTTCCAACAGCTTCTCGAATGGAGCGAGGTCACCGTCGGTCGCGGCGCGCAGGGCAGCATCGAGGTGATGATTACGCGGAATGTACAGCGGGTTGACGCGATCCATCGCGCCAGCGGTCTCCACGGCCTCGCGTCCCTGTTCCGTCAGGGCGCCCTGCCACCGCTGCAACCAGGGCGCGATGTGGTCCCGTGGCACGAGGTCGTCGAGGGGCGCCGAATTTCCGCGCAACTCGTCCGCAAGAGCACGGAAACTGCCCGTCCAATCAGCACCGTGTTCCACCAACAATGTCAGCAGATCGTCGACTAGCGCTCGATCGACAAACGGTTGGGCCAGACCGAGCTTTGCCGCCATGCCGGCCGCGTAGTGGCCCTCGTAACGCTCGTCGAAGATGTCGAGAACTGCCGACGCCGCGGAAATCGCATTGTCGGGTGCGGAATCGATCAGCGGCAACAGTGTTTCTGCCAAGCGCGCCAGATTCCACTTCAGTACAGCGGGCTGATTGCCGAACGCATAGCGGCCGCCGTGGTCGATCGAGCTGAACACTGCCGCCGGATCGAACACGTCGAGGAAGGCACACGGACCGTAATCGATGGTCTCCCCCGAAATTGTCGTGTTGTCGGTGTTCATGACCCCGTGAACGAAACCGATGAGCATCCACCTCGCCACCAGTGACGCCTGCGCCTCGACGACCGCCTCGAGGAACCTCAGGTAGCGATTGTGTGTACCCGTTGCCGGCACTTCGGTCAGCTCCGGATAGTGCCGGGCGATCGCGTAATCGGCGAGCGACTGCAAGACCTCGCCCTGCCGGGCCGCGAACTCGAAGGTCCCCACTCGAATATGGCTCGACGCAACCCGTGCAAGCACAGCACCCGGTTCTGCGCCGTTGCGGCGAACGTCTCGGCCCGTCGCCACCACCGACAGCGCGCGCGTAGTGGGGACACCGAGGGCGTACATCGCCTCACTGACCAGATATTCGCGCAGCATCGGCCCTACGACCGCGTACCCGTCGCCGCCCCGAGAGAACGGCGTGCGCCCGGAGCCCTTCAGATGCAAGTCCACTCGCTGCCCGTCACTGGTGACGAGTTCTCCGAGCAACAACGCCCGACCGTCCCCGAGAATTGGTGCGTACCCACCGAACTGATGACCCGCATACGCCATCGCCACCGGAGTGGCCCCGACCGGCACCGTCGACCCGGACAGGACGCCAACCCCGTCCGCACTTCGCAGCGCTGCTACGTCCAATCTCAACGACGCAGCCAGCTGCTCGTTCAGCACGAGCAACTGCGGGTCAGGGGCGGCAGCACCATGCCACGGCACCGTCAGAGCGCCGAGTTCGTCAGCGAAGGTGCTCTCGAGGCCGGCCACTATGGTGACCGTGTCTGCTGTGGATTCCTGGATTGCGGCCATCACACGAGAGTAGTCACCGTGCGATGGACTATCGATCAGCCCTGATCGATGTACGACTCGAGCTGATCGCGTTCGCTCTTGAGCTCGTCGATGCGGCTCTTCACGACGTCACCGATACTCACGATGCCAAGAAGGCTGCCGTCCTCGATGACCGGCAGATGCCGGATTCGACGCTCGGTCATGATCGCGGCAATGCTGTCCACGGCGTCTGCCGGAACGCACGTGTACATCAGGGCAGTCATGACCTCGGAAACCTGGATCCCGAGAAGGTCCGGGCCACGCTCGTGCAGGCGTCGCACAACGTCGCGTTCGGAGATGATGCCGACAACCGCGCCGTCGTCGACGACCACCATGGCTCCGATGTTGTGACGGGCGAGATCGCACAACAACCCGTTGACCGTCGTGTGGGCGTCAATGGTGACGATACTGTTGCCCTTGTTTCGCAATATGTCCGCGATCCGCATCACGGCACCCCGATTCGTCGAGACTCTCGGCACGTCCTGCAACGATCGTATCGGCTAGCGAAGCGGATAAACAGGACTGATCAGGCGATTCCCTGAGCTGCCTTCTCCGCAGCCTGTGCCTGGGCTACCTGAGAAGGTGTGAACCTGATGCACAGCGCCGCGATACCGGCGAACACGGCGCAGACCGCGCAGCCGACAAGTGCGAAGGTGTACCCCTCTCCGAGTGCGATCAATTGCGCCGGATTCATGTCCGCCGCCTTGCCCGAAGTGCCGCCGAGAGAGAGCGTCTTCGACGTCGCCATCGCACCGATCACCGACAGTGCGAGTGGACCACCGAGCGTCTGGGCAACCTGAGAAATGGCGGTCAGTGGACCGATCTCCGTCTCGGGGACACCGGCGATCGCGCACAGCGGCAGTGGCACCATAGCGAGGCCGATACCGAATCCGATACCGATCACGGGCACGAACAAGTTGGCGAGGTAGGTGGAATCGGAATCGAGGGTAGATCCGTAGAGGAGTCCGACGATCATGATCACGACGCCGGTGAGGACCAGCCAACGAGGTTGAACCTTCACTGCGAGCTTGGAAGCAACCGACGCGGCGGCGCCCAATCCGAACGCGAACGGAATGAACGCGATACCGGCACGCAACGGCGAATACTGCATGATGTCTTGCACGAACAGCGCGACGAAGGCCGTCATGCTGAACATCGCGCCACCGACGAAGAAGATGGCGAGGAACGTCGCGACGCGGTTGCGATCGGCGAACAACGAGAACGGCAACAGCGGATTGTCTGCAGTTCGCTCGACGAAGAGGAAGGCGGCGAGGGCCACCAATCCAACAGCCAATGCCCCGATGACGGCGATACTCCCCCATCCCATTTCCGGGCCTTCGGTGAGAGCAAAAACAACACCGGTACAACCGAGGGTCGCGAGAATCGCGCCGGGGACATCCAAAGCCAGACGCGTCTGATTCGTCTCGCGAAGGGCGCGGAACGCCATGCCGACGAGCGCGATACCGATCGGGACGTTGATGAGGAAGATCAGACGCCATGACACCTCGGTCAATGCGCCGCCGATGATCAGACCGGCGATCGATCCGACGCCCGTCATGGCGGCAAAAATCGCGATGGCCTGATTACGAGCCGGACCCGCGGCGAAAGTCGTGGCAACAAGGGCGAAGGCGGTGGGCGACGCCACGGCTGCGCCGACGCCTTGAAGCGCCCGCGCTGCGATCAACATGCCCTCGTTCAGCGCGAGACCACAGAGCAACGACGCCACCGTGAACAGCGAGACTCCTGCGATGAACATCTTCTTGCGCCCGTACGCGTCACCGAGGCGACCACCGAGGAGCATGAGGCCTCCGTACGCAAGCGCATACGAGGTCAACACCCAGTTACGACCACTGTCGCTCAGTCCAAGATCAGACTGCAGAGGAGCCAGCGCGAGGTTCGCGACAGTGCCGTCGAGCACCACCATCATCTGCAAACCACTCAGGACGATGATGGCGAGCCCGATGACTCGAGTCGCTACCGGGGCATTCGCCGAAGCGGTTTCAGATGTTGGGGAATCAGACACAAGACTTCACGTTACCCAGCATCGACAGAAAAGCCCGCGACCGGCCCGATCACGATGATCGCCGGAGGCTTGATCTCCTCGTCCTTGACGCGCTGAGCAACGGTCGCGAGATCGGCACGCACCTCTCGCTGAGTACGAAGTGTGCCCTCTTGGATGACGACGACCGGGGTGGTTGGCGGGCGTCCACCGTCGACGAGCGCCTTGGCAAACTGATCGATGCGCTCCACCGCCATGAGCAGCACGATCGTGCCGCGCAGCTTGGCCAGCGCCGACCAGTCGACCAGCGAATCCGGATGATCCGGCGCCACGTGCCCACTCACGACGACGAACTCGTGTGTGACGCCGCGGTGGGTGACCGGGATGCCTGCGGCCGACGGGACCGAGATCGCGCTCGTGATTCCGGGCACTACGGTCACCGGAACGCCGGCAGCGGCGCACGCTTCGAGTTCTTCGTATCCCCGCCCGAAGACGTACGGGTCACCGCCCTTGAGCCGGACGACGAACTTGCCGGCCTTGGCGTTGTCGATCAGCGCGGCGTTGATGGCCTCCTGTGCCATGGCGCGGCCGTACGGAATCTTCGCGGCGTCGATGACCTCGACGTCTGGACCCAGTTCGGCGAGCAACTCCGGCGGAGCCAATCGGTCGGCGACGACGACGTCGGCGCGAGCGAGCAACCGGCGGCCGCGCACGGTGATCAGATCGGGGTCACCGGGGCCACCACCGACCAGGGCTACACCCGCAGCGGCGGGCTCGGCCGTATCGGCGAGCACGCCCGACTGGAGACCTTCGACAACGGCGGTGCGGACCGCTGCCGAACGACGGTGATCGCCACCGGCCAGAATTCCGATGCTCATGCCGTCGTACTCGGCACTGGCGGGAGTTACTGCGGTGCCGTGCTTCGCGTTGTCGGCGCGCACGCAGAAGATGTGGCGACGCTCCGCTTCGGCGACGATCGCCGCATTGGTTTCCGGTTCGTCGGTCGACGCGATGGCGTACCACGCACCTTCGAGGTCACCATCGGCGTACGGACGCTCTTCGACCGTGATCTGCCCGGCCGTGGCCATGCCTTCGACGGCTGGAGTGAACGCGCGGCTGATGACATGAACACGGGCACCGGATGCAACAAGCAGTCCGAGACGGCGCTGAGCCACCGTGCCACCGCCGAACACGACCACGCGTCGATCGGTCAGGTTGAGGCCGACCAGGTAGTTGGTCTCGTCTGCGGTGGACTCGCTCACTCGCACTCCGTTTCGTCGTCAGAATTGTTCAAGCTGGAGGGAACTTTACGGGCCGCGGCTACGGTCACTCCATCGCTGGCAGTCTTGGTCACTACGAGCTGGCCGCCCCCGGAGGCGAGGATCGCCGCCGCTTCCGCGACGCTTGCCGTCCCGATCGCGTGCTCGACGCGAGTCGACGGTGACGGAACCTGAACTCGCCCAAGTACGTCCGGGGCGAAACTCACAATCGGGACGTTCAGTTCATCGGCCGCTGCCAGCAGAGCCGGAGACTCAGCTTTTGCCGTCGCAGTGGCGAGTACCACGATCTTCCCTCGCAGTACGGCGTTCACCGCAGCGACGATGTCCTTCGCGGTGGCACTCGTCGTGAATCCAACGCCAAGACAGAGGTCACCCTCGGGCGGCATCGACGAACTTCGCGATCGATTCGGGCTGCCCCACCGGATGAGTGTGGAGATACGACGCGTGGACGCCGCCGCGAACAAATCCTTCGCGGACGCTGCCGCCGTCCCAGGGCCGCCAACCCCATGCACTTGCACACCCGTCGGCGTCGGCCGAGACGAGCGAGGTCCGGTGGAACTCGTGGCCGGTGACGCGGGCGCCGGGGTCGAAGAGGCTGGAGTCGCTGATCGCGACCGCTTCCCGGTACCCGAGGGTCAGGCGTTTCCCGAACGTCGCATCCACCCCGACAACACCGGCCATGCTGTGACCGTCCAGGCTGCGAGCAAGGTAGAGCAGACCGGCACACTCCGCATGGATCGGCGCACCGCCGTCCGCCAGGTCACGAACCTGCTGTAGCAGAACGGTATTGGCCGCAAGATCGACCGCGTGCTCTTCCGGGAATCCGCCGGGAAGGACCAGAGCGGCAGTTCCCGCGGGAAGCTCTTCGTGCAACGGATCGAACACCTGGACGTCGGCACCGGCAGCGGTCAGCAGTTCTCGGTGCTCGGCGTAGCCGAAGGTGAAGGCAGGTCCACCAGCCATGGCGACCACAGGTCGAGAGTCGCCGTGTTCGCCGACTTCGGCAACCGGATCCCACACAGCTGAACTCACGTTCGATGCGGCCAGCGCGCGAACAGCGCCGAGATCGACGTGCGAGGCAATCAGGTCGGACATCGCGTCCACCGCGGCCACGGCGGCCGCGCCGTGCTCGGCCGCCGGGATCAACCCGAGATGACGGGAGGGCACTTCGAGTTCCGTCAACCGCGGCACAACTCCGAGCACCGCGACGCCGACCTTGTCGCACGCGTGCCGCAACACCTGTTCGTGGCGAGCACTGCCGACACGATTGAGGATGACGCCGCCGATGCGCACACCCGCGTCGTACGTCGCGAAGCCGTGCAGTACGGCGGCCAGACTCTGACTGTGTCCACGGGCGTCAATCACGAGAACCACCGGCGCACCGAGGATCGACGCGACCTGCGCCGTCGATCCTTCGGCTGACGGCTGCGAGTTGGCCTCGTCGATCTTGCCGTCGAACAAGCCCATGACACCTTCAACCACTGCGATATGGCAGCCGGCGGTTCCATGCCGGTAGAGCGGGCCGATGCGATCCGGGCCCACCAGGACAGTGTCGAGGTTACGTCCAGGTCGCCCCGCGGCGAGCCCGTGATAACCGGGATCGATGTAGTCCGGCCCCACTTTGAAAGGGGCGACACTGCTGCCGGACCGCCGGAGCGCGCCGATCAATCCCGTAGCCACCGTAGTCTTTCCGCTACCCGAGGCAGGGGCTGCAATCACCACGGCCGGTGTGGAAGAACTCACCATTCGATGCCCCGTTGGCCCTTTCGGCCGGCATCCATCGGGTGCTTGATCTTGGTCATCTCCGTCACGAGGTCGGCTGCGTCGATCAACGCCTGCGGGGCGTCGCGTCCCGTGATGACTACGTGCTGGTTGCCCGGACGATCACGCAATGTCTGCACGACCTCGTCGACGTCGACCCAGCCCCACTTGAGCGGATAGGTGAACTCGTCGAGGACATAGAATCGATGTTCCTCGCCTGCAAGCCTTCTCGCGATCTCCTGCCATCCCTCAGCGGCGGCAGCGGCATGGTCTTCTTCGCTACCGGCCTTGCGTGTCCACGACCAGCCTTCGCCCATCTTGTGCCACTGCACCGGCCCACCGACGCCGGTTTCGTCGTGCAAGTTTCCGAGCGCGCGGAATGCGGCTTCCTCACCGACCTTCCACTTGGCACTCTTCACGAATTGGAAGACGCCGATGTCGAACCCCTGGTTCCAGGCGCGCAGCGCCATGCCGAAAGCGGCAGTGGACTTACCCTTTCCAGGGCCGGTGTGCACGGCGAGCACCGGTGCGTTACGACGCTGACGCGTGGTCAGACCGTCGTCGGGAACTGTCTCGGGAACACCCTTGGGCATCGTGAACTCCTGAGCTGGGATCTAGGCTGCGGCGCGGACGACACCCGCGACCTGCTGCGCTGACAATTCGGCTAGGCGGACGTAACCGCCACGTAGTTCTCGGGCCAACTCGGCCGCCAACCCCAGACGAACGAGGCCGGTCTCGCAGTCGACGACGATGGACGCAACGGACGCATCGGCAAGAAGATGCGCGGCGACGCGGGCGCGATGCAGCGCGTCCTTGCCACCGGTAGCTCGGCCGTCGGTGAGCGTGACGACGAGGGCGCGGCGCTGTGGGTCACGAAGGCGCTCACGCAGAACCACCTCGCGGGCACGCAGGAATCCTTCTGCGAGTGGGGATTTGCCGCCGGTACGCATGGACTGCAGACGGCGAACGGCGATGTCCACCGAAGACGTCGGCGGCAGTACGAGCTCCGCTTCGCGGCCGCGAACAGTGATGACGGCGACCTTGTCGCGGCGCTGGTAGGCGTCGCGGAGCAGCGAGACGACGGCACCGGTGACCGCGGAGAGCCGATCGCGTGCTGCCATCGACCCCGAGGCGTCGACAACAAAGACGATCAGATTGCCTTCTCGCCCTTCACGAATCGCGCCGCGAAGATCATCCGGTGCCAGTCGCAGCCGCCCCGTAGTACGACCGCGCGCAACTTGGGACTCGGCTGCGGCGAAGACCGTGCTCGTCAAATGCAACCCGTGCCCACGCTCCCGGGTGGATCGCACAACCCGTCCGCGGGACGACATGGATCGCGAGCGGCGTCCCGGTGCACCTTCACCGACTCCCGGAACCTCGAGGAGCTTGGCCTTGAATTCGCCGGCCGGTGGTGCCGAGGGTCGATCAGTGGCGCGCACTCCCCCACCTGGCCCGTCAGGGTCTTCCGGGCCGTCATCGTCCGGCCCCTCATCGCCTGGTCCCCCATCACCGGAGCCGCCATCTTCGGGGCCACGACCGTCGGGATTCTCGGGAGGTTCGGGCTCCCCGTCACGCGCGTCGTCCTCGACCTGCGACTGGGCATCCTGATCAGCCTGCTCGAGTGCATCGTCCAACTGCTGCTGATCCAAGCCGGGCTCGTCGAACGGGTCACGGCGGCGGCGATGCGGCAGCGTCAGTTCTGCCGCCACTCGCACGTCCTCCGCAGTGACCTCACTGTCGCCTCGCCACGCGGCGTGGGCGGTCGCGGTGCGCGCGAGCACCAAGTCAGCGCGCATTCCGTCGACGTCGAACGACGCACACAGTGAGGCGATACGACGAAGCTCCCGATTGCTCAACTCAACGGAGTCCAGTTTCTCACGCGCCGTGAGGATTTCGGCTGCCAACTCTTGATCGGCTGATTCGTACCGAGCGACAAACGCCTCGGGGTCGCGCTCGTAGTCGAGGCGGCGACGCACCACTTCCATGCGAACGTCGACGTCGCGAGAAGCTGCGACATCGACCGCCAGACCGAAACGGTCCAACAACTGTGGACGCAGTTCTCCCTCTTCGGGATTCATCGTGCCGACGAGTACGAACTTGGCCGGATGCGAATGGGAGATGCCGTCACGCTCGATGTGAACCCGGCCCATCGCCGCGGCGTCGAGAAGCACGTCGACCAGGTGGTCGTGAAGCAGATTCACCTCGTCGACGTACAGAACACCCTGGTGAGCAGCGGCGAGCAGTCCAGGTTGGAATGCGCGCTCACCGTCACGCAGAACCTTCTCCAAGTCGATCGAACCGATCACCCGGTCTTCGGTGGCGCCGACAGGCAGTTCCACCAAGCGGGCCGGTCGTGTCGTTCCGGCGTCGTCGACTGCGGGCAGCAGCGCAGTCAGCGCGCGCACGACCGTCGACTTGGCAGTTCCCTTCTCACCGCGGACCAGAACTCCACCGATCCCCGGATGTACCGCACACAGGATCAGCGCCAATCGCAATTGATCCTGGCCGACCACAGCACTGAACGGGAAGCCCGCCACTGGTCGATCTTCTTCACTTCGCACGTCGATATCCCTCCACCTCTCGGTTTCCTCGCCGAGAATTTGGCTGCACTCGAATGCCGCGGCAACCTGGCTGAGATCTCCCGGACGATCGGTAGAGGAGAGATCTTTCACAGTGGCGGGACCGCGCCTGAATCGAACAGGACTTCCCCGCGAACATTCGGTATCGAAAAAACCCTAGTCGGCTCACTTTCCCATGAGCCGACCAGGGTCAAATCTCGAACAAACTAGCTGACAGCCACGAATGGCTCTCCCCCACCACGACGCATCGGGGTGTGCGGGATGCCGTCTTCGATGAACTCTTCGCCGTCAGCCTTGAATCCGTGCTTGGCGTACATCTCGACCAGGTAGGTCTGCGCATTGATCCGGCACGGCGCTTCGCCGACCTCCGCCAGTGCGGCCTGCAGGAGGCGGGTCGTGTGACCCTGTCCACGAGCCTGACGCGAGGTGCAGAGACGCCCGATTCGGAAGCTCTTGTTTCCGTCGTCGTGCTCTTCGAGCAGACGGAGCGTGCACACCACTTGGCCGTCCTGTTCGAGCCAGAAGTGGCGTGTTTCCGTCAGCAGGTCCCGCCCATCCAACTCGGGATACGGGCAGGCCTGCTCGACGACAAAGACCTCCACTCGAAGCTTCAACAACTCGTAGAACGTCTTGTTGTCGAGATCGAGTGCCCATGAACGCTTCAAAGCTGCTGTTGCCGTCATGGGTTGGACTATCACACAGTCGCGGCGGTATCCGCGACCGGAACGGATTCGGAAACGCCGGCGGAATCGAGCTCGAGGACCTTCGAGGACCAATCCCACACCTGGTTGAACAGGCCCTCGTTGTCGGTGAGCTTGACGCCGATGGACGGGACCATCTCACGAAGCTTGCCCTTCCAACCCTGGAACTCGGTCGGGAAGCAGCGCTCGAGGACGTCCAGCATCGCCGGGACGGCCGTCGACGCACCGGGCGAAGCACCGAGCAGACCGGCGATGGAACCGTCCTCAGCGGCGACCACAGCGGTGCCGAATTCGAGAACACCACCCTTACCCTTGGCCCGGCGGATCACCTGGACGCGCTGGCCGGCGGTGATGAGTTCCCAGTCCTGGGCCTGCGCCTTGGGCGCGAATTCACGCAGATCCCAGATACGCCCGGCTTCGTTCTTGGCGAGTTCGCTGACCAGGTACTTGACCAGGCCGAGCTCGCTGACACCGACGCCGAGCATCGAGAGGATGTTGTTGGGCTTGACCGAGCCGGGCAAGTCAGTGACGCGACCCTGCTTGAGGAACTTCGGCGACCATCCGGCGTAGGGGCCGAACAGCAGTCCCGGCTTGTTGCCGATGACGCGGGTATCGAGGTGCGGCACCGACATGGGCGGGGCGCCGACAGCAGCCTTGCCGTAGACCTTGGCGCTGTGCTGGTCGATGAGTTCGGGGTTGGTGCAGCGCAGGAAAGCGCCGCTGACCGGGAAGCCGCCGAAGCCCTTGGCTTCCTTGATGCCCGACTTCTGCAGCAGGTGCAGGGCGCCGCCACCGGCACCGACGAACACGAAGCGCGAGCGCACGGTGCGCTTTTCACCTGTACGACGGTTGGTGACCTTGACGGTCCAGGACTTGTCCGAATTCTGGGTCAGGTTGGTGACCTCGTGGCCGAAGTACATCTTGCCGCCGGTCTTACCGATGTAGCCGATGAGCTGCTTGGTGAGCGCTCCGAAATCGACGTCGGTGCCGTCCTGGCTCCAGTTCAGCGCGATGGGATCGGAGAAGTCGCGTCCCTTGGCCATCAGCGGCAGACGCTCACTGAACTCGGCCGGATCGTCGATGTACTCCATACCGCGGAAGAGCGTGTGGCCGGCAAGTGCGTCGTAGCGAGCACGCAGGTACTTGGCGTTGGCCTCACCGTGAACGAAGCTCACATGTGCGATGGGGTTGATGAATTCCTTGGGCTGAGTCAGGACGCCCTGCTCGACCGCGTGTGCCCAGAACTGGCGAGACACCTGGAACTGCTCGTTGACGTTGACGGCCTTCTTGATGTCGACCGTGCCGTCCGAGTTCTCCGGGGTGTAATTGAGCTCACACAGGGCGGAGTGACCGGTTCCCGCGTTGTTCCAGGGGTCGCTGCTCTCGGCTGCGACGGCATCGAGCCGCTCGAAGGTCGAGATCGACCAATCGGGCTGCAGCTGGCGCAGCAATGCGCCCAGCGTGGCACTCATGATGCCTGCGCCCACGAGCACTACATCCGTCTTCGTCTCTACCGCGTTCTGATTCGACACTGGAGAATCGACTTCCTTGTCATTAGCCGTGCGCGCATCCGCCTGCTGTGTTACGCCGAATAGGTTACCCGTGCGTACACGCGCGGTTCACCACCCCCAATTGTGCTCTACAACGCGGACTCGAAACGACCATTAGATTGTGATTTGTGACTACTTGGGTTCCAGACGTCCTCGGTGACGGATATCAGCAGCTGACGATCCCGCTCGGAACGGATCCGGACGGCGAAGGCGAGGTGGACGCAACACTGGTCCGCTACCAACCGCAGAAGGAGGCGGTGAAGACGCACCGTGCCGTTTTGTACGTGCACGGTTTCACCGATTACTTCTTCCAGAAGCACCTTGCCGAGCACTTTGCCGAGCAGGGCTACGCCTTCTTTGCACTCGACCTGCGTAAGTGCGGCCGGTCCCTCAAGCCGGGACACACAGCGCACTACGTCTCCGACCTCGCGCTCTACGACGCCGAACTGAACGAGGCGCTGCGCATCGTCCGCAACGAGACCGACGGCAGCGAGGTGCTGCCGATGGCGCACTCCACTGGTGGTCTGATCGTTCCACTGTGGCTGAACCGCTTGCAGCGCAAGCCCGGTGGCAGCACTGGCGCCGGAATCTGCGGTCTCGTCCTCAACAGCCCGTGGTTCGACCTTCAGGGACCTTCGGTCGTTCGCAACGTCGGCACCACCGCTATCGACGCCCTCGGTCGGGTCTCGGCAAAGACCGTGATCCCCGGCACCGGGCTACCGACTTACGGTTCCAGTCTTCACGTTTCGGCCAACGGAGTCTGGGATTACAACCTCGACTGGAAGCCACTGGCCGGCTGCCCCGTCACCTTCGGCTGGATGCGGGCCGTCCGAGCGGGTCACGCAAAACTGCACCGCGGCCTCGACATCGGAGTGCCTGCGCTGATTCTGCGCTCGAAGAAGTCGCAGTTCGCGAAGGCGTACAACCCGAGCGTCGACCTCGCCGATTCCGTGCTCGACGTCAAGCAGATCGCACGTTGGGCCGGTTGCCTCGGCGATCGAACCAGCATCGTCCCGATCGACGGCGCCCGTCACGACGTGTTCCTTTCGACCGAGAAGCCCTTGGCCACAGCCTTTTCCGAACTCGACCTGTGGTTGGAGTGGCTCGACGGCCACCTCACCCCGGCCGCAGAAAGTTCGGCAAGCACAGCAAGCAACACACAGGAGATCGCGCAGTGACGCACTACGACCTTGCAATCATCGGCAGCGGATCCGGAAACTCGCTGCCCGACGAGCGGTTCGACGGCAAGAAGATCGCAATCCTCGAAGAGGGCACCTTCGGCGGAACGTGCCTCAATGTCGGGTGCATCCCGACCAAAATGTTCGTCTACGCCGCCGAGGTGGCACGCACCGTCACCACTGCCGAGAAGTACGGCGTCGACGCCACGCTCGACGGCGTCCGTTGGTCCGACATCGTCAAGCGCGTCTTCGGCCGCATCGATCCCATTTCCGCAGGTGGTGAGCGGTACCGCAGCGAAGACAGTCCCAACACCACCGTCTACCGCGGCCACGCCACGTTCACCGGCGACAAGACGATCGACACCGGAACCGGTGAGACGATCACCGCTGACCAGGTGGTCATCGCAGCCGGTTCGCGTCCGATCATCCCGGACGAGATCGCGTCGAGTGGTGTGAAGTACTACACCAACGAAGACATCATGCGACTGCCCGAACTTCCCGAGCACCTCGTGATCGTCGGCTCCGGATTCATTGCCACCGAGTTCGCACACGTGTTCTCCGCGTTGGGTTCTCGCGTGTCGATCATCGGTCGCAGCCAGAGACTGCTGCGGCACCTCGACGACGAGATCTCCGAGCGCTTCACCGAGTTGGCCGAACAGAAGTGGGACGTCCATCTGGGCTCCCCTCTCACGTCGGTACGCGACGACGGCGACAACATCGCCGTCGAACTGGCAAATGGCACAGTCGTTTCCGGTGACGTCCTCCTCGTCGCGGTGGGCCGCCAGCCCAACGGCGATCTACTCGGTCTCGACACGGCCGGCGTCGAACTCGACGACAAGGGCTCGATCGTGGTCGACGAATACCAGCGCACCACCGCAGAGGGCGTCTTCGCGCTCGGTGACGTCTCGTCGCCGTACCAACTCAAGCACGTCGCCAATCATGAAGCGCGAGTCGTTCAGCACAACCTGCTTCAGGATGCGTGGAAAGACACGTCCGGACTTCGTAGCACCGACCACCGCTTCGTACCCGCCGCAGTGTTCACCGACCCGCAGATCGCCGATGTCGGCATGACGGAGAAGCAGGCCCGCGACGCCGGACTCGACATCGCCGTCAAGGTGCAGGCATACGGAGACGTGGCGTACGGGTGGGCGATGGAGGATCAGGAGGGTGTCTGCAAGGTGATCGCCGAGCGCGGCACCGGACGCATTCTCGGTGCCCACGTCATGGGCACGCAGGCCCCGACGGTGATCCAACCGCTCATCCAGGCGATGAGCTTCGGTTTGTCGGCTCAGGACATGGCGCGCGGCCAGTACTGGATCCACCCGGCCCTGGCCGAAGTAGTCGAGAACGCGCTGCTCGGCCTCGACATCTGAGCCCCCGCAACCCGTACGACGCCGAAAAGGCGGGCACTCCGCGCGATGGGAGTGCCCGCCTTTCCATAGGTCAGTGTTTCACCAGGGGCTGGTACGCAGCACGATCTCGGTTGCGAGTTCGGCCGGTGCAGACTTCACGACGTCGTCGACACCCGGAAGTTCCGTCACGCGGAAATCGGAGTACACGAAACGACCGCTGGCGTCGGCAATGGCCCGACCTCCACTGCCCACGACGATGGTGGTCGGCACTTCGACCGGCGGTACGCCGGCAATATCGCTCGCCGACGGATGTCCGCGGTCCACCGCGATCAGACTCGCGAAGCGGCCGAACTGCCGTGCCGCCAACAGCCAGGCGAGATCGGCTCCCTCCCGGTGACCGACCAGGTTCACCCAGGCGATGTTCAACTCGTCCAGAAGTACCACTGCTGATGTCTCGTCGAGATTCTCGATCGATTCCACCGCGACGGTCCGCAGATCCGAATGATGCAGTCGCTCACACACATCGTCGTACAAGTCGACGGGGTCGCCTTTGCCCGGGAGCAGGAGTACCGCGTGCTTGCTGACCGGCCCGTCGATCCGAACGGTGCACGAACCACTGCCCACCGCCACTCGAGTCAATTCCATGTCTGGAAACGGTACGCGATCCACACTGTGGAGGGCCCTGGAGTCGACAGAAGTATGACCACTCATACATTCTCACCACCGCCTGCGAGTCCGATTTGTTCGCTCTGCACCGCCTCCCCACTGAGCGAAAGTGGCTTTCGGCGCATCTGAGGCGACGAACGTACCGTTCGCTCGGGGTTGGGGGTGGGCCGAACTCAGGTGAAGGGCAGGCTAGGTGCCGGACGGCTTCGGGAGCCGCGTCATTCCGTAGACGTGATCAGCCCGTACCGTGAGAATCTGTCGACGCTCTGCCACCATTGCTTCGCGGTACTCCTCCCAATCGGGATGCTCCTGACCGCTGATGTCCCGGTAGAGCTCGACCAGTGCGTCAGACACTTCGTCGTGAGGATCGGCCGCTGCGGGTGTCACCACGGCAAGTCCTTCGATCACGGCGTAGCTCCAGAAGTCGGGCGCGCTGACATGGAGGGAAACCCGCGGATCGCGGACCGCATTTTTACTCTTGGCGCGATCGGCAGTGATGGACACGGAAGCCGTCTTCGACTCGGCATCCCAGCGGTAAATGATGTTGGACAACTGTGGACGGCCGTCACGCTTGACGGTTGCCAGCACACCTTGTTTTCCCTCGGCCACGAGTGCGAACAACGCGTCGTCAGTGCCTGTGTCATTGCTCATAACTGCACCAACGACGCCGTGCGGCCGGTTTGTTCCGAGGCAGTCCAGTTCGAAGATTGCGGACCGCAATCGCGTGACTGCTCTTCCCCCGATCGATGGCGGCGGACAAAGATGGTCGACATGGCAAATTCTCGCGACATCCTCCGGCTGACTGCGTTCAGTTCGGATCCGGCCGGCGGTAATCCGGCCGGCGTGCTGCTCGACGCCCGTGGGCTAGACGACTCCGAATTACAATCTGTTGCAGCCGAAATCGGGTATGCGGAGACGGCATTTCTCATCGAACCGGAACTCGGAGACAACCCGCGCCACAGCCGGATCCGCTACTTCTCCCCCATCGCCGAAGTACCGTTCTGCGGTCATGCCACCATCGCGACAGCCGTAGCACTCACCGAGCGCGACGGCAGCGGAACCTTCACTTTCGAAACACCGATCGGACCGGTATCCATCGACACGGCGACTGACGAAGACGGGCGATCCACCGCGACCTTCACCAGCGTCGAACCGTCGGTCTCGCCGATCGATCATGCTGTGTTGACGGCACTGCTCGGGCTGATCGGCGTCGATTCGTCTGCACTGGACCAGCGGTATCCCGCCATGCTCTCGTACGCCGGCAACACGCACCCGGTCGTCGTACTTCGTGATCAGGGGACGTTCGACGAGTTCACCTTCGATCCACCCGCAATGCGAACTCTGATGGACGCGCAGGGATGGGCCGGCACGGTGACGATCCTGCATCCACTGGACGACTCCACTTTCGAAGCCCGCAATCTCTTTCCGGTGGGAGCAATCACCGAGGATCCGGCAACGGGCTCTGCTGCTGCATCGACCGGCGGTTACCTGCGCGAACTCGACCCGGCGGCCACTCCTCGCCGGATCACCATCTTGCAGGGCCGACACGTCGGGCGTCCCAGTGTTCTCGCGGTCGACATCCCGGCAGGCGGCGGCATCGCGGTCACGGGCACCGCCGTGCCCATCGCCGATCCGCGGTAACTGCCCGGCGATGAGTTTCTCCGGGTCCGAAGGTCTACATCACCACACCATCACAAGACCATCGCATCGAGCCGGGAGAACACCATGTCTGCAATCGCGTCAACCGCACACAACCTCCACGTCACCAAGCCACGTGCCGTACTCGGCGCCACGGTAGTTGCTCTCGTAGTCAATCTGATCCTGTGGTTGATCGGCCTCGCATTGGGCGGATCCTTCGAGATGACAGATCAGGGAAAGCCTGCGAGCGTCGCGCCTGGTGGGGTCATCACATTGACGGTGGTGCCACTGCTGGTCGGTTTGTCGGTCGCAATGTTGATCTCACTGAAGTGGGAGCCGATCATCCGCATCGCCCAGATCGTGGGTGCAGTCGTGGCGCTCGGCACCATCGCTCTGACCATTGCCGCAGACTTCGACGCCGCCAGCACGGTCATGCTCGCGCTGATGCACGTGGTTGTCGCCGCGGGCGTCGTCGTCGCGCTCGAGGCTGTACGTCGGTCCCCCTCGAACTAGACCGCGGTTGGCGGCGCGGAATACGTTTCGACGATCTCGGCTGCCACGTCGCGCAACCTGGTGTTCGTGGTCTGAGACTGCTTGCGCAGCATGTGAAATGCGGTGTCGGCGTCGATCCGATGGATGGCCATCAGCATGCCTTTGGCCTGTTCTATCGGCGCCCGGGTCTCGAGCGCGCGTTGCAAGGCATCAGCCACCGCCCTGGCAGATCTGAAGCGAGAGAAGTCGCCGATCGCGCGTGAGACTGTTGTCGTGAGAATCTCCATGACGTCCGCGTCGACGCTGTCGAAGGCCGCTGGAGCGCGTCCGTACAGGTTGAACGAACCCAGACGCTGATCCGGCGTGAAGAGCGGCGCCGCGAGAAAGGACTTGATCCCTTCGTCCTTCGCCGCCGCCGCGAACCGCGGCCAGCGTTCCGCGCTGGTCTCGGCATCGACGACAACGGTTTCACCGGTTCGAGCTGCGTGCAGACACGGTCCGTCGCCTGCGTCGTACTGCTCGATGTCGACGCGCAGGGTCCGCGAGTCGGTGTGAACGGCGGTGTAGGTCTGCCCGGCCAGATCGATGGTGACGCCGATACTGTCGGCGCCCTCGATGGCGTCGTTCGCGATTTCGACGGCGCGCTGGAGCAAGACCACGAGTTCGTCCTCGTCGCCGATACTTCCCCCGAGCGCTGCCAGCAACTCCCGGACCGCGCTTGCGGTCAGTCGAGTTTCCGCAGCCTCGACGGCGACGTCAGCGCCGGCTGCCGTCGCGTCGTCCGGCATCACTGACGGGACCGAATCCTCGGTTCTCGGGTCGAAGCCTCTGGGGTCGAAAGCGGTATCCACGACGAAGCATTCTTCCAGTTTCGAGGGCAGGAAGGAGAGTGAGTTCGGCGACAAAACCCGGCACACCGGCGAGCTGTCATCGCCATCGGTGGAGTGCGGCGCCGAGATTTCTTCTCGCCCGAGTGTGTTGGCCGCGAACCGCGTCCGGGCTCAGTTCCAGGACAATCGCAATCTGCGGATACGTCATCCCCTCGACTTCCCGCAGGACCCAGGCGGCGCGCTGGTGCAGGGGCAGGCGATCGAGTTCGGATTCCAAGGCGTCGAGAAATGCTGTGCCACAAACTTCTTCGCTCGGATCGCGCAATCGGGGATCAGCTCCTTCCCTGAGTTCGTCCACGTCAGCGGCGCACGAGCCGACTTTTCGATAGAAATCCGAGATCTTGCGGGAACAGATCGCGAACAACCAGGTCTTGATGCTCGAGCGCCGCTGAAACCCCGGAAGTTGGCGCCACGCGGCAACGCAGGTTTCCTGGACGATGTCGTCGACGTCACTCTCGCTCGCGAGCAGTCGACGGGCAAATCGATACAAGTGCGGGCCGTGTCGGCGAACGATGACATCGAAGGCTGCGTGATCGCCGAGTATTGCCGCGTCGACCAGCACCTCGTCACTGAAGTCGGTCAGCAAGCCGTCGAATTGATCTGTCACCGCGCACACTCCTACTAGGGAGCCGTCGCGGGAGTGAGGCCTGGCTATTCTACCGCGTCCACGCAGACGACTGCGGGAGCGCTCTCAGTCTTCGAGTGCGGAGGCAATGACGGGGAGCCCACGCGGCGCCCCGCCGTTGATCAGTTTCTCGAGCAGATCCTGGTCGAGATGCTGTTCCACAAGGTCGGCAAGGAGGTCGAGTTGCTGCTCTCGGACATCGGCAACCGAAGTGTCGGGGGCAACAACAAAACCGGTAACCTCGATCTCCCGCAGCAGTCTGCGCCGAAAGTCGTCACTTTCCAGGAGTCCGTGCCAGTGGGTCCCTCGAACAGACCCTCGCACGCTGCCTTCCGGTGCGCCTTCGGAACCCTCCAGCAGTGGACGGTCGCCGTTGCGGACTACCCGGCCGTGATGAATCTCGTACCCGGACACAGAGATACCGTCTGCCGTACCGGTCACCTGCGCCAACACCTTGTTGGGCGCGAACTCGATCTCGAGGTCCAGCAGTCCGAGTCCCGCCGTGGTACCCGATCCCGATTCGACGTCGTCGACGATGGACTTGCCCAGCATCTGATAGCCACCGCAGATTCCCAGCACTGCCTGCCCGCGACCTGCGCGAGCGATGATCTCGTCGGCCAGGCCGGTACTGCGCAACCACTCGAGATCACTGACAGTGGACTTGCTCCCTGGAATCACCACGAGGTCCGCGTCGCGAATACGCGCCGCGTCGGTGATCCACGAAACCGCAACGCCCGGTTCACATGCCAGGGCCTCGACATCCGTCGAATTGGAGATCCGCGGCAGCCTGATCGCGGCGACGCTCAACCACCGATCCCCCAGAGGCGGACGCGGTCGGCCGACCGGAGCATTCCCGGTCACCCCCAACGAGTCTTCGGCATCGAGCCAGAGGTCGTCGGCAAAGGGAATCACGCCGAGCGTCGGCCGGCCGGTGAGGCTGTGCAGTTGCTCGAGGCCGGGTTCCAACAGGGCAACGTCGCCTCGGAATTTGTTGATCACGAACCCGGCGATCAACGACTGGTCGCTCGGCGAGAGCACCGCCACGGTGCCGAAAAGATGGGCCAGGACCCCACCGCGATCGATGTCACCGACGACGATGACCGGAATCCGTGCAGCCTCTGCCAACCCCATGTTGGCAAGATCCGTTGCGCGTAAGTTGATTTCGGCCGGTGAACCGGCGCCTTCGCAGATCACGACGTCGAACTCGGATCGAAGCGATTCGAGATCCTCGGCCACGACTCCTCGAAGCCACTGGCGATGCTGCATGTAGTCGCGAGCACCCACCGTGGTCGTCGCCTTGCCCCGAACGACAAGTTGCGACGTCCGGTCACTGCCCGGCTTGAGTAACACCGGGTTGAATCGAACACTCGGTTCGAGCCCGCACGCCCGTGCTTGAAGGGCCTGCGCACGGCCGATCTCTCCGCCGTCGAGCGTGACGACGGAATTGTTCGACATGTTCTGCGCCTTGAACGGAGCAACTCGGACGCCTCGACGCGCCAGCATGCGGCACAGTCCGGCTACGAGAACGCTCTTGCCCGCGTCGGACGTGGTGCCCGCTACCAGCAGAGCGCCATGCATCTCCGAACTCAAGGCAGGGTGAGAATCTCTGCACCGGTCTCGGTGACCACCAGGGTGTGCTCGAACTGTGCCGTCCACTTACGGTCCTTGGTGACGACGGTCCAGCCGTCCTCCCAGATCTCGTAGTCGATACCACCGAGGTTGATCATCGGTTCGATCGTGAAGACCATGCCCGGTTCGATGATCGTCTCTACCGCGGGCTCGTCGTAGTGCAGGATCACGAGACCGTTGTGGAAGGTCTCACCGATTCCGTGTCCGGTGAAGTCACGGACGACGCCGTACCCGAACCGATGGGCGTAGGACTCGATGACACGTCCGATCACGTTGAGCGCGCGGCCGGGCTTGACGGCTTTGATGGCCCGCATCGTTGCCTCGTGTGTGCGCTCGACGAGCAAGCGGTTCTCTTCGGACACGTCACCGGCGAGGAACGTCGCATTGGTGTCGCCGTGCACCCCGTTGATGTACGCGGTGACGTCGATATTGACGATGTCGCCGTCCTGGATCACGGTCGAGTCGGGGATTCCGTGGCAGATCACCTCGTTGAGAGACGTGCAGCACGACTTGGGAAAGCTCTTGTAGCCCAACGTCGACGGATATGCGCCGTGGTCGAGCATGAACTCGTGTGCGATGCGGTCGAGCTCGTCGGTCGTGGTACCGGGAGCGACAGCCTTGCCGGCTTCCTGCAGCGCGCCTGCAGCGATCTTGCTGGCGATGCGCATCGCCTCGATCGTCTCCGGCGTCTGAACCCAGGGCTCGTTGCCCTCTTTGGCGGTCGGCTTCCACGCGTACTCGGGCCGCTCGATCTTCGAGGGTACAGCGAGGACGGGAGAGACGGTTCCAGGGACCAATGGGGTACGCACAGACATGCAGAACAGCCTAGACCTCGCGTCGCGCGTCAGCCGGATGCACTCCAGTTCCGGAAAACCGGATCGACGAGAATTCTGATGGGGGTCGACATCGTCTGTCCGAATTCCTCGAAGAGCTTGTCACGAGATTCGAAGGTGCCCAGATCACGGTCGACGAATTCGGAGAAGTCCAAGCAATCGCACGAAATTGATTTGCCCCAACTGATCGGAGCGCGTCCGATCGCGTCGAACAGTGTTTCCTCGCCGGTGTTCGTGAATGGTTCGACAGCTGAGACCACCGCAGGTGAAACGATCTCGGAGATGTCCTGCCAGCGTCCGTCGACCAGAAATTCCGGCCACGCCAGCAGCACTGACTTCGGAATCACCGCATGTAGACGCCGAAATCTCGGGTACCAGAATTCCCCGCGTAGTACGAGACCGCGTACTCGGGTGGCGATACCTCGGCGGCGAGCCAAGGCTTCGACGATGGCCAGTCTCTGACTGCAGGATCCGCGCTCTCGACTCAATGTCACCGAGACGGGTTGCCGGTCGTCGAGGCCGTACACCGGCCGAATATTTCCAGCGACGCTGCGATGCGCCGACACCAGGAACTCCCGCGCCGACTGGATCGCACCTTCTGCAATGTCCTCGTAGAGGCGGGCCACGTCGTCGTGGCCCCAGTCGAGAATCGGCGTCGCGGTTATATCGCCACCGGACACTTCGTGGCGGATGTCACCTTCGCGGATTCCGCCGAGCAGCACGCACGTCATGTCTCAACCGTAGTGCGCGGCCGGAATCCGTGGAGCCTGACAGAATCCGAACCGTGAAGAAATGGCTGCTGTTGATCACCGCGATCCTGACCGAGGTGTCTGCGACTCTGTCTCTGCGCGCTGCCCTCGATCACCCCGCCTGGTACGTCGTGGTCGTCGGCGGATATCTCGCAGCATTCACCGCGTTGTCGTTCGTCCTGCGGGAGGGCATGGGACTCGGTGTTGCATACGGAATCTGGGGCGCAACCGGAGTTGTCCTGACCGCGGTGTTCGCGACTTTCCTATTCGGGGATCCTCTGACAGCCACGATGGGCGTCGGCATTGCCCTGGTCATCGGCGGAGTGCTGTGCGTCGAACTCGGCTCTCAGGCAGCTGCCGACAGCGGACCGGCGGACCCAGCATGACATTCGTGTTTCTCATCGCTGCAATTGTTTCCGAGGTCACCGCAACACTGTCGCTGAGGATGGCGTCGCAGGACGGCAGCGACAAGCGTTGGCTCGCAGTTGTCACCGTGGGGTATCTCGCCGCTTTCGCCTTCCTCACACTCGCACTCGACGCGGGCCTCACCATAGGCGTCGCGTACGGCATCTGGACCGCATGCGGGGTGGCGCTGACGGCAATCGCATCCCGCATTCTCTTTCACGAACCACTGACCAAACTCATGATCGTGGGGATCGGTCTCATCGCCGCAGGCGTGCTTCTCATCGAACTCGGAGCGGGTCACTGAGCCCAGCACATTTCAGTGTAAGGTTTACCTAACTTTGCTCTGGAGGTAGTCCGCGGTGCCGATCCCTGCCCTTCGTGAAATCGACGGTGGCCTCCACCTGTCGGATTCCGACCGCCACACTCCGATGGCGCGCGCCGTCCCGGCGCCGTTCCAACTGACGACGTACATCGTCGAGACCGACCACATCACCCAGTGGCCACAGCACGCGCATGCCGAGCACGAACTCATCTGGTCCGACCGCGGCGTCGTCAACATGATCATCGACAATCAACTCTGGACCGTCACTCCCGGCGTCGGCCTGTGGATCCCTCGCGGAGTCCTCCACGAAGGTCAGGCCAATCCCCACGTCGCATTCCGTGCCACCCTCTTCACCCCCGAGTTGTGGACTCCCGCCTGGAACGAACCGTGCATCGTGACGCTGAGCGAGGCGGCGCGAGTTCTGCTGATCCACCTCGCCCATACCGGAATGCCTGCAGAACAACGCCTTCGGGCACAGCAGGTCTGCGTCGATCTCCTCACTCCCGCATCGGCCCCGCATTTCGACGTGCCGATCCCCCGCGATCCTCGGCTACGGATACTCGTCGACAAAGTTCTGTCTGATCCCGCCGACGATCGATCACTCGATCAGTGGGCGCACGTTCTCAATCTCAGCCGACGCACGGTCACCCGGATCTTCGCCGCGGAACTCGCCTTGAGCTTTGCGCAGTGGCGCACCCTGGTTCGCATGAGTACGGCCTTGGGAATGCTCGGGACCGGGATGAGTGTGAATGCAGTCAGTCGTCGAGTCGGGTACGGGACGTCGAGTTCGTTCATCGCCGCTTTTCGCAAGACGGTCGGCTACACCCCCGGCAATGCTCTCGCCGCCGTCAACTGACTCGAGCCTGACCTGTTGTCGACATCTGCTGGCCCCTTCGCTACACGGACGCGCCCTACATTCACTTAGGTAAGCCTGCTCTCATGTGCTCGAGGCACTGAGTCGTGCAAGCACTTCCCCGATCAATCCCGAGGAGTTTCGCGTGTTCAGATCTGCCCGTCAGAGAATTCTTCCCCAGCGGAGGCGACGAATAGTCGTTGCGCTGATGGTGGCGGCCGCACTGCCTCTGGCTGCCTGCACGCAGTCGTCAACCGAGACCGAAGGAAACAATTCGTCGGCATCCGCCGTCGAGGACGGCGCGTTTCCCGTCACGATCAAGCACGCATTCGGTGAAACCGTCATCGACAAGGAACCGACCAGGGTCCTCACCCTCGATTCCGCAGCGGCAGACACCGTCATCGCCCTGGGAGTCACCCCGGTAGCGATGCAGAAGGACTCGTGGGCCGGCGACGCCGACGGCTTCCTGCCGTGGACCCGCGCGGAACTCGAGAAGTCGGGCCAGACACTGCCCACGCCTGCGCCGTACTACTCCGACAGCGGAGAGCTCCTGTTCGAACAGATACTCAATGTCGCACCCGATCTGATTCTTGCGCCGTATTCCGGTTTCTCCGAACAGGACTACCAGCGCCTGAGTTCGATCGCCCCGACACTCCCCTACGACACCAAGCCGTACCAGCCGAGTTCGTGGCAGAACCTGGCCACCGATGTCGGCAAGGCCCTCGGTCGCCCCACGCAGACCGCTGCGCTGATCAAGTCCGTGGAGGAAACTGTCCAGGAGTCGAAGGCGAGCCATCCGGAATTCAACGGGGTCACCTTTGCCTTCGGGTCCTACATCCGCGAGGGAGAAA
The DNA here is from genome assembly GCF_033142465.1 of Rhodococcus sp. IEGM 1318. Taxonomy (NCBI): domain Bacteria; kingdom Bacillati; phylum Actinomycetota; class Actinomycetes; order Mycobacteriales; family Nocardiaceae; genus Rhodococcus; species Rhodococcus sp. IEGM 1318. Next base: position 170,687 of record NZ_JAWLSC010000008.1, read on the forward strand.
CCGAAACCGCCATCTACGGCCCGGACGATCCGCGCGTGAAGTTCGTCGAAAACCTCGGGCTCACAGTCGCTCCCGACGTGGTCAACGGTGCCAAGAACTTTGCAGGCGACTCGTTCCTGTTCGGCATCAGCATGGAAAAGCTCGACACGATAAACACCGACGTATATCTCGGATGGGCAAGCGATCAGTCGGAAGTCGACAGCACGTTGGCCAACACCCTGTTCGCACGGTGGCCGGTTATCGCCAACGGGAAGGACTTGTGGATCACCGACAATCGCCTGACAGCCGCCACCATGTACGTCAGCGTTTTGAGCGTTCCATGGGCAACTGACGAGCTGGTCCCCCAGTTGACCGAACTGGTCGCGAAGTAGCAGCTCACCCCCTGATCAGGCATTTGAATGCCACTCACTGCGCAGCATTGCAAAAACCACAGTGTCGGTCCATTCGTTCTTGATCCACGCATTCTGCCGAAAATGTGCCTCTCGTCGCATCCCGATTCGCCGCGCGAGTCGTGCCGAGGATTCGTTTCTCGCATCCATCTCCGCGACCACACGGCGCAATCGGGGTGTTGCGAACACCAGGTCGAACAGAGCGGCCACAGCTTCCGTCGCGAATCCTCGGCCGCCGAACTCGGGCGAGAATGCCCACCCGACTTCTGCCGTGTGCGCGGTTTCGGCTGTGCAACCCGATTCCTCGACTAGCCAGGCACTCATGCTTCCGACAACCCGGCCCTCGTATTCGACGACAAGAGCCACCGCGCCCGCTGCCAGGTCGCGTCGAGACATTCTGGTCTGCACTGCCTCTCGCGCATCTTCCGGGCTCCAGGGTGCGTTGAACAAATACCGGCACACGTCGCTACGCCCGTAGAAGGTGAGAAGATCCTGATGATCGCCGGAACGGTAGGTACGAAGCACCAGTCGATCCGTCCGAATTGTTACCGGCGCAGTCGTCGGCGTCATGCCTGCGTCCTCCCAATCCATGCCGTCACGGTAGATCCTCTCGGATTCGTGGGCGAGCGAATATCGCGAGGATATCCAGCGCTCAATGTTTGATTTGCCCCGTGGCGGGATACTTCACCACCGTAAATAGTCGCAATACGGAGTTACGCCAGGCAATTTCGCACTTGATACCAAGGGGCGGTCATGGCCGAGGATTCACTGGTGAAGCAAGGTGTGGCAAAAGGAAGCGCGCTGGGCGGAGCCGTTCTTCTCGTCACCGTCGGCGTGCTCGAGATTCTCCAAGGCATCTCGGCGATATCCAAGGACGATGTGACCGTTGTCGGCCCTGAATACGCGTACCAATTCGACCTCACTTCCTGGGGATGGATTCACCTCGTACTCGGCGTGCTCGTCACCGCTGTCGGAATCATGCTCTTCACCGGCGCGACGTGGGCACGGGTAGGCGCGATAATCTTCTGTTCGCTGTCGATCCTCGCGAATTTCCTGTGGCTACCCCACTCTCCGTGGTGGTCGATCACCATCATCGCGCTCGACGTATTCGTCATCTGGGCTGTCGCGACATGGAATCCCGACGTGATCTGAGGTCTCGACTCCGGATCCACCCATCGAATTCAGCGTTTTCATCTGTGCGGCAGCAGTTTCCCTCCGGAGAGGAACATGATGGCAAACGGCACGAACGACGGCCCACTCCAGGAGGACGAACGTGCCGAACTAGCCAGGTTGCGGCAAGAGGTTGCAACGCTCCGCGAGCAGACTCCCAGCGCCCGCGAAACGACCGTCGAGCAAGTCTCCCGGCCACCTCGACACGGACTGCGGTGGACTGCCGTGGCGATACTGCTGGTGTTGGTCGCGCTCCTTGCCGTCTTGTCCGTGACCACCCGCTTCACCCGTAGTCAGATACTCGACACGGACCGCTACGTCAGTACGGTCGCGCCACTGGGCGAGAATCCCGCCGTTCAGGCCGAGATCACGAATCAAATCACCGACGAGATCTTCGATCGTGTCGACGTCGAGGGGCTCACCACCGACGCACTCACCGCACTGACCGACGTGTCGAATCTTGCTGCCAACGCGCCGCGTCTGGATCAAGCCGTGGTGGGGTTGGCACCGGTGATCGCCGGCCAGGCAAAGAGCTTCGTTCACGACACGGTGGGCTCGCTCGTTCGGTCACAACAGTTCGAGGACTTGTGGATTCAAGCGAACCGATCGGCGCACAACGCACTGGTCTCGGTCATGACCGGAGATTACGGCCCCAACTCCGTCGAAGTCGATCAGAGCGGAACCGTCAGCATTTCGCTCAGTACGATCATCGACAGGGTCAAAACAGCTTTGATCGACCGCGGCTTCGCCTTCGCAGACAAAATCCCCTCCGTGGACAAGGAATTTGTTCTCTTCCAGTCCCCCGAGCTGGTGAAGGCACAACGAGCCGTCTCGGCACTCGACAAGGTCTCAGCGGTGCTGCCGTGGTTGGGAATCGCGTGCGCGGCAGCCGCTGTCGCCGTTGCGCCAACCGGTCGCAGGCTCCGCGCACTGTCCCTGGTCGGCCTGTCGATTGCGTTGGGAATGCTGGTTCTCGCGATCGGAATTCTCATCGGACGCGCAATCTACCTCGACAGTGTGCCAACCGATATCCTCTCGCCAGACGCCGCCACTGCCGTCATCGACACAGTTCTGGTACCACTGCGCACGAGCCTGCGAGCGGTCGCGGTCCTCGGCGTGGTGATAGGGCTCGGGGCCTACCTGGTCGGTGGGTCGTCCTCGGCGATCGCCGTTCGACGAGGCTACGGGCAGGCGTTGGACTTCGTCCGGCATTCTTCAAGCGGCCGTACGCCGAATCAGGTGGAGCGGTGGGCCAATCAGCTTCGTGTTCCGCTGCGCTGCGCCATCATCGGCATCGCCGCACTGTTGCTGCTCTTCTGGCGCTACCCCACCGGTTTGGTCGTGGGTTGGATCGTCATCATCTCGCTGGTTGCACTCGTAGCTCTCGAAGTGCTGGTTCGTCCCGCACGCGCCGCCACGCAGGACGCCCGGCCTGACGATACCGAAACCGAGGACGCCAGGCCTGCCGCAGAAGATGCGAAAACTACGCCAGCGCCTTTGCCTTGATGGCCTGGAATTCCTCTTCGTTGATCGCACCGGAGTCGAGAAGCTCTCTGGCGTCGGCGATCTGCTGGGTCGGAGATTTCCCGGCGACGGTTCGAATGTAATCACTCTGCGCGTGTATGTGCTGCTGAGCGGCCTCCATCGACCGCCGAGTCATTCCGTCATTCTTGACGACCACGTAGATCATGGCGGACAAGAATGGAATGACGAACAGGAATACCATCCACAACGCTTTGGCCCAGCCCGAAGTCTCGTGATCACGGAACAAGTCGGTGATGATCGAGAACAACACGCTCAAGTACGCCACAAAGGCAAAGCAGACGAAGATGAACCAGAAAAATTCCCAGAAGCCTTCCATATCAACGCTCCCTGCACTCGGTTTACACATCAGGAGTTCGGGAGGCTGACGTTCCGCGCCTGAACTTCTGCATGCGGCCAGAACTCCCTGGTCCAAGGTCATTTCAGTATGCGCCGACGACGTCCGCTACGGCTACAGTTCGAGAGGGTTGAGGACTGCGGACCGTTCATCCACTATCGGAATCACGATTCTCCGATTCGAGATCTCTTGTCTGGCCGCCTTTTCGACGAGGAGAGGCACGAAGTCACGGATCCGACAGCCCACAAAACGCTGGTGAATTGTTCGCACTCTGTTTTCGATCTCCGGTGGAGGAACTGCGGGATAGCGGGAAATCAGGCGAGTGATCACCCGCTCGACGTGGAGCAACTCTTCGTCGCCAGTCATTCATTAATGGTCGTCTGTACAGCCGAGCGCGTCAAGACTCGGAAAGGGTTCGAAAACAACACAATTCAGGTATCTCTCGCAGCCAGGCCGACCGATGGGGCATAGTTCGAGACTTCTGACAACTGCGGGGGGATAATCGACGGATGATGTGGGCGGAGAGTCTAGGTCGGCTACCGGGCGTCGCGACTGCCCGTGGGTATCGCCGCGAGTGGTTGCGAACAGATGTCACTGCCGGACTCGTCTTGACGGCCCTTCTGATCCCCGCTGGTATGGGCTACGCCGAGGCCGCCGGGCTGCCTGCGTACGCCGGACTGTACGCCACCATCGTGCCGTTGCTCGCGTACGCGGTAGTCGGACCGTCGAAAATCCTTGTACTCGGACCCGATTCGTCGCTGGCACCGCTGATTGCAGCCGCGGTCATACCGCTGGCTGTAGTCGGCGATTCGGAGAATGCGCTTGCACTAGCCGGTGTTCTCGCCATTCTTGTCGGACTCATCCTCGTGATCGGCGGATTCCTTCGTCTCGGCTTCGTGACCGAACTCCTCTCGAAACCGATCCGTCTCGGCTACCTCAACGCCATTGCACTCGTCGTCGTGGTTGGTCAGATTCCCAAGCTGCTCGGATTCTCCGTCGACGCGTCCGGTCTACTCGGTGAAATCGGCGGGATCGCAAAGGCCCTGGTGGGTGGCGGCGTCGACCCCCTCGCTGCCGCCATCGGCGTCGGTTCACTCGTTGTCATAGTCGCCTTCCGGCTCTGGGTACCTGTTGTTCCCGGCGTTCTGGTGGCCGTTGTCGCGGCCATAGTCTTGTCCGCTGCCGCCGGTCTCACCGATGACATCGGCATGGTCGGCGCACTGCCGGAAGGACTGCCCCTCCCCTCCGTCGGCGGAGTCACCTGGCAGGACGTCGGCCATCTGATCGGGCCTGCCGCCGGTATCGCATTGATTGCCTTCGCCGACACCGGCGTTCTCTCGCGCACCTTCGCCGCCCGACACGGCGAGGACGTGAACGGCAGTACCGAGATGAAGGCGATCGGTGTCGCGAACGTGGCCGGCGGACTGTTCGGCGGGTTTCCGATCTCGGCGAGCGGGTCACGAACTCCGGTAGCCGAACAGAGTGGGGCGCACACACAATTGGCCGGCGTCGTCGGAGCACTCGCCGTCCTGGTGTTTGTCCTCGTCGCTCCTGGACTCACGGCATATTTGCCTGATGCAACTCTGGCCGCCGTCGTCATCGTCGCCGCGTGTGCACTGATCGACGTAGGCGGCATGGTCCGCATGTGGCGCATGAGCACTGTGGAATTCAGCCTTGCCGTCGCGGCGTTTCTGGGAGTCGCCCTGGTCGGGGTGCTCCAAGGCATCCTTGTTGCGATCGGGCTGTCCTTCGCAGCGGTCATCGCGCAGGTATGGCAGCCACATCGAACCGAACTCGTCGAGACGGGCGAACCCGCCGGATTCCACGACGTCGAACGCCATCCAGATGGGCATCGCATCCCCGGCCTGGTGTTGGTGAGGTTTGACGCTCCACTGTTTTTCGCGAACGGCGAGATCTTCGACGAGTACGTTCGCTCCGTCGTCGCCAAGGCGCCAGATCCGGTCGACTGGGTGGTTATTGCCGCCGAACCGATCACCGGACTCGATACAACGGCCGTCGACGAACTCGTCGATCTGGATACATTCCTGGAGGGCAAAGGAATTCGATTGGCGTTCGCGGAGATGAAAGGTCCGATCAAAGATCGTCTCATCCGATTCGGCGTCGGCGACAGGTTCGATTCGACGCACTTCTACCCGACCGTCGAAGCGGCCGTGAACGCATTCCGCACCCGACCCAGTGACTGACAACGCCAGGCAATCGGGAGTCGTGGCTGCATTAGGTACCGTTTGGTATGGGATTCACGACGGACAATGTTCCGGCTCGCCGTATCGCTCAGGTCGCCGGCGTGGGCGGTATTGCCGTCGGCGTTGTCGCGCTCATCGCGTTGTACTCCACCACAGCGATCAACCCGTTGATCGCCGTGGCCTCCTTTGTCCCGATTTTGCTTGCAATCACCTTCGTCGCGTCCTTGATATGCCTGGCCTTTCGGCGCTGGATCCTGCTGGCGATCTCGGTGGTACCGATAGCGGTGGGCGCGTCGGTGATCAGTCCGCTGTATGTGGCAAACGGTTCCGAAATCGACGGGCCGACGCTGCGTGTAATGCAGGCGAACCTTCTCTTCGGGCAGGCAGACCCCGTCAGTTTGACTGCGACGGTCCGCGAGAAGGCAGTCGATGTCCTGACGGTTCAGGAACTGACCACATCACTCGAAGGCTCTCTGAGAGATCAGGGGCTCGAGCAACTGCTTTCGCATCACTACTTGGTACCGGACGAGGCCGGCGGCGGCGGAGCCGGGATCTACAGCCGCTACCCGCTGACGGATACGCGAGAGCTGAACGGCTTCGGACCCACGAATCTTGTTGCAACAGTGGGCTTCTCTACTCCATTCACGCTTCTGGCGGTACACCCCGGACCGGCGTACGTGACCCCACCCGACGTGTGGACTGCCGAGCTGAGCACTTTGCGAAACGCGCTCGACGCTGCTGCCACCGAGGAAACCGTCATCGTCAGTGGCGATTTCAACACGACCTTCACGCACAAGCAATTCCGTGACCTCCTCGACGTCGGCTACACCGATGCCGCAGACCAGTTGGGAGTCGGCATCGTCCGCACCTACCCGGCGGACAAGAAATTCCCCGCGATTGTCGGCATCGACCATGTACTTCTACGGGGCGCACAAGCGAAGTCGCTCGATCGGATCGAGATCGAAGGTTCCGATCACTACGGCTTGATCGTCGACGTCACGATCCCCCAGTAGTCGGAGAGCACCCGACCCGCACGAATGCGTTGGGGATCACCCGTGCTTCGGCATGCTTCGACCCGACACATCGATCGTTCGATGTAGGTGATGCGGCGTACGCAGGACGATCGACCGGTCCACCACGGATACGCCCGGAAACTGCTCGGCGAGATAACCTTCCAAACGCTGCACGTCGTCGATCGAGCGCAGCCACACCGCCAATGCGATGTCGTAGCTGCCGATCGTAGAAGCAACAAGCCTCGCCTCACGCAGGTGGGAAAGGCGCTGAGCAATTGCCTCCTTTCGCCCGTCGAGACGTAAGAAGTACCAGGCGTAAACCGGCCAGCCGGAGTAGGGCCGAGCAATCTCCGTGCGGACGACCAGACGCCCCGTCGACAGCTCGTGCGAGAGGAGCGCCCCGGCGCGGGCCGCTGTTACTCCGAGCGCTGTGGCGAGGGCAGAGACGGTAATTCGTGGTTCGCGAGAAAGAATGTCGAACAGCTTCGACTGTTCCTCTTCGCTGGCGCGTACCCCACGATTCTTCGCCGCCGGGGCCGACTCGAGCGCGGCAATTTCTTCCGCATCGAGAGCACGTAGACGCCAGTTTCGTGCGTCGGAATTCGCCGAGGACACGATCTGAGTTCGCATCGCAGTGACCATCGGCAGCGATCGTGTTCGTTCCAAGACATACCTGGACAATTGATCGAGGTCAGTGCAGGTCAGCGTGACGAGTAGATCCCGATTGCCGGTTGTGAGATCGACTGTGAGAACTTCGGGATCGTGCGCGATCTGTTCGGCCACGCTCAAGGTCTGTGCCGGTGCGCATTCGATCTCGAGCAGTGCGGTCGCCGACACGATGGGACCCCCACGGTACGCAGCGATCCACGCTATCCCTTGCGAGTGCAGACGCTCCCAACGCCTGGTCAGGGTGACCGGGTCGGAACCGATCGCGCGTGAAAGCTCGGACCACGAGGCTCGCGGCCTGATCTGCAGTGCGTTCAACAGTCGAAGATCTTCGTCCTTGAGCACCTGATCCTGCACCGAGGACCTCACTTTCGAAAGAATGCTGCACCGAAACAGGATCGAAACGCATCGATCCTAACTTCATCACATCAATAGTCCACCAAATCCTGAACCTCGAGAACGCTTACTTCTTGCGTTCGTTCGCCCCCTCGAGAAAGACACCGACATGACCGAAGCATTCCCTGTCTCGCATGACGATTCTCCGGTCAGCGATCAAACCGCGACGCAAAAGGTCGTCTTCGCCTTGAGGTCGCCACGCCTGTGGATCGTGGCGATTCTGCTCCTCGCGCTTGCGGCAGGCGCCCAACTGATCGGCCCCGCAGTGATTCCTGTCGGCGCTGCCGCCATCACGATCTTGCCCATGGTGTGGGGACTGATTGCCGGCGGTGCCGTCTCGAGTCAGAAGTGGAAACCTCTCGGCCTCGATCTTCAGGCCGCAGCCTCGGCAATCATGGGGTTGGCTGTTCTCTTGCTTTGCGCAAGACTGTCTTTCACCATCGGCCCGAACATCCAACTGTTGTTCGAGGCGGGCCCTGCCCTGCTACTGCAGGAACTGGGGCACTTGTTCGGCACTATCGCTCTCGCACTCCCGCTGGCGGTACTCCTTCGGATGGGACCGGCCACCGTCGGAGCAACCTTCTCCATCGACCGCGAGGGGTCCTTCGCGATGGTCAGTGAACGCTACGGTCCCGATTCCGACCAGTACCGTGGTGTCCTGTCGATGTACGTCTTCGGCACTCTGTTCGGTGCCGTGCTGATCAGCCTGATTGCGTCGCTGGCTACATCCTTCAACATCTTCGACCCCCTTGCGTTGGCGATGGGTGCTGGGGTCGGATCCGGCTCGATGATGGCTGCCGCTGCCGCCAGCGTCGTTTCGGCGCACCCCGAGATGGCCGACCAGGTACTCGCCGTAGCGGCAACATCCAACATCATCACCGGCCTCCTCGGCCTGTATGTCGGCATGTATGTCGCACTCCCCCTTGCCGATCGAATCTACGGCGCACTCACCAAGCGCTCGAAGACGACCAGCGAACGGAAAGCCCACACTGCCCCACGAGCGGTTTCGCCGAGCGTCACCGTGCCGCTGACCACTATCGTTCCGATTCTGTTCGTCGGTGGGGTCATCGTCTCCTCGATCGCAGCGGGCGGCGTATCTCGATCGATCATCGTCGGTTACGTGATCCTCACCGGATTGTTGCTCCTGGGCGTCGGCGTGGCCCGCCTGACGCGCGGCAAGATCGCGGCGATGATCGCAATCATCACCATCGGCGCCTTGGCGACAACGCCGTGGTCACCCATCGGTGATTTCGTCTCGAGCACCGTCGGGACTGTCGACTTTCTCTCGATCTGCACCCTCACCTTGACTGTCGCAGGTCTCAGCCTCGGCAAGGACCTGCCCTTGCTCAAGACGATCGGCTGGAAGATCGTGCCGGTCGGAATCGTCGCGATCCTCGCCTCTTACCTACTTTCCGTGGTCGTCGCGGAGTTCGCGTTGGGCCTCTGGCACTAGAACTACACCCGAAGACGCTGAGAACCGAAGACACCGCGATCCGAAGACACAGAGAACCAAAGATGTTGAAAGGAAGCAATACCCATGTCCATCGCTGACACCCTCACCCACACAGACTCGGTTTCGAGCACGATCGAGAAGTGGGCATCACGCCTCATCGATGTCAGCCACACGATCCATGCTCACCCAGAGCTAGCATTCGAAGAGCATCGGGCGTCCGCCCTCTTGTCGGACGCCGCACAGGAAGCCGGCTTCGCGGTTACTCGCGCCGCCTACGGCCTCGAGACGGCATTCGAAGCTGTGCGAGGCTCCGGCCCCTTCCGCGTCGTCGTCTGCGCCGAGTACGACGCCCTTCCCGACATCGGTCATGCGTGTGGACACAATGTCATCGCCGCTGCCGGACTGGGAGCAGCGATCGCGCTCGGAGAGCTCGCGGAGGAACACGGCCTGACTGTCGTCCTTCTCGGTACGCCGGCCGAAGAACATGGCGGCGGGAAAGTCTTGCTGCTCGAACATGGCGCATGGGAGGGCGCGGCGATGTCGATCATGGTCCACGGCGCTGCAGGCGAGGACGTCAGTTGCATCGCCACCGGAACGCAGGCAGTCGATCGGTTCGATGTGACCTACACCGGAAGAGCCGCACACGCCGCCGCTGCGCCACACAAGGGCATCAACGCAGGTGACGCCGCCACGATCGCCTTGGTTGCCATCGGACTCCTCCGCCAGCAACTTCCGTCCGACGTCAGACTGAACGCCTACGTCGAGCACGGCGGCGAAGCAACAAACATCATTCCGGCCTCGACGTTGGTGCGAGCGGAAGTTCGGGCCGCAGAACTCGACGTGCTATTGGACGCCAAGCGTCGCATGCTCGCCTGCTTCGAGGGCGCAGCTGTGGCCAGCGACTGCTCCTGGTCGACCGAACGCGCCGAACCTCGGTACGAGGAGCTGGTACAACATCGCGTGCTGGCGACGATCTGGGACGAGGAGATCGCGAGCCTGGGCCGCACCGCGGCCGCCCGAACTCCCCTGACCGGTGGCTCGACAGACATGGGCAACGTGTCGAAGGTGGTTCCCTCGATCCACCCGATGATCGCGTTACGCGGCGTTACCGGAGTTCCTCACACGATCGAGTTTGCCGCTGATGCCCGCTCCGCAGCGGGCGACGAAGCTGTTCTGCACGGAGCAATTGCAATGGCGCGCACTGTGATCCGAGCCGCCACCGGGGACTCACGCTCCAACCTCCTGACGATTGCGGCCCAGCGCGAGTCAGGAGCGACCACCGTCACGAGCGCCGAATGAACACCACCGGCGTCTATGTTTCCGCGCTCGAATTCTTCTCCATCGGCATCGGGCCCTCCAGTTCACACACGGTCGGTCCGATGCGAGCCGCCCGCACTTTTGTCGGCGAGGTCTCCGCCGCCGGCTTGACCGCGTCGGTCGACCGAATTCGCTGCAATCTGCACGGCTCTCTCGCCGCCACCGGAATAGGGCACTGCACTCCCGACGCGGTGATCGCGGGACTTCGTGGGTTGGATCCTGAAACGTGCGAGCCGACCGACGTTCACGGGTGTTGGGCTGAGCTGTCGGGCGGCGGATCGGTGATGCTCGTCGGCGGCTCACTCGGACACGTTGTGTTCACTCACGAGGACATGGTGTTCGAGCCGCTCGTTCGCCGTCACGAGCACCCCAACTCGATGACACTGACCGCCTTCAAGGGTCACGAAATCGTCTGTACGAGTACATATCTGTCGATCGGTGGCGGATTCGTGCTACGCGCCGGAACTCAGACGCAAGTAAGTGCGCATTCGATCAACTCACGCTATCGAAACGCGAAAGAGCTACTGGCGGAATGCAGATCCGGAACTATCGCCGAACTGGCACTGTCTGACGAACTCGCGATACACGGCCAGGATCGGGCATTCGCCGGCATCGATGCGATCTGGTCCGCGATGCGCGCCTGCATCGAGCGCGGCACCCAGACCGAAGGTGTATTGCCCGGGCGCCTCGGAGTTCGCCGAAGAGCGCGGTCTGCGAACATTCAACTGGAACAACGTAACTGCGCACCATCCTCTCGCGAGTGGCTGACCGTTTACGCCATGGCGGTCAACGAAGAAAACGCAGCAGGTGGCCGCGTGGTAACGGCTCCGACAAACGGTGCGGCAGGCATCGTGCCTGCAGTGCTCTACCACCACATACGCGCGACGGGCGCCGGCCTTCACGACGTTCGAACCTTTCTCCTCACTGCGGCCGCAATTGGATCGATCATCAAGGCGAATGCTTCGATCTCGGGTGCGGAAGCCGGGTGTCAGGGTGAGGTCGGAGCCGCCTGTGCGATGGCGGCGGCCGGTCTGTGCGCTGTCATGGGCGGATCGCCACGACAAATCGAGAATGCAGCTGAGATTGCCATGGAACACCATCTGGGGCTGACCTGCGATCCGGTTGGTGGCCTGGTCCAGATCCCGTGCATCGAACGAAATGCCGTCGCTGCCTCGACTGCGGTCACCGCAGCTGAGCTCGCATACCTGGGTGACGGGACACATGTGGTGAGCCTCGATACCGTCATCGAGACCATGCGACAAACCGGAAACGACATGTCCGTGCGTTACAAGGAAACCAGTGAGGGCGGGCTCGCAGTCAATGTCGTCGAGTGCTGAGGGGATGTCGACGGCAGCGGCGACGGCGGGCGGACGCCATCGCCGGAAATATCATCCTCTCGAACGATGAAGTCCGGTGTACCGATTTCTACACTCGTTGACATGACTTTGTGGACGGTGACCAGATGATCGCTCATCACGCTGGAGGAATCCCACTTCACAATTCTTCACGGCACAACACTGCAGGGCCGTCGCGATCAACGCAGTCCTCCGGTCGCAAGATCGTCGCGTTGATCGCGTTGGTCGCCGGTTTCTCCGTTGCCTTCGTTCTCGCCCCGGGCATGGTGACCAGTAGGCCGGGTGATGGGTACGCAGACCAGGGGGAACTCGTCGAGACGGTCCGCGCCGCGTTCGTCGAATACTGGAGTTCCGGTGTCCAAGCCTTCTCTCCGAGCTTGGAGTCCGCTGTCGACTACTGGCTGCGGTACCACGTGGCCAAGGCCGTGATCGCGGTAATCCTGCTGACGGTTCTGCTCGCACTCGGCCGGATGCTCAAGGCGTCGTTCGTGAACGCCGGCCCTCTGACGGCTGGAAAGAAACTCGCATTCGTCTCGGCGGGAGGGCTGGTCACGATCCTCGCACTGTTCTCCTCGGTGCTCGTGATGGCAAATGTCCAAGGTGTCGTTGCACCCTTCTCGTCGCTGATCTCGATGCTGCCCGTGGGCGAGACGGAAGGGGAACTCGCCGATACTCTCGGTCAAGTTCGGTATCAGCTCGCCGAGTCCACGGGCGCCAGAGGGCAGGAAAACCCTGCGCTCGATCTGATGATCAGCGACTTCGCTCGATATCACGCGGCCATGGCTGTGATCGCACTGATCGCGGCAGCAGTATCACTCGGCGTGTCCGTGCTGCTGTGGGTGCGCTTCGCGAAAACTGCGCGATCCGACAGACGGACGAGATTCGTGTCGGGGTCGATCGGTGTTCTCGCTGCACTGTTCACGCTGGGATTAGTCGTTGTCGGCGTAGCAAACATGGGCACCGCGGCAGATCCGGCACCGGCGCTGGCGGCGTTCTTCGACGGCGGGCTCTGACCCAAGTCATGGGTTCAGGCCAGGGTTCCGTAGTCCCCCAGTACCGGTTGAGGAGGTACCTGGGGACTGCGTCTGCCGTACCCGGGGTCGATGTGTGAGTGCCCTCGGACAGGCAGAGTTCGACTCATGAAAACCGGAGCAAGACGCATCATGCTTGTCGGCCTGTGCAGCGCCATGGTTGCCGGAGCTGTAATCAGCTGCAGCACGGACAAATCCGCAGACAATCCGACAGCCACATCCGACAAAGTCATGGACTCTGCCATCACCGACCAACTCGATTCGATCATCGACGCAGCGGTGAATTCGACCGGGATTCCCGGTGCGATGGTGGGCATTTGGGGACCCGACGGCAACTATGTCAAGGTTGCAGGAGTCTCGGATACGGCAACCAAAGCACCGATGGAAACCGACTTCTACCACCGGATCGGCAGCGTCACCAAAACATTTACCGTGACCGCCCTACTGCAATTGGTCGACGAGGACAAGATCGGTCTCGATGACCCGATCTCCAAGTACGTCGATGGCGTCATGGAAGGCGATGCGATCAGCTTGCGCCAGCTGGCGGGGATGCGCAGTGGGCTCGTGGACTACACGACGTCCGAACAGTTTGTCATGGAGTATCTTTCGGATCCTCGCCGAGCTTTCACACCCGAAGAGCTCGTGGGGTACGTCAAGGATCTCCCACTTCAGCTTCGACCAGGGACCACCGTCGACTACTCGAACACCAACACTATTCTGCTGGGAATGGTGATCGAAAAGGTCTCCGGCTCCAAACTGTCGGAAGTCATCGACACCAAGATCACGACACCACTCGGAATGGAGCACACCAGCTTTCCCACCAACAACGCGTTCCCGACACCACACGCACAGGGGTACACCAACCAAACGCTCGACGAATCCGTGACCGCGGCAACGGACTGGAATCCGTCGTGGGGCGGCGCTGCGGGTGCAATGATCTCGTCGTTGGACGACATGCGCATCTGGGCTCCGGCACTGGCCAAGGGCGATCTCCTCACCGACGACACTCAGAAGCAGCGCCTGCAAACCGTGAGCTTGAGCGAAGGGGACGACAGCTCCGGCTACGGACTCGGTTTGTTCAACAGCGGCGGCTGGATCGGTCACAACGGAAGCCTGCCCGGCTACAAGACAGTCTCGGTCTACTTGCCCGAGAAGGACACCACACTGGTCGTCTTCATCAACACCGACATCGACGGCGAGACTGACCTGACCAGCGCTTTGATGGTACCGATCACCGAGTTGATCAGCCCGGACAATGTCTACGGCTGATCAATTTCCTCTGGCTGCTCACGGGCCCGTAATCAACCTCCACCGCGTTTTTTATACCGGTGGAGGTTGAGCGCGTGATCCGACGAACATGTTCGTTACGAACATGTTCGTGTACGGTGAAGTCATGCCCACTCACCCCGCAAGTCCATCGAGCCGACGCAATCGCCCGGCTAAACCCGCACTGACACGCGAGGGCATCGTCAGTGCGGCGGTGGATATCTTGCGCTCGGAGGGGCTGCAGAAGTTGACAATGCGTCGGCTCGCCCTCGAACTCGACACCGGACCTGCGTCGCTGTACGTGTACGTGCGAAACACAGCCGAATTGCACGCCGCGGTTCTGGACGAACTCCTCGGAGTAGTCGACCTCGCCGAAAGAACCTCCGGCACTTGGCAAGCACGCCTCGAACGGGTGTTGACCTCGTACACGGCCGTATTGTTCGATCATCCCGGTCTCGCCCAGTCGGCACTCATTTCCCGGCCCAGCGGAGTCCACTACGTACGCCTGCTCGAGCGCCTGCTGGCACTGCTCGACGAAGGCAAAGTCCCTTCAGGTCAAGCCGCGTGGGGCGTGGACTTGCTACTGCAGTACGCGACGTCCACTGCTGCCGAACACTCGGCGCCGAACAATTCCGCCGACGCGGATGCCCGATGGAGCGCCTTGACCGACGCAATCCAGAACGCAAACCCGCAGACGCACCCCCTCGTCGCAGGCCATGCAACAGCTCTACTTGCCGGTGAACCCTCGGCGCGCCTCTCTTGGGGATTCCGCACGCTCATCACGGGCATCGAGAACACCCCACTCACTTCTTAGGAACCCACCATGAACCACTACCCCATCGCAATCGTCGGCGCCGGCCTTGGCGGCCTCACCCTCGCCCGAGTCCTCCATCTCCGCGGAACCGATTCGGCGGTCTTCGATCTCGAATCCGGACCTGCAGGGCGGACCCAAGGCGGCATGCTCGACATCCACGAAAACTCAGGCCAGATCGCGCTTCGTGCCGCCGGCCTCTACGACGAGTTCCGCGCACTCGTTCATCAAGGCGGTGAAGGGACGCGTGTCCTCGATCGAAATGCCGTCGTGCACCTGAGCGAACAGGACACCGGAGACGGCGACCGCCCGGAAATCGATCGCGGCCAGCTGCGTGACCTACTGCTCACCTCAATTCCGAAAGAAACAATCCACTGGGGAGCCAAGGTCCGCAGTGCTCATCCGTTGCCGGACGGTCGGCATGAAGTCCACCTCGCGGATGGCACCCACTTCACCACCGATCTCTTGGTCGGCGCCGACGGCGCGTGGTCGAAAATTCGCCCACTGGTTTCAAACGCCACTCCTGCCTATACCGGAGTATCTTTCGTGGAGTTCGACCTTCACGACGCCGACAACCAGCACGCAAGTTCCGTTGAAACAGTCGGCGGCGGAATGATGTTCGCGCTCAGCGCTGACAAGGGCTTCCTAGCCCACCGTGAGACCGACAACAGTCTGCACATCTATGCCGCCCTGCGAGTTCCCGAAAACTGGTCAGCGAGTGTCGACTTCTCCGACGATCACATCGCGAAGAAGATTCTGCTGGAACACTTCTCGGACTGGGACGAGTCGCTGCGTTCTCTGATCGTCGAAGCGGACAGCTCGCTGACCCCTCGCCCCATCCATGCCCTTCCCATCGGGCACAGTTGGAGCCGCACTCCCGGGGTCACTCTGCTCGGGGACGCGGCACATGTCATGTCGCCGTTTGCCGGAGAGGGCGCGAACCTGGCAATGCTCGACGGCGCCGAGCTCGGCCAGGCGATCGCGTCACACGGCGAAAGGGAGGAAGGACTTGCCGCCTATGAGGAGCGACTTTTCCCACGCAGCGCCGCGTCGGCGCGACAGTCGGCTGATGGTCTGGACATGTGCTTCGGCGAGAACGCACCCCAAGGGCTCCTGGACATGTTCACCTCACACGCGTAATCCGAACCGCCATCCGGTTGTCAGTTCGCCCGCGCAATGACAAACAACCAATCGGCAGTGGAACCGACCACGGTTTCGATCGACAAGGTCTCCCACCCGGTACTTCCGAGCACCTGACGAAGCTGGCTGTCCTGCCAATATGTGTAGTGGCGCGGCAACCCCAGTTTCGCATTGCTCCAACTGGTTCCGTCGCCCTTCTTGACCGTGAACGCGAGTAGTCCCTCTACACTCACTACACCTCGCGATTTTCTCGCGACCACCTCGAACTCGTCGCGTCGCAAATGAAGCAGAACCGCATTCGCCACCACGGCATCGTAAGTTCCATTGAACTGCTCAGTTCGCATGTCGAGGACCTCTGCCGTAAAGCCCTGTGCCCTCATCATTTCAACGAAGGCGAGTGCGCCGTCAGTTCGCGTCACCGATACTCCGAAAGTTTCTAGGTACTCGGCATCACGGCCGGGACCACTGCCGAGTTCCAGAATCGTCCCTCCCTCCACCAGCTTGGCGATCCGGGCAAGGTACCGGGCCATTGCCTCCCCCATGACATACGGTCTCGCTGCATACAGATTCGCACCGGCCTCATAACTCGCGAGCGTGATGTCGCCTGCATCGCCCACCGCAATCACTCCCGCAACGTCGTCAAGAAGGCAATGCGGTCGCCGCGGTAAAGCGAGCGAACCCGCTCGATCGGCACACCCTCCGGATCGACGGAGGTCCGGTGCAGCAGAAGCATCGGCATCGAGGTCGTGGACTCGACGAGCGTCGCCTCACGCGGTGAAGCGAGCACCGTCTCGATCCGTTCGGTTGCGGAGGCGAAGACCACGCCGATGGAGCGGATGGCCGCGTACAGCGACGTCGTCGCATCGAAGGCGTCGAGCATCTCACCGAACCTGCTGTCCGGCAGGAATGTTGATTCGAGTCCGATCTTCTCGCCGTCGGCGAAGAGGACACGCTCGAGATGAACGACGCTGTCGCCCACCTCGATACCCAACTCCGTGGCGAGACCGTCGTCGGCCGACATTCGTTCGAACGTCACAACCTTACGACTGGGCACTCGCCCGGCACTCAGTGCGCCTTCGGTATAAGAACGAATCGAGAGCGGCTGAACCAACTTCGGACTCGCGACGACAGTGCCCCGCCCCCGCCGCTCGATCCGTCCTTCGACAAGCAGATCACGAAGCGCTTGTCGGACCGTCTCGCGAGCGACAGTGAACCGTGCCGCCAATTCCCGCTCGGACGGGACTGCGTCGCCCTCCTCGAGCCCACTGAGAATGGTCTCGATCTCGGTGCGCACCCGGTAGTACTTCAACTCCGGTTCGATCACGACGCTCGAGGTCCCCGGCCCGGTGGACGTCTGCTGATTCATGGCGCAAGCGTACAAGAATTCGGTCTATACCAATTGTTAACCTGGAGTTCGTCTCGATTCCCCCTATTGGTCTAGACCAAACGTCACTATCTCTACATGCGAATTTTGATTGTGGGCGGAGGGATCCTCGGAACGGCGCACGCCGACGAGGCAATCCGCCGGGGACACGACGTCATCCATCTCGAACGCGAGCCCGAAGCCCGCGGTGCAACGGTACGGAACTTCGGATTGGTCTGGGTATCCGGGCGCGCTCCGCACGAACTCGAAGCCGCGCTGCGTTCGCGCGAGCTGTGGGCGGACCTTGCCGCCCGTGTCCCCGGCGTCGGATACCGCCCGGCCGGCTCCATCACCCTCATGCGCACCGAGGAGGAGGTCGCGGTCGCGCAGGAAGTCTTCGGCCGCCCCGACGCTGACAACAGAGGGTTCGTGCTCTTGGATCCCGACGCCGTTCGCGCCGTCAACCCCGCGCTCCGGGGCAAGTTTCTCGGCGGACTGCACTGCACCCTGGACGCCGCTGTCGAGTCACGGCAAGCGCTCCCCGCCATCCGTTCCTATCTCGAATCCACCGGCCGTTACACTTTCCACGCCGGAACGGAAGCCCGCGAGATCACGACGAACACCTCCGGCGTACACATCCGCGACGACCATGGTCGCAACTTCGACGCCGATCTGGTGATCGTCTGCCCCGGAGCAACACTCGGCGGATTGGCTCGCGATCTCGCCGGCGATCTCCCGTTGCGCCGCGTGCGCCTGCAGATGATGCAGACAGCCCCGCTCGGCGAAAAGCTCACCACAGCAATCGCTGACGGTGACAGCTTCCGCTACTACCCAGGTTTCGCCGGATCTGCCCTTGATCACCTTCGCACAGTGCAGCCGCAGGAACCGACTGCCGAGGAACACCGCATGCAGCTCCTGTGCGTGCAGCGCTTGCATGGCGGCCTGACCATCGGTGACACCCACGAATACGAGGAGCCCTTCGACTTCGACGTCGACGAGGCGCCCTATCGCCATCTGTCCGGAGTCGTGGAAACACTTCTGGGACGCGATCTTCCGCCCATCGTCAAGCGATGGGCGGGCGTCTACAGCCAGTGCCTCGACCCATCACAACTTGTTCACCGCGCACAAGCCGCCGACAACGTCTGGGTGGTTGCCGGTCCCGGTGGCCGCGGCATGACGCTCGGCCCGGCACTGGCGGAACAATCCGCCGACCAGTTCGGTCTCTGAATCCTTCCGACAAGAAAGACTTCTCATGTCTCCCATCACCCTCGCCGTTCTCGACATGGCCGGCACCACCGTCGCCGACGACGGACTGGTTCTTCGCGCCTTCGCTGCCGCCGCTGAAGCCGGCGGACTGCCCGCCGAAGGCCCGGAAGCCGATGCCGCTCGCCAGTACGTCCTCGACACGATGGGCCAGTCGAAGATCGTCGTGTTCCGGGCGATCTTCGGTGACGAAGACCGCGCCCAGGCCGCGAACGCCGCCTTCGAAACCACGTACGACTCCCTCATCGACCAGGGGCTCGCCGAGCCGATCCCTGGCGCGGAGAAGGCGATAACCACACTCCGCGAGGCCGGCATCAAAGTTGCCCTGACCACCGGGTTCAGCCGATCGACGCAGGACAAACTCCTCGTCGCGCTCGGCTGGGAAACCCTCGCCGATCTCACCCTCTCCCCCGCCGAAGCCGGTCGCGGTCGCCCGTTCCCTGACCTGATTTTGACTGCGCTGCTCAAACTTTCGATCGACGACGTCCACCAGATCGCCGTACTCGGCGACACGTCCAACGACGTGCTCAGCGGCATTCGATCCGGCGCATCAATCGTTGCCGGAACTCTGACCGGCGCTCACGACGAGCAACAACTTCGCGACGCCGGTGCCACCCACATCGTCCCGTCCGTGACGGAGTTCGCCGAACTCCTCACCCACCCCTGATCTCACCTCCGAAGAAGGAATCGTCATGCGTCTACGCCCGAGCATCGCTGCGGCCGCTCTCGCCGTGTCCGTCCTTTCGTTCACCACAGCATGTGGTGGAACCGGCACTGCCGCCGGATCAGATACCGAAACCGTCACCGTCTACAGCGCCGACGGACTGTCCGGTTGGTACAAAGGCAGATTCGACGCCTTCACCGCGCAGACCGGCATCGCTGTCAACCTGGTGGAAGCCGGTTCCGGCGAGGTCGTCTCCCGCGTCGACAAGGAGCAGTCCAACCCACAGGCCGATGTCATCATCACCCTGCCACCGTTCATCCAGAAGGCCGACGCGCAAGGTCTGCTCGAGCCCAGCGGAATCGACACCTCCGCCGTTCCGGCCGACGAGAAGGACGACGCCGGCAAGTACGTACCCGTCGTCGAGAACTACCTCTCCTTCATTGCCAATCCGACTGCATCACCCGCCCCACAATCTTGGGACGACCTGCTCACAGATCAGTTCAAGGGCAAGTTGCAGTACTCCACGCCCGGGCAGGCCGGCGATGGTACCGCGGTGCTCTTGCTGCTCCAGCACCTGATGGGCAAGGAAGGCGCACTCGACTACCTCGGAAAGCTCCAGGCCAACAACGTCGGACCCTCGTCCTCGACAGGAAAGCTCCAGCCCAAGGTCAGCAACGGAGAACTGTTGGTCGCCAACGGTGACGTCCAGATGAACCTCGCCTCCATCGCCGACGACGGATCCAAGTTCGACATCTTCTTCCCCGCGGGAGCCGACGGCACTCGCACCACCATTGCACTGCCCTACGTGATGGGGCTCGCCAAGAGCGCCCCGAGTAGCGAACAAGCGAAGAAGCTCATGGAATTCCTGCTCTCCGAAGAATCCCAGAAGACCGTCGCCACCGATGCACTCGGCGTATCGGTCCGCGAGGACGTCCGAAGCGCTACCGGTGAATCCACCGACAAGAACACGCCTTCCGGAGTTCTGCAGGGCGTCAACGTGTGGACCCCGAACTGGAACGACGTCCTCAGCTCGCTCGACGCAGACATCGCCGCCTACCAGAAAGCCACCGGGAGCTGATCATGGCAAGAACCAGACTGGGGCGGACGCTCCCCGAGACCGTCGGTGTCCACGGAGCGATCGAACATTCCGCTCCGGCCATCACCTTCGATCGCGTCAACGTCGCCTACGGCCGCGGGAAGACCGCGACCCATGCCCTCGTCGATTTCAATCTACGAGTGGCGCCGGGTGAAACCGTGGCACTGCTGGGGCCCAGTGGATCCGGCAAGTCGACCGCCCTGAAGGCCCTCGCGGGATTTGTCCGCCCCACGTCCGGTTCGGTCAAGCTCGGCACCCGAGATATCACCAACCTCCCTCCCGCACAACGCGGAATCGGCGTCGTCGTTCAGTCGTACGCGCTCTTCCCGCACATGAGGGTCTCCGAGAACGTGGCCTTCGGACTCCGAGCCCACCGTGTGCCGCGGTCGGAGATCGGCCCACGCGTGGCCGAAGCCCTCGACATGGTCGGGATGTCGGCATACGGAAAGCGTCTGCCGCGTGAGCTTTCCGGTGGCCAACAGCAGCGAATCGCCATCGCCCGCGCCTTGGCGATTCGTCCGGGAGTACTCCTCCTCGACGAACCGCTCGCCGCCCTGGATGCTCAACTTCGCGAGAGCATGCTCGGAGAACTGGCGAGACTGCGCGCCGCACTACCTGACACAGCCATGCTCTACGTGACGCACGATCAGAGTGAAGCCCTCGCGCTCGCAGACCGAATCGCAGTGATGCGCAATGCCAAACTCGCGGACATCGACACGGCGGAGGCCTTGTGGAAACGCCCGCCGTCCAGCTTCACCGCGGCGTTCCTCGGGGGTGCCAACCTGCTGCCCTGCACTGTCACACGCGTCATCGGCACCTCCGCATTGGTCTCGATCGGTGGCGCTCCGTTCACCGCTCATGCCCCGCAGCCAGAGATCGGGCACATCGAGTGGGAGTCCGACATGGACGCCTACCTGTGTGTTCGCCCGCACGCGGTAGTGGTGACCGGCGTCGGCGCGCGAGGGTCGTTCCCGGCACGCATCGTCTCGAGTGTCTGGCGTGGTTCGACGACGCGTCTGACACTAGCTGTCCGTGGCCTCGACGATGTCCGCGTCGACGCGGATGTTGCAGGCCACGACGAGCGACCGGTCGACACCGAGGTTGGCGTCGTCTTGCCCACGGACGGCAGTGTCCTGGTTCCGGCGGATCGCCACCCATGACGACAACCTTGGAACGCCCCGAAACCGCTGTGCCCCAACATAAAGACCCGATTCCGTGGCGCCGGATCGGCTGGGCGCTACCGCCACTGCTTCTGGTGCTCGTGTTCGCGGTGTATCCCACCGCGCGGGTCCTCACGGAATCGCTGAGCACCGCAGACGGCACCGGTCTGTCCACGTGGTCTTCGGTGCTCGGTTCGGAACTGTTCCGAACCGCGCTCTGGCGGACCATCCAAATCGCCGTGGCGTCGACCCTGGGTTGCCTGGTCCTCGGCACTTTCCTCGCCTTGGTGCTTGCCTTCGTTCCGTTCGCGGGATCCAAGGTGGTAGGGCGATTGATCGACACGGTGCTCGCCCTGCCGTCATTCCTGATCACGCTGGCGTT
This sequence comes from Rhodococcus sp. IEGM 1318, assembly GCF_033142465.1. Lineage (NCBI taxonomy): Bacteria > Bacillati > Actinomycetota > Actinomycetes > Mycobacteriales > Nocardiaceae > Rhodococcus > Rhodococcus sp. IEGM 1318. The sequence continues at coordinate 192,705 of NZ_JAWLSC010000008.1, forward strand.
CACGTTTCTGTACGGCACGGCCGGCGCCGTCAACGCCTTGATCGTCCGCATCACCGGCGACGCGAGCGGCCCGCTGAATTTCCTCAACACACCGTTCGGCGTCGTCGCGGCCGAAATCACCTTCTTCACACCTTTTGTCGTACGTCCGCTATTGGCCGCTTTCACCCAGATTCCCCGTGAACAACTCGACGTCGCGGCCAGCCTCGGAGCGTCACCCATCCGGGTTCTGCGACAGGTGGTGATGCCGGAAGCGTGGCCAGCCCTCCTGGCCGGTGGGTCACTCGTACTTCTGTTGACGCTCAACGAATTCGGCATCGTGCTCTTCACCGGAGCAAAAGACGTCGTAACTCTGCCGGTCCTCATCTACACCCGTGGCATCGTCACGTTCGACTTGCCGGGCGCGGCAGTGATCGCGACAGTCCAGGTCGCACTCTCACTCGGCTTGTACTGCCTCTACCGATTCACCTTCAACAGATTGATGGGAGGCAGCCGTGCTGCTGTGGACACGAAGCTCTAAGGCTCTCGTTCTCGGATTCTTCGCCCTCGTCGTCGCGGTCGTTTTTGTCGCACCCATCGCCACCGTCGTCGCGGCTGCGCTGGCCGGATCGTGGACGGGGCCATTGCCCTCGAATCTCGGCGGAAGGAACTTCTCGACTGCGGTGTCCGACGAGAACTTCGCCAGCCTGACCGTCAGCTTGCAGACTGCGTTCATCTCGGGAGTGCTGGCACTGATCGTCGGAACGTGGGCCGCACTGGCCTCTCGTGAGGCACCGATGTGGCTGCGCCGCATCACCGACGCCGTGTTCCACCTGCCGATTGCAGTTCCCTCGGTTGCCATCGGCTTGGGTCTGCTGATCACCTTCAACGAGCGCCCACTGCTGCTCGGCGGTACCAAGTGGATCGTGATTCTCGCTCACACCGTTCTGGTGCTCGCCTTTGCATTCAGCGCGGTTTCTGCGGCACTGGAACGACTTGATCCCGCGTACCGCCAGGCCGCGGAATCGCTCGGGGCAGGCCCCGTACGGGTGCTGACGCGAGTGACACTTCCGCTGCTACTCCCAGCATTGGGTGCGGCCGCGGGACTTTCCATCGCACTGTCGATGGGTGAGCTGGGCGCAACGGTCATGGTCTACCCGGCGACATGGAAGACCTTGCCGGTCAGCATCTTCGGACTCACCGACCGCGGCCAGGTATTTCTTGCCGCAGCAAATACGACACTGCTGCTTTCAGTCACCCTGGTCGCCCTCATGGTGGTCGGCAGAATCCGTCGGCGCTGACCTTGCTGTGCGCCTTTGTTAACCGCCGGGGGTCAATAAAGGCGCACAGCAGGGGGTTTATCCCTTCCGCAAGATGTACCGCTGAACCTTGCCACTCGGGGTCTTGGGCAGGTTCGGAACAAAGTGCACCGTGCGTGGGTACGCGTGCGCTGCAAACTTCTTCTTCACCAGGGTTTGCAGTTCCTTCTCGAGTTCGTCGTCACCGTCGACACCGTCGCGAAGTACGACGAACGCCTCGAGAACCTCACCGCGCAACTCGTCGGGCATGCCCACGACAGCGGCCTCGATGACGTGCTCGTGCATGACCAGCACGCTCTCGACGTCGAAGGGTCCGATGCGGTAGCCGGCCATGATGATGACGTCGTCGTCTCGCGAGGAGAAGAAGAAGAATCCGTCCTCGTCCGTCATTCCGGCATCGCCAGTGATGTACCAGCGGCCGTCTTCGCTGAATCGCTGCTTCGTCTTCTCCGGAGCATCGACGTATCCGGTGAACCACATCAACGGGCTGTTGTGGGTATCGATCGCCACCCGGCCCTGAGTGCGAGCCGGTGCGATGTCATCCGAATTGTCTTCCAGCACAGCAGCAGACCAACCCGGCAACGGGCGACCCATCGATCCTGGGCGCACGTCCTCACGGAGCCCGTCGGCCCAGGCGTTGACGATGAACATGCCGTGCTCGGTCTGGCCGTAGTGATCACGGACCTCGACGCCCAACGAGTTCTTCGACCACGCAACCACATCCGGGGTCAACGGCTCACCGGCCGAGGACGCGCGGCGCAGCGAAATGCCTTCCGGAACCGGTGCCTTGTCGGCACGCAGACTGCGGTACACGGTCGGAGCGGCGGCAAAATTGGTGACACCGAACTTCTCGATGATCTGCCACGTCAGGGGCGCGGAGAATCCGGCGTGCAGCAGAATGCTTCGCGTTCCGGCGGCTAGCGGGCCGAGCAACGCGTAGTACAACCCGTACGCCCAGCCCGGGTCCGCGGCGTTCCAGAACACGTCGTCGCCGCGGACGTCGAGGCCGAACTCTTGGTAGGCGTGGAACGACGCGAGCGCACGCACCGGTACCGGCACGCCCTTGGGTGTTCCCGTGGTACCGCTGGTGAACAGCTGCACCATTGGCGCGTTGCCGCCGACGGCCTGAGCAGCGCCTTTCGGGTCTTCGGCATCCTGAGCTGCGACAAGTGCATCGAAGTCCAGTTCGTCACCGGCCGCGCCGCCCGCGACGATGACCTGCCACGCTGCGTCGGCGGGGATGTCCTCACCCGGCGCGAGCTTGTCGAGCTGATTGGCGTCGGAAATGACGACCTTCGCGCCACTGGCCGTCAAGCGGAAAGCGATGGCCGGCGAAGCGAACGCCGTGAACAAGGGCACGTGGACCGCGCCGCGGCGCCAGATTCCGAGGAGTGCGACCACGAGGTCCGCAGACTTGCCCATCAAGGTCGCGACGTTGTCACCCGGCTCGACTCCGAGGTCGGCCAGAGCTGCCGCGAAACGCGCGGACTGCTCACGTAGATGACCGTAAGTGAGGTCCACCGAGCTAAGGTCTGCCTCGACGACGGTGAATGCAACGCCATCCGCGGGATGCCGATCGCAGAGCAATTCTGCGGCGCTGGCATGCGGGGTGTCGTACTGGTCCAGCAGCTCGCGCACCCGTGCGGTGGGATCGGTGCTCATCAACTTGCTCCTTATCGATCGTCGTATGGTTGGCCCGACCGGTTACGTTGGCGGCTCGTCATACGTACTGTTCACCCCCTATGATCTAGCTCACAAGAGAACTTCACTACCCCCAGAAAGGGGTACCTGCGTGAATCGACATGCTTCGTCACTTCTGCGTCCCCGCGACGGGGACGCTATGCGAGGTGAACTCCGAACAATTGCAGCTCAGGGCGTTGTTCCCGTGCTGTTCGGAGGCGAGGTCCAGGACGGAACCCTGCACCTGAGCGAATTCGTCGGCACCCGCACCAACAATCTCAAGGGCTTGGCCATCCCGCCGCGCTCGGGCATGGGCGGACGCGTCGTCGCCCAGGGTTCACCTATCACCGTCAACGATTACGGCAATTCGCAGTCCATCACTCATCACTTCGACCGGCCTGTTCTGAGCGAGGGCCTGCATTCGATCATCGCCGTTCCGGTCATGGTGTCCGGCAAATCGCGCGCTGTCCTCTACGCCGCCATCCGCGACTCCGCTCCCCTCGGCGATCGCACAGCAGACGTCATGGTCAGCGCATCCCGGCGCCTCGGGATGGAGTTCGCCATCCGCGACGAGGTCGATCGTCGCCTGCAACTACTTCAGGCCGCCGCCGCGACCACCGCCGACGGTATGTCTTCGGAAGAGATCCGCGGAGTCCACGCCGAACTACGCAGTGTCGCCCAGACTGTGACCGACACCGACTTGCAGACCAAGCTCCGCGGACTTTCCCAGCGTTTGGCCAACCTGCTGCGGCCTACCGCCGACGCCGAATCCGACGTCGCGCTCACCCCGCGTGAAGTGGACGTTCTCTCGCAAGTCGCACTCGGCTGCACCAACATCGAAGCCGGCCAACGACTTTCCCTTCGCCCGGAAACAGTCAAAAGCTACCTGCGGAGCGCGATGGGAAAGCTGGACGCGAGCTCACGCCACGAAGCCGTGGTGACCGCCCGCAGGTTGGGCCTGCTCCCCTGACGGGTCAGTAGCCTTCCGGAAGGGCGGTGAGCATGTCTCGGGTGACTGCGACGGCGTTGTCCGAACTTCCGCCCCGCACAACCAGAGTGGCGAAGGCCAGGTTGCCGCGATAGCCGACGAACCACGCATGCGATCCCCCGTCGACCTCGGCTTCACCGGTCTTGCCGTACACCTCACCCTGATCTTCGACGCGTTCGGCGGTACCACTGGTGACGACGAGTCGCATCATTCCGCGCAGACCGTCGACCATGGCCGGTGTGATCGCCGGGCGCTCACCGTCGATAGTGGTCTCACGTCCCGAAATCAGTTGCGGCACCGGTGTCGAACCGTTAGCGACCGTCGCCGCCGCCATCGCCATTCCGAACGGACTGACCACGACCTTGCCCTGACCGAATCCGTCCTCGGTCCGCTGCACCAGATCCGACGCCGGCGGCACCGAACCCGAATCGATCGGCAACCCCACCACGTTGTAGTCCTGGCCGATGCCGAACTGCGCTGCGGCAGTGGTCAACGTGTCGGCTTGCATCTCGCTGGCCAGCTTTGCGAAGGACGTGTTGCACGAACGGGCGAAGGCCGTTGCCATCGGCACCGTGCCGAGTGCGAACTCGTTGTAGTTGGGGACGCTGCGCTCGCCGATCTCGATTCGGCCCGGGCATGGCACCATCGTGTCTGGGCTCGCCTGACCCGTCGAAATTGCCGCACCTGCTGTGATGATCTTGAACGTCGAACCGGGTGGGTATTGACCCATCGTCGCGACCGGTCCGTCGCGGTCTGCTGCCTTGTTCTGTGCAACGGCCAAAATGGCGCCGCTCGACGGTTCGATGACCACCATCATCGCCTGATCCTTGTTCACGTTCACCGCGCGCTGCGCAGCGATCTGAATGTTGCGGTCCAGACTGATAGTGAACGACGGAACAGGTTGCGGCGCAGTCTCGGTCAACACGTCGGTGTCGACGCCGTTCTGGTTGACCGTGACGACACTCCAGCCGGCCTTGCCGTCGACCTCGTCGATGATCGTCTTCTTGATCTGCCCGAGCAGGTCAGGTGCGAACTCCGGGTCGGTCGAGACGAGATCCGATTCGTCCGAGACCGATACTCCCGAGATCGCTCCGAGTTGCGCCGAAACCTGGTCGTAATCGTCACTGCGCAACCGGGTCACCAGGTAGTCACCCTTGACGGCCGTCGACGATTCCGCGATCGACTGACCCGTCAGCGAAGAATCGAACCGGCCCAGAACGCTTGCGAGACTGTTCGCGGAGCCGATGATGTCGTTGCTCTTCGAGCGATCGAACTTCACGCGGTAGACGATTCCCGGCACGAGGACGTCAGTGCCCGAATGCTCGTTGACCCTCGCCCTCGGCGCAGCGGTTGCCCGCAACGACATCGTCTGCTTGTCACCGAGACGGGGATGAACGTCCGTCGAACTCCAACGGACGGACCAGTCGCCGTCCTTGCGCCCCATCTGCAGCTCGCCGTCGTAGGTCCAGACGCGATCTTTCGGCAGATGCCACTCGTACGTGTAGCCGACCGTCGCGGTGTCACCGTTCATCTTCACCGACGTCGTCTCAGCAGTCATCGACTCGGCCTGAAGCGCATCCCAGGTATCGCTCAACACGGGCCCGGCGGAATCAGGCCGGTCCGTCAATTTTGCTGCCTCGTCGACGTCCCTGTCACCGAATGCACTCAAGAACTGCTGCGCGACGGGCTCGGGGCCGGCGGGTTTCGGAGTACACGAACTGATCCCCACCGCCAAGAAAATCACGGTGCAGGAGGCCAACAGTTGGGCCGAGCGACTACGAGAGAAATGCCGAGTGTTCATCGAGCCCCATACTAAGGCGGCAACCGACGCGGTCAGGGTAGGCGCGACCATTGCACCCAGCGTGTGCGGTCAGTCGAGCAGTACCGTCGAGAAAGTTGCGACCTGTCGGAACCCCACCCGCGAATAGGTCGACCGCGCAATCGTATTGAAGCTGTTGACGTACAGGCTCGCAATGCGACCGGTCGCCATGATCGACTCCGCTACAGCCGCCGTACCGGTCACCCCGAAGCCCTGTCCGCGAAACTCGGGATTGACCCACACGCCCTGAATCTGGCCACAGCGCGCGGACATCGAACCGACCTCCGCTTTGAAAACGACCTGGCCGTCCTCGATGTGCGCCCACGCTCGTCCGGCTGCGATCAGGCTTGCGACACGATGCCGATAACCACGCCCACCGTCGTTGGCACGCGGATCGACGCCCACCTCTTCGATGAACATCGCGATCGCGGCAGGCAGATAGATGTCGAGTTCATCGGAGCGGACCTGCCGGACCAGAGGATCCGACGGGCACGCCAGCGGCTCGGACACCGCGAGCAACGGTTGTTCGGGGCGGACCTCCCGCGCAGTTCCCCAATCCAGTTCGAGCATTTCCCAGAGCGGCAACGCCAACTCGGCGCGGCCGACCACCGACGAGCACATGCGTGGAATCCGACAGGCACGGTCAGCGAATGCTCGAATGTCATCCGGATCGCCTCGAAGCGGAACCAGATTTGCTCCGGCAAAGCATAGGGAGGACAACGGCCCGCCTCGACTCCACAGCTCGCCGTGAATCATTCGTGGGTCGACGCCGCATTCTTCGACGCGCGCGGCAATCATGCAAGCGGCCACCGGATCGGCGTCGAGTACCCGTCGGACGTCTTCGAGATCTCGACTTCCGACCTGCTTGGCTCCGAGGAGTTTGAGCATCCGTCAACCCCCTCGACTCGACTGCGCGTCCATGAATATCACTACCCGATCATGATGCACTCAGATTGCCACGAACCTGACACCGACGGGGAAGATTCATCCGGCAATCACTCAACTCACGGTGACGACCGGCGCACCCTCCGAAGCGTCACCCTCCATGCTCTCGGCAATTTTCATCGCCTCTTCGATCAACGTCTCGACGATCTGCGCCTCGGGCACCGTCTTGATGACCTTGCCCTTGACGAAGATCTGGCCCTTGCCGTTGCCGGACGCCACACCGAGGTCAGCCTCACGCGCTTCACCCGGTCCGTTCACGACGCAGCCCATGACTGCCACGCGAAGCGGAATCTCCATGCCTTCGAGACCCGCGGAGACCTCGTCGGCGAGTGTGTAGACGTCGACCTGTGCACGACCACACGAGGGGCATGAGACGATCTCGAGCTTGCGCGGACGCAGATTCAGCGACTGCAGAATCTGGTTACCGACCTTGATTTCCTCGGCCGGAGGGGCCGAGAGCGACACACGGATGGTGTCGCCGATGCCCTCCGCGAGCAGCGCACCGAAGGCGACCGCGGACTTGATCGTGCCCTGAAACGCCGGACCCGCCTCGGTGACACCGAGGTGCAACGGGTAATCGCACTTGGCGGCAAGTTGGCGGTAAGCCTCGACCATGATCACCGGATCGTTGTGCTTGACAGAGATCTTGATGTCACCGAAGCCGTGCTCTTCGAACAACCCGGCTTCCCACAGCGCAGACTCGACCAACGCTTCGGGCGTCGCCTTGCCGTACTTCTCCATCAAGCGAGGATCAAGCGATCCGGCGTTGACACCGATACGGATCGGAATGCCTGCATCACCGGCAGCCTTGGCTACCTCTTTGACACGGCCGTCGAATTCCTTGATGTTGCCCGGATTGACGCGCACCGCAGCGCATCCCGCGTCGATTGCCGCGAAGATGTAGCGCGGCTGGAAGTGGATGTCGGCGATAACCGGGATCTGGCTCTTCTTCGCAATGATCGACAACGCGTCCGCATCTTCTTGACGCGGGCAGGCGACACGGACGATGTCGCAACCGGACGCGGTCAGTTCCGCGATCTGCTGGAGCGTTGCGTTGACGTCGTGCGTCTTCGTGGTGCACATGGACTGCACCGAGATGGGGAAATCGCTGCCCACACCTACCGTGCCGACCTGCAGCTGCCGAGTCTTGCGTCGAGGAGCAAGAATCGCTGCGGGTGCCGAGGGCATTCCCAGTCCGATAGGGATGGTCACGTCTGTGCCTTCTTTCATAGCTTCACTGCAAGTTTAGCCGGGCGATCACCGCAGTACCGCGCGGCAACCGTCGCCCTGCTCACACGGTCAGAAGATCTTGATCGGATTGACGATGTCAGCCGTGAGTGTCAGCAACATGAACGCGCCACCGATGACGATGAATACGTAAGTAATCGGAAGGAGTCTCGTGTAGTCGACGGGACCGCCCGGGATCAAGCCGCGGCGGGCGCGGAACCAATCGCGGATCTTCTCGTAGAAGACCACCGCGATGTGACCGCCGTCGAGCGGCAACAGCGGCAGGATGTTGAATACACCGAGGAAGAAGTTGATCGACGCGAGCAATCCGACGAACATCGGCCACTCGGCCCGATCAGCAGCCTCGCCCCCTATCACGCTGGCACCGACCACGCTGATCGGTGTGTCCTGCGCCCGCTCGCCGCCTGTGACCGACTCCCACAGAGCACCGACCTTCGACGGAATGTCAGCCAACGCCTTCACAGAGTCAACCATGATCTGGCCGGTGTAGTCGAAGGCCGCCGGCACAGCCGTGAAGGCGTTGTACTCGACCATCGCGGAGCTCGGCCCGCCGATTCCCACAGCCGAGACTTCTTGCTTCACCGGAGCGCCGCTGGCGGAATTCACATAACGCTGAACACGTTCCGGGACGACCGTGATCGACAATGACTGTCCGTCGCGATCCACCGACAGCACGATGGGGCCGTCGACACCGCGAATAGCAGCTGCGACCTCGGGGAAGGTACTCGTCGACTCCCCGTCGACTGCAGTGATCCGATCGCCCGCTTGCAGACCTGCATCGCCTGCAGGACCTCCACCCGAGCATTCCGTCAGCTCGAAGTCGCCGTCCTGCCCCAACTGATCAGGGGCTACACACGTGACCTCTTGAACTACCGGCTGCGCAGGTTCAGTTCTCCCCCATCCGAGGAGCAACGCGTAAATCAGGAGGAACCCGAGAATGAAGTTCATCGCGATACCGCCGGACATGACGACGACGCGCTTCCACGCCGCCTTCTTGTACATCGCGTGCGGCTCTTCTTCAGGCGTCATCTCGTCGAGGGCGGTCATACCTGCGATGTCGCAGAATCCGCCCAGCGGGAGCGCCTTGAGTCCGTATTCGGTCTCACCTCGACGGAACGAGAAGATCTTCGGTCCGAAGCCGATGTAGTAGCGGCGAACCTTCATTCCCAAAGCCTTGGCCGTCCACATGTGGCCGGCTTCGTGCAGGGCGATGGACACGCCGATGCCGAGGGCAAACAGCACTACGCCCAGTGCAAAAACCATGAAAGCTCTAGCCCTCCTGCTTCACGAGCTGACGCGCTCGTGTGCGTGCCCAGCCGTCTGCGGCCAGAACGTCGTCCACGGTAACCGGTTCCGCGGACCATTGACCTGCATCGTCGAGAACAGCAGCCACCGTGCGGACGATCGCCGGGAACGAAATGACGCCGTCGAGGAATGCCTGAGCCGCCACTTCGTTGGCCGCGTTGTAGATCGCAGTGAAGCAGCCGCCGGATTTGCCCGCACTTCGCGCCAGATCGACGGCGGGGAACACCGACGAATCGAGCGGCTCGAATTCCCAGGTGGAGGCCGTGGTGAAGTCGCATGCCGACGCCGCGCCTTCGATACGGTCGGGCCAGCCGAGCGCGAGAGCGATCGGGAGCTTCATATCCGGCGGGCTTGCCTGTGCGAGCGTCGAACCGTCGAAGAAGGTCACCATGGAGTGCACGATCGACTGCGGATGCACGGTGACGTCGATGCGGTCGTAGTCGATCCCGAACAGCAGGTTCGTCTCGATCAACTCGAGCCCCTTGTTGACCAAGGTTGCCGAGTTCAGAGTGTTCATGGGTCCCATCGACCAGGTGGGGTGTGCTTTTGCCTGAGCCGGATTCACACTTTCGAGATCTTCGGCGCTCCAACCACGGAACGGCCCACCCGAAGCGGTGAGAACCAACCGAGCCACCTCGTCGCCCGTTCCACCACGTAGACATTGGGCCAACGCCGAATGCTCCGAGTCGACCGGCACAATCTGACCGGGCCCGGCGGCTTTGGTCACCAGCGCACCGCCTGCGACAAGGGATTCCTTGTTCGCCAGCGCCAGACGTGCACCCGCGTTCAAAGCCGCCAGGGTCGGTTCGAGTCCCAACGAACCGACGAGCGCATTGAGGACGACATCGGCGCCGCTGTCGCGAACCAGTTCCGTCACTGCGCTCGGTCCCGAACGAGCCGTCACCGATTCCAGAGCGGCGGCGGCCACGGGGTCGGCGACCGCGACGTCGGTGACGCCGGTTGCGCGAATCTGCTCGGCCAACAACTCGACGTTGTTGCCGCCCGCTGCCAGTCCGACTACTTCGAAACGATCGGGGTTGGCAGCGATGACCTCCAGCGCTTGGGTACCGATCGAACCGGTACTGCCGAGAAGGAGGACGCGGGTACGTGTGGTTTCCTGCACTCGCCCATTGTTCCTGATAACACCTGAGAACAACCTTATCGACGCCCAACTACGTACGACAGGCAGTCGTATGTCACCATATTGGGCAGTAGTGCAACCGAATGAGCAGGAGGATCGACCGTGGCCGATACCCAGTTGGACGTCAAGTCCAGCGCCCCCGTCGTGGTCTCGCATGTCGATGAGGCCGAGGTTCCCTCTGCCGCATGGGGGTGGAGTGGTGAAGGACTCAAGTTTTTCCGTTTCCTCGGATGGTTCTTCGCAATATTCCTGCTCCTGATGATGATCGGTAACCATCACGGCAAGGTCGAGGATCTGTGGCTCATCGGCACCGCCGGATTGATGATCTTCATTCTGGTCCGCGACATCGTCATCCGTCGCCGCCCGCGCTAGAGACATAACCGCTAGATACGAAACACAGAGAAGGGCGCCACCCACCAAACGACGGTGCGGGCGGTGCGGTGGGGGTTTTGCGGCCCCGGCCGCGCCCCGAGCCGCCGGCCCCCGACCACCCCCCCCGGCCCCCACCAGGCCCCGC
>NZ_JAWLSC010000008.1:203652-266406 GCF_033142465.1 Rhodococcus sp. IEGM 1318
CCGCCGGATTGTTAATATAAATGGTGGCCCGCCAATGCTTCAACCGCCCCCGCCGGCGGTCCACACACAACCGATTAAAACCAAACACAGCCACGCCCACCCCCACCTAAAGGTCGTGGCGCCCTTCTCTGTGTCTGTTTCAGGCCCGGAGCGTCTCAGTTCTCGGCGGCCAACTGACCACAGGCTGCGGCAATTTCCTGGCCGCGCGTGTCACGCACCGTGCACGAGACACCCTGAGCGATGACGCGACGCACGAACTCACGCTCGACGTCCTTCGGGCTCGCGTCCCATTCACTGCCGGGAGTCGGGTTGAGCGGAATCAGGTTGACGTGCACCAACCCGCCGAGTGCCTTCTTCAGTTTCTTGCCCAACATGTCCGCGCGCCACGGCTGATCGTTGACGTTCTTGATCATCGCGTACTCGATGGACACACGGCGGCCGGTCTTGTCTGCGTAGTAACGCGCGGCTTGGAGCACCTCCGACACGGACCAACGATTGTTGACCGGCACAAGGGTGTCGCGCAGTTCGTCGTCCGGCGTGTGCAGCGATACCGCCAGAGTGACGCTCAGGCCTTCGTCGGCGAGCTTGCGGATAGCGGGAGCGAGACCGACGGTCGAGACCGTGACCGACCGCTGCGACAGGCCGAGTCCGTCCGGTGCGGGCGAGGTGATGCGTCGTACCGCCGCGACCACACGCTTGTAGTTCGCCAACGGCTCGCCCATGCCCATGAACACGACGTTCGAGAGGCGTCCGGGGCCACCGGCTATTTCACCGTCGCGCATGGCTGCTGCTGCCTCGCGAACCTGATCCACGATCTCGGCAGTCGAGAGGTTGCGGTCGAGGCCGCCCTGACCCGTCGCACAGAACGGGCAGGCCATTCCGCAGCCTGCCTGACTCGATATGCAGAGTGTCGCCCGATCTGGATAGCGCATCAGGACACTCTCGAGCAGCGTTCCGTCATGTGCCTTCCACAGGGTCTTGCGTGTGTCGCCCGAATCGCACGCGAGATGCTTGATCGGCGTCAGCAAAGTCGGGAAGAGCGACTCCCCCACTTTTTCGCGCACCGATGCGGGGAGGTCGGTCATCTTTTCCGGATCTGCTTCGAGCCGCGCGTAGTACTGACGCGCCAGCTGATCGGCCCGGAAAGCCGGAAGGCCGAGCTCTTTCACCGCTTCTTTGCGCTCGGCGGAATCGAGATCGGCGAGGTGCCGTGGAGGCATTCCGCGCTTGGGTGCAGTGAAAACGAGGGGAAGAGAGGCAGCCATAGTTACACCATTGTCCCATTGTTTTGGGGTGCTACCCCACTGCCACCCGATTGTGGCCGGATTACCCGTGCAACTTCGCGCAGGTTGCGTGATGATCATGTCATGTCAACCACACCAGAGGATCCGTCGAACTCCCCCGTGTACGGCCCTGCCGACGGTTTCGGTCCCGACCCGGAACTTCCGAAAGTTGGCGAGGACAAGGCAGTCGAAGAACACGATCCCGAACCGAACCCGACGCCTGAACCGACGCCGGCAGGAACCGCGGTTACCGACCGAACCAGGGCTGCGACGACGTGGGTTGGCCTGGTCATCGGCGCAATCGTGCTGGTCTTGCTGCTGGTGTTCATCTTGCAGAACCTCGAGAGCGTCTCCGTCAAGATCCTGGCCTGGCAAATCGACTTTCCGCTCGGAATCACGATCCTGCTCTCCGCGATCGCGGGCGCATTGATCATGGCGTTGGCAGGCGGGGTTCGCATCATTCAGATCCGGCGCGCAGCGAAGCGGCAGATGTGACTGAAATCTAGTTACGCAATTGGGTCGATCGACGGGCCAGCAGGCATCATTGATGTCGTGGAAATCACCGGAAAGGCCCTGATGTGACTACTCACATGGAGAGACCTGTGACCTCGCGAATTGCCCCGCAGCAGGCAAGATCCTGGCTCCTCGTCCCCGCGTCCAAACCGGACACCTTCGACGCCGCCCTCGCGAGTGCGGCCGACGCCGTCATTCTCGACCTCGAGGATGCCGTCACCGCACCCAACAAACCGGCCGCCCGCCGCGATGTCGCCGCATTCCTGAGCGAACACAATCACGCCTGGGTTCGGATCAACGACGCCACGACACCGTTCTGGGAAGAGGATCTGGCCGCACTCGCGGGCCTCCCCGGACTCGAGGGTGTCATGCTCGCGAAGACCGAGAGCGGCCAGCAGGCCGACGCCACTGCCGAGCGACTTCCCGAGGGCACCAAGATTCTTGCTCTCGTCGAATCCGCGGTGGGGCTCGAAGCTGCGCCCGAGATCGCACGCACCGACGGAATCTTCCGTCTTGCATTCGGCAGCGGAGACTTTCGTCGCGACACCGGGATGGACGACTCGCCCACCTCGATGTCGTACCCGCGTTCGCGGCTCACGATCGCCAGCCGCGCGGCTCGTATCGCTCCGCCGATCGACGGTCCAACGCTCGGCCCCGATCTGGATCTGCTCGCCCGAGACTGTGCGATCACGTTGTCACTCGGCATGGCAGGCAAGCTCTGCATGACCACCGCGCAGACTGCCCCCGTCAACGCGGGCCTGAGTCCGTCCGTGGCCGACGCGATTTGGGCTCAGAACGTCATCGACGATCTCGGTGAAGACGGCTCACGCGTACGCGACGGCAGTGACCTGCCCAAACTCGCCAAGGCAAAGAAGATTCACAAGCTTGCAACCCTGTTCCACATCCCCACCGATCACTAATTGTTTTGCTACTGAATCGGTACAGAAAACGTCAGGCGCTCAAGTCGGAGCGCCTGACGTTCGTCTTTCGAGCTCGCCATCACGCCAGTTCGAGTGACCGCGGTTTGAATCGAACATGGATCCGGTATCGCACCGCAAAGGCCAATCCCGTCACCTGCGAGAACGCACGCTCGGCGGTCTTCTCGGTGAACTCGATCCCGAGTACTCGCCGCAAGTCGTCTCGATTCTCGAACTCCCACCGGGCGTCGACACGCGTGAGCGAGAACCCTTGAGCCTCGAAGAATCCTTCGACCGCCGCGGGATCGTATTTGGGCAGATCCGCCCTCATCCACTCTCCGTACGGGTCGGCGCTCACATCGAGATCCACGATCAGCAGGGCTCCCCCGGGCCTCAGGATGCGCATGGCCTCACGAATTCCCGGGCCGCAGCCTTTGCCGAAAAAGTACGCCGTACGGGCATGAACGAGATCGACTGAAGCATCCACCAGACCCGTGGACTCCGCTGAACCCTGGACTACGTCGATCGACGCCGAATCGCTGGTTCGTTCCCGCGCGGCCTTCACCAGCGGTGCGTGCGGCTCCACTCCGACAACACGACGGGCGGTACGAGCGAACTCCGGTAGATGGAACCCCGCCCCACAGCCGACGTCGACGACGTCGCGTCCAGACCAGTCGACCTGGGCTCGCATCGCGGCCCAGATGGAACCGTCGACGTCCTGTGCGCGGTTCTCGACCTCGTAGACGTCCGGCCAGTGCCAGATGTTCGGACTGGGGATGGGCTTGGAACGGCCCGAGAAGAAATCACGCACGAGAAATCAGACGAGTGCGTACAGAATCAGCCAGGTTACAAATGCCGACGGCAGGAGCGAATCCAGGCGATCCATGATTCCGCCGTGGCCGGGAAGCAAGGTTCCCATGTCCTTGATGCCGAGTTCACGCTTGATCTGCGATTCGATCAGGTCACCGACCGTCGCGACGACCACCAGCACGACACCGAGCAGGACGCCGATCATCGAGTTCGCGTCGAGGATCAACGTCACCGAAAGCAAACTGCCGATAACGCAGAAAATGAGGGAGCCGACGAATCCCTCCCAGGACTTCTTCGGGCTCACAGCGGGCACCATCGGGTGCTTCCCGAACAGCACTCCGGCCGCGTAACCACCGATGTCGGAGCACACGACACCGATCATCAGGACGAAAACGCGGCCCGGGCCGTCGTCTTCGAGCACCATCAATGCGCCGAATGACGCCAAAAGTGGAATCCACGCCAGAACGAACACCGTGATGGAGGTGTCTCTGAGGAAGTTCTTCGGGGTCGCCTTGAGCCCGTGGTCGAACAACCGCCACACCATGCACACCAGGACAGTCGCGGTGAATCCGCTGAGCACCCCGACCGGTCCCCACGGCCAGCCGAGCCAGATCGTGGCTTGCCCTCCGACGAGAAGCGGAATTCGCGGCACCTCGATGTCGGCTTCCCGAAGCCGCGTGGTGACCTCCCACGTTGCGATGAACATCGCGATCGCGACGACAGCGATCCACCCCGGGGGGAGGAAGATCAAAGTGCCGATGACCAGGGCGCCGAGACCAGCTCCGACGCCGATGGCGGCAGGTAGGTTCCTGCCCGCCTTCGACTTCGGCGGTTGCGCGCCCTCAGCGCCGCCCGTAGGCCCGTCCGTGACGGGACCACCGGCGGTTCCCTCTTGTGCGTGCACCCAGACTCCCTGATCTACTCCCGACGACAAACACTGCAAACGAGGAGGCTATACCTCCATCAACTCTGCTTCCTTGTGCTTGACGAGTTCCTCGACCGTGTGCACGTACTTCGCCGTGGTCTTGTCGAGTTCTTTCTCTGCGCGACCGACCTCGTCCTCGCCGGCTTCGCCGTCCTTCTGGATCCGGCCGAGTTCGTCCATCGCCTTGCGGCGGATGTTGCGCAGCGTAACCTTCGAGTCCTCGCCCTTGGACTTGGCCTGCTTCACCAGTTCGCGACGACGCTCCTCCGTGAGCTGCGGAACCGAGATGCGGATGATGCTGCCGTCGTTGGACGGGTTCACACCGAGATCCGAGTTGCGGATCGCCGTCTCGATCGCGTTGAGCTGTGAAGCCTCGTACGGCTTGACGATGACCATGCGGGCCTCGGGGACGTTGATGCTCGCGAGCTGCGTGATCGGCGTGATCGAACCGTAGTAGTCGATCACGATGCGCGAGAACATACCGGGGTTGGCGCGTCCGGTGCGAACCGAGCCGAGATCGTCCTTGGCTACCGTGACAGCCTTTTCCATCTTCTCTTCTGCCTCGAAGAGCGCTTCATCGATCACGGCTGTTCCTCCATGTTGTCTGCATCATTTTTTGGGTGTCACTCACGACTTGATCAGGGTGCCGATCTTCTCACCGGACACCGCGCGAGCGATGTTTCCTTCGGTGAGGAGGTTGAACACCATCATCGGCATCGAGTTGTCCATGCAAAGGCTGAACGCCGTTGCGTCTGCGACCTTGAGCTCACGTTCGATGACCTCGCGGTGCGTGATCTGTTCGTACATCGTCGCGTCCGGGTCGATACGCGGGTCAGCCGAGTAGACGCCGTCGACAGCCTTGGCCATCAGGACTACCTCGGCACCGATCTCCAGCGCGCGCTGCGCAGCAGTGGTGTCGGTGGAGAAGTACGGCATACCCATCCCGGCACCGAAGATGACCACGCGCCCCTTCTCGAGGTGCCTACGTGCACGAAGGGGAAGGTACGGCTCGGCGACCTGTCCCATGGTGATGGCCGTCTGCACACGAGAATCGACGCCGGCCTTCTCCAGGAAATCCTGCAGAGCGAGGCAGTTCATGACGGTGCCGAGCATGCCCATGTAGTCGGAGCGCGCGCGATCGAGGCCACGCTGCTGCAGTTCCGCTCCGCGGAAGAAGTTTCCGCCGCCGATGACCACTGCAACTTGTACGCCTGATCGAACGACCTCTGCGATCTGCTCAGCCACCTTGGTGACCACATCGGGATCGAGACCGACTTTGCCGCCTCCGAACATTTCGCCGCCGAGTTTGAGCAGGACCCGCTTGAATCCTGGACGTTCGTTGGCAGGTTCGGACATTGTTCTCCTCAGTTCGATACAAGACCCTGTGGGTCCTTCGTTCTTCTTCTGTCACCGAATCGGAGACGGTGACACAGAAAGCCCTCGGGACTAGTCCCAAGGCACTCCCATCCTGCCTCATCGGAGGCCCCAGGTACACGTAGACCCCGCCGGTAGAGCAAATGCTCTTCTGGCGGGGTCCATGTGTACGGGCTCCGATTAAGCGGAGGCGCCGACCTCGAAACGCACGAAGCGCTTGATGGTCACGCCGGCCTCGTCGAGGATCGCCTTGACGGTCTTCTTGGAGTCCTGAACCGAAGACTGCTCGGTCAGCACGACGTCCTTGAAGTAGCCGTTGACGCGGCCTTCGATGATCTTCGGCAGAGCCTGCTCGGGCTTGCCCTCCGCGCGAGCGGTCTCTTCGGCGATGTGGCGCTCGGAAGCGACGATCTCCGCGGGGACCTCGTCACGCGTGACGTACTTGGCCTTGAGTGCAGCGACCTGCATTGCAGCTGCGCGAGCAGCCTCGGCTGCGGCATCGCCTTCACCGGTGTACTCGACGAGCACGCCGACGGCCGGCGGCAGGTCGGCACTGCGCTTGTGCAGGTACACGGCAACGGGGCCGTCGAAGGAAGCGACGCGGCTCAGCTCGAGCTTCTCGCCGATCTTCGCGGACTGCTCCTGGATGACGGTGTCGATGGTCTTGCCGTCGAGCTCGAGCGCCTTGAGAGCGTCGAGGTCGGCGGGCTTGCCAGCGGCAGCGACGGTCACGATGGAGTCGGCCAGCTTGATGAACTCGTCGTTCTTGGCGACGAAGTCGGTCTCGCAGTTGATCTCGATCATGACGCCGTCCTTGGCGACGACGAGACCCTCAGCGGTGGTGCGCTCTGCGCGCTTTCCGACATCCTTCGCGCCCTTGATGCGCAGCTGCTCGACGGCCTTGTCGAAATCGCCGTCTGCATCTGCGAGTGCGTTCTTACATGCCATCATTCCGGAGCCGGTGAGCTCACGGAGCCGCTTGACGTCAGCGGCGGTGTAGTTCGCCATGATTAGCGAGCCTCCTCATGTGTCTGTTTCGGACCTAGGACTAACGGTGAAGCACGGCCTGACGGTGATGCTCGGGCCTAACGGTGAAACGGCCCTGACCAAAAGAACTCTTGGTCAGGGCCGGTTTCAACGAATCAGGCCTCGGTGGCCGGTGCCTCTGCGGCGGGGGCTGCCTCAGCCTCTGCAGCCGGAGCTGCCTCAGCCTCTGCAGCCGGAGCTGCCTCAGCCTCTGCGGCCGGAGCTGCCTGCGAGAGCAGTTCCTGCTCCCACTCGGCGAGGGGCTCGCCCGCGCCGGCTTCGGGCTTCGCGTCCTTGTCGGCGCTCAGTCCTGCACGTGCCTGCACACCCTCGGCAACCGCGGAAGCGACAACCTTGGTCAGCAGTGCTGCGGAACGGATGGCGTCGTCGTTGCCCGGGATCGGGTAGTCGACGAGGTCGGGGTCGCAGTTGGTGTCCAGGATCGCGATGACCGGGATGTTCAGCTTGCGAGCCTCGGCAACTGCCAGGTGCTCCTTGTTGGTGTCGACGATCCACACCGCGGAAGGAACCTTGGCCATGTCGCGGATACCACCGAGGGTGCGATCCAGCTTGGTCATCTCACGCGTGAGCATGAGGATTTCCTTCTTGGTGCGACCTTCGAATCCACCGGTCTGCTCCATTGCCTCGAGCTCCTTGAGGCGAAGCAGACGCTTGTGGACGGTGGTGAAGTTGGTGAGCATGCCGCCGAGCCAACGCTGGTTGACGTAGGGCATTCCGACGCGAGTCGCTTCGGAAGCGATGGACTCCTGCGCCTGCTTCTTGGTGCCGACGAAGAGAACGGTGCCGCCGTGGGCAACGGTCTCCTTGACGAACTCGTACGCCTTGTCGATGTACGTCAGCGTCTGCTGGAGGTCGATGATGTAGATGCCGTTGCGGTCGGTCAAGATGAATCGCTTCATCTTCGGGTTCCAGCGACGGGTCTGATGTCCGAAGTGGGTTCCACTATCGAGCATCTGCTTCATGGTTACGACAGCCATGGCTGTGTACCTCAAACTTTCAATCCGGTTGATGCAGGCGATCGGGTGATCCCTGCCCTGGCACCCGCACGGCCGTCGGACCTGTTTCGTGAGAACCAGGACCAGCCGAGGCCGGAAAACGTGCGCGGGCGCGCGAAGTCGGACTGTGCGAGCACAGACCGCTCGACAAGTGTACGTCCTCGTCCCCCGATGCCATAACCACCCCGGAAGCAACGGACCGAACCGGCGGTTGTGGATCGGCGAACATCCTGTGGATTACCCGTCCGATCTGCATTGAAGCGCGCGCGACTCCGCGGAAGATCAAGCAATGACGATGTTGAGCGGAGCCCGACGAGGAGTGGTCGTCGCCGTGATTTTCTGCTGTGTAGCCGTAGGTACGGCGTCGGCAGAGGCGCGTTTCGATTGGCCGCTCGCTCCCCGGCCGCACGTGGAACGCGCTTTCGACCGACCGGCCCAGAATTGGCTTCCTGGTCATCGCGGTGTCGATCTAAGCGGCAGTCCCCGTCAATCCGTCCTCGCGGCCGGCGACGGCATTGTGGCGTTCGCGGGAGTCGTCGCGGGAAAGCCGGCGGTATCGATTGATCACGACGGCGGCCTACGTACGACCTACGAACCCGTCGTGGCCGGCGTTCGAGCAGGCGAACGCATCGCGGCCGGGGCGGTGATCGGCACCCTCGAATCCGGGCACGACGGGTGCGTCGTCGCCGCATGTTTGCACTGGGGCCTGCGCAGAGGGCGCGAGTATCTCGATCCACTCGGACTCGTTCGGTCGCAACCGCTCAGGCTCAAGCCACTGACCGGGGGTTGAGTCTGGCGGGGGGTTGAGTCAGTGCCACTCGGAAACGGCGTGCCGACCCACAGCGTCCGCGAAATCGTCGGCAACCATCGCTGCCAGTTCCATGAAAGCTCGCCTGGTGGCCGGTCGCATCAACTCGAGATCCATCACCGATCCCTCCGCGAGATGCTCGTCGAAAGGAATGACCTCGACGGCGCGGCATCGACGCATGAAGTAGTCCACCAACGCGTCCATGTCGATCACGCTCGACCCTGGTCTGGCGGCGCTGATCACGACGACGGTCCGTTCGACCAGATGACCGTATCCATGCAACTGAAGCCAATCGAGTGTTGCCGCTGCGCTTCGTGCCCCGTCGATTGCCGGAGAACTGACGAGAACCAACGAATTGGCAAGATCGAGAACTCCGTTCATCGCCGAGTGCATGATCCCGGTACCGCAATCGGTGAGGATGATGTTGTAGTAGACCTGCAAGATGTCGATGACCTGGCGATAGTCATCCTCGCTGAACGCCTCCGAAATCGCCGGGTCCTGCTCACTGGCCAGTACCTCGAGACGACTCGGCGACTGAGATGTGTGCGCGCGTACGTCCGAATAGCTCTTTATGTCCGGCCTCGCGGCGATCAGATCACGGACTGTCGAATTTGTCTGCAGCGGAACACGTTGCGCCAACGTTCCGAAGTCGGGATTGGCATCGACCGCCACGACGCAGTCGCCACGAAGCGAAGCAAACGTCGCACCGAGTCCGACCGTGACGGTTGTCTTGCCGACGCCACCTTTGAGCGAGAGCAAAGCGATTCGGTAGTCGTTGCGAATCGGCTGCTCGATTCGGGCGACCAGTGCACGGTTGCGCTGTTCGTTGGTCGAATCCCCCAGATTGACCACACCTGCGGTCGCACGATGCAATCCTCTACGCCAGCCGCCACGCGGCGTCCGTTTTGGGCGTTTCAGTAAAGCTTCGGCAACCAGATCCTGGTTTGTCACCTGCTGCTGGCTCGACGGCGGCGGTGGCGCGGTCCAGGCCTCTTGCGGTCGCGCCACAGGCTCTGGCGTCGGCATCGGCACAGGAGCCGGTTGCGGCGCTTCGGACAGCCAGGCCGGTTGGCCACTGTTCGGCGGGTGCTTTACATCTTGGCGGTTCACGAATCCCCCGGATATCGCATGTAATCGAGTGCCTTGACACGACGATCGAACTTTGCCGATTGTTCACTCTTCCGACCTGCGACGCTACCAAACACCTGCCGAGAACTCGCGCCGCGTCACAATCTAGGCGCGTGGATGGGCCTGATCGTGGACGGATCGGAGCCGTTCGACCGATACATGCGTGTACAGCTGAGTAGTCGCCAGACTCGCGTGCCCGAGAAGTTCTTGCACCACACGAAGGTCTGCGCCGCCTTCCAGCAAATGTGTCGCAGCCGAGTGCCGGAGCCCGTGCGGACCCATGTCGGGAGCCCCTGGAATTGCAGCCATGGTTTCGTGGACTACCGAACGCGCCTGACGCTGATCGAGCCGACCGCCTCGAACGCCGAGGAGCAACGCCCGCCCAGACCGATCCGAACTCAGTGCGGGTCTTCCGTGCTCCAACCATCCGTTCAGTGCCGATTCTGCGGGCAGGCCGTAGGGCACCGATCGCTCCTTGTTTCCCTTGCCGAGCACACGCAGCAGGCGTCGATCGGCGTCGACCGACTCGACGTCCAGTCCACACAACTCGCCGACGCGAATTCCGGTGGAATACAACAATTCCACGATCAGTCGGTCCCGCAGGGCGAGCGGCTCTTGTTGCTGCGCACCGCTTTCCGCCGCATCCATTGCGTCGATCGCCTGACTCTGGCGCAGCACCGTCGGCAGCGTGCGGCGAGCAGGTGGAGCTGCCAGACGTGTACCGGGGTCGACGGGAATGCGTCCCGTCTGCGCGAGCCACGCCGTGAAACCGCGCGCCGACGACGCCCGTCGAGCTACCGTCGTCCGGGCCGTTCCCACGGCGTTCTGGGCAGCCAACCACGAGCGCATGACTCCTAGGTCGAAGCCATCGAGATCTGCAGTCTCCGAACCGGCAGCGAAATGGGTCAGCAATGCCCGCGCGTCACCGACGTAAGCGCGGATCGTGTGTTCCGACCGCCCTCGGCTCAGTCGAAGGTGCTCGGCGTAGGCATCGAGGTGAACACTCAAGCTCGCCGACAATGCGTCAGTCATGAACACACGCTCGCCCGCCGCGATTGAAACTGCAAGCTGCCTCGCCGATAGGGTTGATCGGTGAATCGAGCAATTCCTCTGAAGATGTTGTGTGTACTGGCACTGATTTCCGCAATCGCTCCACTGTCCATCGACATGTACCTGCCCGGCCTACCTTTGATGGCGGATGCACTCGACACTACTGCGGCCAGCGTTCAGCTGACGCTGACTACGTTCATGGCCGGCCTCGGAATCGGCCAGCTGATCATCGGTCCGATCTCCGACGGGCTGGGGAGGCGGCGAATACTGCTTGCCGCAACGATCATCACAGCGCTGAGCGGTGCGGCATGCGCGGTGGCGCCGAACATCGAGTTTCTCATCGGCGCCCGTCTCGTCCAGGGATTGAGTGGAGGCGCTGCCATCGTCTTGGCCCGTGCTTGTATTGCCGACCGGGCGCGTGGGGACGACGCAGCGAAGCTCTTCAGCATCATGATGATCATCGGCGGTATCGCTCCGGTGGTCGCACCACTGATCGGCGGCGCACTTCTCGGCCCCGTCGGGTGGCGCGGAATCTTCTGGGTCCTGGCGGTCGCGGGCGCCGTGATGGTGGCTGGTGTCGTTTTGCTTGTTCCCGAGACACTCCCACCCGAGCGACGCCACGGCGGTGGATTGAAGTCACTGATCTCGAATCTGAGATACGTCGTCCGAAATCAGCATTACCTCGGATATGCGCTCGCATTCGTCTTCGGATTCGGCGCTCTGTTCGCGTACATCTCCGCGTCGCCGTTCGTCGTTCAGAATGTCCTCGGGCTGAGTCCGTCACAATTCTCGATCGTGTTCGCAGTGAACGCCACCGGAATGGTCGCGGCAGCGATGATCACCACTCGCCTGCTCGGTCGCGTCGGAGCTCGTACCCTACTGCGGTTCGGGGTGTGCCTGCTCCTCGCTGGCGGCGCCGTATTACTCTGCACCAGCGTAATTTTCAGTTCCACGAATACCTGGTTGATCTTGGTTCCGCTGTTCGTGGCAGTTTCGAGCATCGGGTTCATCATGGGTAATGCGACCGCTCTCGCCCAAGGGGAGGTCACCAACGCAGCAGGAACCGGTTCAGCCCTGATGGGAGCGGGCCAGTTCGGCTTGGCGGCGCTGGTTTCGCCGTTGGTGGGAATTGCGGGAGAAGACACGGCAGTTCCGATGGCAATTGCAATTCCCACCTTCGGAGTTCTCGCGGCCGTTGCGCTCGTGTTGCTGACGCGCGGCAAGGCCGCAGCGAGTTAGCTTTCGACCGCAGCGAGTTCGGACTTCCAGACGCGGAAGCCTTCTTCGGTGCGACCACGACGCCAGTAACCGGAAATAGAAGCGGCCGACGCCGGGACTTTTCGTTCCTTGCGAATGTACGGCCGGAGGTTATGCATGACGGCTTGTGCTTCACCGTGAATGAATACGTGCGGCTCGCCCGGTAGCCACTCGAGCGCCTTGACCGCGGCGACGACTGGCGCGTTGTCACCCGCCAACTCTTCACCCACCGCGTCGGATGACGCTCCGCGATGTAGCCAGGTCACCGCGATACCTTCTGGAGCATCGAGTGCGATTTCGTCTTCTGATCCACCGACTTCGACGACGGTGTAGCCGACCGCATCCGGCGCCAATCTCGCTATCGACGCAGCAATAGCAGGTATTGCGGTCTCGTCTCCGACGAAGAGATACCAATCAGCGGATGGCGACGGCGAAAACGCGCCACCGGGTCCACGCAGGGTAATCTCAGCGCCCGGTTGAACTGACGCGGCCCACGGGCCTGCAACTCCCATGTCACCGTGGACGACAAAATCGATTGCAATCTCTTCGGCCTCGAGATCGTACGAACGAATCGTGTAGGTACGCAGTATCGGCTGATCAGGCGTGCCGAATTCGATCTTTACATAGGAATCGCTGTATTCGCTGGGAGTGAACGTCTCGAAGCTCGGTCCCCCGAGAAACACTCGCACCATATGGGGAGTCAATTGTTCGGTCCTCAGAACCGTCAATGCAGTTGTCGGCTTGGCCACAGAAAGATCCTTCCGAAAGTTAGTGTTACCTAACTAACCTACACGACAATTACAGCGCACGGGAAAAATGCCTACACGGTGAATCCGTCCAGCGCGCCAACGGGTCAGGCCACGCAACGAAATAAACCGACCAATCTGCCCGGTAAATGTGATGGCAGCCAAATTATCGGCTCACGAACCAGCCGATGATCAGGCCGGACATCGCTATCGGAGAAATTAGCAAAGCGACAGTAAAATACGCCTCTGGCTCCTGGCGAGGTTCGCCAGGAGCCAGAGGAGGTATTTAATTCAACCTAGTGTGCAGCATCGAAAGCGTCGATGATTTCCGCTTTGATACGCCCGCGCGGAGCAACTTCGTAACCGTTCTTACCCGCCCAGTCACGAATGGCCTGGAGAGTCTCCTTGGAGCGTCCGGAACCCGACGTGGCCTGCGGAGATGCAGACTGAGCCTTCTTGCCGCGCTTTCCGCTCACCTTCGCAGCTGCCTCGACGAACGGCTTCACCGCAGCGTCGAACTTCTCCGCATTGGTGGCGCGCAGATCGATCACGTAATCCGTTCCCTGGTAAGAGAACTCAATTCGATCACCGAATCCATCGTCAATCGGCTTACCGTCAAGGTCGTCGATGAGTTGCCGAATCAGCTTCTCAGCCATTGCACTCCTCTTTCAATGATCGATTCAATTCTCCTTCACAATACACAGATAGAGCGTTGATGAACAAAAGAAGTCCGAAAACCTCTGCCATTTCCGAACAGACTCAATGGTCCGAATTAGCAGCAGGTTAACGACACCAATCAATACCCGCACTCAGGGGATCCGGACTAATCAGACTTCTAAGCACATTGACCTGAGACTTTCCTGAGGCCCGTTAAATTCACGGCCAGGTCTGCAAAGCTGGGTCGAGAAAAACGCTGCACACGGCCGAGCAAGTTCTCGAAAAACAGCCCTGACGTGCAATTACCAGCATCGCGAGGGTATTCGCGTTTCGCAGTCGCAGGAACAGTTAGTGAGCATCGCCACCTGCCCACAGGAAGAGCACAATGAAGTTCACGCGCTACCGCGTCCGAAACCATCCACTCGAATCAGAACTCGCAAACCCCTCGAGTTCGAGCAGAGGAAGAGTTGCACGAACCTGCGCTATGAGCAATCCCGATTCCTCGGACAGCTCACGCGTACTACGTGAACCTGTTCCCGGCAAAGCTTCGTATACCAATCGAGAATTGCCTCGCAATGCGTCGATGTCACGCGTCGCGGCGACATCCTCCGCGGAATCACCCACACCGAACGGACCCGACGCTTCGACTACGTCCACGGCGTTGGAGACGAGTTGGGCTTCACCTTCGCGAATCATTCGGTGGCATCCGGTCGACGACGCCGAGGTCACCGGTCCGGGCACCGCCATGACGGGACGGCCTAGTTTTCGAGCCCAATTGGCGGTATTGCGTGCCCCACTGCGCCATCCGGCCTCGACCACCACTACGCCGTCCGACAACGCAGCTACCAGTCGATTCCTCGCCAGGAACCGAAACTTTGCAGGTGTGGTCCCCGGTGGATACTCACTTATCACTGCACCCGAATTCGCTATCTGCTTGAGTAGTCGCGCATGCCCCGACGGATACGCCCGATCCACGCCACAGGCCAAGACGGCCATTGTGGTTCCCCCTACGCCCAATGCAGCCCGATGCGCGGCCCCGTCGATCCCGAAGGCCGCTCCCGAGGTCACGGTCCATCCGTCGACAGCCAGATCACCGGCAATCTCTGCCGTCACGTGTTCGCCGTACGCAGTCGATGCCCGCGTGCCGACAATCGCGACGGATCTCTCCGTAAGATCTACCAGATCCCCAGACCCCAACACCCACAACACAAATGGCGCGATCTCGCCGCCGGAGGCATCGAGTCCGTCGAAGGAGAGCATCCGCCACGCCGGCCAATCGGCGCAGTTCGGCGTTACGAGCCTGCCACCCATCGCCTCCATCAGATCGAGGTCTCGCTGGGCCGTATCGATGTGAGCGCGAGCTCGCGTCTTCTCCTCGATCGCGGGTGGCAGATCGCCGTTGCGGACAGCCCTCGCAGTTGCTTCGATCCCGAGCTCGTCGATCAACATCGACATATACGCGCTGGGACCCTGCACGACGCGGGAAAGATATGCCGAGGCAAGTAGTCGTGGGTCGTGTGCAGTCATTGGAATCCCCTGTCTCGGAAGTCGAGTGCGGTGACAACTTGATCTGGACCGGGCATCGCCTCGCCTGCCAGATCAGCGACGCTCCAGGCAACCCGCAACGCTCGGTCCGCTCCACGAGCAGTGATCACCCCTTTACGCAGCGCCCGTTCCACCGGCGCCAACGCGGCACGCGAGAGTCTGAACTTCTGCCTCAGCGCCGGTCCTGGCACTTCCGCGTTGGTTCGCCACCCGTACTCGCTCCACCGCTGGGCTGCGGTGTCTCGCGCTGCCGCCACGCGCGCACGAACATCGCGGGTGCTTTCCCCCACTTCGTCG
This sequence comes from Rhodococcus sp. IEGM 1318, assembly GCF_033142465.1. Classification (NCBI taxonomy): domain Bacteria; kingdom Bacillati; phylum Actinomycetota; class Actinomycetes; order Mycobacteriales; family Nocardiaceae; genus Rhodococcus; species Rhodococcus sp. IEGM 1318. The sequence goes on from NZ_JAWLSC010000008.1 coordinate 219,005, forward strand.
ATCAGCGCTCCGGTTGCAACGGCCTGCATCCGGACCCTGATGTCGACTCGGTCCAACAACGGGCCGGACAATTTACCCAGGTATCGGCGACGTGCCGCCGGTGCACAGACGCAATCCGCGTCTCGGGGCGGCGCGCACGGGCACGGATTCGCGGCCAGGATGAGCTGGAATCGAGCCGGGTAACGCGCAACTCCGTCCCGCCTGGCAATTCTCACCTCACCGTCTTCGAGTGGCGTACGCAGCGCTTCGAGCACTTTCACCCCGATCTCCGCACATTCGTCGAGAAACAGCACGCCGCGATGGGCCCGGCTGACCGCACCCGGACGAGCCATCCCACTACCACCACCCACCAGCGAGCTGACCGACGAACTGTGATGCGGCGCAATGAAAGGCGGCATGTCGATCAACGGCCGATCCTCCGGCAACACCCCCGCCACCGAATGAATCGCCGTCACCTCCAACGACTCCCCCTCCGTCAACGGCGGAAGAATCCCCGGAAGCCTCTGCGCCAACATCGTTTTCCCGATCCCCGGCGGACCCGTCAACATCAAATGATGCGCACCCGCCGCAGCAACCTCGATCGCCCACCGAGCATCCGTCTGCCCGACAACCTCACTCAAATCCCGCACCGTCACCGCATCAGCACGCTCGAAAACATCAGGAACAGCCAACGCCAACTCACCACGCAACCACCCGATCACCGCAGACAAATCATCGGCGCCCAACACCTCGATCCCCTTCACCAGGCCCGCCTCTGCCAACGCCCGAGCCGGAACCACCACGGTCCCCCACCCCGCCCGCTTCGCCGCAAGCACCGCAGGCAACACACCACGCACCGTCCGCAGACGACCGTCGAGCGCCAATTCCCCCAAAAAGACAGTCTCCCGCAACAACTTCCGCGGCAACTTCTTCGCCGCATCGAGAACCGACAACGACAGAGCCAAATCGTAAACACTCCCCACCTTCGGCAACGTCGCCGGCGACAGCGCCAAAATCACCTTGCTGTCCGGCCACTCCTCACCGGAATTAGTCACCGCCGCCCGAATCCGATCACGCGACTCGTGCAACGCCGTATCAGGTAGCCCCACCAAATGCACCGCCGGCAACCCGCGCCCTATATCCGCCTCGATCTCCACGATCTGCCCGTCCACACCACTGACCGCAACAGAATGCGCCCGCCCCAACGCCATCAGAACGCATCCACAAAATGCTCGACCGAAGGCTCACCGTCGCGACCGATCAACACCGCCACCACATCGAAACGCACCCTCGACCACGACCGACCCGAATCAGCCAGCCACTGCATCGCCAACACCCGAATCCGACGCTGCTTCGCGAACGTCACCGACTCGGCCGGACTCCCGTACCCCGCACCCGACCGAGTCTTCACCTCCACGAACACAATCCGATCACCAGATGTCGCAATCACATCCAACTCGCCGTACCGACAACGCCAATTACGCTCGACAATCTCCAAACCCGCATCGATCAGGAACTCGACAGCCACATCCTCGCCCCGAGCTCCCAACGCCATATTCCTCGCCATCACAGCCCCCACCACTCACATGACCGCGCGCCCGCCCCATACGAAACGCGTCCCAACCACCACCCTCAACCCACCACCACAAAACCAAGCCACCAAAAACCGACCTGTTCACAACTCAGAACCTGTGGAATTCGGCAGCGCGACACACCAACGGCGGGCCGAACCCTGACAATTTTCTGAAATCCCCACAATTTGGACGAAAGTCCAGTAGAACTAGTTACAGTTTTGCTCAAACCGTCACGCACCCCGCTGAATGGAGTTCTATATGGCCCGCCGCTCACTACGCCACGCAGTAGCCACCACCACGTCCCTCGTCCTCATTGCCGCCGGCGTCACTGTTGGACTTGGAGCCTCGGTGGCGCAAGCAGCACCGGCATGCGCGCTCAACCAGTCGGTCACCGACAGTTGGGCCGGCTCGCTCGGGACGCCCTACACCCTCAGCAAGGAGGTTGTCGGCGACGGCAAGGTTGCCGCGGGGCAGACGGTCACCTACCTCACCAAGGTTTCCGGTTCGGGAGCACTCGTCAACGAGATCCGCGATTTCCACCCGGCAGGATTCCAGCTGGTCAAGGCTCGCCTGAACGTCAAATGGCTTATCGGCGACCAGCAGTGGGATGACGTTACCAAAACTGCTGTTGTCGGCAACAACTCCGTAGTCGCCAAGGGCGGCGGGTGGACCACGGCGGGCGGTGGTGTCATCGCTCTGGAAACCACCTACAAAGTTCCCGATAACGCGGCCGTAGGCACGCAGTACGACAGCGGCGCCGGCACCAACATAGTGCTCGCGGCCGGAAACTGGAATATCAATCCGATGGGCGTGTGTGTCACCATCCGGCAGCCGAACCCCGTCGAGGCGGGCGCCGGAAGCCTCGAGGACATGGGCTTCGGCTCACTCAACTCCGGATCGGGCCAGGTATTCGGTTCCCTCACCGACCCGCAGGGGTCGATGACCAATGTCATCAGCGGCGTCCTGGGCAATGTACTCGGAAACATGAGCTGACTCAGTTCGGATTAGGAGATGGGCCGAGCCACCAGCGCATGCTGGTAGCTCGGCCCATTTCGACTTTCTTGAAGCAAGCTCGACCTTCAACCAAATTTCGACAGGCCATCAGCGAAACACAAGTTCGGCGACTGGCTTCCGAACGAGCGCTACGACATCCTCGAGCCCATCGACGGCTTGATCGTGATGGCCGACTCGGAAGGAGAGAAAGCCCTCGCCCGCAACATCCTCTACCAGCGGCTACCCACTGTGAAAAACGGTAATGCGATAGTCGTGCGATGCACCGCAGACCCACCCATTGGTGCGCCGATGTCCGGCAGCACGGTCCTGAGCATTCCGTATGCCAGCGACCAACTGACCGCCACATTGTCGAAGTAACCAACGCATCCAGGTATCGAAAATATGTTCGAAGAGTGCTAGCCTCGAAATCAGGAAGCACTCACGGACATCGAGGATCACCATGGACGAGGTACCGGACACCGCACTGGATCTGGCTCGACTGGTCGACGAGTTGAGGGTTCTCGACCAGCGACGCGTCGACATCGGCGAGAGCTTGGTTCATCTCGAGTATCTCTACTCCAGAATGGGCGAACGGCAACAAGCAGACGCTGCCCGAAAAGCCTTCCAGGAGAAGTACGTCGGACGGATCTACGAACTCGCAGACGGCCTGCGCACCTGAAAAAGAAGTTGCACACAACTACTGACGGAGCGCATGGTCATTCCTGCACGACACACCGGACCGATCGGTTCGGCTGTGAACTATGTGGGAGAAATCTGATGGAGAAGATCACCAAGAGGCTGTGGAACTGGGCATCGATACTCGACGAGAATACTCGCGAGCAAGCGCTGCGCACGTCCCAGATGCCTTTTGTCCGTCCACATCTGGCATTGATGCCGGATGCGCACCTCGGTGCGGGAGCGACGGTGGGTTCGGTCATTCCGACGGAAGGCGCAATCATGCCCGCCGCCGTCGGAGTCGATATCGGCTGCGGAATGATCGCGGTCAAAACCCAGTTCAGCGCACGCGACCTTCAAGGCCGCGACCTGAGCGTTCTTCGCCACAGCATCGAACGCTCCGTTCCACTCTCGGCAGGTGTCTACAACAAGACGCTGAGCGACACGGCGCAAATCCGCATCGCAGAACTCGAGACCATGGCGGGCGATCGTCTGCCCTTCTACGACAAGTTCAAGAACAACTGGAGGTTTCAGCTCGGAACGCTGGGTTCTGGTAACCACTTCATCGAAGTGACGATCGACGAAAGCGACTGCGTCTGGCTGTTCCTGCACTCAGGCAGCCGCGGCATCGGAAACAAGCTCGCGCAGCACCACATCAAGATCGCCAAGGACTTGTGCGAGCGGTGGTACATCAACCTTCCCGATCCGGATCTTGCATACCTGGTCGAGAAGACACCCGAATTCGACTCGTACATCACCGATCTCAACTGGGCTCAGCATTTCGCTCTGCTCAACCGCGAAGAGATGATGGACCGCGTCGTGAAGGACTTCGCGCACTTCATGGATGACGGCACGATCATCGACGAGATCGAGCGGATCAACTGCCACCACAACTTCACCCAGAAGGAGTTCCACATGGGTCGCGGTGTGTGGTTGAGCCGTAAGGGTGCGATCAAGGCAGACGAGGGCACGCCCGGGCTCATCCCCGGTTCGATGGGAACCGCGAGTTACGTAGTCGTCGGCAAGGGAAACGTGACCTCGTTCAAGTCCAGCCCCCACGGCGCGGGTCGGGTGTACGGACGTAACCAGGCACGCAAGACCTTCACCATCGAAGATCTCGACAAGGCGATGGTCGGCATCGAATACAAGCGCTCCGCGGCGTTCCTCGACGAGATCCCGGGTGCGTACAAGGACATCGACGTCGTGATGGACGACGCGAAGGACTTGGTCGAGATTCGACACACCCTGCGTCAGATCGTGAACGTCAAGGGCAACTGACCCGCGCAACTCCGCGAAATACGAAGTGCCCCGCCGATATCGGCGGGGCACTTCGTCGTCGAGATCTGTGCAGCAGGCACAGTCAGTCAGGAAGGCGCAGATCCGGCTTGTCCAACTCTTCGATGTTGACGTCCTTGAACGTCACGACGCGTACGTACTTCACGAATCGCGCCGGGCGGTACATGTCCCACACCCACGCGTCGGACATCCGCAGTTCGAAGTAGATCTCCCCGTCTGAATTGTGGGGCAGCAACTCAACCGTGTTGGCCAGGTAGAAACGTCGTTCGGTCTCCACGACGTAGGAGAACTGTCCGACGATGTCCCGGTATTCGCGGTAGAGCGACAGCTCCATCTCGGTTTCGTACTTCTCGAGATCCTCGGCACTCATCGGTTTAGCCAGTCCTCCCAGTTCGTCTGAACTACCATCATCCCGTACGGCCTGCACGTTGTTCCAACCGGACTCCTGCAGCCACCACGTTGGCATAGGTCATGCGGTGCTCGGGGCACGGCCCCAGCTCGTCGAGAGCGCCCATGTGCAGGGGCGTGCTGTATCCCTTGTGAATCGCGAAGCCGTATCCGGGATGAGTGTCGTCCATCTCGGTCATCACGCGATCTCGGGTCACCTTCGCGAGAACGCTGGCCGCGGCGATACATGCAGCGGCGCCGTCACCGCCGATGACCGGTAGCGAGGGAGCCGTCAAACCCGGAACCCGGAACCCGTCGGTGAGGACGTAGCCCGGTTCGAGGTCGAGGCCCGCAACTGCTCGCCGCATCCCCTCGATGTTCGCGACGTGAATACCGATCTGGTCGACTTCCGCCGCGGGAACAGCGATGACACTCCACGCCAATGCCAAGCGCTTGATGGCTGGGAAAAGCTCCTCGCGAGCACGTTCGGTCAGCTTCTTCGAATCGTCCAGACGCGCCAGTGCCGCTTGCGGTTTCGGTGCCAGGACGCACGCTGCAATGACGAGCGGACCGGCGCACGCTCCGCGACCGGCTTCGTCGACGCCGGCGACCGGACCGAGTCCGGTTCGTGCCAACGCAGACTCCATCGTCCGCAGACCTGCCGATCTGCGAATGACAACGCGAGGGGGCCAACTACTCACTGTCTCTGCCTACTCGGAACTAAACGAATCCATGTGTGCGGTCCGACAACTCAATTGCCCTGAATATCAGGCGCATCGATGCCACCCATTCGCGACGGAGGAAGGACGATGAATCGCGCTTGACCGATGATGTTGTCGACCGGGACGGTTCCCTGGAACTCGTCGTCGACGTGGTACCGCGAATCGGCGGAATTGCTCCGGTTGTCACCCATGACCCATACGTGTCCCTCGGGCACGGTGATCGGTCCGAAGCAGCGCCCCGACTTCAGTTCGGTGTCACACGTTTGTGTTCCCGGAGTGAACGGGAAGTCCATCTTGATGTACGGCTCGTCGAGTGGTTTGCCGTCGACCAGGACTCGGCCCTGATCGTCACAGCATTCGACGGTCTGGCCGCCGGTGGCGATCACTCGCTTGACCAAGTCGTTCTCGTCCGGCGGAACGAGGCCGACCCACGAACCGACCTCTTGAATGCCGCGGACGACAACGTTGTCGGACCGATTGGACACATATTTCGTGTTCCACGAATCGGGTCCTTTGAAGACGACGACGTCGCCAGGTTCCGGATCGCCGAAGCGGTATCCGATCTTCTCCACCACGATGCGGTCACCGGTACATCCTGCACAGCCGTGCAGTGTCGGTTCCATCGACTCGGATGGGATGAGAAAAACTCTGAAGACAAATGCCTGAAGAACGATGCTCAGTACCAGCGCGACGCCGATCAGAACAGGGAGTTCTCGCAGGAACGATCGCTGTTTCTTCTGCGGCCGATGTGAGGTCGGTTCCTCGGAACCGCTTGATCCCTCATGATTCTCGGGTCCGGACGACAATGCCTGCTCCTTCGAAGAATCTGCCACAGAAACCAGATTAGCCCGACACCGCGTGTACGCGGTGCCGGGCTCATCGGAAAGATCAGCGCTTTTCCTTGATCTTCGCCTTCTTGCCACGAAGCTCACGGAGGTAGTACAGCTTGGCGCGACGGACGTCACCGCGGGTCAGAACCTCGATGGAGGCCAGCGTGGGGCTGTGAACCGGGAAGGTGCGCTCGACGCCGACGCCGAAGGAGACCTTACGGACGGTGAAGGTCTCGCGAACGCCGCCGCCCTGGCGACGAATAACGACGCCCTTGAAGACCTGCACGCGCTCCTTGGAGCCTTCGATAACCTTGACGTTCACGTTGAGCGTGTCGCCGGGACGGAACTCGGGGATGTCGTCGCGGAGCGACTTTTTGTCCAGGAAGTCCAGGGTGTTCATATGTCATCCTTGTATTTCGCAGGAGCAGAGGAACCGAGCGGCACGCGTTTCGGTCTCCCGAAACGGCGCTCGTCTGGTTCGTGCCCAGATCAAGTGCTGCTGCCTGGTCCAGGCAACCCGTCCATTGTGCCAGACGCGGACACCAGCGGGGAAATCGGTGGTGGCGGAGCCGCGTGGACGGTGTGGTCCAATTCCTGCTCGGCCGCCGTCATCGCATGCTCGACGCTCGGTGATCCGGCAATGAGATCCTGAACGTAGATCTTGGCCCGGATGACGGGCCGACGCCATTTCCGTTCACGCTCGAGAGCGCGGTTCATCCGTTTCGGCTTGCGCGTGTATCGCCAACGTGCCCACGGCGCACCCGGCCGGCTCAGGCGAACTGCACCGATTACCAGCAACGGAAAGACGAACAGGCCCACGAGCCCCGTCCAGATCTTCCCCTTGAGAATGACGATGGCTGCCAGGGCGAAGTTGATCAACGCGACAAAAACGAAGACCAACTTGATCCACGGATCTCGTTCTTCACGGAATCCGGCGACGTCGAGCAGTTCGAGCGGGCGGAACCCCAACAGCACCAGACCGGTCACGGCGATCGCAACGAAGACCGCATCCACCGAGGTCCGACCTTGCTCGGCCCAGTACACGTCCTTCAGGTAGAAAATCAGTGCAAACTCGTCGAGCACCAACGCCGCACCCATACCGAAGATCGCCGCCAGTACGGCACCGGTGGTCTGCGAACCGTCGACGTAGACCGCGATCAGCGCACCACCGGAGATCATCATCGCGACGACACCGAACACGACGTGATGCACGTGCTGACCGCCTGGCGCGATGTTGCCCGGCCACCATTTCACCTGTGCGCGGATCATCCGGACGCTCAGGCGGATGAAGAGGAAGGCGGACAGGAACCCGAGAAGGAAGAACAGCAGCGGCAATCGGCCATGGGCGATGATCTCTCGCTCGAGCCACTCCCGCATCACTGTCCTCCCTTCACCGAATTCATGATCCGATTCTTGATCGGATTCATACTGACAACCGACTCGATTGTGACGATACGGACTTCGAAAACCCGGCGTACCGCTTTACTTGCCGAAGCCGGCCTTGCGCAGCGCGTCTGCCATCGATCCTGCGACGGGCGCACGGTTGTCCGGACGCGACTCGCGTCCACCCTGTCGCCCACCGCCACCTCGCTGCTGCCCCTGGCCCTGGCCCTGACGTGGAGGCTGGCCCTGTCGCTGGGGTTGCCCACCTCGCGGGCCTTCGGACTTGCGGGGAGCGCCCACCTCGTCGTCGAGACGAAGCGTCAACCCGATGCGTTGGCGCGCCTCGTCCACTTCGAGAACCTTCACCTTGACGACGTCACCCGATTTGACGACCTCTCGCGGGTCCTTGACGAAGTTGTGCGACATCGCCGAGACGTGAACCAGACCGTCCTGGTGAACTCCGATGTCAACGAAGGCGCCGAAGGCGGCGACGTTCGTGACCACACCTTCGAGCGTCATACCGGGCTTGAGGTGCGCGACCTTTTCGATGCCTGCGGCAAAAGTCGCGGTCTTGAACTCGGGTCGCGGATCTCGTCCAGGCTTCTCCAACTCGGAGATGATGTCGGTGACGGTCGGCAGACCGAATCGCTCGTCGACGTAGTCGGACGCCTTGACCGATCGAAGTGCCTGCGAGTTTCCGATCACGGAGCGAACGTCCCCGCCGGCACTCGCGACGATCTTGCGAACCACCGGATACGCCTCCGGGTGGACGCTCGACGCGTCGAGGGGGTCGTCACCGTCGGCGATCCGAAGGAAGCCGGCGCACTGCTCAAATGCCTTGGGCCCCAATCGTGAGACGTCCTTGAGTCCCTTGCGGGATTTGAACGGACCGTTCTGGTCCCGATGCGCGACGATGCTCTCCGCGAGGGAGCCTGCGATCCCGGACACCCGAGCGAGCAGCGGCACGGACGCAGTGTTGACGTCGACGCCGACCGAGTTGACGGCATCTTCGACGACGGCGTCGAGGGAACGTGAGAGCAGCGATTCGGTGATGTCGTGCTGGTACTGACCGACGCCGATGGACTTGGGGTCGATCTTCACCAACTCCGCCAACGGATCTTGCAGGCGACGCGCAATGGACACCGCACCGCGAATCGAGACGTCGAGGTCGGGAAGTTCCTGCGACGCATAAGCCGAAGCCGAGTACACCGATGCGCCTGCCTCGGACACGACGATCTTGGTCAGGTTGGGCGCGCCGGTCTTTTTGATCAGTTCGGTAGCGAGCGTGTCGGTCTCGCGTGAGGCCGTGCCGTTGCCGATGGCGATCAATTCGACGCCGTGCTTGGCGACCAACCCGGCAAGCGTCGCAAGAGCGGCGTCCCACTTGTTCTGCGGCTGGTGTGGGTAAATCGTCTCGTAGGCAACAACTTTGCCGGTTCCGTCGACGACGGCAACTTTGGTTCCGGTGCGGAATCCGGGGTCGAGTCCCATGGTGGGTCGGGCGCCGGCGGGAGCCGCGAGGAGTAGATCCTTGAGGTTGGTGGCGAAGACGTCGACGGCATCCTTTTCGGCCGACTGTCGCAGACGCATCCGAGTGTCGATACCTAGCGTGACCGCGAACTTCGTCTTCCACGCCCACCTCACGGTGTCGAGGAGCCACCCGTCCGCGGCACGGCCACGGTCGGCGATCTCGAACCGCGACGCGATGCGGCCTTCGTAGACCGTGCGCTCCCCCGGCGCGAGTTCTTCGGTGTCGGCGGCCATGTTCACCGACAGCACTTCTTCCTTCTCTCCGCGCAGGACGGCGAGGATGCGATGAGAAGGCAATTTGGAGAACGGCTCCGAGAACTCGAAGTAGTCAGCAAACTTCGAGCCATCGGATTCCTTGCCCTTCCGGACCGAGGAGACGACCTGGCCGCGACTCCACATCAGCTCGCGCAGTTCGCCGACCAGATCGGCGTCCTCGGCGAAGCGCTCCACGAGGATCGACCGGGCTCCGTCGAGTTGCTCGTCCGAATACTGCGCGGGATCGGTGGTGGGGTCGCCGATGAGGGCATCCGCGACGGGCTCGTGGCCGGCCTCACGAGCGATCTGCGCCTTGGTACGACGCTTCGGCTTGAAGGGAAGGTAAATGTCCTCCAGCCGCGCTTTTGTCTCGGCCAGCATGATCTGACCACGCAATTGATCGTCCAATTTGCCCTGAGAGTCGATCTCCGTGAGCACGGCGTCACGACGGTCGTCGAGCTCGCGGAGATACCGCAACCGCTCGTCCAGGAGTCGCAACTGAGCGTCGTCGAGCGTGCCGGTGACTTCCTTGCGGTACCGGGCGATGAAGGGCACCGTGGCTCCGCCGTCGAGAAGGTCGACTGCTGCTGCAACCTGGCCTTCGCGGACGTCGAGTTCCTCGGCAATGCGCTTATTCACGGTCTTGAGAATCACGAGATCCGACCCTACCGCTATCCTGAGACAAGAAGATCGGCAACAGTGCCGTGTCAGGGCTACCGGGGGAAACAGATGAGTACGCGGTACGTCCGGATTGCCGCAATGGCGGCCGCAGTTACTTTTGCGGCGTCGTGCAGCGGCGGACAGAACCCGGATGATTCGATACAGACCCCCGCCTTCCCCGACACCAATGTTCCGGTCGCGGAGACTCTCGACGGTCGACTGGCGCAAGCCCAGGTGGCGGCGCTCGGACGCGGTGCGGACGTCTCCATCGCCATCCTCGACCGCTCCTCGGACAAGTACCTCGATGTGTCGAGCGACCAGCAGATCGAAACCGCCTCGGTGGCAAAGCTGTTCATCGCGGAGGATCTACTTCATCAGGACGCGCGAGGCGAGCGGCCGATCACGGACGACGACCGCACCCTCATGGCGGCGATGCTCGAATCCTCCGACGACACCGCAGCCAACCTCCTGTGGGACGAGGTCGGCGGTCAAGAGGTGATCACCCGCGTCGCCGAGCGTTACGCACTGACCGCGACGACGCCGCCGTGGGACGGAATGTGGTGGAACACCGAAACCACGACCCGTGACCTGGTCACCTTCTATAACGGCATCCTCGACGACTCCGACCAACTCGGACCTGAACGGGTCGACCAGTTCGTCGAGTACCTGCGGCAATCCACTCCCGAAGGAACCGACGGCTACGACCAGAGGTTCGGCCTGCCCGAGGCCCTTTTCGGCGAGCCGGTCATCGGAGTCAAACAAGGCTGGATGTGTTGTGTCGAGGACAAGTGGATACACCTGTCCACCGGCATCGTCGGTGACGACAACCGATACATCATCGCGATCGGTTCACGAGAAGACGTCCAGTACACGGACGAGGACAGTTTCTATCCCGACACTTCGTTCACCGATGCTGTCGACGACGAAAGCGCACTGCACGCACGCGACACGGTCACCGGCGTCACACAAATCCTCTTCCCGAGCGGAAGCATCGACGACTGGGCGGCAGCATCCACGAACACGGATTCGGTGATGCCCGAAGCCTCCGGACCCTGATTCGGCCCACGCGGCCCGATTCCAACTCAGTCTTGCTTGTACTCGAGCACCGAACTGATGACCCGTTCCTGCTGTTCGGAGGTGAGCATCGGCCACAACGGCAGTCGAAGGATCGACGCCGAGAACTCGGCACTACGCACGCACGGCTCCGGTGTTCGTCCGTAGCGCACACCAGCCGCACTAGTATCCAGTGGAATGTAGTGGAACGGCGCCACGATTCCGTCGGCGGCAAGATGCCGAATCAAGCCGTCACGGCTCTCTTCGGTCGGCATCTTGAGATAGAACAGGTGCGCGGTGTGCTCGCGATCATCGGGCACCGCCATGGGCACGACACCGTTCGCGGCCGCCCACTCGCCCAGACTCACGCTGTAGGCATCCCAGACGCGATGCCTGGCCGCCTGAATCGCGTCGAACTCGGAGAGTTGTGCGTCGAGGACGGCGGCATTGAGTTCACTGGGCAGATAGCTCGACCCGATGTCCTGCCACGAATATTTGTCGACCTGGCCGCGCAGGAAGCGCGCACGGTCGGTCCCCTTCTCACGGATGATTTCGGCGCGGGTCATCAGCTGACCGTCGGAGAGCAACAGCGCGCCACCCTCGCCGCAGTGAACGTTCTTGGTGTCGTGAAAACTCTGCGTTCCGATTGTTCCGATGGTGCCGAGCGCCCGCCCGCGCCACTTTCCGCCGAGTCCGTGTGCGTTGTCTTCGATCAACGCGACGCCGCGGAGTTCCACGAGGTCGAGTAGAGGTTCCATGTCGGCGGCGACTCCGCCGTAATGCATGACCAGTACAGCTTTGGTCCGTTCCGTCATCGCCGCCGCGACGCAGGCCGGATCGATGTTGCCGGTACTCGGATCGATGTCGACGAAAACAACAGTGGCACCGCGCAACGCGACGGCGGTCGCCGCCGAACTGAACGCGAAGCTCGGAACTATGACCTCGTCGCCCGGGCCCAATTCGAGCAGCAGGGCACCCAATTCGAGTGCGTGCGTGCACGAGGTGGTCAGCAGAGCGTGCGTGGACCCGGTGATCGTTTTGATTGCTGCAGTCGCGGACTTGGTGAAACGCCCGTCACCGTGAATGTGATCGGACTCCAGAACCGTTGCCAGATTCGACAATTCGTTCGATGCCCGATAGGGGCGCGAGAAGATGATTCGATCAGTGCTCACGAGTACGCCGATCGATCGAGGTTCCCGGCCGCGGTGAATCGACAGTCAGATACAGCGGCTTTCCGACGAGGACGTGCAGTGCGACACCGAGGTATTCGGCGATCAGCCCGAGTGAGAACAGGATCGCACCTGAACAGACCAGCAGCGCCATGATGATCGACGCCCATCCTTCGGGGTCGTTGTTGTCGCCGGTCATGGCCTGGATGAAGATCACCGCGGCCATGATCACACCGGCCGACGCCAGGGTGACTCCGAGCAGACTGACCAGCCGCAGACCGCGGGTTCCGCTACACAACACCATCTTCCAGAACAACGAGAACAAACGGCGATAGTTGTATCCGGATTCATCGCGGCCTTCAGCTCGAAGTGTCACCGGCGCTGTGGCCGTGTTACCGACAACCCACGTCAGCGCGACGTCCAGATACACGCCGTTGGCGGCGACGCCGGCCAACTGTCGACCGATGTCACCGCGGATCAGGCGGTAACTTTCGAATCTCGTCGAATCAGGGAACGCGAATACCGTCGCCAAGACGATCTTTGCGCCGCGCGAGGTCAGGTTCCGCAAGAATCCGTGCGGGCGTGTGTTCGTGGGTTTGGAATACACGAGATCGGATCGCTCCGTCAGCGCGGTGTCGAGGAAAGCCCCGATGTGCACCGGGTCGTGCTGGCCGTCCTCGTCCATCGTCACGATCCACTGGCCAGTTGCAGCGGCCATGCCGGCGATGGTCGCCGCGTCCTGGCCGTAGTTGCGGCTGAGCCACACGACACGCACCTGCTCGAAACGGCGCTCCAGTTCGAGCAACACCACGTCGGAGCGGTCCGGGCCGTTGTCGTGGACCAGCACGATCTCGTCGACGGAGAACTGCGCACCACCGGGCGTCGTACTCGGTGTGCCCAGGGCGTCCAACTCCTCGACGAGCGCCGTGATCGTCTTTTCGCCCTGATAAACGGGCACTACGACGGAAATCGAGTGCACTCGCTTCCACTCCCTTCAGGGGGCTCGACTGGCGCCGAGAGACAGGCACGATCAGGCCCACACCGTCGCGAACTTTAACACGCAGAGATGTCTTGACTTCGGATGCCGGCGGCACGTGACGCGCTCGCGTCTCCGTACGCCCCACCTGCCCTGTTAAGGTCTGGAACTCGTGGTGGAAACTCGCACTCTCGCCCGGGCAGACGTGTACAAGTGGGGCGCCGTCACGGCGATCGGTGTCATCGCCGGTTATCTGGCCGTGGTGCTCGCGAATGCTCGTCACTTCTACACCGACGACACCGAGTCCCAGTACGCGCCGCTGTGGGTCATGCTCGGCCGCAGTCTGCGAGAAGGACACCTCCCGGTGCTCGTCCCCGAGAACTGGATGGCGGGCAACTACGCGATCGAGGAAGCAGGCCTTCTCAATCCACCGCAACTCCTGATCGACCTGATCGCACCGTCCTTCGACAACTTGGCGTTGTACGCGACGATCGTGAAGTTGATCTTCGCGATCATCCTTGCACTCGGCGTCTATCGGATCTGCATCGAGTACGGCTCGAAGCCCACGTGGGCTGCCGTCGCCGGCGTCTCGATTCCGTTCACCGGTTTCCTGCTGTTCTTCGACTCGGCCAGTTGGATGACTGCCTTCACCGGCACTGCCTGGATGGTTCAGGCGTGGGCGTCGGCAATCCGCTACGCCCGAGGCAAGAGCGGTCCGATCCCGACCTTCGTGTTCTTGTATCTCGCGATGTCGGTCCAATATGTTTTCCCCGCAGTCGAATCCGGCTTGATGATCGGCGCGGTCGCAATCGGCGAAGTTGTCTATCAGCGGCGTTGGCTGCCGTCACTGCGGCTTCTCGCGGTGTCCGCGTGTGCGGCCCTGGCCGGTCTCGCGACGTATCTGCCTAGCCTGCTCACCGCGGACGTCACCTGGCGCGGTGCCTCCGAGGTCAAGAACGACGCTTTCCTCGCTGTTCCGTGGTCGGAATCGCTGAACGCGAGCCTGCCGAGCACCATGCCTGCGTTCACCTCGTGGTGGGGATACATCCAGACCATGCCCATGGTCTACGTCGCCTGGTTCCTCATTCCGGCACTGGCGTTCATCGACTGGGGCAAGGCACGCGCCGCGGCACGCGAATTGACCGCCGTCGGGGTCTTCACCGTCGCCGTCCTCATGTGGACTGCCGGGCCGAGCACGATCGGCCCACTGCGGTGGCCCGCACGCGTGCTTCCGATGGTGGCCATCGGCCTTCTGCTTCTGGTGTGCATCCTGCTCGGGCGTTACGCCACGACCGACAAGTTGCGCGGGCGCTGCGTTGCCGCGGGAATCCTCGTGGGCCTGCTTCTGATTCGGTCCGCCTCGGCAGCCCCAGGGCTCGCGAAATGGCATGTGATCTCAGCCGTCGCCGTCGTTGCCCTCGGCGCCGCGATGGTGTGGCTCGGCCGTACCAAGGGCACTGCGTTCGCATGCCTCGTAGCGATCGTCGCGGTCTCCCCCATCGCTTACGCCCAGGTTCGAGCAGCACAACCAACCCCGATGAGCTGGAACCTGCCCGAATCCCGCTCGGAGATGAAGGAAGCCTTCCCCGACTTCGAGGGCACGACACTACAACTGGGCGACCGCGCGCTCATCGGCCCCGGCGACCGAACTCTCGACGGAGCGTACGGTTCCCTGGCCTTCGGCAACTACCCCAAAGACCTCGAACTGACCTACACCAGCGGCTACACCCCTAACGGGCACTTCTACTTCGGTGACCTGCTCTGCATGCGATGGGACATGAGCGTCTGCCCCGACGCCTTCCGACGCGCATTCGCCGTCGAACCCACCACTGGCCGCACCATCGTCGATCTGATGAACGTGGACCGCGTCGTACTGCAAAACGCCCTCTACCCCGATGCACGCAAGAACCCGGCTCCCGACGGATGGAAATGGGTCGACTACCCCGGACACGAGAACTTCATCTCGGTACTCGAACGCGTCGACGGCCCCGTCTCGACACGCAACGGCCGCATCGCCGACGCCCAAGGCGTCGAGGCTACGTCGATCGCGGAATCGAACTTGTCCAGCACCCTGCGAGTCAGTTCTGAGAATGGCGGAAAGGTCGTGTTCGCGCGCCTCGGCTGGCCCGGATATCGGGCCAGCCTAGGTGGTCAGCCCGTGCCGATCGACGTCGTCGCGAAGTCCTTTGTCACCGTGGACGTTCCAGCCGGTACGAAAGACGCGGAACTTGTCCTGACGTGGCGCCCCCCGGGATGGAAGGTCGGCGGCGCCTCGATGGTCGCCGGAATCCTCGGACTCGGTGTGCTCGAGTGGATGTATCTGCGCACGCGACGCAAGGACCGGATCAGCGACGTGCACACCGAGTCTTCATGACGGAAGGCGTCGCATCGACCGAGAACCCCGGCCCACTGCTGCGGGTGGTCAAGCATCAACCCATCGCGTTTGCCATTGTCGGAGTGGCCAATACGGCGATCGGCTACGTGCTCTTCGTGATGTGGTCATTGATCCTCGACAACAAGAATCTGTATCAGGTGGCCGTGATCGGCGCGTACTCCATCAGCGTCCTCATCGCTTTTGTTCTGCATCGGACTCTGGTTTTCCGCGTTCGCGGACATGTTGCCCGCGACCTGGGCGCGTTCATCGTCGTCAATTCCGGTGGCCTCGTGCTGAATCTGATTCTCGGAACACTCGCAGTGTCGATTCTGCACGCCCCGCCGCTCCCCGCTCAGGCCGTTGTCATGCTGATCGTTGCCGGTGTGAGTTTCTTCGGTCATCGATACTTCTCGTTCCGCCGCAAACCTACTGAACGGCACTGACCGTCTACGACTCGCGGGGTAACGCTCGATCCACTGCCGATTCAACGATCGTTCGAATGTCTTCCTCTCCGAACAGGTTCGGCAATGTGAGCCGATCCAGTACGAGCCAGTTCAAGGACATGTAGAGCAGGCGAACGGTCATCGCATCACCGGGCACGCCCGACGCCAGATGATTGGCTACGTTCAGATCGAAGTCTTCTCGGATACTGACGGTCAGTACCGCACGCAGGTCCGGTCGACGCGTCGCCTCCAGCCGTAACTCCATGAGTGCAAGGAAACCCGTCCTGAACGAGGTGACCCGCTCGACCACTTCGAGCATGAGCGTCACCAGGCGCTCACGATCGGTGCCGTTGACAGGGTCGATCAATCCCTCGAGGTCGTCCGGCATCAGTCGCTCGTAGATCCGGCCACCCGCTTGGGTGAGCAGGTCGTCGCGATTCGAGAAGTAGTTCGACGCAGTCCCGTTCGGCACGGCTGCCTGAGTGTCGACGGCTCGAAAGGTCAAGCCCCGAGCGCCGTCTCGAGCCAACACCTCGATTGCCGCGTCGATCAGGGCAAGCCGACGTTCCGGGTTCTTTCGCACTTGACATCACTCCAGACACGACCCTAGGTTAAACCACTACAAACAGAGTACTACGAACGGAGCAATTCATGCGAAAGCTTGTGTACTACGTGGGAGCATCGCTCGACGGCTACATCGCGGGACCAGGCGGCGAATTCGACTTCTATCCGGTATCCGAACAGATCACGGCCTGGATATGCGACCGGTATCCCGACACCGTGCCAACGCACGTGCGGTCTTCCCTCGGAGCGGAGGGCCTACCCAACAAGGTCTTCGACACCGTCATCATGGGTCGCGGTTCGTACGAACCCGGGCTGACCGCCGGGGTGACGAGCCCCTTTGCGCATCTGCGCCAGTTCATCGTCTCCACCACCCTCCCCGACACCGAGGATCCCGCGATCACCCTCATCCGCACTGATCCGCTGGCGCTGGTCAAAGCCCTCAAAGAAGCTGAGGGACAGAACATCTGGCTCTGCGGAGGCGGAACTCTCGCGGGCGAACTACTACCGGAGATCGACGAATTGGTCATCAAGAGGTATCCGGTTGTCGCAGGCGCGGGCATACCGATGATCAGAGGCAACTTCGAGCCGACACTGTTCACACCGACTGCAACCGAATCGCTGAGTGACGGCGCGAGCATCACCTGGTTGAAGAGAAATACCTAAGGGAGCAGATCCGGTCGACGCTCGGCCGTGCGCTGCAGCGACTGCGCATGGCGCCAAGCCTTGATCTTTGCGTGATCACCCGACAGCAGAACAGGCGGAACCTCGAGGTCGCGCCACACGGCCGGACGCGTGTAGCTGGGTCCTTCGAGTAGTCCGTCGGAAAACGAATCTTCTTGGTGTGAAAGCTGATTGCCGAGAACGCCGGGCATCAGTCGCACGACAGCTTCGACCATCACCAGCACGGCAGCCTCACCGCCGATCAGTACGTAGTCGCCGATGCTGACTTCTTCGACGCGAACCCGCTTGGCTGCGTCGTCGAAAACTCGTTGATCGATTCCTTCGTATCGGCCGCAGGCGAACACAAGGTGCTTTGCGGTGGACCAACGGTGCGCGGTCGCCTGGGTGAACGGAACGCCGGCAGGAGT
Source organism: Rhodococcus sp. IEGM 1318 (assembly GCF_033142465.1). Taxonomy (NCBI): domain Bacteria; kingdom Bacillati; phylum Actinomycetota; class Actinomycetes; order Mycobacteriales; family Nocardiaceae; genus Rhodococcus; species Rhodococcus sp. IEGM 1318. The sequence continues at coordinate 236,956 of NZ_JAWLSC010000008.1, forward strand.
GGGCACCACCAGAATCGTCTCGACGTCATCCGGGCCGTCAGTATCTGCTCGCCCGATCACGTCGTCCAGGGCCGGGCCCCAGACGGTCGGTTTCATGACCATGCCGGGTCCGCCGCCGTACGGGGAATCGTCGACGGCTTTGTGCACGTCATGGGTCCACGACCGCAGATCGTGGACGTCGACCGAGATCAAGCCACGTTCGATTGCCTTGCCCAGCAAGGCAGCACGAAGCGGTTCGAGATACTCGGGAAAGATGGTGACTACATCGAGACGCATGACAAGCGGTCAGTCGCTGTCGGCGTTCGACTTGTCGCCGAAGTCCGGATCGAGCAGTCCCTCGGGAGGCTCGATCACCACGACGCCGTCGGCGATCGACACCGAGGTGACGATGGCAGCGACAAACGGGATCAGCAATTCACCGGACGTCTCACCGGCGCGGCGAATCGAAAGCAATTCGCCTGCGGCGGAATGCAATACCTCGATGACCGAACCGACCTCGGTGCCGTCCGTGAGGACGACCTTCAGTCCTTCGAGTTCGTGATCGTAGAACTCGTCCGGATCATCCGAAGGCTCGAGTTCGGAACTGTCGATGACAAACAGTGTGCCGCGCAACGCATCTGCATCGCCACGGTCACTGACGCCTTCGAGGCGCAGCAGAAGCCGCCCGGAATGATCCCGGGCGGCTTCCACTGTGTACGACTTCAGTGTGGACTCGCGCGGCTTGCGCCCACGCAGCACGGAACCTACGGCAAAACGATCTTCGGGCTCGTCTGTACGAACCTCGACAACCAATTCACCTTTGATGCCATGCGACTTCGCGACACGACCGACTACGAGTTCCACCTGTTTACTGCCGTCTACTGATCGGTGTCGACGACATCAACACGGATACCGCGGCCACCGATGCCGGAGACCAAGGTCCGCAGAGCGGTCGCCGTGCGACCACCCCGACCGATGACCTTGCCGAGATCGTCGGGGTGCACGTGCACCTCGACGGTCCGTCCCCGACGTCCGGTGATCAGCTCGACACGAACATCGTCGGGATTGGCGACGATGCCACGCACGAGATGCTCTACCGCATCAGCGACGACTGCACTCACTTGTCAGCAGCCTCGGCGTCTGCAGCGGGAGCCTCGGCGTCAGCCGCGGTGTCTTCTGCCTTGGCCTCGTCAGCCTTTGCAGCCTTCTTCTTCTTGGGGGTGATTGCTTCTGCAACCGGCTCGTTCTCGGCCTGCGCGAGTGCAGCCTGGAAGAGCTCGAGCTTGGTGGGCTTGGCTTCCTTGACGCGCAGGGTGCCTTCGGTGCCCGGCAGGCCCTTGAACTTCTGCCAGTCACCGGTGATCTTGAGGAGTGCCTCGACGGGCTCGGTGGGCTGTGCGCCCACGGACAGCCAGTACTGAGCGCGCTCGGAATCGATGTCGATCAGCGAGGGCTCTTCCTTGGGGTGGTACTTGCCGATGGTCTCGATCGCACGGCCGTCACGACGGGTGCGCGAGTCGGCGATGACAACGCGGTACTGAGCGTTGCGGATCTTGCCGAGGCGGGTGAGCTTGATTTTGACAGCCACAGCTGCAGTTCTCCTTCAGCGCGCACAACAGTGCTGCGCATGTCACGTGCAATTCAGCGACCCACACGATTTGTGAGCCCGGTTTTGCCTCTATCCTGTGACCGTCGCAGCGGTACGTAACCGGTTGCGACGAACAATGGTCCATTGTGCCAGATGGGTGGGCTCGTTCGGAAACCACCCTGTGCGCGCTTCGAGAGTGCAGGGACTCCCTAACCACTCACGGGGGTGCCGCGGAGGATCACACGCGTCGGCTTCGCGAGCACATCGGGGTTTCCGCGCGGATCTTCGGAGTAAACCACCAGGTCGGCGGGCCCTCCTTCTTCGATGCACTGAGCGCCCAACCAACTCCGTGCGTCCCAGCAGGCTGCACCCAGCGCCTGGTGCGCCGTCAGACCGGCAACCTGGAGTTCAGCGACCTCGTCGGCGATCCGTCCGTGCCTGATCGAACCGCCCGCATCCGTTCCGGCATAGATCGGAATCCCGGCGTCGTGAGCGGCACCGATGGTTTGGTGTCGACGAGCGTGCAGATCCCGCATGTGCGCTGCGTAGGTCGGATACCGCGTGGCAGAGTCCGCGATCTCGGGGAAAGTGGCGATGTTGATCAGCGTAGGAACCAAGGCCGTGCCGTGAGCGACCATCGATTCGATGGTCGCATCCGTCAGTCCGGTCCCGTGCTCGATGCAGTCGATACCGGCGTTGATCAGGCCGGGCAGAGCGTCTTCGGCAAAAACGTGAGCGGTGACCTGTGCGCCTTCGGCATGGGCGGCGGCGATGGCCTCGACCAGAATCTCGTCGCTCCACAACGGGGCGAGGTCGCCGATGGAACGATCGATCCAGTCCCCGACGAGCTTGACCCAACCGTCACCAGCACGTGCTTGACGCACGACTTCGGCCGGCAACTGAGATTCGTCGTCCAGATCGACCGGCAGGCCCGGGATGTACCGCTTGGGTGCCGCGATGTGCTGACCTGCGCGAATGATCCGCGGCAGATCGAGGCGCTCGTCGATGAACCTGGTGTCGACCGGCGATCCGGCGTCGCGGAGCAACAGCACGCCCGCGTCACGTTCGGTCTTCGCCTGCCCCAGCAAGCCGTCGACGGTTTCGCCCCCGCCACCGCCGTAGCGGATACCGACGTGACAGTGCGCATCCACGAGACCCGGTGTGATCCAACCCGATTCGACGATCGTCTCCGCGCCGGACACCGGCTCGAAGGAAATCAGCCCGTCTACGATCCACAATTCGATCGGCCGGGCATCGGGCAGACCGATACCCCGGAGATGAAGCGCAGTCACCGACTACTTCTTGGGCAGCTTGAGCTGAGAGAGATCGATGCCTTCCAGTCCGGGCGGCAACTGGTCGAGACCCTTGGGCATGTTCGACAGGTCTGGCATTCCAGCCGGCATGCCGCCGGGCATACCCGGGAAGCCGCCCATGCCGGGGAATCCTCCGCGCATCTTGGGCTGGGTCGGACCCTTGCCGCCCTTTTTGCCCTTCTTGCCCTTCTTGCTGCGCACCTGCTTGCGGGCGCCGGGCATGCCCATACGTCCGGCCATGGCAGCCATCATCTTGCGAGCCTCGAAGAAACGGTCCACCAGCTGGTTGACGTCGGAAACCTTGACGCCCGAACCGTTCGCGATGCGCAGTCGGCGGGAGGCGTTGATGATCTTCGGATCGTCACGCTCGGCCGGCGTCATACCGCGGATGATTGCCTGGATTCGATCGAGTTGCTTCTCGTCGACGTTGGCAAGCGCGTCCTTCATACCGCCTGCACCTGGCAGCATGCCGAGCAGGTTGCCGATCGGGCCCATCTTGCGGACGGCCATCATCTGATCGAGGAAGTCTTCGAGGGTGAGCTGACCGGAACCGATCTTCGCTGCGGTCGCTTCGGCCTGATCGGCGTCGAAAACCTGCTCGGCCTGCTCGATGAGGCTCAGGACGTCGCCCATACCGAGGATCCGGCTGGCCATGCGATCGGGGTGGAAGACGTCGAAGTCTTCGAGCTTCTCGCCTGTGGAGGCGAAGAGGATCGGCTGGCCGGTGACCTCGCGGACGCTCAGCGCGGCGCCACCGCGGGCGTCGCCGTCGAGCTTGGTGAGGACGACGCCGGTGATGCCGACTCCCTCACGGAAAGCGTCGGCGGTGCTGACCGCGTCCTGACCGATCATGGCGTCGAGAACGAAGATGGTCTCGTCCGGGTTGACGGCGTCACGGATACCGGCGGCCTGCGCCATCAACTCCGAGTCGATACCGAGGCGACCGGCGGTGTCGACGATCACGACGTCGTAATGCTTGTTGCGTGCTTCCTCGACGCCGGCGCGGGCGACCTCGACGGGGTCGGCAGCGGACACACCGAGGGCGTTCTCGCCGCCGCCGATGGAGGTGCCGGGATGCGGAGCGAAGACTGCGGCGCCCGCGCGCTCACCGACGATCTGAAGCTGAGTGACGGCGCCGGGACGCTGAAGGTCACAGGCGACGAGCAGGGGCGTGTGCCCCTGGTCCTTGAGCCACTTGGCCAACTTTCCGGCCAGCGTGGTCTTACCGGAACCCTGCAGACCGGCCAACATGATGACCGTCGGCGGAGTCTTGGCGAACTGGAGTCGACGGGTTTCGCCGCCGAGAACCTCGACCAGCTCTTCGTTGACGATCTTGACGACCTGCTGAGCCGGGTTCAGTGCACCCGAGACCTCGGCGCCCTTGGCTCGTTCCTTGACCTTGGCGATGAAGCTGCGCACTACGGGAAGTGCGACGTCGGCCTCGAGCAGGGCAAGGCGGATCTCGCGGGCCGTAGCGTCGATGTCGGCGCCGGACAGACGACCCTTGCCACGCAGATCCTTGAGAGATCCGGTCAATCTGTCGGAAAGGGATTCGAACACCGAGTGCGCTCCTGAAGGTCGTGCGAGTTAGCCGTGGATATTCTCGGGCACCAGCCTAGCCGCTACGCCCGCACCGATCCCAGCCGATGCGGGCGTAACCGCCGAACCAGGTCCGTCAATCCTCTTTCTTCTTGGGTTGAGGCACCGGAACCACCGCGAGCACCGCCTCTTCCACACGCTCTCTCGTCGCGCGTGTATCAGCCTCACCGAAGTCGAGGCAGAACGCGTCGACCACCGACGAACCCAACGTCGCGACCTTTGCCCACCGAATGTCGGCACCGCTGTGTTCGAGTGCTGCGGCCAGTCGGCAGAGCAGGCCGATGCGGTCCTCGGTGCGCAATTCGAGGATCGCGTGACCGTCGCCGGGCGCGTCGAACCAGATGACCCGCGGCGGCGCCTGCGAATAGAGCACCGGAACCGCCGAGTCCTTGTTGGTCTGGATCGGGTCGTCCCACTGCTCCGCCCGCGCCTCCTCGTCCTTTGCATCGAGAAGTTCGAGCAGATTCAGTTCACCGGCGGACGCTCGGATCAGTTCCTGTCGGAGCAACACCGCTTGCGGCGGTGTACCGAACCTCGGCGTCACGACAAACGAATTGACCGCCGAACCCGCATGCGAGCCCAGCGAAGCAGAATGCACCCGCAAAGACTGCAGCGCCAGAACCCCGGCCGCCCGAGACAACAACCCGGGTGCGTCGGGCGCGATGACCGTCACGACGTAGGTGTGCGGATTCTCGGCCGGAACGAGCGAGACGTGAACCCCGCCGTCCTCGGCGATGGCCAACTGCTCGGGGTCGAGTGGATCAGCTTGCGGGAGCTCCTCCCCCGCCATCAGCAATCGGCAACGACGCACGAGCTCACCGATCAGCGACGATTTCCAGTCGCCCCAGACACCAGGCCCGGTGGCCAGGGAATCTGCTTCCGCCAACGAATGCAAGAGATCGAGAAGGGTCCCGTCTCCCTCGAGTGCGTCGACCACTCGCTGCACCGTTGCCGGATCGTCGAGGTCGCGACGGGTCGCGGTTTCCGGCAACAGCAGGTGATAGCGCACCATCGCCGTCAACGTCGCGACGTCGGAAGGCCAGAGTCCCAATCGATTTCCGATAGCGGTGGCCAATTCGGCACCGACGACGCTGTGATCTCCCCCTCGGCCCTTGCCGATGTCGTGGATCAACGCACCGAGCATGAGCAGATCCGGCCGGGCGACCCGCGTGGTGAATCCGCTTGCATAGGCGGCAGTTTCGACCAGATGGCGATCGACCGTCCACGTGTGGACGGCGTCGCGCGGCGGAAGATCGCGAATGGTTCCCCACTCCGGCAGGAGTCGACCCCAGAGCCCGGTCCGGTCCATAGCCTCGATCACCGGAACCGCACGCGAGCCCGAACCGAGCACGACAAGAAGATCGTTGACCGCGTTCTTCGGCCACGGTTCACGTAGTTCGGGGGCATTGTCGGCAAGACGATTGAGCGTCGACGCCGAGATCGGCATGCCGTTGATGGCTGCCGCTGCCGCCACCCGCATCACCAGACCGGGGTCCTTCTTCGGCCTGGCGTCGCGCGCCAGAACAACCTCACCCGCATGCTCTACGACGCCCTCGTCCAAGGGCCGCCGCACCGGCGCACGACGCAGCCGAGATAAACCGCGCCTTGGCAAGGAGTTTCCGGCGGTACGGATACCGACGTCCACCGAATAGCTGATGGTGCGCGCCGATTCGCTGAGAAGGCGTGCCAGATCGAATCGATCCCCGATCCGCAGCGCCGCACCGATTTCGTCGGCGTCCTGTGCTCGCAGTTGATCGCGGGCGCGACCGGCAACGCGATGAAGTTCGGTACGCACGTCGAGCAACCGCCTGTGCGCAAGTGCCAGACCGCCGCCGGGCGAGTTGGGTCCGAGTCCCGGCATCCCGTCGGTCAACTGCGCGATGGACAGAGCGTTGAGCAACTGCACATCACGCAACCCGCCGCGGCCGCTCTTGAGATCCGGTTCGGCGCGATGGGCGATCTCGCCGCTGCGCTCCCACCTCGTACGAGTCTGGGTGATCAACTCGTCGAACCGGCTGCGGATATCCATGCGCCACTGTCGACGAACACCACTGATCAACAGGTTGCTCAGTTCCACGTCGCCGGCAATGTGGCGCGCTTCGAGCATTCCGAGCGCCGCGGTCATGTCTGTGGCCGCAACCTGGAGCGCCTGCGGAAGCGTCCGCACACTGTGGTCGAGTTTGATGTGCGCATCCCACAGCGGGTACCACAGACTGTCCGCAACGTGGGAGACGACTGCGGGGTCCATGTCGTCGTGCAGCAAAATCAGATCGAGGTCGGAATACGGCAACAGTTCGCGTCGGCCCAGACCACCCACGGCTACGATGGCAAACCCACAATCCGGTTTGATGCCCAGTTCGGTCCCCTTGGTGGTCAACCAGAATTCGTGCAGATCGACCAGTGCATGTCGCAGTGACGGGGCGTCGAGCCTCCTGTTCTTGACGCCACCGGCGAGTAGGGCCTTGCGTGCGCGGGCCAGGTCCGCAGCTTCGTCGGATCCCCCTGACGAGACCGGCCCTGGCCCCGTCGCTTTCGCGACGGAACCAGGGCCGAAGTTCTCGGACCCTTTCGGGTCAGAGTGCATCGCCACCGCGTTCCCCGGTACGAACCCGGATGACCGACTCGACGGGCGAGACCCACACCTTGCCGTCACCGATCTTGCCGGTGCGAGCGGCCTCGACGATCACCTCGACCACCTTGTCAACGGCGGCGTCGTCGACAACAACCTCGACCCGAACCTTGGGTACGAAGTCCACGGAGTACTCCGCGCCTCGGTACACCTCGGTGTGGCCCTTCTGTCGGCCGTAACCCTGAACTTCGCTGACTGTCATACCCAGCACTCCGGCCTGCTCGAGTCCGGTCTTGACGTCCTCGAGCGTGAACGGCTTGACGATTGCTGTGATCAGCTTCATGTGCTCATCCCTTTCCCAACTCTGAAGTGCCTGAATTCACTTTAATCACGTGCTGATCACGCGAGGTCGTATGCGGTCTCTGCGTGTTCGGTCTCGTCGATGCCGCGTGCCTCGTCCTCGGCCGAGATTCGCCAGCCCAGGGGCTTGAGTGCGAAGCCGATAATCGTCGTCAGAACGCCGGTGAAGACGAGCGCTGCGAGTGCGATCACGATCTGAACCACCAGTTGCTTGTAGTCGCCGCCGTAGAAGAGGCCGGTTGCAGTGCCGAAGAATCCGATACCGATCGTGCCCCACAAGCCGGAGACCAGGTGAACGCCGACGACGTCGAGCGAGTCGTCGAAGCCGAAGCGGAACTTCAAGCCAACGGCGAGAGCAGACAGGATGCCGGCGACAGCGCCGAGGAAGATGGAACCGACCGGGTTGAGCGCACCGGCAGCCGGAGTGATGGCGACCAGACCGGCAACCGCACCGGATGCTGCGCCGAGGCTGGTGGCGTGACCGTCACGAATACGCTCGGTGGCGAGCCAGGCCAGGACTGCAGCACACGTCGCGGTGGTCGTGTTGACCCAGGCGAGACCGGCGTTACCGTCGGCGGCGAATGCCGAGCCTGCGTTGAAACCGAACCAACCGAACCAGAGCAGTGCGGCGCCGAGCATCACGAACGGCAGGTTGTGCGGACGGAAGGCGGTCTTGCCGAAGCCGAGACGCTTACCGACGATGAGGGCGAGAACCAGGCCGGCCATACCGGCGTTGATGTGAACGACTGTGCCACCGGCGAAGTCGATCGGAGCGACGTTGGCGACGGTGACTCCGTCGTCGTTGACCGTGGTGCCGAAGAGCTTTGCCGCGATGCCGTCCTCGGAGCCCGAGAGGAGTCCGCCGCCCCACACCATGTGTGCGAGGGGGAAGTAGACGACGGTGACCCAGATACCCGAGAACAGCAGCCAGGTACCGAACTTGACTCGCTCGGCCAGGGCGCCACTGATGAGGGCGGTGGTGATGATCGCGAATGTCACCTGGAACGCGATGTCGATGACTTTGGGGTAGCCCCACGCGCCGGCGATGAAGTTGCCGTCGGCATCGGTGATGCTGTTCTTGAGACCGAAGAACTCGAACGGGTTGGCAAAAATGCCCCCGATGTTCTCGGTGCCGTAGGACATCGACCATCCCCACAGAACGTAGATGACGCCGATGACGGCCATGGCCCCGAAGGACATCATCATCATGTTCAGGACGGACTTGGACCGAGACATCCCGCCGTAGAAGAAAGCGAGGCCGGGTGTCATCAGCAAGACCAGAGATGCAGCCATCAGCATCCATGCGGCGTTACCGGAGTTCGCCAACAAATCGTCGGTACTCACTTACTACCTCCTAGTCGCACGTGCCGGGCAGCACGTCGTTAAGGAGAAGAGTGCTGGGCTGGTGTTTCGTCCATGGCGCTGTCGCGTTTCGCAGACGTGAACCAATTGCCCAACTTTGTTGCAAACAGGTTTCGCCAGGGGGTTCTACGAACCCTGTGCGCCTTTTCGGTAGTTCGAACTACCGAAAAGGCGCACGGGGGCGTCAGCCCAGCAGGGCGTCTACGAACGCACCCGGCTCGAACGGCGCCAGATCGTCGGCGCCTTCACCGAGACCGACCAACTTCACCGGCACTCCCAGTTCATGCTGAACCTGGAAGACGATTCCGCCCTTCGCGGTTCCGTCCAGCTTGGTCAACACGACGCCGGTGATGTCCACGACCTCCGCGAACACTCGTGCCTGCGCGAGTCCGTTCTGGCCGACCGTCGCATCGAGAACCAGCAGAACGTCGTCGACCGACGCCTTCTTCTCGATGACTCGCTTGACCTTGCCGAGTTCGTCCATCAGACCGGTCTTGGTGTGCAGGCGGCCGGCGGTGTCGATGAGGACCACGTCGACGCCGTCCGCGATGCCGCGTGAAACCGCGTCGAACGCAATCGCAGCGGGATCTCCGCCCTCTTTGCCACGGACAACTTCAGCGCCGACACGTTCGGCCCACGTCTGGAGCTGATCGGCCGCGGCGGCGCGGAACGTGTCCGCAGCACCGAGCACGACGCGGCGACCGTCGGCGACGAGCACGCGAGCCAGCTTGCCGGTGGTGGTGGTCTTTCCGGTTCCGTTGACGCCGACGACGAGCAGAACAGCCGGGTGATCGTCGTGCGGCAGTGCACGAATGGAACGGTCAAGTTCGGGACGCAGTTCGGCGATCAGCACCTCGCGAAGTAGTGCGCGGGCGTCAGCTTCGGTGCGGACACTGCGTGCCGCCATCTGCTCACGAAGCTTGGTGACGACCTTTTCCGTGGTCGCGGAGCCGAGGTCAGCGACCAGAAGGGTGTCCTCGACTTCTTCCCACGAATCCTCGTCCAGATCGCCGCCACCGAGCAGACCGAGCAAGCTCTTGCCGACCGCTGACTGCGAGCGGGAGAGGCGTCCGCGCAGTCGATCAAGCCGACCCTCGGTCGGGTCGATCTCGTCCAGCACGCGAGGTGCAGGCTCGACGGGCTCGGGTACAACTACAGGTTCAGGAACGACAACCGGTTCGGGAACGACAACAGGTTCTTCGACAACCGGCTCTTCGATTACCGGCTTTTCGATTACCGGCTTTTCGATTACCGGCTCTTCGGCAACCGGCTCTTCGGCAACCGGTTCCTCGACGGCCGGCTTCTCCGCGACCGGTTCCTCGACAACCGGTTCCTCGACAACCGGTTCCTCGACGACAGGTTCTTCAACTATCGGCTTTTCGACAACGGGCGGCTTCTCCGCGACCGGAGGGGTCGGCACCACGGGGGGCGGCGCTGTTGCCGTCGACCCCTGACTGAAGTTGAACCCGCCGCCGGCCTTGTAGCCGCCTGACTTGTCCTTCTCGGGGGCGCCGAGCTCCGGCTTCGTCTCGGGCGCCTTCAGCGAAACCTGCCCCTTGCGGTAGCGCAGGAATCCGGCAACGAGAACGACGAGTAGTACGGCCGCTACAGCCGCGATGATGATCCAAGCCTGGGTAGTCACCGGCCCATTGTTTCAGGCTCCGACCCGGAAAGTGAGCAGGGCTTACGTAGAGGCCATGTCTTGACCGCGAAGTCGCTGCGAAATCACGGTGGTGATGCCGTCGCCGCGCATGCTGACGCCGTACAGCGCGTCGGCGATTTCCATCGTCGGTTTCTGGTGGGTGATCACGATCAACTGCGACTTCTCCCGCAATTGTTCGAAGAGTCCGATCAGCCGCCGCAGGTTGGTGTCGTCCAACGCCGCCTCGACCTCGTCCATGACGTAGAACGGGGACGGGCGTGCCCGGAAGATCGCGACCAGCATGGCCACCGCGGTCAACGACTTCTCGCCGCCCGACAGCAACGACAACCGCTTGACCTTCTTCCCGGGCGGACGCGCTTCGACCTCGATGCCTGTGGTGAGCATGTCCGACGGATCGGTGAGAACCAGTCGTCCTTCTCCCCCGGGAAACAGTTTCTCGAACACGCCCACGAACTCCCGCTCGACGTCGGCATAGGCCTCGGTGAACACCTGCAGGATTCGTGCGTCCACGTCTGCGACCACAGCGAGAAGGTCCTTGCGTGCGGTCTTGACGTCTTCGAGCTGAGTGGAGAGGAAGGTGTACCGCTCCTCGAGCGCTGCGAATTCCTCGAGCGCCAGCGGATTGACCTTGCCGAGGGTGGCGAGGTCCTTCTCCGCCCGCTTGGCGCGCCGTTCCTGAGTCGCACGGTCGTACGGAAGCGGAGCGGGGGCGGTGACCTGCTCCCCGCGCTCCTTGGCCTGCTCGTACTCCTCGATTTCGAGGGCGGTCGGCGGCAGTTCGACGTCGGGTCCGTACTCGGCGATCAGATCGTCGAGGCCGATACCGTACTGCTCGAGGATCGACTCCTCGAGTTGTTCGATGCGCAGCGCTGCCTGAGCCTTCGCAACCTCGTCGCGATGGACGGCGTCGGTGAGTGAAGCGAGCTGTCCGGTCAGTGCCCGGACGATCTCTCGGACCTGATCCAGCTTGGCCGTGCACTCGGAGCGTGCCCGAGCCAACTCGTCGCGGTGAGCAAGAGCTGCGGCAACGACGGTCTCGAGTTCGGCCGCCACACGCTGTCCCGATTCGGCGACGGCAGCTGCAACTTCCGCGGCGTGCGCTCTGGCGCGCAGAGCCCGTTCGGCACGAATCCGCGCCTCTCGTTCGGCAGCAGCGGCGCGGCGAAGCGAATCAGCCTTTCCGCGTACGGATTCCGCGCGCTCTTCGGCGGTGCGCACGGCAAGGCGGGCATCCATTTCGACGATGCGTACTTCCGCCAACGCGGCTGCGGCCATTTCACGATCGCCAGCGGTCAATTCCGCGCCGTGTCCCGGTGCACGGCCGTCGGTTTCGGCAACGCGCAGTCGTTCCTCCAGATCCGCGAGCTTGGTCAGCGACTCACCGCGTCCCTCCTCGGCACGCACTCGCTGGGCGGTCAGCCGATCGGATTCCGCGTGGGCGACTCGTGCTGCCTGCCCCAATCTGCCCAGCTGCTCGTAGATGGCTGACATGGCGGCGTCCGACTCGTTGAGCGCGGCCAGTGTCTGCTCCGCGGTCTCGCGTCGAGCGGCCTGTTCGGCCAGAGCGCCGGACAGCGCCGCGTCGAGTTCCTCGGACCGGCTCTCCGTTGCCGCCAGTTCCGCTGCGGACGCGTCGATCGCCGCCTGCACCTCCAGCGTGCTCGGTTGCCGATCCGAGCCACCGATCATCCACCCCGAACCGTGCAGATCGCCGGAACGCGTCACGGCACGAATTCCCTTGTGGTCAGCAACAACTCGAATCGCGTCATCGAGAGTCTCAACCAGGACGACGCCATCGAGGATGGCGGTCAATCCGGCACGCAACTCGTCAGGGCAGTCGATGACGTCGACGGCATGACGACTACCCGGCGCGATCTCGGCCTCGCGCTTGATCGCCGGTTCACCGCTCACGATCAGTGATGCACGCCCACCGTCCTGATCGGCCAGTGCTGCAACAGCCGAGCGAGCCGAGTCCAGCGACTGTGCCACGACGGCGTCCGCTGCCGGCCCCATCGCGGCGGCGATCGCGGCTTCGTAACCTGGTTCGACGTGGATCAATCCGGCCAGCGAGGTGATGCCGTCGTCGCGTCGGTGTTCGAGCAGCCAACCGCCACCGTCCTTGCGCTGCAAGCCCATCGACAGTGCCTCGACGCGCGCACGGAGCGAAGCGATACGTTGCCCGCTCGTCTTTTCTTCCTCGCGAAGTTCCTCGACGCGCGCGTCGATCATCTCGAGAGCTTCGATGGCGCGTTCATGATTGGTGTCGAGGCCGACTTCACCGGCATCGAGGTCCCCGATGCTTTCCTGCACCGTGTCGAACTCGGCCTGTGCAGCATCCCCACGCAGACGAGCCTCGTCGATTGCCTCGGTCAGCCGAGACACTTCCGCGTCGACGGATTCGACGCGGGTACGCAGAGTGTCGACCTGACCGGAGAGTCGAGCGAGACCTTCGCGCCGATCAGCGACGGCGCGGACTTCCGCCATGTGCGCCCGTTCCGCCTCTGCTGCAGCATCTTCCGTGGATGCCAGCTGCTCACGAGCTGCTTCCGATGCCGCTCGCGCGATCTCGACGCCTTCGAGAAGTTCGGCTTCCTCAGCAGCGAGACGTTCGGCGCGCGCCTCCATCTCGTCCGGGTCCTGGCCGCGGTTGCCGACGGGTTCGGAGTCGAGATGTCGTGCACGTTCGCGCGCGATGCGCACGGTGGCGTTGACTCGTTCGGCAAGCGCGGAGAGCTGGAACCAACTGTGCGCGGCAGCTTCCGATCCCGGAGTCAGACGAGCGAGAGCTTGCTCCTGGCGCCCGAGTTCGAGGTTGGCCGCGTCCAGCGCGGCCGTTACCTGATTGTGCTGTTCACGGGCCGCTTTCTCGTCCTGCGCCTGGTCGTTCAGTTGGGTTCGACGGGTCACCAGGTCGTCAGCGGCCAGTCGCATCTTGGCATCACGCAGGTCGGCCTGGACCGTCTGCGCTCGCCGGGCGACCTCGGCTTGGCGTCCGAGCGGTTTGAGTTGCCGACGCAGTTCCGATGTGAGATCACTGAGCCGAGCGAGATTAGCCTGCATGGAATCGAGCTTGCGCACCGCTTTTTCCTTGCGGCGGCGATGTTTGAGGACTCCGGCGGCTTCTTCGATGAAGGCGCGTCGGTCTTCGGGCCGGGATTCGAGGATCGCAGCGAGCCGTCCCTGCCCGACGATGACGTGCATCTCGCGGCCGATACCGGAGTCACTGAGCAGTTCCTGGACGTCCATCAGACGGCAGGACGAGCCGTTGATCTCGTACTCCCCCGCGCCGTCGCGGAACATGCGGCGCGTGATCGACACTTCGGAGTACTCGATCGGGAGCGCCCCGTCGGCGTTGTCGATGGTCAGGGTCACTTCGGCCCGGCCCAGCGGCGCGCGGCCGGAGGTCCCGGCAAAGATCACGTCTTCCATCTTGCCGCCGCGCAGGGCCTTGGCGCCCTGCTCGCCCATCACCCAGGTCAACGCATCGACGACGTTGGATTTACCCGAGCCGTTGGGGCCGACGACGCAGGTGATCCCCGGCTCGAACCGAAGAGTCGTTGCCGACGCAAAGGATTTGAATCCCTTGAGTGTCAGACTCTTGAGGTGCATGGGGGGAAACTTTACCGCCAAACCGGTCAGCGTTCGACGAACCCTGTCAGGTCGCCCCTGGCGGGGTCCCAGCTGTCGACCACAAGATCCACCGTGCCCGGGGTAGTGCCCGAGCGCAGCAACTCCAACAATCGCTCGAGTTGCGTGCGTTCGCCTTCCGCCACGACGAGCACTCGACCGTCACGCTGATTGGACGCATATCCGATCACCCCGAGTTCGAGAGCGCGGGCCCTGGTCCACCACCGAAACCCGACGCCTTGAACGTATCCGTGAACCCACGCCGTCAAACGCACAGGCGCTGTCTCAGCCACGACGCTCAGCCCGCCACACGTTCGAGACGGTGGACCTCACCCAGGAAACCGGTGGTGTAAAGCGAGTTGGGATCCCAGCCAGGGCCGGCGCCGAACTTGACCGCGGATGTGAACGGCAGACCCGAGGCGATCTCACACGAAGATCCCGAATCCGGATCGACGCGAACAACTTTGCCGCCGGCATTGAATGCGACATACAGCGCGCCGTCCGGTCCGACGGTCAGATCGTCCGCCATGTTTGCCGGACCGAACCCGGGGAGCGTGATCGTCCGCACTGCTCCGCCCAGATCGTGTTCGTCGAGGACGTGGACGGCGGTCACCATGTCGAAGGTCGTCGTCACGTAGATCGTCGAACCGGAGCGTGCGAGGCCGTCCACGGTGCCGAGATCCTCACGAACAATCGAACTGGTTCCGTCACTGTTGATGACCGTCAGGCCCGGCCGGGTCAGTGTGCGAGCGGTGAGGAAGCGGTTACCGTCCAGCGGCACAAGCCCGTTCGGCATCACCAGACCGTCGGCAATCGTTGTCACCGATCCGTCCGCGACGTCGACCTTGCGAAGGCTGCCGTCGGCGATTCCGAACAGTCCCGAGACAGTCGAGTTGCCCGTGGTGAAGTACACGGAACCGTCACGCGCGAGCAGCCCGCCAGGTCCGGTGACGTCACCGACCAAAGTTGTCCGTGTTCCGTCCGGAGCCACTTTCAGCAGTGCACCCGGCCCGATCAGAGCCGACTGCGACAGCACCATCGAACCGTTGCCGTCGAATTCGAGATTCTCGAGCATGCCGGCGCCAGTCGTCACGACGCTCGACGTCCACGACCCGCAACCACCGGCCGAGCCGTCGATCGGGACCGAGGCGTGCGCCGGAGCACTCACCGCCACAACGGAACCCAGTGCGATCGCAGCGACAATGCTGCCCGCGCGAGACATCAGGCTTCCGTATCGAAAGACAGAGTGACCTTGGTTCCGGCCTTGAGAGTGCGCCCGACGGTGCACACCTTGTCCACGGAGCGCTCGACCAGAGTGATGAGGCGCTGCTGTGCTTCGGCATCCAACTCACTGAGATCGAGTTCGAGGACCTCGTCGAGCTGCGGGTAGACCTCGTTCTCGCGATCGGCGGTGCCGGACACTCGGACCGTCGCGTCGTAGTTATCACCGAGCCGGCGAGAAATCGGGAAGTCGGAGCTCATACCGGTGCATGCAGCCAGCGCGATTTTGAGGAGTTCGCCGGGCGTGAAGACTCCTGGCACCGATTCGGAGCCGATGAGAACCTCTGCGCCGCGCGAACTCTTGCCGGTGTAGAGGCGGGTTCCGGTGCGTTCGACCCAAAGCTCCGTGTGAGCCGGGGCGGTTGCAGCGTTGTCGGGAGTCTGTTCAGCCATGACGCAATCTTGCCACTCCGCCGAACCGGAGGGGCGGGAGACCTAGGCGATTCGCCGTGCCCTCGGGGTCGGCTGACACCGCGGGCAACTGAACGACGATCGATTCATGAACTTCTCACGCTTGATCGGCGCGCCGCATCGCGGGCACGGAAGGTTTTCCTGCCCGTAGGCCGACAGTGACCGGTCGAAGTAACCGGACTCGCCGTTGACGTTCACGTACAGAGCGTCGAAGGACGTACCGCCCTGATCGAGCGCTTCACCCATCACTGCGTGCGCTGCGGTCAACAGCTCTCGAAGTTTGGGCCTGGTGAGGGATTCGGCGATTCGGTTGCCGTGAATCTTTGCGCGCCACAACGATTCGTCGGCGTAGATGTTTCCGATCCCGGATACCACGGTCTGATCGAGAATCGCACGCTTGATCTCGGTGTGCTTGCCCCGCAGGACTTTCACGACGGATTCGAGATCGAATGCAACGTCCATGGGATCGCGAGCGATGTGCGCAACCGACTCGGGCAGCATCGTTCCGTCGACCTCGACGAGAGGTGAAATCGACCAGCCACCGAAGGTTCGCTGATCGACGAATCGAAGATCAGCTCCGGAATCGAGGGCCAACCGAATACGTAGGTGCTTTTCCCAGTCGACGGTCGGGGGTTGGACCAACATCTGTCCGCTCATCCCGAGATGGACTACCAGTCCGACACCGGCAGGCTCGAGAACCAGCCACAGATACTTGCCACGTCGCTCTGCCGAAGCGATGGTCTGGCCGGTGAGTTGGCCGATCAAGTCCTCGGAACCGAGAATGTGGCGCCTGATCGCGCGGGGATGGAGGACCTCGACGGCCTCGATCGCCGCACCTACAGCATGAGACTGCAGGCCGCGGCGAACGACTTCGACTTCGGGAAGCTCAGGCAAGAGTGAACTCAGCCGGCGAGATCAGTCGCGTCGTCGGCAGCGACTGCGCTAGCAGCGGCATTCTCCGACATCGTCTTCCATGCCGAACTTGCTGCCTTCTGCTCGGCTTCCTTCTTGGAACGACCGACACCGACACCCAAGGGCTTGCCACTGATGAGAACGGTGGCCGTGAATTCCTTGTCGTGATCGGGTCCGGTAGCGGTGATCTCGTATACGGGAACTCCGGCACCGTGTTCTGCGGTCAGTTCCTGCAGGCTCGTCTTCCAATCCAGACCCGCGCCCAGAAGCGGTGCGCGAGTGAGTAGATCGTCGAACAGATCGAGAACAACGCGTCGCGCAGTCTCGATGCCGTGTTGCAGGTGGATGGCGCCGAGAATCGACTCCATACCGTCGGCGAGGATGGACGGCTTGTCACGGCCGCCCGTCATTTCCTCACCCTTACCCAGCAGCAGGTGCGCTCCGAGTCCACCTTCACCCAGAGTCCTGGCAACCTCGGCGAGTGCATGCATGTTGACCACGCTGGCACGGATCTTCGCCAGATCACCTTCGGATTTGTCCGGGTGGGACAGATAGAGATTTTCGGTCACCGTGACCCCGAGAACGGAATCCCCGAGAAACTCGAGGCGCTCGTTCGTGGGCAGTCCGCCGTTCTCGTACGCGTACGAGCGGTGCGTGAGAGCCAGGGTCAGAAGACCGGGCTCTATATCTACGCCGACAGCGGCGAGGAGCTTGTCGTGATTGCCCTCGCCGCCGGCGGCTGAAACTGTATTTTCGCTCGTCATAGTCTTTCTCCGGGGAGAACTAGACAGCAGCGGTTACCTGGCGGCCCTTGTAAGTACCGCATGACGGGCATGCGATGTGGGGAAGGGTCTGCTCGCCACAGCCACGGTTGGGGCAGGTAACGAGGGTGGGCACAGTGGTCTTCCACTGGCTACGACGCGACCGCGTGTTGGATCGCGACATTTTGCGCTTGGGGACAGCCACTTCTACTTCTCCTCGGCTTCGGTGATCACAAGATTTTCGCTGGTGTTTGATTCCACGCCAAATTTGGCCGCGAGACCAGCCCAGCGAGGATCAAGTATGTCATGCCCATGCCCAGATTCCGCAATCGCCAGGCGAATGCCACATTCTGAGCACAATCCCAGGCAATCGTCACTGCACAGAGGCTGGAGCGGAAGCGCCAGCCCGACTGCATCGACGATGACCGGTTCGAGGTCGATTTCGTCGTCTTCGACCGCGTAGACCTCTCCCTCTTCCGTCGTCTCCTCGGTGGTGCTGTCCGGGTAAGCGAACAACTCCGTGAGATAGATGTCCACGGTGTCGGTGAACGGTTCGAGGCACCGCGAGCACTCACCCTTGGTGGGTGCGTGCACGTTTCCGGTGACAAGAACACCTTCAGACACAGCTTCGAGACGAAGATCGAGATCTATGTCCGCGCCCGCTTCGATCGCGATCAGATCGAGACCGATACGGTTCGGGGACTGAATTGTTCTCTCGACGGTACGCATCGACCCTGGACGACGACCGAGCTTGACCGTGTCCAGCAAAAATCCCGCATCACTTGACTGATGCGACGAACTACGACGATGCGTTGACAAAGAGAACTCACCTAACTGTTGAAACTGGTATGGGCAACCACTCCACAATACGGCAGCTACAAGGCAAATCCCAATTCCATCCACGAAAAAGTGGGCCGCCCCATATCGGACGACCCACCCTCGACTGCCTGATCCGCTCTAGCGGCGCCGCTCCGAACGACGATCGTCGTCTTGGTAATCGGGAACTCCCGAACCCGTTCGAAGCTGCTGACGACCGCGCCCGACCGATCGAACGGTTCCCGTGAGGAACTCCTCGAACTCGGCCAACTTGGTGTCAACGTACAGGTCGCACTCCGACCGCATCCGATCGGACTCGGCGTGAGCGGCGTCGATCACCCGCGCGGATTCCGCGTGGGCTGACTGGACAACCTCGGTCTGCGAGACCAGACGAGCCTGCTCGGCCGTTCCCTCGGCCACCGAATGGTCGTACGAAGCCTGGCCGGACTCGATCATCCGATCGGCCTCGGTACGCGCCCGTCCGGTCACTGCGTCGTACTCACGACGGCCGTCCGTGACAGTGCGTTCAGCTTCTGCTTCTGCGTCCTCGACCAACTGATCGGCGTGTGCACGTGCTTCGGCAACCATGCGATCGGCCTGAGCCTTGGCGTCGGACAGAATGCGGTCGGCGTCGTCGCGTGCGTTCTCCACCGTCGTCGTCGCCTCGGCGTTGGCGCTGCTGACCGTCTTCTCCGCGTTAGCTCGCGCGTCACCGACCAGTTTGTCCCGATGATCGAGGACGTCCTGAGCGTCGTCCAGCTCGCTCGGAATTGCGTCCCGGACGTCGTCGAGCAGCTCGAGTACGTCACCGCGAGGCACGACACACCCTGCGGTCATGGGAACACCGCGCGCCTCTTCGACAATTGCGACCAGTTCGTCCAGTGCCTCGAATACGCGGTACACAAGCAACCCCAATCTCTACCGGCCGAATTCGGCCCACATCGTCACCGGTCCACTCGGACCTGTGCCCGTTCCTGTCCAAGTTTGCCGGAAGAACGGCCAACGGGGCGTCGTCGTGGTCGGTGTGTCGGGGATCAGCTGTTTTCTGCTGCTCGTTCGGCGATACGCGCGAGTAGCCGAGAATGCACCTTGGCCGGGAGCATGTCGGAGACGTCGCCACCGAAGGTCGCAACCTCCTTCACGAGAGAACTCGACAGGTAGCTGTAGGTCGGATTCGTGGCGACGAAGAGCGTGTCGACGCCAGTGAGCTTCTGATTCATCTGAGCCATCTGCAGCTCGTAATCGAAGTCGTTCGCGCCGCGCAGACCCTTGACGATCGCGCTGAGGCCTTCTTGTTTTGCAAAGTCAACCAACAGTCCGTGCCACGACGTGACCCGAACATTGAGGAGGTGACTCGTCGCGTCTTCGAGCATCTCGATCCGCTCGTCGATCGTGAACATGCCACGCTTGCTCTTGTTGATCAGCACGGTGACCACGACCTCGTCGAATTGCGCAGCAACTCTTCCGATTACGTCGAGGTGACCATTGGTCACAGGGTCGAAGGATCCGGGGCAAACGGCGCCAGTCATGAGTCCAGACCGTAGCAGGTGGCCAGCTCGATGCGGGCTTCACCGTAGTTCTTGGCCTTGATCGGCTCGTAGCCCGGCGGCCACACGGTCTCGGGCGAGCGCGACGAACGTTCGAGTACGACGATGGTGCCCTCCCCCACCCATTTGTTGGCCTGCAGATCGGTGAGCATGGACACGACGGCCTCGTCGGTCACCGCGTACGGCGGGTCCGCGATCACGATGTCGTATTCACGCGCGCTCGGACCCGAGACCACGGCCGCGACCGGAGCGGCACGAACCGTCGCCCCAGGCAACGCGACAGTGTCGATGTTCGCCTTGATGACGGCAGCAGCCTTGGCATCCGATTCCACGAGAACGACGTGCTCGGCCCCCCGCGAGAGCGCTTCGAGGCCCAGAGCACCCGAACCCGCAAAGAGGTCGAGAACCGCGCACCCTTCGAGATCGATGCGCGCTTCGAGAGCACTGAACAGCGCCTCACGAACCCGATCCGATGTCGGACGGGTGCCGCTCGGCGGGACTCGCAGGCGTCGACCGCCCGCGAGTCCCGAGATGATGCGTGTCACTCTGCGGCGCTCTCCCCCGTCGAGACGACTACCAGCAGGTCTCCGCCCTCGACCTGTTGGACGGCGCTGATCGCGATCCGCGAGACGACGCCGGCGCGCGGCGAGGTGATCGCCGCTTCCATCTTCATCGCTTCGATCGTGGCCACGGTGTCGCCGGCCTCGATCTTCTGGCCTTCCTTCACCGCGAGTGTCACGACGCCCGCGAACGGTGCAGCCACGTGGCCCGGGTTGTTCTTGTCGGCCTTCTCCGCCACCGGTACGTCACTGGCAATGGAGCGATCGCGGATCGAGACCGGGCGCAGCTGGCCGTTCAGGATGCACATGACAGTGCGGTAGCCGCGCTCGTCGGGCTCGGAGATCGCTTCGAGACCGATGATCAGTTCCACGCCGGGAGCCAATTCGACGCGGTGCTCGTCGCCGCGCCGCAGACCGTAGAAGAACTGGTTCGCCGAAAGCCGCGACGTGTCACCGTACTTCTCGCGGTGCTCGAGGAATTCCTTTGTCGGGCCGGGGAACAGCAGACGGTTCAGCGTCGCCTGACGGTCCTTCGACGAGCCCTCCAGCAGTACCTCGTCCTCGGCGGAGAGCGTCGCTTCGGGCTTGGCCTGGCCACGGCCTTCGAGCGCCTTGCTGCGGAACGGTTCCGGCCAGCCACCGGGAGGCGTACCGAGTTCGCCGCGCAGGAAGCCGACCACGGAGTCGGGGATGTCGAACTTCGCCGGATCTGCGGCGAACTCCTCCGAAGGCACACCGGCGCCGACAAGATGGAGAGCGAGGTCGCCGACAACCTTCGACGACGGCGTCACCTTCACCAGATGCCCGAGCATGCGGTCTGCGTCGGCGTACTTGGCTTCGACCTCTTCGAACCGGTCGCCGAGGCCGAGAGCAACGGCCTGGGTCCGGAGGTTGGAGAGCTGGCCACCCGGGATCTCGTGCGTGTACACACGTCCCGTCGGAGCCGGTAGCCCGGATTCGAAGGGCGCGTACACCTTTCGCAGCGCCTCCCAGTACGGCTCGAGGTCGCACACGTTCTGCAGGTTCAGTCCGGTGTCGAACTCGGAGTGCGCGGCAGCGGCGACGATGGCCGAGAGCGCAGGCTGGCTGGTGGTTCCGGCCAGTGCCGCCGAAGCACCGTCGACTGCGTCGGCGCCCGCCTGCCACGCGGCGAAGTACGTGGCCAACTGTCCACCGGGGGTGTCGTGCGTGTGGACGTGAACCGGCAGATCGAAGTTGCTGCGTAGCGCCGTCACGAGCTTGGTGGCCGCCGGAGCGCGCAGCAGGCCGGCCATGTCCTTGATCGCGAGCACGTGAGCGCCGGCATCGACGATCTCTTCGGCCAACTTCAGGTAGTAGTCGAGCGTGTACAGCGTTTCGTTCGGATCCGACAGATCGCCGGTGTAGCTCAGCGCCACCTCGGCGAGAGCCGTTCCCGTCTCACGCACCGCGTCGATGGCAGGGCGCATCTGGTCGACGTTGTTGAGCGCGTCGAAGATTCGGAAGATGTCGATGCCGGTGTCGGTGGCTTCCTGAACGAATGCGCGCGTGACCTTCTCCGGATAGGGCGTGTAGCCCACCGTGTTTCGTCCGCGAAGGAGCATCTGGAGGCAGATGTTCGGGATCGCTTCACGGAGCGCGGCGAGCCGGTACCACGGATCCTCGTGCAGGAAGCGAAGTCCCACATCGTACGTCGCGCCGCCCCAGGCTTCGATCGAGAGCAGTTCCGGCGTCAACCGTGCAACGTGCCCGGCAACTCCCAGCAGTCCGCTGGTTCGAACTCGCGTGGCCAACAACGACTGATGCGCGTCACGGAAGGTGGTGTCGGTGACGCCGACGGCCTTCTGCTCACGCAGTGCCTTCGCGAAACCTTCGGGACCGAGTTCGAGCAGACGCTGGCGGCTGCCGGCGGGCGGCGGCGTCGAAAGGTCGATCTTGGGCAGCTTGTCCTGCGGGTACACCGAAGAGGGACGCCCGCCGTGCGGCTTGTTGACCGTCACATCGGCGAGGTAGGTCAGGATCTTGGTGCCGCGGTCGGCGGAGGAACGCAGGGTCAGCAGCTGCGGACGTTCCTCGATGAAGGAGGTGGTCACACGTCCAGCCCGGAAGTCCGGGTCGTCGAGAACTGCCTGCAGGAACGGAATGTTGGTCGAGACGCCACGAATACGGAACTCCGTGACCGCGCGGCGAGCTCTCGCGACAGCGGCTTCGAGGTCGCGACCACGGCAGGTGAGCTTGACCAGCATCGAGTCGAAGTACGCTCCGACCTCGGCACCGAGCGTCGCGCCGCCGTCAAGGCGGATACCGGCGCCGCCCGGGGTGCGGTACGCGGTGATCCGGCCCGTGTCCGGGCGGAATCCGTTGGCCGGATCCTCGGTCGTGATGCGGCACTGCAGCGCCGCGCCGCGCAGCTTGATCGTGTCCTGTGACAGACCCAGATCTGCAAGCGTCGAACCGGACGCGATCTTGAGCTGCGACTGGACCAAGTCCACGTCCGTCACTTCTTCGGTGACGGTGTGCTCCACCTGAATTCGCGGGTTCATCTCGATGAAGACGTGGTTGCCGCGCTTGTCGAGGAGGAACTCGACAGTGCCGGCGCACGTGTACCCGATCTCCTTCGCGAAAGCGACGGCGTCGGCACAGATCTTGGCGCGCAACTCTTCCGAGAGGTTGGGGGCCGGAGCAAGCTCGATCACCTTCTGGTGGCGACGCTGCAACGAGCAGTCACGCTCGAAGAGGTGGATGACGTTGCCCTGCTCGTCGGCGAGGATCTGCACTTCGATGTGCCGGGGGTCGATGACGGCCTGCTCGAGGAACACCGTCGAATCACCGAAGGCCGACTCCGCTTCGCGCGCTGCGGCTTCGATCGATTCCTTGAGCTGTGAGCGTTCCGCAACGCGGCGCATTCCGCGTCCGCCGCCGCCGGCGACAGCCTTGACGAAGATCGGGAAGGTCATGTCCTCGGCTGCTGCGAGCAGCTCGTCGATGTCCGCTGACGGCTCCGAAGACGCGAGCACCGGGAGACCGGCGGCCTTGGCCGCGGCGATGGCGCGTGCTTTGTTGCCGGTCAACTCGAGGATCTCCGCGGAGGGACCCACGAACTTGATGCCTGCCTCGGCGCACGCCGCCGACAGATCCGGGTTCTCGGAGAGGAAACCGTAACCGGGGTAGATGGCGTCCGCTCCGGCGCTCTTGGCGGCGGCGACGATTTCCTCGACCGAGAGATACGCGCGAACGGGGTGACCCTTCTCCCCGATCTGATAGCTCTCGTCTGCCTTGAGACGGTGGATCGAGTTCCGATCCTCGTACGGGAACACCGCGACGGTTCCGGCACCTAGTTCGTAGGCGGCACGGAAGGCACGGATCGCAATTTCGCCGCGGTTCGCGACGAGCACTTTGGAGAACATTCGAGAAAACTACCCCGATTTCATCTTGCGTCTACATGCGGAGTCTCATATTTCGGACTGAATCGAGAAACCAACCCGACGGTCCTCGTGCTATTCGATTTCAGCTTGTCGTCATACCCGTCACGACTTCTCGAGGTACTCGATCCGGTCGGAGTCCAGCGCGGCGGTCACCATGGAAGCCAGGGCGGGATGACCGTCGAGCGATGGATCGTCGTCGACGATTCCCTGGGCGAACTCCCGGGCGGATTCGAGGATGTCTCCGTGTGCCATGAGAGATAGCAGCCGCAGGTTCGAGGTCGTGCCCGACTGCGCCGCTCCGAGGATGTCGCCTTCGCGTCTGGTCGCGAGGTCGAGCTGAGCCAGTTCGAACCCGTCGTTGGTCGCGGCCACCGCGGAGAGTCGCTCGTATGCCGGCCCGCCGGGATTGCTTCCGGTGACGAGGATGCAGAGTCCCTGGTGCTTCCCTCGGCCGACACGACCACGCAGCTGATGGAGTTGACTGACACCGAACCGTTCGGCATCGACGATCACCATCACCGTCGCGTTCGGGACGTCCACACCGACTTCGACGACAGTCGTACAGACGAGGACGTCAATGTCACCGACGTTGAACGCGCTCATCACGACGTCTTTTTCGTCGGAAGGCAGTCGACCGTGCAGCAACCCGACTCGTAGATCGGCCAGCGGGCCACTCGACAGCTCTTCGAAGACGTCGACCGCCGACTTGGTCTCGGGCTGTTTCTCCTCGGTGAACTGGTCCTCACCTGCACCCTGCTCACCGTCGCCGATCCGCGAGCACACGACATACGCCTGACGACCAGCGGCGACGTCCTCACGGATTCGTTCCCATGCGCGATCCACCCACTGCGGCTTCTGCTTCGCGGGCACGACGCTGCTCTTGATCGGGGTTCGCCCACGCGGTAGTTCCCGCAGGGTCGAGACCTCGAGGTCGCCGAGCACCGTCATAGCGATGGTTCGCGGAATCGGCGTTGCCGTCATCACCAGCAGATGCGGACTCAGACCTTCACGCGCTCGTGATCGCAACTGATCACGTTGCTCGACGCCGAAGCGATGCTGCTCGTCGACGACAACCATGCCGAGGTTGAAGAACTCCACGTTGTCCTGGATGAGCGCATGGGTACCGATGACGATCCCGGCGTCGCCGGTCACGGCTTCGAGCAGTGCTGCGCGCTTCGCAGCGACAGGCAGCGAGCCGGTCAGAAGGGCGATACGGGTGGAATGTTCGGCCGAACCGAGTTCACCACCTGCCGCCAACGGACCCATCATCTTGCGCAGTGATCGCGCGTGCTGATTTGCCAGGACCTCGGTGGGTGCGAGCAGCGCGCACTGATAACCCGCATCGACGACCTGCAGCATCGCGCGCAGAGCCACGATGGTCTTGCCTGACCCGACCTCGCCCTGAAGAAGCCGGCTCATCGGGTGTGGGCGGGCGAGGTCGCTGGAGATCTCCTCCGCGACTGCTTGCTGTCCCTCCGTCAGAGTGAACGGGAGCATCTCCTCGAACTGGTCCGCGATCCCGCCGGCAACCGGAGCGCAGGCCGGAGCCACACGCTCGGAATTGTCGTGACGACGCATCGCGAGGACCAACTGCAGAGACAGCGCCTCGTCGAATCGCAGACGATCCTGCGCTCGTTCGATGTCTTCCTTGGTATCTGGAAGGTGAACAGTGCGCAGTGCCTCGTCCAAACCGATGAATCCGTGCTCGGCCCTGGTCTCGGCGGGCAACGACTCCTCGATCTGATCGAGTTGGTCGAGTACTTGCCGCACGCACCGCATGATTGTCCAACTCTCGACCTCGCGGGTCGCCGGGTACAGCGGGATCAATGCGCGGTCGAAGACCGAGAGATCGAGTTCGGCTCCAGGATCCTGAATTGCGCGAGCCAGACCGGCAAGGTCACCGGCCCCCTTGATGGATGCCAGGGGTACCACTGAATCCTCTTCGCCGACACGAGGTTCCGGGAGGATCAGGTAGCTCGGATGAGTGAGAGACCACTTCCCGCGGAAGTACTTCACCGTCCCGGAGAACATCGCCCGCACGCCGGGCTTGATGACGTGACGCACCTTCTGCGGATTGAAGAACGTGACGTCGACGGTCTGCGAATCGGTCGCGAGCGAGACCCTCAGCATCTGTCCCGGACGGTTCTTCATCTTCACGACGGCTGCCGACGCCACCCGCGCGATGATAGTGATGTGCTCACCTTCGGGCGGCTCCTTTTCGGCAAGTTCCTTGCCTGCCGACGCGTACCGGTGTGGGTAGTGACGCAGCAAGTCCTCGACAGTCCGGATCTCGAATGCCTCGTCGAGCGCCTCCGCGGTCTTCTTTCCCAGCAGCCGATCGAGTGGTTCGCCGAGCGTCGCCATCAGTTCCTCCAGCACAGTGTCGCGGTAAGCACAGGTGTTCGTATATCAGCAGCCACCGACAGACTCGGTCCGATCACTCCACGCCCAACTGGAACAAGTCACCGGGCTGATCTCCCTGATACACGAGTACATCCACACCGGGGTGGTGCGCGATCACATGGGCTTCCAACTGTGCTGCCAGGTCGTCCGGTGCGTCGGCCCCCATGAGAAGGGTCACGAGTTCACCGCCGGATCCGAGGGCAAGATCAACCAATCGCGCACTCGACTCCGCGACGTCGGGACCGATGAGCACCACCTCGTGACCCATCAACCCGATCGCGTCACCCGGATCACACGTCCCGACGTAGGTCAGCGAGCGCTCGACGGCAATACGCAAAGATCCCCAGCGCGTCGCCGCTGCAGCCTCGGACATCGTGAAGCCGTCGTCGGCGACGTTGCGCTGGGCGTCGTGAACGGCGAGGGCGGCCAAGCCCTGCACCATCGACGACGTCGACAGCAACAGGACCTGGTGAAGCGGATCGCGTGCAGCGGCACTGACTGCGACCAGTTCCTGAGCGGTCAAAGCTCCGTTCGGCAACACCAGGACTTCGCTTCGCTCCATCTGACGAATGCGGCCGAGCAGCTGTGCGCGTGTGACCGGCGCATCGTCGCAACGAAGAACCGTCGCGCCCTCACTCTCGAACAACGCTGCCGCACTTTCACCGGCAACGACAGCCAGTACGCCGCGCGCGCCGGCGCCGGGGAATCGCCTCTCCGCCCGTGCCACCAACTGGTCGCGTTCGTCGACGAGAAAACTGCTGATGCGAATACCGTGAACCTTCCCGGCCTCGAGGCCGGCTTCCACGGCTGCACCGGCATCGCAGCAATGCACGTGCACCGACCAGCCGCCGAAGCCGTCGCTGACGATGACCGTCGAATCCCCGAGGACGGAGAGTCGCGTGCGCAGCGCCGCCATCCGGTCGTCGTCGGAGTCGTCGACGAGGTACATGACCTCGAAATCCTGTTCCGAGTGATCACCACATTCGATCGGGCTCTTGTGAGCCCAATCGTGATCGAATGCGCTGACATCTACCAGGGAGGCCGAGCGCAGGTCCGGTGTTCCCAGATCCTCGCGGACCTGAGACTTCCCTGTCACCACCTCGACAAAGGCGTCGAGGATCAGAACTAGACCGAACCCCCCGGCATCGACCACCCCGGCGGACGCCAGAACGTCCAGCTGCTCCGGCGTCTTGTTCAGTGCGACCGCAGCGGCGTCGGCCGCGGCGGCAACTACGGATGCAAGATCCTCGCCGCTCGGCGTCCTGGTGTCGACGCACTCCTGCGCTGCTTCTCCCGATGCACGCAAAACCGTGACGATGGTGCCTTCCACCAGATCGGAGACAGCCCGAGAGGCCAGAGTCGTCGCCGTGGTCAGCGAGTTCGCGAAGCTGCGGCCGTCGATGCGCTCGCCTTGAACGCTCTCGGCGATACCCCGGATCACCTGGGAGAGGATCACTCCGGAATTACCCCGGGCGCCGGAGACCGCGCCCCGAGCCAGAGCGTTGGCGACGCGGCCCGCACTGCGGACGTCGTCCTCGATCGTCTCGGCGGAATCGAGCGCGGCCCGCATCGTGAACAACAGATTGGTGCCGGTATCCGAATCAGGGATGGGAAAGACGTTGAGGCTGTTGATCTCTCCGCGACGTTTCTGGAGGCTGTCGACGGCCCGGCGGGCCCACCGCCGCAGCAGGTGTCCGTCCGCGACGGATTCTGCTTCTTCGGCGCCAGTCCTTCGGCCATCGTCGGCGACGCCTTGCACTTCCCCCACTGACGGTTCCCCTCGACGATGGACAGACAGACGATGGACGATGAAACAGATCGGTGATCGGTGCAGTCGAGGGTAGTCCGACGCTTCTGCGCAACCGTCATTACCGGGCGGTTTGGCCATTCGGGCCGGAAGCGGTTACTCTTACACGGTTGCCTCGAACGGGCTACACGAAATAATGCTGCACTTTGTTTGTTGCTGATTGACTGTTTTCACGTTCGACTGCACAGTGAGCGGTCAAGGATCGGTTCGAAGTCGAGTATATTCGGATTGTAATTCTGGCTGCCCTACCGTGTAGGGTAACCACTTCAATATTCATTTCTAACAAGGAGTTCGCGACTATGGCTGCCGTCTGCGACGTATGCGCCAAGGGGCCCGGCTTCGGTAAGTCGGTCTCGCACTCGCACCGGCGTACCAATCGTCGCTGGAACCCGAACATTCAGTCTGTTCGTACCGAGGTTGCCCCGGGTAACACCCGTAAGGTCAACGTGTGCACCTCCTGCCTGAAGGCAGGCAAGGTCGCTCGGGGCTGATTGCCCGAGCACAAACTATTGCAGGCTCTGCCCCCGTCACTTCTGTGACGGGGGCAGAGCTGTATCTATGTGGCTGTATCTATGTGTCCCCGTGTTTCGTATGGCTGTCAGACACCCGTAATGTGCGTTGAGTGACTTCTATCGATGACCTGAGCAAGGTGACCCTCGACGAGGGTGTACTCCGCATCACCATTTCCACCGCCGCCAACGGCACCTCCCTCGACGACGAAGGACTGGTTCAGGGCGCGCAGGCGCTCGAGACCGTCGGAAACGACATCGGGAGCATCCTTCTGGTCGGCGAAGGCGCAAACTTCTGCGCCGGAGGCAACGTCCGTGCGTTCGCCGCAGCCCCCGATCGCGGCGAGTACGTCGCCGAGGTTGCCCGCGTCTTCCACGTGTTCGTTCGCGCGCTCGACGCCGCGACCGCTCCAGTGGTGGCCGGGGTCCACGGATGGGCTGCCGGTGCCGGAATGAGCCTGGTCTGCCTCGCCGACGTCGCAATCGGCGGCACCGGCACCAAGCTTCGTCCCGCCTACCCCTCCATCGGATTCACCCCGGATGGCGGAATGTCATGGACGCTCCCCCGCATCGTCGGCGTGGCACGCGCTCGCGAGATTCTTCTCAACGATTCGGTGATCGGTGGCGACGAAGCCGTCCGGCTGGGGATCCTCACCCGACTCGTCGGCGACGACGAGGTGCAGGAAGAGGCAGCTCGCCTCGCCCGCGCCTTGGCCAACGGACCGAGCACGTCGTACTCAGGAATCAAAGCGCTGCTGCGTTCGTCGCGGACGAACTCGCTCGCCGAGCAACTCGACGCCGAAGCCGCGTCCATCGCCATCGCGGCGAACAGCCCCGTCGGCCGCGAGGGTGTCGACGCGGTCGTCGACAAGCGTCGCCCCGATTTCACGTCCGCAAAGCAGGCGTAGTCGACCTGGCCTGGGGGCCGGGGCCCGCAGCCGGCCGCCGCCCCGGCCCGCGGTGCCGCGGGCCCGCCCACC
>NZ_JAWLSC010000008.1:266416-277135 GCF_033142465.1 Rhodococcus sp. IEGM 1318
GGCCGGCCAGAGGCCCGCCCCACCCCCCGCCCAGCCCCCCCCGCCCCCCGCCCCCCCCCGCCCCCCCGCCTCCCGCCGGGGCGCGCCCGCGCGGCGGGCCCCCCCCCCCCCCCCGCCGGCCCCCCACGGCAGTTCGATCAGACGCAGTTCGATCCACCCAGATTCCAGTCGACCGGGTCGGCTCCGAGTCCGGTCAAGAGCTCGTTCGCACGACTGAACGGACGCGAACCGAAGAAACCGCGCGAAGCCGAAAGCGGTGACGGGTGCGCGGATTCGATGATCGGTGTGCCGCCGAGCATCGGCGCGAGAGTGGCCGCGTCACGACCCCACAAGATCGCGACCATCGGTGACGGTCGCGCGACCAGAGCGCGGATGGCCTGCTCGGTCACCGGCTCCCAGCCCTTCTTGCGATGCGAAGCGGCTTGACCCGGCCGCACGGTGAGAACGCGATTGAGAAGCAGCACACCTTGTTTCGACCACGGAGTCAGGTCGCCGTTCGACGGTATCGGCAATCCGAGATCCTGGTGATACTCCTTGTAGATGTTGCCGAGGCTTCGCGGAACCGGCCGCACGTCCGGGGCGACCGAAAAGCTCAACCCGACAGCATGACCGGGCGTCGGATAGGGGTCTTGACCGACGATGAGCACTCGAACGTCGTCGAACGGATTCGTGAACGCACGCAAGACGTTCTCCCCCGCCGGCAGATACTCTCGCCCCGCAGCGATCTCTTCACGCAAGAACGTGCCCATCGCGGAGATCTGCTCCGACACCGGTTCGAGTGCCCGCGCCCACCCTGGATCGACGATCTCTGCAAGCGGCGCCATCAGTCGAGCCTGCGCAACGCGTCGCGGTAGTACGCCGCGTTGGCTGCGTACATCTTGACGTTGCCGTCGAGGTGACCGAGCGGGACCTCGTATCCCGCACGGACCTTGGCGGGCACACCGAGCGCCATGCTGCGCGGCGGAACCTGCATCTTGTTGGCTACCACCGCACCAGCGGCGACGATCGACCCCGTCCCGATCACCGTTCCGTTGAGGACCACGGACCCCGATGCGATCAGGCAATGGTCTTCGATGGTCGAACCTTCGATGTGTGCGTTGTGGCCCACTACGCAACCCGAACCGATGACGGTCGCATCGATGGCGGTGCAGTGGATGACGGTTCCGTCCTGGATGTTGGATCCGCGACCGACCGAAATGGTTCCGTAGTCACCACGCAACACCGCTTGCGGCCAGATCGAGGTGCCCGCCGCGAGAGTCACGGCGCCGATCACCACCGCGTCCGGGTGGACGTATGCGTCCGGATGTATGTCCGGAACTCTGTCTCCAAGTGCATATACAGCCATGAAAGCAACCTATACCGCAGTGATGCCGGTGGTCGAAAAGCTGTGCCAACCTCCGCCGCTCTCGCGAAGAGAACCGTCGACGGAAACGCCGGAACCGGGGGCGACCTGACCGATCACGGTCCATCCCGACGGAATCTCGACCTCCGGTCCGAAAGTTGCTGCAAATCCGTGATCTTCACCACCTGACAGGATCCAGTGCAGCGGATCGACATCGAGCGCCTCGGCCGCCGACGAGACGTCTGGTGAGGTGGGAACCGCGTCCGACAAGATGTCGAACCGTACGTGTGATGCCTCTGCGAGATGTCGAAGATCCGCGATCAATCCGTCGGAGACATCCGTCATGGAATGTGCTGATTCTGCGGCGTCCCATGCCGATTGATACGGCGGATCCGGAACACGATGAGAGGCAAGTAGATCTGGAAAGCTGCCAGCTTCGTCGAGCAGTTCGGTTTCGTCGAGCAATAGTGCCAATCCCGCTGCCGAGCAACCGAACAGCCCGGCGACAGCGATCTTGTCACCGACCTTTGCTCCCGAACGGAGAACTGCCGGACGGCCACCGAGATCGCCGAGCACGGTCACCGACACGACGATCACCGGTGACTGGACCAGGTCACCGCCGACCACACCGGCCCCCAGATCTGTTGCCGCGTCCCAGATCCCGGCCGAGATTCCGTCGATCACGTCGACGGGAGTCGAGGGCGGGCACCCCAGGGACACCGTGAATGCCGTCGGCCTGGCTCCCATCGAAACCACATCAGCGGCGTTCTGGGCCACCGCCTTGCGGCCGATATCCCGTGGCGAAGACCAGTCCACTCGGAAATGCCGACCTTCGACCAACATGTCGGACGAGACAACCACTCGGCCGTCACCGGACGTCACGATCGCGGCATCGTCACCCGGCCCCAATTCGGTGGTGACCGGTTGGATTCGGCCGACCAGAGATCGCGCGATCACGTCGAACTCCCCCACCTGTTCGACAGTGTGCTGTGATTCGAACTCCGATGATGCAGTGAACTCCGATGATGCGATGAGTGTCTCCAATGCCGACGCAATTCGCTCGTAAGCGGCCTGCGGTACCTTCTAGCTGTGGTCGTGAATGCTTCTGCAAGCTCACGCGTGTGTCGGCAATCCTACCGATTCACCGGCGTGTCCTCAGAAGTGACAAGACCGCTGATCGACTGGACCAGGACCCGAGCGAAGAACTGAGCATGGCAGACAACACTTCCACCGCAGACAACGCCGACATCGACCCCGACGGCGAGGACGACCCGACCGAACGCCGTAGCCCAGCACTGATCGCCACTGCCATCGCACTGCCGGTAGCCCTGATCGTCGGAGTGGTGATCGCAGCCGTCGTCGCGGGCAATAATCCTGAACTCTCACCGGTAGCGCTGGGACCCGTACCGGCACCGGCAGCGGAGTCGGAGGCCTGCGTTTCTCTCCTCGACGCGCTCCCCGACAAGATCGACGACTTCACGAAAGCCGAGTTGGTGGAACCTGCCCCGGCCGGAGCGGCCGCGTGGCAGCGCAGCGAAGGTGAGCCGATCGTCTTGCGCTGCGGGCTCGACCGTCCGACCGAGTTCGACCAGGCGGCCGCGCTCCAGGTCGTGAACGGCGTCCAGTGGTTCCAGGTCTCGGGAACCGACATCGGTCTGGCGGCCAGCACCTGGTTTGCCGTCGACCGTGGTGAGTACATCGGCATCACGGTTCCCGACGGGACCGGCCCGACGCCGATTCAGGAGATTTCCGACACCATCACGGCGACTCTGGAACAGAAGCCTCTCGACCCGGCGCCGGTCGCGGTTCCCTGATCAGCGAAGACCGGTGCCGCGAGCGATGGCAGTGTCGACCAGAGTCGAAATCAAAGTGCGGTAATCGATTCCGGTGGCGTTCCACATCTTCGGGTACATCGAGATGGAAGTGAACCCGGGCATCGTGTTGATCTCGTTGATCACCGGGCCGTCAGCGGTCACGAAGAAATCGACCCGCGAGAGTCCCTGGCAATCGAGTGCCTTGAACGCGCGGACGGCAAGCTCTCGAATCTGGTCGCTCACCGCCTCGTCGAGTTTCGCGGGGATGTCGAATTCGCAGACGTCGTCGAGGTACTTGGTGTCGAAGTCGTAGAACGCATCCGAATCGGCGTCGGAATCCGGCATCCGGATCTCGGCGACCACACTCGCCTTGACGTCGCCGTTCGGGAATTCGAGGACGCCGCATTCCACCTCACGGCCGATGATCGCGCCTTCGACGATCACCTTGGGATCGTGCAGGCGTGCATGAGCGATTGCCCCGTCCAGACCGTCCCAATTACTCACCCGAGTGATGCCGATGGACGAACCACCTCGAGCGGGCTTCACGAACACCGGAAGGCCCAACTCCGCCTTCTGCTCTTCGGTCAGAGTTGCGGTTCCCGGTCGAAGCACGACCTGCACTCCGACGGGAAGTCCTTCAGCGGCAAGAAGCTTCTTCGTGAACTCCTTGTCCATGCCGGCGGCGCTGGCCAGGACTCCGGGTCCGACGTACGGAACCCCGGCAAGTTCGAGCAGCCCCTGAATGGTGCCGTCTTCGCCGTAAGCGCCGTGCAGGACCGGGAACACGACGTCGACCGACGCGAGCACAGCCCCGGCGTCGGAGCCGTCGAAGGAGATGACCTCGCCCTCGCGGGTGGGGTCCGCACTGAGGACCACCGACGTTCCGTCTTTGTCCACCGACGGCAGCGCTCTCCCGCTGATCGCGAGCGAGCTGGGGTCGCTCGAACCGAGGACCCAGGAACCGTCGACGGTGATACCGATCGGTACGACGTCGTACCGATCGGGGTCGAGGTTGCTCAGGACGCTTCCGGCGGAAACACAGGACACTGAATGCTCATTGCTCCGGCCACCGAAGATCACGGCCACGCGGGTACGACTGCTGTTCACGCGTCAAACCGTACCGCCGAATCGACTTCGGCACGCGATCGGGCCGGACCGGAAATCATCGACGTGGTCCGTTTACGCGTCGAGTGCGCGCTCGATATCGGCAAGGAGGTCGGTGGTGTCCTCGATGCCACAAGCGATTCGGACAAAACCTGCACTGACCGGATCGCCCCAGCGCGCTCGGCGATCCGCCGTCGTGTGGATCCCGCCGAAGCTGGTGGCAGCCGTGACAAGAGCACTCGCTTCGACGAACGAGTGGAATGCCTGAGCCGAATCCAACTCGACGCTCACCAGTCCGCCGAAGCGATTCATCTGACCGGATGCCGTTGCGAAGGACGGGTCACCGCGAAGACCGGGGTAACGAACGGACCGGACTGCTTTGTGACCTACCAACATCTCGGCCAGTGCAAGCGCGTTGTCGCACTGACGCCCGAATCGCAGTCCTGCGGTGCCGAGACTCCGGTGCGCGAGCCACGTCTCGAAGGGTCCGAGCACCGTTCCCGAGAGGAGCCGCTCGCGCTCGATTCGCTGACCGACCGCCCCATCAGAGGTAGCGACGTAACCCATCAGGAGGTCACTGTGCCCGCTGAGGGCCTTGGTGCCGCTGGCCACCACGATGTCGGCACCCAATTCGAGCGGGCGCTGACCCAACGGTGTTGCAGTCGTGTTGTCGACGATCAGGAGCGCACCCGAACGGTGGCACACGGCGGCGAGGACGCGAAGGTCGACCACGTCCAGCACCGGGTTGGACGGCGTCTCGGCGACGACGACCACGCGGCCCGGCGACGCCTCGATCAGATCCGTGAAGCTCGCGTCACCCATCTGCAGGGTCGAGACCTCACGAACGGTGATTCCCAACGGAGCCAACCGTTCGTTCGCGTACAACCGCACCTGGTAGTACCCGTCCGAGGGCACGACGACCGTGTCCCCGGTGACGAGGACGCTGCGCAAGGTCGCGGTGATCGCGGACATCCCCGATCCCATGACGAGTGCGTGGTCCGCTCCCTCGAGCGCCGCAAGCGCAGATTCGAGTCCGCGCCAACCCGGGTTCGAGGCGCGAGCGTAGGTATCGGACTCGGAACCTTCGTCGGCTGAAAGTTGGTACGGCGCAGCGAATATCGGACCAAGCTGCATCGGCTGACCTGCCGCGTGTTCCGGTGCTACCGCGCTGACACTGCGCGTCGAATCCCCGTAACCCTCGAAGTGACTCACACCGATTTCACTCACTCCGGCTTGGTCCGGCGTCCGAGCAACTGACCGATCGCATCGCTGACGGCCATGCCTTCGTGGCACACCCGATGGACCGCGTCGGTCAACGGCATCTCGACGTCGTATCCGGCAGCGAGTGCGCGCACCGATGTGCACGACTTCACCCCCTCGGCCACCTGCCCGTTTGTCGCCTTCTGCGCCGACTCCATCGACCCGCCCCGTCCGAGCCGCTCGCCGAACGTCCGGTTTCGCGACAGCTCGGAGGTACAGGTCGCGACCAGGTCACCGACTCCCGCCAGACCGGCAAGTGTCGATGCCTTGGCACCGAGCGCAACGCCGAGACGAATCGTCTCGGCGAGCCCACGGGTGATGATGCTGGCAACGGTGTTGTCGCCGAACCCACTACCGGCGGCCATGCCGCAGGCCAGTGCAATCACGTTCTTGCACGCACCACCGATCTCACAACCGATGACGTCGGAATTGGTGTACGGCCTGAAATAGCCGGTAGCGCAAGCATCCTGGAGAGCGAGGGCACGCGAGGAATCCGAGCAGGCGATCACCGTCGCCGCGGGCTGCCCGCTGGCGATCTCGTGTGCAAGATTCGGACCCGAGAGCACTGCGACGCGCCCGGGTTCCACGCCGGTCACCGACACGATGACCTGACTCATGCGCATGAGCGTCCCCGTCTCGATCCCCTTGGCCAGACTCAGCAGAGTCGCATCGGGTCCGATCGAGCCCTTCCACTGCTCCAGGTTTCCCCGTAGCGACTGCGAGGGAACCGCCAGCACGATGAAGTCCGCGCCTGCCATCGCCTCCTCGTGGTGGTGGGTCGCGCGAATCGACGAAGGCAAAGCAATGCCTGGCAGATAGTCGCTGTTCTCGTGCGTGGTGTCGATGCGCTTCGCGACCTCTTCACGCCTGGCCCACATCGTCACGTCGGTTCCGGCTTCGGCCATCACCTTCGCCAACGCCGTTCCCCACGAACCTGCGCCCAGTACAGCTGCCTTACTCACACGCTCACCCCGTCTACCCGGCGAAGCGGGTCGCCGCCAGAAAAATCGTCTGCACAGAGTATCGCCTGTAGCTCGCTGCGGTGGGCAGCCGCGGACACCAAGCGCGATGACTGGCAAGATCGAGGAATGGACAGCGCGGAACCCCCGTACCCACACGCCGTGGAGACGCCGCATGCGCACGCGGAGATCGAACGCCCCATGCATGCGATAGTTGCCGTCAAGTCCTTGAGATCGGCCAAGTCTCGCCTCGCGGACGAACTCGACTCGGACGCGCGGGCGGACCTCGTGTTGGCAATGCTCCACGACACCCTGTCCACTGTTGCCGCCGTCTCGGCGATCGACAGCGTCACAGTGGTCACCCCCGACCCGACCGTCGCCGCTCTGGCGTATTCCGCCGGCGTCACCGTCTATGCCGATCCAGCTCCCGACGGCGCACGAACCAACGGCGCCGCACCGCGCACGGAGGAAACCCTCAACGCCGCGTTGAGTGCAGCGGCCGCCGACATCCGAGCCAAGCGCGGAGCGGTCGACCTCGTTGTGCTGCAAGCTGACTTGCCCGCCATGCAACCGAGCGAGTTGTCGGAGGCGGTGGTCGCAGCCCGAAGCGGCGGTCGTTCCGTCGTCGTCGATCACCACGGCACCGGCACCTCGGCGCTCTTTGCGTGTGGTGAGAGCTCACTCGACCCTCGATTCGGTCCGGAATCCGCACGCGCACATACTAATTCGGGAGCACGGCGACTGACCGGTCAGTGGCCGGGACTGCGGACCGACGTCGACACCCATGCCGACCTCGACGCTGTGCGAGCACTGGGAGTGGGCCCCGCGACACTGGCTTCGTTGACCAGACTCAAGGCCGCGCCGTCGAACAGTCGATGAATTTTCTTTCATCGATTGTCGGACCGCGCGATTGTGGGGGATGATCGACGAGTGAGCAATGGCGAAGCACTCGAAAACCGCATTTCCGAAGACCAGTCGGACGGAGATCACAGCTCCGGCCGACACGAGAACGGCGCGGCCACGTCGCCGCGATCTCAAGCCGTCGCGACTGCCACCAACATCCCGGGCGCTCCCCCTGCAGCTACCAAGGCAGAGCTACCCGAACTGCTCGTCGGACTTCCCGAGGATCGTTACCTCAACCGCGAACTCAGCTGGCTCGATTTCAATGCGCGCGTTCTCGCATTGGCCGCCGACGAGTCACTGCCGTTGCTCGAGCGGGCAAAGTTCCTGGCAATCTTTGCTTCCAATCTCGACGAATTTTTCATGGTCCGGGTGGCCGGGCTCAAGCGCCGCGACGAGACGGGACTGTCGGTCAGGTCCGCCGACGGTCTGTCCCCACGCGAACAATTGGCGCTCATCGCGCGTCGCACCCAGGAACTCGCCGACAAGCACGCACACGTGTTTCTCGACTCGGTCCGCCCCGCGCTGGCGGCAGAAGGCATTTCGATTGTTCGGTGGGCCGATCTCAGCGCCGACGATCACGGCCGACTCTCGGCGCATTTCCACGAGCAAGTTTTCCCGGTACTGACGCCATTGGCAGTCGATCACGCCCACCCGTTCCCCTACATCAGCGGACTGAGCCTCAACCTCGCCGTCACCGTGAAGGACTCCGTCACCCGCGGCGAACACTTCGCTCGCGTCAAGGTCCCCGACAACGTCGGCCGGTTCGTGCGAGTCAAGAGCACGACGTCTTCGTCCACCATCGATTCGTTCCTCCCGATGGAGGAACTGATTTCGGCTCATCTGGACGTACTGTTCCCCGGAATGGAAATCGTCGAACATCACGCTTTCCGAATCACACGCAACGCCGATTTCGAGGTCGAAGAGGATCGCGACGAGGATCTGTTGCAGGCGCTCGAACGCGAATTGGCGCGTCGCCGTTTCGGTTCGCCCGTCCGACTCGAAGTCGCGGACGACATGACCGAGCACATGCTCGAACTGCTTCTGCGTGAACTCGACGTCGACCCGGCCGACGTGATAGAGGTGTCCGGTCTCCTCGACTTGTCCTGCCTCTGGCAGGTTTACGCCGTCGACCGCCCGGCACTCAAGGACGCTCCGTTCGTCCCGGCGACGCATCCGGCGTTCGGCGAGCGTGAGACGCCGAAGAGTGTGTTCTCGACCCTGCGCGACGGCGACGTGCTCGTCCACCATCCTTACGACTCGTTTTCCACCAGCGTTCAGCGCTTCATCGAACAGGCCGCCGCCGATCCGCAGGTGCTCGCGATCAAGCAGACCCTGTACCGCACTTCCGGCGACTCCCCCATCGTCAACGCACTGATCGACGCCGCCGAGGCCGGCAAGCAAGTTGTTGCCCTCGTGGAGATCAAAGCGCGCTTCGACGAGCAGGCCAACATCAAGTGGGCACGCAAACTCGAGCAGGCCGGCGTTCACGTCGTCTACGGTTTGGTCGGTCTCAAGACTCACTGCAAGACGTGCCTCGTCGTCAGGCGTGAGGGGTCGACCATTCGTCGTTACTGCCACATCGGCACCGGCAACTACAACCCGAAGACCGCGCGCATGTACGAGGACGTCGGATTGCTCACCGCAGCACCGGAGATCGGCGCGGACCTCACAGACCTCTTCAACTCGCTGACCGGATACTCCCGTAAGACGAGTTACCGCAACCTTCTCGTCGCGCCGTACGGGGTTCGCCGCGGGATCATCGAGCGGATCGACAACGAGATCGCTCACAAGCTCGCGGGCCGCGATGCCGGTATCCGATTGAAAGCCAACGCATTGGTGGACGAGCAGGTCATCGACGCGTTGTACCGCGCGTCCAAGGCCGGTATCCCCGTCGAGATCGTGGTCCGCGGAATCTGCGCGCTCAAACCGGGTGTTCCGGGCCTCAGCGAAAACATCGAAGTACGTTCCATTCTCGGCCGGTTCCTCGAACACTCGCGAATGTTCCATTTCCGCTCTGCCGACGAATTCTGGATCGGCAGCGCAGACATGATGCACCGCAACCTCGATCGCCGCGTCGAGGTCATGGTGCAGGTCAAGGATCCGAAACTGTCGAAGCAACTCGGTGACATCTTCGATTCCGCGCTCGATCCCCGAACTCGCTGCTGGGTACTGCATCCGGACGGCAGTTGGGTAGCTGCCCCCGAACGCGGCGAGGACGTACGTGAGCATCAGCAGTCGTTGATGCGCAGCCGCACGTCCAGCGGGTCTTGACGGGCTCGGATCACACAATGAGCGACAAGCCGGTCAAAGCCAACATCTTTGCCGCAGGCGCGGTTCTGTGGCGGAAGGCTCCTGAGGATCCTTCCGCCGTCGAGATCGCCGTCGTACATCGACCCAAGTACGACGACTGGTCATTCCCCAAAGGAAAACTCGACCCCGGCGAGACCTTCCTGACCGCGGCGGTTCGCGAGGTCCGCGAAGAGACCTCGATCACGGGACGTTTCGGAAGGCACCTCGGTGGCGTGACATACCCGATCCCGGGGCATCGCAAACTCAAGCGGGTCGAATACTGGTCGGCAGAAGCAGTCGACGGAGATTTCGGACCGAATAACGAAGTAGATGTCCTTTATTGGCTTCCGGTCGCCGAGGTCGCCGATCATCTTTCGTACCCGATGGATCGAATGATTCTTCGCCGCTTCGTTTCCATTCGGCCGGACACGAAAACGGTATTACTCGTCCGCCACGCAAAAGCCGGAAGCCGGAAGCGATACAAGGGCGACGACAATCTGCGTCCACTCGACGCCAAGGGCAAAGAGCAATCGGCCGCGTTGGTCGAGCAGCTGAAAATCTTCGGCGCCGATTCCGTTTTCGCGGCCGACCGTACTCGCTGCATCGACACGGTGATGCCGTTGGCGGAGGCATTGAGTGTCGAGATTTCTACGGAACCTCTTCTGACCGAAGAAGGTTATGCGGCCGATCCCGATGCCGCTCGGGCCCGTGCGCTACAGATCGCCGCGCTGGAGGGCACACCCGTGATCTGCAGCCAAGGGGGCGTCATTCCCGATCTGATGCACTGGTGGGCCGATACGGCCGGCGTAACACTGCCCTCTGCACGCAACCGTAAGGCGAGCACCTGGGTGCTCTCGTTCCTAGACGGCCGTCTTGTCGCGGCCGATCACCTCGACAGCCCACTCCCCAAAGTCGCCAATTCCTGAGGGATTTGGGCAAC
The DNA here is from genome assembly GCF_033142465.1 of Rhodococcus sp. IEGM 1318. NCBI lineage: Bacteria > Bacillati > Actinomycetota > Actinomycetes > Mycobacteriales > Nocardiaceae > Rhodococcus > Rhodococcus sp. IEGM 1318. Next base: position 277,028 of record NZ_JAWLSC010000008.1, read on the forward strand.
TGGAGCCGGGGACCGATTCGGTAGTTTTGCAAAGCACTGAAACACAGGGGAATTCAGACTTCTCCGACACAGCAAAAAAGAGGTGCCGCCCCGGGTTGACTCCCCGGG
>NZ_JAWLSC010000008.1:277145-337479 GCF_033142465.1 Rhodococcus sp. IEGM 1318
TACAACCCCATGAACCCGGGGGTATTTACCACGCCACCCACACAACAAAAAGCGGGGCCGGCGGGGTATGCACCCGGGGCCCCCACCTCTTTGTCTTACGGCATCGGGTTTTTCACCCGAACGCGACTACTTGCCGCGCTTGGCCGGAGCCTTCTTGGCCGGAGCCTTCTTGGCTGCGGTCTTGGCCGGAGCCTTCTTGGCGGGAGCCTTCTTGGCCGGAGCCTTGGCTGCGGTCTTGGCCGGAGCCTTCTTGGCGGGAGCCTTGGTGGCAACCGTCTTCTTGGCTGCGGTCTTGGCCGGAGCCTTCTTGGCGGGAGCCTTGGCGGCAACCGTCTTCTTGGCTGCGGTCTTGGCCGGAGCCTTCTTAGCCGGAGCCTTCTTGGCTGCGGTCTTCTTGGCAGCAGCCTTCTTGGCTGCAGCCTTGGTGGCCGGTGCTGCTACGCCACGCTTGACTGCCGGGCCGGTGGCCGGAAGCTTCTGTCCACCAGCGATAACAGCCTTGAACTGCGCACCCGGACGGAAAGCCGGAACCGACGTCGGCTTGACCTTGACGGTCTCGCCCGTACGCGGGTTGCGTGCAACACGTGCTGCACGACGACGCTGCTCGAAGACTCCGAAGCCGGTGATGGTCACGCTCTCGCCACGGTGGACGGCGCGGACGATGGTGTCCACGACGTGCTCCACTGCGTCGGTCGCTGTGCGCCTGTCCGAACCCAGCTTTTCAGTCAGAACATCGATGAGCTCTGCCTTGTTCATTGAAATTCCTCCGCTAATTGTGGTCCACCGTCGGACCGACTGAGAACCACGGTAAACCTGATAACGGCAAGAGTCTATGTGCCACGCCAATTCTCATTCAACGTGACTGCGAAATGGTGACCTATTTCTCTTCCCGCGCGGAGTTGCGGATTTCGGTTCAGCCCTGCGAAATTCGGGCTGGAAGGGTAGTCGGTTTCCATGAAGGCCTTGACTTTTCGAACTCGGAAATCGCTTCTACCTGCCGCAATGTCAGTCCGATGTCGTCGAGACCCTCCAGCAGACGCCACCGTGTGTAGTCGTCAATATTGAACGGCACCACCGTAGTTCCGGCGCTCACGGTCCGATTCTCGAGATCTACTGTCAATTCCAGTCCGGGCTGCTCTTCGAGCAACTTCCAGAGCAATTCGACGTCGCTCTGCTCGACCTGTGCCGCTACGAGACCGGCTTTTCCGGCGTTCCCGCGGAAGATGTCGGCGAACCGGGAAGCGATGACGACCCGAAATCCGAAGTCGGAGAGAGCCCACACGGCATGCTCACGCGAAGAGCCCGTGCCGAAATCGGGACCGGCTACGAGGACACTTCCCTTGTCGTACGGAGCCAGATTGAGAATGAAGTTGGGGTCGGTGCGCCAGCCTGCAAACAGCCCGTCCTCGAATCCCGTGCGCGTCACCCGTTTCAGGTACACGGCAGGGATGATCTGATCGGTATCGACATTCGAGCGTCGCAGCGGGACGCCGATACCCTTGTGCGTGGTAAAGGATTCCATCGAAATTCTCCTCGAGATGGTAAGTGGGTCAGACCAGATCGGCCGGTGCCGAGAGCGTTCCGCGGACCGCAGTGGCAGCCGCGACGAGCGGGGAAACCAGATGGGTCCGACCGCCTTTACCCTGTCGGCCTTCGAAATTCCGGTTGGACGTCGATGCCGAACGCTCGCCGGGAGCAAGCTGGTCAGGGTTCATTCCCAAGCACATCGAGCAACCGGCCTGGCGCCATTCGGCCCCTGCCGCCGTGAAGATTTCACCGAGACCTTCACTTTCGGCTTGAGCACGCACCCGCATCGAGCCGGGAACGATGAGCATCCGAACGCCCTCTGCCACATGGCGACCCTCGAGCACCTCGGCCACCGCGCGCAGATCTTCGATGCGTCCGTTGGTGCACGAACCGACGAAGACGGTGTCGACAGCAACATCCCGAAGCGCCATGCCGGCGTCGAGACCCATGTAGGTGAGCGCCTTCTCGGCAGCCTGACGCTCGCTCTCGTCGACGATCAGTTCCGGATCGGGAACACGGTCACCGAGCGGTGCACCCTGTCCCGGATTGGTTCCCCACGTGACAAAAGGTGTCAATGCGCTTGCGTCGATGTGGACCTCGTTGTCGAATTCGGCGCCCTCGTCGGTCTTGAGCAACTCCCACGCGGCGACGGCTTCGTCCCACTCTGCGCCCGACGGTGCATGCGGACGGCCCTTGATGAACTCGTAAGTGGTCTCGTCCGGTGCGATCATGCCCGCACGGGCTCCGGCCTCGATCGACATGTTGCAGATGGTCATACGGGCTTCCATCGACAGTTTGCGAATGGCCTCGCCGCGGTACTCCAGGACGTAGCCCTGGCCGCCGCCGGTGCCGATCTTGGCGATGACTGCCAGGATCAAGTCCTTGCTCGTGACGCCAGGAGGCAGCTCGCCGTCGACCGTGATCGCCATGGTCTTGAAGGGGCGCAACGACAATGTCTGCGTCGCCATCACGTGCTCGACCTCGCTGGTGCCGATTCCCATTGCGAGCGCACCGAATGCGCCGTGCGTCGACGTATGACTGTCGCCGCACACCACGGTGGTTCCCGGCTGAGTCAGGCCGAGCTGCGGTCCGACCACATGCACGATGCCCTGATCGAGATCGCCCATGCGGTGCAAGCGAACTCCGAACTCCTCGCAATTTCGGCGCAAGGTGTCGACCTGAGTCTTGGACACGGGATCGGCGATCGGCTTGTCGATGTCGATCGTCGGAACATTGTGGTCCTCGGTGGCGATCGTCAGGTCGGGACGGCGCAACGGGCGTCCGGCCAAGCGAAGTCCGTCGAATGCCTGCGGGCTCGTCACTTCGTGAACGAGGTGGAGATCGATGTAAATAAGGTCGGGATCCTGCCCCTCCCCTTTCACGACAACGTGGTCGTCCCACACCTTCTCGGCGAGAGTGCGTGCTTTCTGTGCCATGTCTTCCACCTCTGTACGTAGCCTCGCGTCGGCGGACTACGGGCTGGCCCGCCGCGCGTGAAGTAGGTCCCCAACTTCCGTAGGAAATGCACTAGCCGTTCAGGAAATGCGCTATCCCACCATGAAATGCGCTATCCCTCCAGGAAATGCGGTAGCATCCCACTATGCGAGAAACTGGTATCGACCTATGAGACAGCATAGCGGCATCGGCGTCCTGGACAAAGCAATGGGCGTGCTTCATGCAGTAGCTGAGGAACCATGCAGCCTCACCGAACTCTGTGCACGAACCGGTTTGCCGCGCGCAACCGCCCATAGACTCGCCGTCGGCCTCGAAGTCCACCGACTCCTCACCCGCGACTCGGACGGTCAGTGGTGCCCGGGGCCTGGACTCGCCGAACTCGCTGCCACCGCTAATGATCCACTCATTGCGGCGGCCGGACTCATCCTCCCCCGCCTTCGCGAAATCACCGGCGAAAGCGTCCAGCTGTACCGCCGAGAAGGCACACAACGCATCTGCGTCGCATCGATGGAACCTCCGACAGGTTTGCGCGACACGGTTCTCGTCGGGGCCCGGCTGCCGATGAATGCCGGATCCGGCGCCAAGGTCCTTCTCGCATGGGCAGATCCACAAACCCAACGGACCGTTCTCGCCGATGCGTCGTTCGGCGAACGAGTGCTCCTCGAGGTGCGTCGGCGCGGCTGGGCACAGAGCGCAGCCGAACGTGAGCCGGGTGTCGCCAGCGTCGCGGCTCCCGTCCGCGACTCCGCAGGTACTGTCATTGCCGCGATTTCGGTCTCCGGCCCCATCGACCGGATGGGTCGGCGACCGGGAGCGCGCTGGGCCGCCGACCTTCTCGCAGCTGCCGAAGCGCTCCACAAGCGTCTGTAATTCGTGACACAGTAAGGTCTTCAGATCCTCGAGCACGTAGGAGTACGACGCGACCATGGCAGGAAAGCAGCGTAGTCAGATCACGATGACCGAGGCCGAAATTTCGAGCTTCGTCGAAAAGAGCCGCACGGCAACGATGGCGACGTTGAGCGCAGACGGAATGCCTCACCTGATCGCGATGTGGTTCGCGATAGTCGACGGCGAAATCTGGTTCGAGACCAAAGCCAAGTCGCAGAAGGCCGTCAATCTTCGCCGGGACGCCCGTATGTCGGTGCTGATCGAAGACGGCCTGACGTACGACACGCTCCGAGGGGTCTCGATGGAAGGCACGGGAGTGATCGTCGAGGATCCCGATGCCCTCTTCGCCGTGGGAATCAGCGTCTGGGAGCGATACACCGGCCCGTACACCGACGATGTCCGCCCGGCCGTCGACGCGATGCTCCACAAACGCGTCGCGGTACGGTTCGTTCCCGATCGAACTCGTTCGTGGGACCACCGCAAGCTCGGGATGCCTGCGATGCCTCTATCCGGCTCTACCGCACCGCCGCCGCAGCCCCGAGATTCGTGAGCAACAAAATCACGAGCATTCGAATTCGGGCCGGCGTAGTTTCACCAACAGGCCCAACAACAAGGAGTGAGCATATGAGCGATCTCGACAGCAACACCCCGTCCGAATCCGAATCCCAATCGGAGGAGACCAAACGAAAGTTCCGTGAGGCCCTCGAACGGAAGAATCATCAGAACGCAAAATCGACCGACCATCGCGACGGACAGTCCAAGGTCCACAACACGCATGGCCCTGCCGATCACAAGCGAGAGTTCCGCCGCAAGAGCGGATAGCCTTTAGCGGACGACAGAGTGAGATAACGATCACCCCCAGTCGAATTCGATTGGGGGTGATTGCTTTTCGTGACCCGATGAAAGTTTCCTGGACATACGAAAAGACCCTCCGATCGATGATCGAAGGGTCTTTCCTTTGTAGCCCCGACGGGATTCGAACCCGCGCTACCGCCTTGAGAGGGCGGCGTCCTAGGCCGCTAGACGACGGGGCCAGAACACGCTTTTAACCGTGGTATTTCAGTCTTGCTCTTGGATGCTCAGCAAGCTTAGCTTGTCTGAGTCCGGCCACAAAATCGACCGGATTTCCGCTGGGGTACCAGGACTCGAACCTAGAATGGCGGTACCAGAAACCGCTGTGTTGCCAATTACACCATACCCCAAGGTCTTGCTCACCAGCCTTACCCGATCCGCTTCGCTGTTGTGCTCGGCGGCTCGTCTCCGGCCGAAAAGAAGATTACCAGTACCCCTGCCCCAAACACCAAATCGTATGGTCACGGGAGGTTTTTGCTTCATTTTCGGCCGGAAGACCGCCCAATCTAAGCGGTTACGGCTGCCCTACCTGCTCGCAGCCGCGCGAGAGAGACGTCCCGACCGAGCAATTCCATCGACTCGTAGAGCGGAGGGCTGATGTGAGAGCCCGTGATCGCCACTCGCACCGGGGCGAAGGCCTTACGCGGCTTGAGCTCCAGATCCTCGATGAGGGCTTTCTTGAGAGCTTCCTCGATGCTTGCCGCCGTCCACTCCGAGACACCGTCGAGCGCAGCAAGCGATGCGTCCAGAACCGGTCCCGCATCTTCCTTCAGGTTCTTTGCCGCTGCAGCCGGATCGAGGGCAAACGACGCCTCGTCGACGAACAGGAACTTCAGCAGATCCCACGCGTCGGACAGAACGACGATGCGCGTCTGCACGAGGTCCGCAGCAACAGTGAACGTCGCCTCGTCGACGTCGGCGCCGATGTGGCCATGCTCCACCAGGAACGACTTCAGTCGGGCCGCAAAGTCGGCCGGCTCGAGCAAGCGAATGTGCTCGGCGTTGATCGCGTCGGCCTTCTTCTGGTCGAAGCGCGCGGGGTTGGAGTTGACCTTGGAGACGTCGAAGGCCTCCACCATCTCGTCGAGCGAGAAGACGTCGTGATCGTCGGCGATGCTCCACCCGAGCAGAGCCAGATAATTCAGCAGTCCCTCGGGAATGAAGCCCCGATCACGGTGAATAAAGAGGTTGGACTCGGGATCGCGCTTGGAAAGCTTCTTGTTGCCCTGACCCATCACGAACGGCAGGTGCCCGAACGACGGTGTGAAATCGGCAACACCGATGCGGATCAATGCCTCGTACAACGCGAGCTGACGAGGAGTCGAGGACAGCAGGTCCTCACCGCGTAGTACGTGGGTGATCTTCATCAACGCGTCGTCGACCGGGTTGACCAGCGTGTACAGCGGAATGCCGTTGCCGCGAGTCAACGCGAAGTCCGGAACGGTGCCTGCTTTGAACGTGGTCTCGCCGCGGACCAGGTCGTTCCATGTCAGGTCGTGATCGGGCATCCGGAGTCGGACGACGGGCTTGCGACCCTCGACAATGTAGGCGGCGCGCTGCTCTTCGCTGAGGTCGCGATCGAAATTGTCGTATCCGAGCTTCGGATCGCGGCCGGCAGCCTTGTGCCGCGCTTCCACTTCTTCGTTGGTCGAGTACGACTCGTAGGCCTCACCCGCGGCAAGCAGCTTGGTTACGACGTCGAGATGCAGGTCACGACGCTCGGACTGGCGATACGGCGCGTGCGGCCCACCGACCTCCGGGCCCTCGTCCCAGTTGAGCCCCAACCAGCGGAGGGCGTCGAGGATGGCCTGGTAGGACTCTTCACTGTCGCGCTGCGCATCGGTGTCTTCGATACGGAACACGAACGTGCCGCCGTGGTGTCGTGCGAATGCCCAGTTGAACAAGGCGGTGCGCACCAAACCTACGTGCGGGGTTCCGGTGGGTGACGGGCAGAAACGGACGCGTACTTCGCTGTTGGTCATGGCTCACTTGGCTCGGCGATGGTGGATGGTCGTACTACAGGTTAGTCCGGTAGCGCTTCCTCCATCCCCCGATCACCTACCCGGTAGGACGTTGATTCTCGTCATGTCACCGTCGTAGTAGGCGAGTAGTCGCTTGTCCATGACCTTTCGCCACAGCGGTGGCACCCACGCGCACACGATCATGACCGCGTAACCCGCAGGAAGTTGCGGCGCTTCGGCCGCGCTGCGCAGGCTCTGATACCGCAGACGCGGATTCGCGTGATGGTCGCTGTGGCGTTGAAGCTGATAGAGGAAGAGGTTGCTGACCACGTGGTCACTGTTCCAGCTGTCCTCTGGTGAGCAGCGAACGTACGAGCCGTCAGGCCTCCTTGCGCGAAGCAATCCGTAATGCTCGAGATAGTTGGCGGTCTCGAGGAACGTGAATCCCGCAATCGCCTGAACGGCCAGCCACGGAGCGATTTCCCACCCGAACAGCGCAATCAGGCCGCCGAACAGAACAACGCTCATCGCCCACGCGTTCAAGATATTGTTCCGACAGCTCCAGGTTCGCCGTCCTTGACGCTTCAGTCGAGCGCTTTCGATCCGCCATCCCGAGCGCAGACCGCCGACGACACTGCGAGGCAGGAAGAACCAGAAATTCTCCCTGTAGCGCGAACTGGCCGGATCCTCCGGCGTCGCGACGCGGACGTGGTGACCATGGTTGTGTTCGACGTAGAAATGGCCGTAGAAGGACTGCGCCAGCGCTAGTTTCGCGAGCCACTTCTCGAGCTTCTCACTCTTGTGCCCCAGTTCATGTGCCGCATTGATCCCCACACCGGCAACAACACCGGCGGTCATCGCGAGAGCGAACTTCTCCCCCGCAGCCATCGGCGCGTTCACCCAGCACCACGCGACGAACACGAGACCGAGGTATTGAAGTGGCAGGAACAAGTACGTGCACCAGCGGTAGAAACGATCCTCCTGCAGATGTGGAATCGCTTCGTCCGGAGGACTGTTCCCGTCCTCGCCTGCCAGGAGATCAATCAGAGGAATGACGATGACGATCAGCCACGCCCCGATGGCCCAGAAGAGCCCCAGGCTGAACTTGTCGACCAGGAACCAGGCAGCAAAGGGACTGAGAGGCACCAGCAAACCCAACGGCCACAGGCGGCGCTTCTTGTCTCGCCACACCGGCCGCTGCCCGTTTCGCGCGCCCCCAGCCGCCATCCGGGAGGCTTCCGCGAAAATCGTCATCTGTCACCGCGTTTCTGCGCAATCCACTCGATTGCCCCATGGCTTCTATCCAGTTATCGGCCACCCTACTGCTCAACGTTCCATTTCAGGGAATTTGGTCTGATATCGGTTGCGGCGGCAAACCCTTACGGCAAAGGCCTCCAATCCGGGAATTTCGATCATAATGCCAGAACAGATCTGACGACGCTTCGCTTGACTCATGAAACCTGCAGGCCAGTCCCAGAGCGCCATCGACTGAAGTCGGGTGACAATCCAGACCACCCCTGACTGATAGTTACCATCTTGCAACTTTCCTCGATGGACAACTCGCGAGCTCACAGCACGAAAGAAGCCCCACCCGGTAAGGATGGGGCCTCCGTCGTCGTGTGACTGAACGAACTGGGTCAGATCAACTCTTGGCGGTCACCGGGTTCGCGAGCGTGCCGATCCCCGAGACCGTGACCGACACGGAATCCCCGTCGACGATCGGGCCGACTCCGGCCGGTGTGCCGGTGAGGATGACGTCGCCGGGCAGGAGTGTCATCACCGCCGAGATCCACTCGATGATCTTAGGAATGTCGTGGAGGAGGAAAGCCGTGCTGCTGTCCTGCTTGACCTGACCGTTCACCTCGGTCTTGATGTCGACGTCGGACGCATCCAGGCTGGTTTCGATCCAGGGTCCGAGTGGGCAGAAGGTGTCGTGCCCCTTCGCACGCGTCCACTGCCCGTCGTGACGCTGATGATCACGCGCCGACACGTCGTTGGCGATTGTGTAGCCGAGGACCACGCTCAACGCCTTCGCCGCGGGAACGTCCTTGCACGGCTGACCGATGACTATCGCGAGTTCACCCTCGAAGTGCACCTCGTTGGAGGTGAGAGGCAAGACGATCGGGGCACCCGGACCGACGATGGACGTATTGGGCTTGAGGAAGATCACGGGATCCGCGGGAGCTTCGCCGCCCATCTCGGCAATGTGGTCGGCGTAGTTCTTACCGATGCAGATCACCTTGCTGGCCAGAATCGGGGCGAGAAGGCGAACATCGGCGAGTGGCCAACTTCGGCCGGTAAATGTGGGATTCCCGAACGGGTGCTCCGCGATCTCCTTGGCGACGAGGGCATCCTCTTCACCTTCGATACTGACGAACGCAACACCATCGGGACTGGCAATTCGACCAAGACGCATGAACGCAAGTCTATCCGGGTGCCGGATACGCCTGACGCGCGCAAGCCGAAAGGCTTACGCGCGTCAGTCTCGTGAGAAGAATCCCTACAGTGCTGCGGTGATCCGGTCACCGATCTCCGTGGTGGAGATGGGTCCTTCGCCTCGCGTTGCCAGGTCCGCGGCAACTACTGCCTCGACCCGAGCGGCGTCGTCTTCGCGACCGAGGTGACGAAGGAGCAGTGCAGCGGACAGGATCGCGGCAGTGGGGTCGGCGATCCCCTTGCCTGCAATATCGGGAGCACTACCGTGCACCGGCTCGAACATCGACGGGTTGGTACCCGACGCGTCGATGTTTCCGCTTGCGGCCAAACCGATTCCACCGGTCACCGCGCCGGCGAGATCGGTGATGATGTCACCGAAGAGGTTGTCCGTGACGATCACGTCGAAGCGCGACGGGTCGGTGACCATGTAGATCGTGGCCGCGTCGATGTGGCAATACGCGGTTTCGACGTCCGGGAACTCGGCGCCGACGGTCTCGATTGCACGCGTCCAGATTGCGCCCGCGTTGGAGAGCACGTTGGTCTTGTGAATCAAGGTGAGGTGCTTGGACCGGGTCTGCGCCAAGGCAAATGCGTAACGCACCACGCGCTCGGCACCGAACCAGGTGTTGATCGACACCTCGGTCGCGATCTCGTGATCGGTACCGACGCGGATCGCTCCACCGTTTCCGGTGTACGGACCCTCGGTTCCTTCACGAACGACGACGAAATCGATCTCCGGCTGAGCCGCCAACGGCGACAACGCACCCGGATACAGCTGTGCGGGGCGAAGATTCACGTGATGATCGAGCTGGAAACGCATGTTCAGCAGCAGACCACGCTCGAGGATGCCGGGTGCGACGATCCGCGGATCCCCGATGGCGCCCAACAGGATTGCGTCGTGCTGACGAATCTGGTCCAGCTCGTCGGCCGGAAGCAGCTCGCCGGTGGCGTTGTAGCGACGGGCACCGAGATCGTATTCGGTGGTTTCCAGATCCGGAACCAACTTGCCGAGCACCTTGAGCGCTTCGGCTGTGACCTCGACGCCGATTCCGTCACCCGGAATGACCGCAAGCTTCATGGAGTCCTCATCTCAGTAGAACTGTGCGCCTTTGTTAACCGCGGGCGGTCAACAAAGGCGCACAGCAAAAACAAATCAGGAAAGGTCGACCTGGGCGACGCGAGCGTCGAGCTGCGAGACGATTGCGTCGACCTCGGTGTCACCGACGACGCGGTCGACGCGCAGGATGACCGTTGCGCCTTCGCCTTCGGCGTCCTGGCTCAACGCTGCGGCGAGAATATCGACGCTCGCGTTACCGAGAACCGTGCCGAGCACACCGAGAACGCCCGGACGATCGCTGTAGTGAACGACGATGTTGTGACCCTCGGCGCGCAGGTCGAAGCTGCGTCCGTTGATATTTACGATCTTCTCGACCTGCTGCAGGCCGGTGAGTGCGCCCGTGACCGACGTGACCGTGCCGTCGGCGGCAACTGCACGAACCTCGACCGCGCTGCGGTGAGCAAGAGCCTCGGAGTGCTTCTCGACCGACACGGTCACGCCGCGCTGCTCGGCAAGTGCCGGAGCGTTGACGAACGTGACAGCCTCGTCGCTGCTGGCAGAGAACACGCCGCGCAGTGCAGCCAGGCCGAGGATGTCGACGGTCTCGGCCGACAGCTCGCCGGTGGCGACAACCTGCACGGTCTGAACTGCCTCGGGCGACAGCGTCGCAGCGAGGAGACCGAGCTTGCGGACGAGCTCGAGCCACGGAGCAACTTCTTCGCCGACGGGGCCGCCGGAGACGTTGACGGCCTCGGGAACGAATTCGCCTGCCAGAGCAAGGAGAACACTCTTCGCCACGTCGATGCCTGCGCGGTCCTGAGCCTCGGACGTCGATGCACCGAGGTGCGGGGTGACAACGACGTTGTCGAGACCGAAGAGCTTGGAATCGGTGCACGGCTCGGTGCTGAACACATCGAGGCCGGCGCCGCGAACCTTGCCGGAGACCAGTGCGTCGTAGAGCGCATCTTCGTCGATCAGACCACCGCGTGCGGCGTTGACGATGATGACGCCGTCCTTGGCCTTGGCGAGACGCTCGGCGTTGATCAGGCCGGCCGTTTCCTTGGTCTTGGGCAGGTGCACGGAGATGAAGTCGGCGCGCTCTACGAGCTCGTCGATGGTGACCAGTTCGATGCCGAGCTGCGCTGCGCGCGCTGCGGGCAGGTAGGGGTCGTACGCGATGATCGTGGTCTCGAACGCAGCGAGACGCTGCGCGAAGAGCTGGCCGATGCGGCCGAGTCCGACGACACCGACGGTCTTGCCGAGGATCTCGACACCGTTGAACTTGCTTCGCTTCCAGGTGTTCTCACGCAGGGTCTTGTCTGCTGCGGGAATCTGGCGAGCGGTCGACATGAGGAGCGCGACAGCGTGCTCGGCAGCGGAGTGAATGTTGGAGGTCGGTGCGTTGACGACCATCACGCCGCGCTCGGTGGCTGCGGGGATCTCGACGTTGTCCAGGCCGACACCGGCGCGGCCGATGATCTTCAGCTTGGTGCCGGCAGCCAGAACCTCGGCGTCGACGGTGGTGGCGGAACGGACGAGAATCGCGTCGGCCTCGGGTACCGCGGCGAGCAGCGCCGGGCGGTCGGGTCCGTCGACCCAACGCACCTCCACACCGTCACCGAGCGCCTCGACTGTGGACGGCGCGAGCTTGTCGGCGATCAGAACAACGGGACGGCCAGGCTGGCTCACGTGCAAACTCCCTGATTAGGTGGGCGTGAAGGTGGTTTAACCACCGACAGTTTAGTGCGCGCTGACTTCGAATCCACAACGCGGTAGGCAATACCACATAGTGGACACTTTCGCGGGCAAATTCTCGATGCAATATGAATCCGGGCTCAACCAGCCCGGAAAACAACTCGGGCCCAATGCCGCGCTGGTTCAACGGAATTGAACCGGCGCGGCATCAGGCCAGTGGAGACGTGGAGCGTGAAACTGCGAATTACGCGGTTTCGGTGATCGGACGATCGACCCAGCTCATCAGGTCGCGCAGCTTCTTGCCGGTGACCTCGATGGGGTGCTCGGCATTTGCCTTGCGCAGGCCCTCGAGCTCGGTGTTGCCGTTCTCGACGTTGGCAACCAGACGACGGGTGAACTCGCCGGACTGGATGTCGGCCAGGATCGCCTTCATGCGCTCCTTGGTGTCGGCGTCGATGACGCGCGGTCCGGAGAGGTATCCACCGAACTCAGCGGTGTCGGACACCGAGTAGTTCATGCGTGCGATGCCACCCTCGTACATGAGGTCGACGATGAGCTTGAGCTCGTGCAGAACCTCGAAGTACGCCATCTCGGGTGCGTAGCCGGCCTCGACCATGACCTCGAAACCGGTCTTGACCAGTTCCTCGGTGCCGCCGCACAGCACGGCCTGCTCGCCGAAGAGGTCCGTCTCGGTCTCTTCCTTGAACGTGGTCTTGATGACGCCTGCGCGGGTTCCGCCGATGCCCTTGGCGTAGGACAGAGCGAGAGCCTGGCCTTCGCCCTTGGGATCCTGGTCGATGGCGATGAGCGCGGGAACGCCCTTGCCGTCGACGAACTGACGACGCACCAGGTGGCCGGGTCCCTTAGGGGCGACCATGCCGACGGTGACGAACTCCGGAGCCTTGATCAGGTCGAAGTGAATGTTCAGGCCGTGACCGAAGAACAGCGCGTCGCCGTCCTTGAGGTTCGGCTCGATGTCGTTGGTGAAAATGCTCGCCTGAGCGGTGTCAGGTGCGAGCACCATGATGACGTCGGCCCACTCCGAAACCTCGGCCGGCGTACCGACTGTCAGGCCCTGCTCCTGCGCCTTCTCACGCGACTTCGAGCCTTCCTTGAGGCCGATGCGCACATCGACGCCCGAGTCACGCAGGCTCAACGAATGGGCGTGGCCCTGGCTTCCGTAGCCGATCACAGCAACCTTGCGGCCCTGAATGATCGACAGATCGGCATCGTCGTCGTAGAACATCTCGACTGCCACAGTTCTCAACCTCTCCTTGGATTTTTACGTGTCTAAAAGTACTAGCGGGTGGCCGTGATCGACTTCGGCCCTCGACCGACTGCCACGACCCCGGACTGAACGATCTCCCGGATACCGTACGGATCGAGCATCCGCAGCAGTGCATCCAGCTTGGACCGAGTACCGGTCGCCTCGATGGTGACAGACTCCGGGGAGACGTCGATCACCTTGGCGCGGAACAGGTTCACCGTTTCGATGACCTGCGTGCGCACGCTTGCATCTGCGCGCACCTTGATGAGCACGAGCTCGCGAGCGACGGATGCTTCACCGTCCTGCTCGACGATCTTGATGACGTTGATCAGCTTGTTGAGCTGCTTCGTCACCTGCTCGAGAGGGAACTCGTCGACCGTGACGACGATGGTCATACGTGAGATCTCGGGGATCTCGGTTCCACCCACCGCAAGGGATTCGATGTTGAATCCGCGGCGGGAGAAAAGTGCGGAGACGCGAGCCAGCACGCCTGGCTTGTCCTCGACGAGAACACTGAGGGTGTGACTGGTGCTCACTTCTGATCCTCCCCTGTGCCCGCGGCGGGTCCGGCTTGCTCGCGTGACATGGCTTCGTGGATGACGGCGGGCTCGGCTACTGCCTCGTCGTCGTCGAACAGCGGCCGGATGCCCCGGGCCGCCATGATTTCGTCGTTGCTCGTTCCGGCAGCGACCATCGGCCACACCTGCGCGTCGGCGGTGACGATGAAGTCGATCACGACAGGCTTGTCGTTGATGGACTGCGCCTCACGGATCGCAGCTTCGACATCTTCTTCGCGCTCGACACGAATTCCGTGGCAGCCCAATGCTTCTGCGAGCTTGACGAAGTCCGGGATGCGGATGGCGCCGTGCGTTCCGAGGTTGGTGTTGGAGTAGCGCTCTTCGTAGAAGAGTGTCTGCCACTGACGCACCATGCCGAGGTTGCCGTTGTTGATCAGGGCAACCTTGATCGGAATACCTTCGAGTGCGCAGGTTGCGAGTTCCTGATTGGTCATCTGGAAGCAGCCGTCGCCGTCGATCGCCCACACCTCGGTGTCGGGCATGCCCATCTTGGCGCCCATGGCTGCGGGAACCGCGTAGCCCATGGTGCCGAGTCCACCCGAGTTGAGCCACGTGCGGGGCTTCTCGTAACCGACGAACTGCGCGGCCCACATCTGGTGCTGGCCGACGCCGGCACAGTAGATGGCATCCGGTCCGGCGAGCTTGCCGACGGTCTGGATGACGTACTCCGGGCTCAGCTGACCGTCGGTGGGACGGTCGTAGCTCAGCGGGTACGTGCGACGGATGTCGTTCAGGTACACCCACCATTCAGAGAGTTCGAACGTGGTGCCCGTGGCCATGTCGGCACGGATAGCCTCGATGAGTTCGGTGATGACCTCTTTGCAGTCGCCCACGATCGGGACGTCGGCGTAGCGGTTCTTGCCGATCTCGGCCGGATCGATGTCGGCGTGGATGACCTTGGCATCGGGCGCGAAGGAATTCAGCTGACCGGTGACGCGGTCGTCGAAACGCGCGCCGAGGGTGATCAAGAGATCGCTACGCTGCAGAGCGGCGACCGCGGCAACGGTGCCGTGCATACCGGGCATACCGCAGTTGAGATCGTGGCTGTCCGGGAACGCGCCGCGAGCCATCAATGTAGTGACGACAGGGATTCCGGTCAGCTCGGCCAATTCGAGCAGCTCCGGCGAGGAGTCGGACTTGATGACGCCGCCACCGACGTACAGCACCGGCGACTTGGCGTCTGCAATCAGACGTGCAGCTTCACGTACCTGCTTGCCGTGCGGCTTGGTGACCGGGCGGTATCCCGGCAGACGCATCTCCGGCGGCCACGAGAACGTGGTCTGCGACTGCAGGATGTCCTTCGGGATATCGACCAGGACGGCGCCGGGGCGACCGCTGGCTGCGAGGTAGAACGCCTCGGCCATGATGCGCGGGATGTCGATCGCGTCGGTGATCAGGAAGTTGTGCTTGGTGACCGGCATCGTGATGCCTGAGATGTCGGCTTCCTGGAAGCCGTCGGTACCGATCAGCGAGCGAGCCACCTGTCCGGTGATCGCGACGATCGGAACGGAGTCCATCTGCGCGTCGGCCAGCGGCGTGACCAGGTTGGTCGCACCGGGACCCGAGGTAGCCATGCACACGCCGACCTTGCCGGTCGCCTGGGCGTAACCGGTGGCAGCGTGCCCTGCACCCTGCTCGTGGCGCACGAGCACGTGGCGGACCTTGACCGAATCGAAGAGTGGGTCGTAAACCGGGAGCACGGCACCGCCGGGAATGCCGAATACCGTGTCGACCTCGAGCTCTTCGAGGGCTCGAACCACAGACTGCGCGCCGGTTACCCGCTCAGGCGGGAGCTGGCGACGGTTGGCCGTCTGGGTTGCGGCAGCCGCGGTTGTCGGGCTCGGTGTCCCTGACTTGCGCGGCGTTGGTTGAGGCCGTGCTGTTGGTGCGCTCACTGGGAAATCCTCTGATTTGGCTCCGGGCAACAAAAAACCCCCGTCAGCATCTGCTGAGCGAGGGTGGCGCGTCGTTATCTGGTGAGTTGAAAAATCGACTCAGGCGACGACGCGCCGGCCGATTACGAGCAACTCATTCTGTTTCACGCACTCGACAGTAGAGGCGCTAGTCGCGAACGGCAAACTTGGTGAGTCGACCGTCCCAGAATCTGAGATACATCGGCTGCAATGCGAAGATGTAGAGGTGTCAACTTCGCAGCAGCCCGTGCCACCGGCTCAATCATCCCACACGCCGAAACCACTTCGGCACGTCATCCGCATTTCGCAGCTCGCTTACATGGCTTGCGCATTCCTTCTGTTCGCGGTCAGCTTCCCGATCTTCGGGTGGCCCGTCGCCTTCAGCTGGTTGCTGATCCTGCCGATCATCGCCGTCTATCTCGTCGCGCGACTGCGCACCACCGTCAGCCCTGACGGTCTCGAGGTCCGCTCGACGTTCTCCAAGCGCACCCTCGCCTGGGACGACGTCAAGGGTTTCCGCTTCCCGAAGCGCAGCTGGGCGCGCGCGGAACTCACCGATGGAACCGAGGTGACCTTGCCTGCGGTCAGCTTCGTCAGGCTTCCCGAGATCGCGATCGCCAGCGGCGGCCGCATCACTGATCCCTACGCATCGGCCGCAGAAGCCTTCGCCGCCAAGGAAGCCGAAGAGGAAGAAGCAGCGCCACAATCAGACGAAGAATCAGAGGTCGAGTCCGACATCGCCGACAACGGTCAGGACCAGCCCGAAGAGAAGCGCCGATAGCACGCGAGTAGCGTTGGAAGGCCCTCGCTTCTATTTGAGTGGACCAGCAACGATCACATAAGGAACACGCCCATGCCCCCGTTGAGGTCACGCACCACCACCATCGGACGTAATGCTGCCGGAGCCCGATCCCTTTGGCGCGCCACAGGAATGACGGATTCCGACTTCGGAAAGCCGATCGTCGCCGTAGCGAACTCGTACACCCAGTTCGTACCCGGCCACGTGCATCTCAAGAACGTGGGCGAGATCGTTGCCGAGGCTATCAGTGCAGCCGGCGGCGTTGCTCGTGAGTTCCACACCATCGCAGTCGACGACGGCATCGCTATGGGCCACGGCGGAATGCTCTACTCACTCCCGAGCCGCGAGATCATCGCCGACTCGGTCGAGTACATGGCAAACGCCCACACGGCCGACGCACTGGTGTGTATCTCCAACTGCGACAAGATCACTCCCGGCATGCTCAACGCCGCGATGCGTCTGAACATCCCGACCGTCTTCGTCTCCGGCGGTCCGATGGAGGCCGGTAAGGCAGTGGTCGTCGGCGGTGTGGCCCAAGCCCCCACCGACCTCATCACCGCGATCTCCGCCTCTGCCAACGATGCCGTGTCCGACGAAGGCCTCGACGAGGTCGAGCGCAGCGCGTGCCCGACGTGCGGGTCCTGCTCCGGCATGTTCACCGCCAACTCCATGAACTGCCTGACCGAAGCCCTCGGTCTTGCATTGCCGGGCAACGGTTCCACGCTGGCAACTCACAAAGCGCGTCACGCACTCTTCTCTCGTGCGGGCACCACTGTGGTCGAGGCTGCACTCAAGTACTACCGCGACGGCGACGAGTCGGTTCTGCCGCGCAACATCGCGACCCCGGCAGCGTTCCGCAACGCAATGGCTCTCGACGTCGCCATGGGCGGTTCCACCAACACTGTCCTGCACACGCTGGCTGCGGCGCAGGAAGGCGAGGTCGACTTCGACCTCGACACCATCGACGCGATCAGCCGTAAGGTGCCGTGCCTGTCCAAGGTCTCCCCCAACTCGGACTACCACATGGAAGACGTCCACCGCGCCGGCGGAATCCCCGCCCTGCTCGGTGAGCTTCGCCGCGGTGGACTCCTCGAAACCGACGTGTCCACCGTGCACACCAAGAGCTTCGACCAGTGGCTCGACGACTGGGACATCCGCTCCGGCAAGGCAACCGACGAGGCAATCGAGCTTTTCCACGCTGCTCCCGGCGGCGTGCGCACCATCGAACCGTTCTCCACGGACAACCGTTGGTCTGCCCTCGACACCGATGCGGCCGGCGGCTGCATCCGCGACGTCGCGAACGCCTACACCGTCGAAGGCGGCTTGGTCGTCCTGCGCGGCAACATCGCACTCGACGGCGCAATCCTCAAGACAGCCGGCATCGACGAGGAACTGTTCTCCTTCCAGGGCCCGGCGCTGGTCGTCGAGTCTCAGGAAGAAGCCGTCTCGGTCATCCTGCAGAAGAAGATCAAGGCCGGCGACGTTCTCGTCGTGCGCTACGAAGGCCCCAAGGGCGGACCCGGCATGCAGGAAATGCTGCATCCCACCGCCTTCCTCAAGGGCGCGGGCCTCGGTAAGGAATGCGCACTGATCACCGACGGTCGTTTCTCGGGCGGAACCTCCGGATTGTCCATCGGCCACATCTCCCCCGAGGCTGCCGCAGGCGGAGTCATCGGACTCGTCCAGAACGGCGATCAGGTTCGCATCGACGTCGCCTCGCGCACGCTGGAGATCCTTGTCGACGACGACGTCCTCGCCGAGCGACGCGCCAAGATGGAGACCTCGGAGCGGCCATGGCAGCCGGTCGATCGTCAGCGCACGGTGACGACAGCCCTGCGCGCCTACGCCGCTCTGGCAACGTCGGCGGACAAGGGCGCGGTTCGCTACGTTCCGTAAGTTCTGCCACGAATCGAAAAAGATCCCCGGCCGCTCTCGGCCGGGGATTTTTTCTGTCAGCGCGCGGCTCGAGATGCGCGTAGCCGATGTGACAGTCACACAAGGTTTTCGGGCAGTCGGACGTGCGGCAACCAACTCAGCTCCACGAGATGCTCGCCAACGGGCGACTGCAGAGGATCGACAGAGTCGTGTTCATTTCGCCTCGGAGTCCGCCATATCACGCCTGATGCTGTCGGAGAAGAACGTGGGACCGACTGCGTCCGAACACGCAATGCTTCCTCCCGTGTTGTATGAGCCTGAACCACAACCCAATCCGATCATCCCGTCGGTTTGACATTCGCAGTGGGTTCCGTCGCCGACGCACTCTGCCACGACGCGCGATTGACGCTCGATCGCATCCGGATACGCGGTGGTCATCTCGCCTGGCGCCCCGATACGGGTAAACAGTTTGCAGGACCCGCACCGCACCTCACAAAACGAGATCGGTTGATGCAACTCATCGACAGCAAGACCGACCGACAGGTACCGAATAACCGGGGCGACACGCGGAGCACCAACGGAACGATATGAGCTATCAGACATTTCAGACTGAATCGCGCGTCCGGCTCGTGAGCGAATTCACTTGGACGTAGGGTTCCAGACACCAGCTGATCAATTCAGATACATGAGGGGGGATGACTTTCAGTCAGGTGATCATTTCGGTCAGTTCGAGCGAGCTGACTTGCACACGGCGCTCACCAGTGGTTCCCTCATCAGGTCGCTGAGACGCACATCACAACGACGACAGTCAGCCACCGCCCGTCACCCACAAGGTCGACGGGAAACAACCAAGGAGCAATACATGCCCGGAGTCGGCATATGGCGCACCAAATCCGTCGAGCAATCGATCGCGGACACCGACGAGCCTGAGACAAAGCTCAAGAAGGAACTGACCGCGAAGGACCTCACGGTATTCGGAGTCGCCGTCGTCATCGGCGCAGGCATCTTCACGCTGACTGCTCGAACCGCAGGCAATGTCGCAGGACCCTCCATTTCACTGGCATTCGTTCTTGCTGCCATCGCCTGCGGCCTTGCCGCACTGTGTTATGCGGAGTTCGCCTCCACTGTTCCGGTCGCCGGCAGCGCATACACGTTCTCCTACGCGACGTTCGGTGAGTTCGCGGCCTGGATCATCGGCTGGGACCTCATCCTCGAGTTCGCACTCGCCTCCGCTGTCGTCGGCAAGGGTTGGTCGCTCTATCTCGGCAACGTCATCGGTGCCAGCGGCAGTACCACCGCGCACATCGGATCGATCAGCTTCGACTGGGGCGCACTGCTCATCATCGGAGTAATCACGCTGATCCTCGCGATCGGCACCAAGGTTTCCTCGCGAGTCTCTGCTGTCATCACCGCAATCAAGATCGCGGTAGTCCTGCTCGTCATCGTCGTCGGCGCGTTCTACATCAAGAAGGAGAACTACTCCCCCTTCATCCCGCCGTCCGAGGGGTCCGAGAGCTCTGCCAGCGGAATCCACCAGACATTGTTCTCCTGGCTGACCGGTGCCGGCGGAAGCAGCTACGGCGCATACGGATTGCTCGCCGCAGCCAGCCTCGTGTTCTTCGCATTCATCGGATTCGACGTCGTTGCGACCACGGCCGAGGAAACCAAGAACCCGCAGAAGTCGTTGCCGCGAGGAATCTTCGGCTCGCTCGCCATCGTCACCGTGCTCTACGTTGCCGTCACACTCGTCCTCACCGGCATGGTCAAGTACACCGAACTCAAGGACGGCAGCCCACTGGTCGGCGATTCCAGCGCCACCCTTGCCACCGCATTCGAGGCAAACGGAATCGGTTGGGCACAGACGGCCATCAACTTCGGTGGCCTGGCCGGCCTCACGACAGTTGTCATGGTCATGATGCTCGGCCAGACCCGCGTCCTGTTCGCCATGTCCCGTGACGGTCTCATGCCGCGCAGCCTGGCCAAAACCAACGCCAAGGGCATCCCGATACGCATCACGCTGATCGTCGGCGGCATCGTTGCTGTCCTGGCGGCCTTCTTCCCCATGGGAACGCTCGAAGAGATGGTCAACATCGGCACGCTCTTCGCATTCGTCCTGGTCTGCGTCGGCGTTATCGTCCTGCGCCGCACCCGCCCCGACCTGCCGCGCGGATTCCGCGTCCCACTGGTGCCGTTCGTTCCGATCGTCGCCGTGCTCGCCTGCGGTTGGCTGATGCTCAACCTCTCGGTCGAGACCTGGATCCGGTTCCTCGTCTGGATGGCCATCGGTGTGCTCGTGTACTTCGCCTACGGTCACCGCAAGTCGGTCCTCGGTCGCAAGCTCAAGGACGGAACAGCCATCCCGTCCGCGAACGCCGACCCGGTACTCGTCAAGGACTGATCCTTCACAAACGAACCGCCGCTCTCCGATTCGGAGAGCGGCGGTTCGCTTGTTTGGACGGCGCGAGTTTCAGATGAGCGGATTGGCACCGTTCAGGAAGATCCAGGTGCAGACGCCGGCAGCGATACCGAGGATCAAGACCACGAGCGATCCGACAAACGGGCGGGTTGCCCAGCCACGACGACCGTCGAGCGCAATACGGCCAGGACCCGTCAAAATGATGACGCCCGCACAGATTCCGAGCAGCATCTCGTACTCGGTACCGGCAGGGGCGAAGTACTCCAGTCCAGGTGCACTCGCCTGACGCAGCGCCCACGCATTGATCATCACCGCCAGAACCGACGCTGCCGCAACGGGAGTCAGCAACCCGAGTATCAGGAGGGCGCCACCTGCGACCTCACCGACGGCGCCGAGTATCGCCATCCACTTCGCCTGCTGGAACCCGGCGTCCGCCAGCATCGTCTCGAACCCGTTCAGGCCCGGCCCGTTCCAGATACCGGTCAACTTCTGCAGACCGTGCACCAACGCAGTTCCGCCGACGGCCAATCGCAGTGCAAGCAACCCGAGGTCGAGCGTGCCTCGGCCCCGCGGAGACTCCGTTGCACCTGCCACGGCTTCGGCGGTGGGGACGGAGGCGATCGGAGCGTCGTACGCCGTCTCACGCTCGAGAGCCACCGTCGGCTGATCCGCGCCAGGTGCTCGATATGTCGGTATCTGTTCGGTCAAGGAGTTGGCGTTCGTGGAACCGAAATCGAGATCGTCGTCGGTCCGCGGCAACGGATTCTTGGCGCTCACCGTCGGAAATTGTTCGGTGGGCGAATCATACGGACTGGACACATTGCCCGTCGGCTTGTCCGCATCCGACAACTCGCTGGGATCTTTTCGCTCGTCAGTCACGTAGGTGAGCCTATGACCGATTCACGAACTCGACGGGGAACCTTGGTCCGGCGTGGCGACATCTGCCGTGCGTTACGTAACGTCTTGGGCATGACTACGGGTAGGCATGCAACGCTGGGCGCACTGGCTCTGGTGCTCGGGACATCGTTGCTCGCAGGTTGCGCCGACTTCGACGAATCGACTGCCTCGCCGTTCACACCCGAACCGACCAACCAGGCAAGCGCGGAAGTGCAGCCGGAGAATCCTCCGCCGTCCACCACGCCGCCGGCGCCGCGGACCGGCCCCCTCGGACCGTGTCAGGATGCCGACACCGCCGTGATCGCAACCTGTCTCGACACCACCGGTGGCCTTGTCACACTTCCGGACGGAAATTCAGGACTGGTGGCCGAACGACGAACCGGCCGAATCATGCAGGTAGCTCCCAACACGACACCGGTCGAAGTTGCCAAGATCGACGTCGACGGCAGCGGTGACGGCGGCCTGCTCGACATCGCCCTCTCGCCCACCTTCGTCGAAGACAACCTGATCTATGCCTACGTCACCACCGGAACGGACAACCGGGTGGTCCGCATCGCGCCGGGCGACACCGCAAAGGAAGTCCTCGGTGGAATTCCACGCGGCGCGAGTGGCAACGGCGGGTCACTGGAGTTCGCGGCCCCGGACCAGCTCATGGTCCTGACGGGCGATACCGGAAACCCTGCGGTTGCTCAGGATCCCGGCTCGTTGGCGGGGAAACTGTTGCGAGTCCGATCGTTGACGCCCAACGCAGCGCCGCCTCGCCCGGAAGTTGTTCTGTCCGGAATCGGGAACGGCGGCGGCGTGTGCGTGGATCCGGGTATCGCGACGTGGGTCACCGACCGAACCACTCTCGAGGATCGCCTCCAACGTGTCGGCTCCGACGGAACGGTGACGTCCCCCGCTTGGACGTGGCCTGACCGACCCGGCGTCGGAGGGTGCATTGCGGCGCAGGGAGTGGTAGCTGTCGCGCTGGGGGCCGGCAAAGCGATCTCGGCGTTGGCTGCCGACCCCGGAACAGGAGCAGTTACGACCGCGCCGTCAGCAGTGGCGAAGGACACGTACGGCCAACTAGGCGGTTTGGCACTCGGATCCGACGGTTTGATGTGGGCGAGCACGATCAACAAGACCGCGGGCGAGCCAGGGCCGAACGACGACAAGGTGGTCAAGATCCCCATGCCGAGTGGCAGCGGCGGAATCGACTGAGCCGTGATCGACGAGCACCATGTCTGTTCGGTCACGGATCCGGTGACCGAACATGCACAGATGCGTACTCTTTTGTTAGCGGGGCTAAACACCCCGTAGTTGCCAGGACCGGTTGGCCAACCACGACAAAGGAGTCGGAATGAAGGCAATCCAGTACACGAGAATCGGCGCTGAGCCCGAACTCACGGAGATTCCCAAACCCGAGCCCGGTCCCGGTGAAGTGCTCCTGGAAGTAACCGCGGCCGGCGTCTGCCACTCGGACGACTTCATCATGAGCCTGCCAGAAGAGCAGTACACCTACGGCCTTCCGCTCACACTCGGTCACGAAGGCGCCGGCCGAGTCGCGGCCGTCGGCGAGGGTGTCGAGGGACTCGACATCGGAACCAATGTCGTCGTCTACGGACCTTGGGGTTGCGGCAACTGTTGGCACTGCTCGCAGGGACTCGAGAACTACTGTTCTCGCGCAAAAGAACTCGGCATCAATCCTCCAGGACTCGGCGCACCCGGCGCGTTGGCCGAGTTCATGATCGTCGATTCACCTCGCCATCTCGTGCCGATCGGTGACCTCGACCCGATCAAGACAGTGCCACTGACCGACGCCGGCCTGACGCCGTATCACGCGATCAAGCGTTCTCTGCCGAAACTTCGCGGAGGCTCGTACGCGGTTGTCATCGGTACCGGTGGTCTCGGCCACGTCGCCATTCAGCTCCTCCGCCACCTCTCGGCAGCCACGGTCATCGCACTCGACGTGAGCGCGGACAAGCTCGAACTGGCAACCAAGGTCGGCGCTCACGAAGTGGTGCTCTCCGACAAGGATGCGGCCGAGAACGTCCGCAAGATCACCGGAAGTCAGGGCGCCGCACTGGTTCTCGACTTCGTCGGCTACCAGCCCACCATCGACACCGCGATGGCTGTCGCCGGCGTCGGATCCGACGTCACCATCGTCGGGATCGGCGACGGGCAGGCCCACGCCAAAGTCGGATTCTTCCAAAGTCCGTACGAGGCTTCGGTGACCGTGCCTTACTGGGGTGCCCGCAACGAGTTGGTCGAATTGATCGACCTGGCGCACGCCGGCATCTTCGACATCGCGGTGGAAACCTTCAGTCTCGACAACGGAGCCGAAGCGTATCGACGACTGGCTGCCGGAACGCTCAGCGGCCGCGCGGTTGTGGTCCCTGATCTATAGATCGACAGCGGTAAAACGACAGTGGGAAAAACACTGATGCCCGGCCGAATTCGATTCGGCCGGGCATCAGTGTTCGCTACCGAGGACTAGCTGCACGCCTCGATGACAAGCTCCTTCACACGAGCCGCGTCTGCCTGTCCGCGAGTGGCCTTCATGACGTCGCCGACGATCTTTCCGGCGGCCTGCACCTTGCCACTGCGGATCTTGTCCGCGATGTCGGGGTTGGCTGCGAGTGCCTCGTCGACGGCTGCCTTGAGCTTGGTTTCGTCACGTTCGACGACCAACTCCGGGTGGGCCGCGACAACCTGCTCCGGGTCACCCTCGCCGTCGAGGACGTGATCGACGACCTGGCGAGCGACCTTGTTGTTGAGCTTGCCGCTGTCGATGAGAGCGACGACCTGGGCAACCTGCGCCGGGGTGATCGGCAGAGCACCGAGTTCGACGCCACGGGTGTTGGCCTGCTGTGACAGGTAGGACAGCCACCACGACCGCGCTGCCTCGGGCGAAGCACCGGCCTCGGTGGTCGCGATCACCAGATCGATGGCACCGGCATTGACGAGGTCGCGCATGACCTCGTCGGAGATTCCCCAGTCCTTCTGGATCCGCGCGCGGCGAATCCAGGGGAGCTCCGGCAAGGTGCCGCGCAGTTCTTCCACCCACTCGGCGCTCGGGGCGACAGGCTCGAGATCCGGCTCCGGGAAGTAGCGGTAGTCCTCGGCCGTTTCCTTACGACGTCCGGCGGCGGTGGTGCCGTCGGCTTCCTGGAAGTGGCGGGTCTCCTGGATAACCTCACCGCCGGCGTCGAGAACTGCTGCCTGACGGCGCATTTCGTAGCGAACTGCGACCTCGACGCTTTTGAGGGAGTTGACGTTCTTGGTTTCGGTACGCGTTCCGAGTTCCGTGGCGCCGATCGGCATCAACGAGATGTTGGCGTCGCAGCGCATCGATCCCTGATCCATCCGCACGTCGGAGACGTCGAGTGATTTGAGCAGATCACGGAGCGCCGTCACGTACGCGCGAGCAACCTCGGGAGCGCGCTCACCGGCACCGTGGATGGTCTTGGTGACGATCTCGACCAGCGGCACACCGGCACGGTTGTAGTCGAGAAGCGAGTGGCTCGCTCCGTGGATACGGCCGGTAGCGCCGCCCACGTGCAAGGACTTTCCGGTGTCCTCTTCCATGTGCGCGCGCTCGATGTCGACACGCCACGTCGTGCCGTCATCGAGGATCACGTCGAGGTATCCCTCGGTTGCGATCGGCTCGTCGTACTGGGAAATCTGGTAGTTCTTCGGCTGATCCGGGTAGAAGTAGTTCTTGCGCGCGAATCGGCCCCACGGCGTGATGGAGCAGTTGAGCGCAAGGCCGATCCGGATCGCGGACTCGACAGCGGCTGCGTTCACCACCGGCAACGAACCGGGCATGCCCAGACAGACCGGGCACACCTGGGTATTGGGTTCGGCACCGAACTCGGTGGGGCACGGGCAGAACATCTTGGTCGCGGTGCCGAGTTCTACGTGCACCTCCATACCCATCACAGGCTCGTACTTGGTCAGTACTTCGTCGTAATCGAGGATGTCGGGCGCATCGACAGCAGTCATGGTGATCAGTTTATGCGTCTGCGGCTCAGCCGAAGAATGCGGCTGCCTCCTCGTAACGCTCCTTGGGCACCGTCTTGAGTTTGCGGGTCGCCTCGGCGAGCGGAACGAGGTCGATGGACGTTCCGTGCAACGCGACCATCTGACCGAAATCTCCGCGGTGAGCTGCGTCGGTGGCATGAACCCCGAAGCGAGTGGCGAGGATGCGATCGTGCGGCGTCGGGGTGCCGCCGCGCTGGATGTGTCCGAGGACGGTGGTGCGAACTTCCTTGCCGATCCGACGCTCGATCTCGTTGCCGAGCTGCTGCGCGACGCCGGTGAAGATCTTGTGTCCGAACTCGTCGATGCCACCTTCGCGCAGAGTCATCGACGTGGGATCGGGCATCGCGCCTTCGGCGACGACGCAGATGAAGTGGGAGTCGCCGCGCTGGAAGCGCTTCTTGACCATCGCGCACACCTCGTCGACGTCGAACGGTTGTTCTGGGACCAGCGTCAGGTGTGCCCCCGACGCCAGTCCGGCTTGCAGCGCGATCCAGCCCGCGTGCCGGCCCATGACCTCGACGAGCATGACCCGCTGGTGTGATTCGGCCGTGGTGTGGAGTCTGTCGATGGCGTCGGTGGCGACGGCCAAGGCGGTGTCGAAGCCGAAAGTCACGTCGGTGCAGTCGATGTCGTTGTCGATCGTCTTGGGCACGCCGATCACGGGTACGCCACTCTCGGAAAGCCAACTGGCCGCAGTGAGTGTGCCTTCGCCGCCGATCGGGATCAGGACGTCGATCCCGTTGTCGTCGAGGGTCTGCTTGATCTGATCGAGGCCCGCGCGCAGTTTGTCGGGGTTCACGCGAGCGGTGCCGAGGATTGTGCCGCCGCGAGTGAGGATGCGGTTGATGCGATCGTCCGCATCGAGCGGGACCTTGCGGTCCTCGAGAAGTCCTCGCCAGCCGTCCCGGAATCCGACCACGGTACTGCCGTAACGTCCGGCCGACGTACGTACGACGGCGCGGATGACCGCGTTCAAGCCCGGGCAGTCGCCGCCGCCCGTGAGGATTCCGATTCGCATAGTGCAGCACCTCTCGTGACCGGATTGTGGATCTTGGTGTCCATCTTCCCCCAGTCACCGTATTGCCGCAGGATAGCGGCGTTGCCGAGCCGCAACGCCGAGCCGCACGGGACCACTAACCCGGCGTGACGAGCCCGCTTTCGTACGCCAACACGACTGCCTGGGCGCGATCGCGCAGATCGAGCTTGGACAGCACCTTCCCGACATGGGTCTTGACGGTCTGCTCGGCGACGAACAGCCGCTCGGCGATCTCGACGTTGGACAATCCGCGGGCGATCAGTTCGAGGACCTCGCGCTCACGCGGGGTCAGCGCATCAAGCGCTGCGGGCCGTGCGCGCGGTGCGGCCCGCCGGCTGGTCACATCGGCAATCAGGCGACGCGTCACCGTCGGCGCCAGCAAGGCCTGCCCTTCGGCGACGACGCGTACCGCCCGAATCAGTTCCTCAGCCGGTGCGTCCTTGAGCATGAAACCGCTCGCTCCGACGCTCAGTGCCTCGTAGACGTAGTCATCGATGTCGAAAGTGGTGAGCATGAGGACTCGCACCGGCGGTTCCCACCCGGCGGACAGAATCTGGCGGGCAGCGTCGAGTCCGTTCATCTCGGGCATGCGAACATCCATCAACACCACATCCGGACGCAATCGCGAGACCTCGGCGACGGCGATCTTGCCGTCCGGCGCATCGCCGATCACGCTGATGTCGGGCTGGGCGGAGAGTAGGGCTCCGAACCCTTGTCGAACCATCGCCTGGTCGTCTGCGATGAATACTGTGATGGGCACTCGGACAGCCTAGGCGGGCATCGACGGCAACTCGGCCCGGACCTCGAACCCTCCGTCGTCGCGCCGGTTTGCCAACAACATGCCGCCCACGGCCGAAGCCCGCTCACGCATTCCGCGTATTCCGTTGCCACCAGTGGTTTCCGACGCCGAGTGCTGATTGCCACCCAGGGGCGAAGGTCCGTTGTTCACGAGCGCGCTCACCGATTGCGGGCCGAACACCACGGCGACCTCGATGGGTCCGCCAGGTGAATGCCTGGCCGCATTGGTGATCGACTCCTGAATGATCCGGTAGAGCGCAAGGCCCGTGGATTCCGAGACCGACGCTCGATCTCCGTCGACTCGCCACGACACCGGCAATCCGGCACGTGTACTGCCGAGCAGCAGTTCGTCCAACTGATCGACACCCGGTTGCGGAGCCGTCACCACGGTGTCCCCGTCGCTGCGCAGGACTCCGAGGAGGCCGCGGATCTCGTTGAGCGCTGCTCGCCCAGTCTCACTTATCGATTCGAATTCGGTCCGGATCTCCGGAGTGACTGCATCGAGTCGGTACGGCGCGCTCTGCGCTTGCACGACCACCATCGACATGTGGTGGGCCACGATGTCGTGCAAGTCGCGGGCGATCCGCGCCTTCTCCTCGAGGATCGTTCGCCGAGTGCGCTCGAGTTCACTGACTTCCTCCTGCTTGGCCAACTGACGGCGCGAGAGAACCAACCAGCGGATCAGCAGGCAGAAGACCACCAGGGCGCTGAGTCCGACAGCCCAACCGGCTCCGTCGCTTCCCGGAGCGTTTCCGAGGAAGAGCAGCACAGTGGCGATCCAGGCGACACCGACAACCTGAATGGGCGCTCGCAGACTCACTGCGGCCAGCAACGACATCAGCACGATGATGTGGACGACCTGCCACGGATAGTCGTAACCGGGCGTGTTGTCGAACACCAACGGGATGATCAGTGCCGAGACCGCCGACACCGCCCACCCCAACGGAGCGTTGATCCGGATCAGGACAAACGGAAATGCGGCCAACGCGGCGACGAATGGCATGATCGGCGGCGAAACATGATGCGTCAGTTGCAGTGTCGGCCAGGCAATCGAATAGAGGATCAAGGTGACCGCGACTATGACGAAGTTCCAGAACTGACCGTGGGCCACGAAACGGGTTGCGCGGCGCACTTTCTCCGAATGCACTACCGCCCCGTCGAGGCCGGACAGCATCACCCCGGCGGTGGCGAATGTCGGTGCGGGCACAGCCGGTGCGCCCCTGTTCTTCCTTCGGACCTTGATCACCCGTCAAGCCTATGAAGACGAACCCCGAAAGTCCTCATACTGCAGAGTGAGATCCCCCTACCTCCGAGGTATCACAGGGAGGGAATTCTCACCCGAATACGCGTCGGAGAACCCCTCCACAGAGCGATGACCGCCAGGATTGTCCGTTCATAGCGTGAACGGCATGCGGATCACACGGGTGAAAGACCTCTCTCGAAGCGCCGGCACCTGGGCTGCCCTGGCGCTGGCTGCAACGGCGGCAATCATCGTCACTGCCGGATCGAGCGGCGCCGAGCCGCCGCGCACCGAGAACTCGAACGCATCCAGGGCGATCGTCACTGTGACTACCGCGGATGCCTCTGACGCTGTGACCACCATCCCGACGGACTTTGCGGCATTCGCGGGCTACACCCCCACCGTCGTCGATGGATACCTCGCCAATCCCCACGGCGACTGCTCGTCGCCGGTCCCACTTCCCGACGAATTCGACTCGGCCTGCAAAGCGCACGATCTCGGCTACGACCTGCTCCGCTACGCGCATTCGCACGGAACTGAACTGGGGCCGTGGGCACGTCAGGTCCTCGACGGTCAGCTCGACGAGCGAATGCATGCCGCGTGTGAAGACCGCACGACTTTTCTCTCACGAGGGTATTGCTTCGCGATGGCCGATGTAGCCGTCACAGCGGTGAACGGAAATTCCTGGCGCCAAAGCTATCTGACACCGGTCGCTGAATCAGGCTTCGGTTACGGCGCGGCCGGAGTCTTCGCTGTCTCCGCTCTCGGCTTCACCCTCGTGCGGTCGCGGCGTCTCGATCCGTCGAACGGGTTCTCCTCCTCTCCGAAAGCGGTTGCAGCATGAGCGTTCTGAATGCGTCACGGACCCCTGCCCTCGCCCGAGTCGGGGCGCTCGCACTCCCCCGAGTGTCGACGAGCGTCGCCGTGGCAGCGATGTCCGCCATCTCACTTGCCCCCGGACTGCTGCCGAGATCAGCCGTGCTCCAGGGCGTGTTCAGCGGTCTGCTCGTCGCGGCCGGACTACTGGCGATGTGGGCGTTCTCCGCGGTTGCGCGTCGACTCGTCTCCGATCGTGTGAAGGCCCGATTCGACGAACATCATTGGCGCATCAGCGCGTTGGGGTTGTCGACGGCCGCCGCCGCGATCGCTGTCTTCGCCGCCTCCAGTTGGCAGAACTTGTTGCGAGCGGCGATGGGCGCACCGTCTGCCGGACTTCTCCACTGGGCGGAGGCGGGTTGCATTGCAGCACTGACCGCACTTGGCCTCTGGGGCATCGGGGTCGGGATGTCGAAGGCGCTGCGGTGGATGGGTTTCGTGCGGAGCGTCGGCGCACTGGTCATGGGTGTTCTCGGAGTGCAGTTGGTAGTTGGTCCCGCCGTGTGGAACGGTCTTTCCGATTCGTTCGACAGTTCCAACGCGTACATCGACACTGCTCTGACACAGCCACTTTCGGCCTCCGTGTCAGGCAGCCCCGAATCTCTCATCTCGTGGAGGTCGATGGGCGCGGAGGGACGTAAGTTCGTTGCCACCGATCCGCGTGAAGACTCGGTGCGCGTCTACGCCGGTGTCGATTCCGCACCCAACGCCGCATCGCGTGCCGCTCTCGCCGTGAGTGAACTCGATCGCGTCGGCGGCTTTGCCCGCAACAGCGTCGTGGTAGCCGTTCCGACCGGCTCGGGGTGGATCGACACGCACGCAGTCGACGGTATCGAGCAACGGTTCGGCGGCGACGTCGCGATAGTCGGCCAGCAGTACTCCGACGCACCCAGTTGGGCTACATTCCTGTTCAGCCGAGACGAGGCCGAAGATTCGGCCACCGCTCTGTTCACCGCGGTCGGTACACACATCGCCTCGATGCCGACCGAAGAGCGACCGGACTTGTTCCTCTACGGACAGAGCCTGGGCGCCGTCGGGGGCAGTGCTGCGTTAGTGGAGAAAAGCCCCACCACCACGTGCGACGTGTTGTGGGCCGGTCCCCCGGCGGGCGCGACGCGGACGGAGGGCGCAACCGTCCTCGCGAACACGTCCGACCCGGTGGTGTGGTGGTCCCCCGCCCTCGCCACACAGAAGCCGGACCTGAGCCGCGCCGTCCAGGATGCCCCGATCCCGCAGTGGATTCCAGGCGTCACGTTCTTGCAGACGACCGCAGACATGCTCGGTTCGCTCGGTGTTCCCGCCGGCCACGGTCATCGCTACGGAACCGATCAGGGGACGGCATTGGGGACCTGCTCCTGAAACTGCTGTGCGCCTTTATCAACCGCGGAGGGTTGATAAAGGCGCACAGCAAACAAGTCAGACTGCAGTTGCAATCGGGCCGCGTGCAGCTTCGTAGGCGGCACCGACGCGGTAGAGGCGCTCGTCAGCCATGGCGGGCGCCATGATCTGCAAGCCCACCGGCAGGTTGTCGTCCGCGGACAGACCCGAGGGCACCGACATCGCGCAGTGTCCGGCCAGGTTGGTCGGCAACGTGCACAGGTCCGAGAGGTACATGGCCAGCGGATCGCCGACCTTCTCGCCCAACTTCCACGGGGTGAACGGGCTGGTCGGCGAGACCAGTACGTCCACCTTCTCGTAGGCCTTGTCGAAATCGCGCGCGATGAGCGTACGAACCTTGAGCGCCGAACCGTAGTAGGCGTCGTAGTAGCCCGAGGACAGTGCGTAGGTACCGATCATGATGCGGCGCTTGACCTCCGGACCGAAACCGGCGGCGCGAGTTGCGGCCATGACCTGGTCGGCACTCATGTTGCCGTCGTCGACACGCAGTCCGTAGCGCATGGCGTCGAAGCGAGCCAGGTTGGACGAGACCTCACTGGGCAGCACCAGGTAGTACGACGCGAGTGCGTGCTCGAAGCTCGGGCACGAGACCTCGACGACCTCGGCACCGAGTGCCTTGAGCTGCTCGACGGCCGCGTCGAAGGAAGCGATGACGCCGGGCTGATAGCTGTCGGAGTGAAGTTCCTTGACCACACCGACCTTGACGCCGCGCAGGTCGCCGTTTGCACCTTCGCGTGCTGCGGCGACGACCGGACGCACGGGGGCGTCGATGGACGTGGAGTCACGCGGATCGTGCCCGGCGATGACCTCGTGCAGCAGAGCGGTGTCGAGCACGGTTCGACCACAGGGACCGCCCTGATCGAGCGACGAGGCGCACGCGACGAGTCCGAAGCGTGAGACAGTTCCGTACGTCGGCTTGGTTCCGACCGTCGCGGTGACCGCAGCGGGCTGACGGATCGAACCGCCGGTGTCAGTGCCGATGGCCAGCGGGGCCTGACGGGACGCGAGCGCCGCTGCGCTACCGCCGCCCGAACCACCGGGGATGCGGGTGACGTCCCACGGGTTACGCGTCGGGCCGAAGGCCGAGTTCTCGGTCGAAGAGCCCATCGCGAACTCGTCGAGGTTCGTCTTGCCGAGGATCGGGATGCCGGCAGCGCGCAGCTTCGACGTCAGAGTCGCATCGTACGGCGCGACCCAGCCTTCGAGAATCTTCGACGCACAGGTGGTCGGCATGTCCGTCGTGGTGAAGATGTCCTTCAACGCGATCGGAACGCCGGCGAGTGCCGAAGCGGGTTCGTTTCCGCCTGCGAGCGAGTTGTCCACTGCTGCGGCGGCTTCGAGAGCCTGTTCGCCTGCAACGTGCAGGAAGGCGTGATACTCGGTGTCGACGGCCGCGATGCGGTCGAGATGCGCCTGCGTGACCTCTACGGAGGACACCTCACGCGAGTGGATCTTGCCGGCCAGCTCAGCGGCGTCCAGCGTGGTCAGATCGGTCATTCGCCCTCTCCAAGGATCTGCGGAACCGCAAAGCGATCCTGTTCGACTGCGGGTGCTCCGGACAATGCCTGCTCGGGGGTCAACCCGGGCACGATCACGTCAGGGCGGGTCACGTTGGTGACGGCATTGGGGTTCGCCATGGGCGGGACGTCGTCGGCCGCAACCTCGGTGACCACCTTGACGTGGTTGAGAATCGAATCCAACTGACCGGCGAACTCGTCGAGTTCGGCATCGGACAGGGCGAGTCTGGACAGCCGCGCGAGGTGCGCGACCTCGTCACGGGAGATGGCAGGCACCGCGGGGCCCCTTTCGGAAGAGGACGTGAACATTGCCGGTCCAGCCTAGTTGCTCGCCGCGACAGACCTGTAAGCACGCCTGCTGTGTCGACCGGTACGCACGTCTTCTGTGTCCACCGCCACGTCGAATCCACCTCGTGTTTCGCTCGTGTGACAAGCATGTGCACCCGGTGTGACCCCGCCGCGGCGCCCACCATCGCAGGCTGAGCAAGTGCAAAGATGGGTGTGGCCCGGGTCGACGTGATCCGGGCAAGAACCGATCAGCGAAAGGCACGCACGTGTCGTACCTGCTTCGCGTCCAACTGCCCGACCGACCCGGCAGCCTCGGCGCGCTCGCCGTAGCTCTCGGATC
The DNA here is from genome assembly GCF_033142465.1 of Rhodococcus sp. IEGM 1318. Lineage (NCBI taxonomy): Bacteria > Bacillati > Actinomycetota > Actinomycetes > Mycobacteriales > Nocardiaceae > Rhodococcus > Rhodococcus sp. IEGM 1318. The sequence goes on from NZ_JAWLSC010000008.1 coordinate 310,281, forward strand.
CGTGGGCGCAGACATCCTCTCCCTCGACGTCGTGGAACGAGGCGACGGTTTTGCCATCGACGACCTCGTGGTCGACGTCGAACCGGGCGCGCTGCCCGACACCTTGATCACCGCTGCCGAGCATCTACCGGACGTGCTGGTCGATTCGATCCGCCCCTACGCCGGGATTCTCGACACTCACCGTGAGCTCGAACTCATCGATTCCGTTGCGACGGCCCGAAACGATCGACTACAGGTCCTCGTCGACGGCGCGCCGCGTGTACTGCGAGTCGGATGGTGCGTCGTCGCGGACATCGGCAAGCACGGTGCGTACCGCGTCGTCGGGAGCGCCGGTGCGCCGGAAACCCACGCCACCGACATTCCGTGGATGCCGCTGGACAAGCCCACTGCACTCGACGGCGAGGCGGATTGGGTTCCGGACGTATGGCGCGACATGAACACCAGCCTCGCTGCCGCACCTCTCGGTTCCGGCAATCGAGTCCTCATGCTCGGCCGCCCCGGTGGACCCGAATTCCGCCCCTCTGAGATAGCCCGCCTCGGCTACCTCGCAGGAATCGTCGCGACGGTACTGGGTTGACCAGCGTGGGTAATCAGGCCAGGCCGCGAACCATGACGGTCAGTTCCATGCCGCGAATGGGCTCCCACGCGCGCTCGGGATCCGGGACAAAACCGTTGCGGTCGTAGATACGACGCGCGTCAACCATCTCGGGCTGCGTCGAAATGACCACCGAGTGATCGCCGCGATCGTAAGCGTCGGCGATCACGGCGCGAACCAATGCGGTTCCGGCGCCCGATCCCCGAGCCTGTGGCGAGACCGCCAGCATGCGGAACTCGAGTTCACCCTTCTGCGCAACGTCGGCGAAGGGCGTACCGGGCTCGGCAATCGTCAACGAACCCACGACCTGATCGCCGAGAACGGCCACCAGCACCCGCCCCTGCTCCACCCGAGTTGCGGTGTCGCGCAGGCGCTCCGCGTACGGGGATCCGTCGGCGACAAATCCGCCGCCCACGTACGACTGCACAGTCAGCTCACCGACGGTCTCGAACTCTGCCGGCAGAACTTCACGAATCTCGATCATGGCGTCACTATGGCACCCCACACGCCAATCTCAGAAATCGGACAAAGTCACTCTGCTGCGTCCAATTCCGTGGGAGCGACTGCATCCGGGCCATCTTCGAGCAACCGCCGGAAGCCGTCCTCGTCGAGCACCGGTACACCCAATTCGACGGCCTTGTCGTGCTTGGAACCGGGCGCCTCACCAACGACGACAAAGGCGGTCTTCTTCGAGACCGAACCTGCCGCCTTGCCCCCGCGCACAAGAATCGCTTCCTTTGCCTGATCGCGCGAGTACGTCTCGAGCGAACCGGTGACAACGATCGAGAGGCCCTCGAGATTGCGCGGAATCGAATCGTCTCGTTCGTCCTCCATGCGCACTCCGGCCGACGCCCACTTGTCGACGATCTGCTCGTGCCAGTCGACCGAGAACCACTCCACGACCGCCGCCGCGATCGTGGATCCGACGCCGTCCACTGCAGCCAACTCGTCGACCGACGCTTCCCGAATGCGTTGCAACGAACCGAATTCGCCGGCCAACGCCCTGGCGGCAGTAGGGCCGACGTGCCGAATCGACAGTGCCACAAGCACTCTCCACAGCGGCTTGTCCTTGGCCGAATCCAGATTGGCCAGCAAGCGTTTTCCGTTGGCGGACAGTGCTCCCGCATTGGTGCGGAAGATAGGAACATCGATCAGTTTCTCGGCGTCGAGGGAAAAGAGATCGCCCTCGTCGCCGATGACCTTCGCTTCCAGCAGACCGGTCGCGGCCTCGTATCCGAGCACCTCGATGTCGAATGCCCCGCGACCGGCAACGTGGAACACGCGCTCGCGCAACTGCGCCGGGCAGTACTGCTGATTGGGGCATCGCACGTCGACGTCGCCCTCTTTTGCGGGTGCCAACAACGTGCCGCACTCGGGGCAGTGCGTCGGCATGACGAACTCGCGCTCGGTACCGTCGCGCACGTCTGCCACGGGCCCGAGGACCTCTGGGATAACGTCTCCGGCCTTACGCAACACCACGGTGTCGCCGATCAGCACACCCTTGCGCTTGACCTCGGATCCGTTGTGCAGCGTGGCCAAGGACACAGTGGAACCCGCCACCGTGACGGGTTCCATGTACGCGAACGGCGTCACACGTCCCGTGCGGCCGACACTGACCCGGATGTCGAGGAGCTTGGTCGTGACCTCTTCCGGCGGGTACTTGTACGCGATCGCCCACCGCGGTGCGCGAGACGTGGTGCCCAGACGTCGATGCAACGACATCTCGTCGACCTTGACCACCAGGCCGTCGATCTCATGCTCGACGTCGTGGCGATGTTCTCCCCAGTACTTCATCTTCTCGACCACGGCGTCGGCGCCGACCACCCGCGAAGTGTGCGTGGACACCGGCAGACCCCAGGCGGCGAGGGCCACGTATGCGTCGTACTGCGAAGCCGGATCGAAACCTTCCATGCTTCCGAATCCGTGGCAGATCATGCCGAGGCGACGACGCGCGGTGACGGCCGGATTCTTCTGGCGCAGGGAGCCCGCCGCGGAGTTGCGTGGATTGGCGAACGGCGCTTTGCCCTCCTCCACCAGCGAGGCATTGAGTGCAGCGAAGTCCTCGAGGCGGAAGAACACCTCACCGCGCACCTCGAGCAGGCTCGGAATCGGGTACTCGTCCGTGGCGGTGAGCCGCTCCGGTATGTCGTTGATCGTCAGGGCGTTGAGTGTGACCAGCTCGCCGGTGCGACCGTCGCCGCGGGTAGCGGCGCGCACGAGTTTGCCGTTCTCGTAGACAAGGTTGAGAGCGACACCGTCGATCTTCACTTCGCACAGAAAGTGCAGTTCGGGCCCGGTTTCCTGCTCTACCTTGGCGATCCATCCACGGAGTTCGGACTCGTCGAAGACGTTGTCGAGGCTGAGCATCCGCTCGAGGTGATCGACGGATGTGAAGTCCGTCGCGAATCCGCCGCCGACCAGTTGCGTCGGGGAGTCGGGAGTCCGCAGATCCGGATACTGCTCTTCGAGAGCATTGAGCTGCCCGAGCAATATGTCGAATGCACCGTCCGAAATGACGGGCGCATCACGAACGTAGTAGCGGAACTGATGCTGGCGTACCTCTTCGGCCAGCTCCGTCCACTGCTCGCGCGCCTCGTTGGGCGCTGGCTGCATTGCATCCGCGGTTTCAGTCACAGCTAGAAGATTATCGGTTCGCACCGACACACCACATGACTCCACGCATCAGAACGCCGAGGGATCGTCCACCAATGCCTTGCCGACGTCTGTGCTCAGTCGAAGAGCGGCACGAGCCCACTCCAGGCTCGCACCCGCAAGACCGCAGCGTGGGGTCACCGCGACCTGGGTCTGCAGGAGTTCACGCGAGAATCCGAGACGATCGATCAGCGTGACGGCAGGCATCGCGCACTCTTTCCACGTCACCGGCTTTTCCGGCTCCACGGACGGAACCAGACCGAGCGCCAGTTCCTTGCCGGCGTCGAACAATTGGCCGATGCCGTCGAGATCGCGTGAGCCGATGAGGGACATGTCGAAGCTCACGCCGAACGCGTGGCTTCGCCTCAGCAGATCCCACGGCATGTCGGCGCCGCAACTGTGGACGATCGTGGGCAGCCCGCTACCGCTGATCGTCGAGTCGAGAACGGCGAGCGCCTCAGGTTCGGGCAGTGCCGGAACGCTCTCCATCTTGGTGCGCCCCGGCAGCGAACCGGCCAGTACGGCCGCGATCTGGGGCTCGTCCAACTGGATCACCACTGTGGCGCCGGTGCGGCGAGTGACCTCGGCCGCATGACGCGCGAGGCCCTCACCGAGTGATTCGGCGATGTCGCGGAGCGCCCCGCGGTCGACGAGAACTCGCGAGCCGTTCGCGACCTCGATCTCGGCGCCGAGCGTCAGCGGGCCGGCAGCTTGGAGCTTGATCACGTGATCTCCGCCGACCAAGCGGGCCGACTCCCAGGCTTCCTCGAGTGCGTCGAGATCCTGATTCAGGAAGTCCTCGGCCCGCTTCGCCACGTTGCCCCGCCGAGGCACGACGCGATAGGCACGCGTCGAGGCGTCGAGGTTGATGTCGACCAAAATGGCGCCTGCCCGGCCGACCATGTCTGCGCCGAGACCCCGGCCCGGCAGCTCCACCAGATGTGGGAAACCGCCAAGCTCGCCGAGGATGGTTGCGGCACTTTCGCGGGCATCCGTGCCCGGCCAGGATCCGATTCCGGTGACGAGGCCACCGATGGAAACCTGCTGCGTCACAGTGTGTTCGGCTCGGATTCGGTGCCCGAGATGGTGCCACTGCCGAGGACCTGGTCGCCCAGTTCGCTGTCGGGGCGATACAACACGACAGCTTGTCCCCTTGCGACGCCGGTCAGTGGTTCGCGCAACGAGATCGATATACCGCCGCTTGAAGTACCGTCATCGACGGCCTCCGCGACGGCCTCCGCCAGCCCGCCGTGCGCACGAACCTGCACCATGCATTCGACCGGGCCCTCCGGCGCCTGGCCCGAAGTCCAGATCGCACGCTGCGCCGCGATGGCCCAGACGTCGAGATTCTTGGCCGAACCCACTCGGACCGTTCCGGTTTCGGGCTCGATCGCGGTCACGTACCGCGGACGGCCGTCACCCGCCGGACCTTCGACGCCGAGACCCTTACGCTGCCCGATCGTGAAGCCGTGGACGCCGTCGTGCGCAGCGAGGACTTCACCCGAATCGGCGTCGACAACGCTTCCGGGACGAACGCCGATGCGTGCACCCAGGAATGCTCGTGTGTCGCCGGTCGGGATGAAGCAGATGTCGTGACTGTCAGGCTTGTTCGCCACAGCGAGGCCGCGCTCGGCGGCTTCCTCGCGGATCTGTTCCTTCGGGGTGTCACCGATCGGGAACATCGCGCGTGAAAGCTGCTCTGCCGTCAGCACACCAAGGACGTACGACTGGTCCTTGTCCGCGTCGACCGCCCGGCGCAGCACACCGTCTTCGAGGCGTGCGTAGTGACCGGTCGCCACGGCGTCGAAGCCGAGAGCGATCGCACGATCGGCGAGTGCGGTGAACTTGATCTTCTCGTTGCAGCGCAGGCAGGGGTTAGGGGTCTCACCTGCCGCGTAGGACGCCACGAAGTCGTCGATCACGTCTTCCTTGAAGCGATCGGCGAAATCCCAGACGTAGAAAGGTATTCCGAGGACGTCGGCGGCGCGCCTGGCGTCGCCGGCATCTTCTTTCGAGCAGCAACCCCGCGAACCTGTCCGCAATGCGCCCGGCGCCGTGGACAGCGCAAGGTGAACTCCGACGACGTCATGTCCGGCGGCAACAGCGCGGGCGGCGGCGACAGCGGAGTCGACACCTCCGCTCATGGCTGCGAGTACTCGCATCAGCGATCCCCTCCACGCGAACCGGCACCGGCGAGACCGGCGGCCCGAGCGCGCTCTACTACTTGTGGAAGCGCTGCGAGCAGCGCATCCACATCGGTGACACTCGACGTATGTCCGAGCGAAAATCTCAGTGAGCCACGCGCTACGGGCGATTCGACGCCCATCGCGATCAACACGTGGCTTGCCCTGGCCACACCGGCGGTGCAGGCCGAACCGGTGGAACATTCGATACCGGCTGCGTCGAGGAGCATCAGCAACGAATCGCCTTCGCAGCCGGGGAAGGTGAAGTGCGCGTTACCGGGAAGCCGATCGGATCCGGTCGGGCCGTTGAGCACCGACTCGGGAAGGACCTCCAGGACTCCCTCGATCAAACGGTCACGCAGCTGCGCCAATTCCCTTGTGCTGGAATCGAAGTTCTCGACGTTTGCGCGCAACGCCGCAGCCATGCCGACAACTCCCGCGGTATCCGGAGTGCCCGAACGCAGATCACGTTCGTGCCCACCGCCGTGAAGGAGCGGCACACAGGGAACCTGGCGTCCGAGCAAGAGGGCACCGACGCCGTGCGGACCACCGAACTTATGCGCCGCGATGCTCAGCGCGGACAACTTGCTCGCTGCGAAGTCGACGGGCAATTGGGCAACGGCCTGGACCGCGTCGCTGTGCATCGGAATCTCGAACTCGGCCGAGACCTCCGCCAACTCCACGATCGGCATGATCGAGCCGACCTCGTTGTTGGCCCACATCACCGTCACCAGTGCTACTTCGTCGGCGTGGACGGACAGTTCGTCGCGCAACGTCTGCGGATCGACCACACCGTTCTCGTCGACCGGCAACCACGTCACGCGCGCGCCCTCGTGCTGCTCGAGCCACTCGACGGCGTCGAGCACCGCATGATGCTCGACGGAGCTGGCCAGAATGCGAGTGCGTCGTGGATCGGCGTCACGGCGAGCCCAGTAGATGCCCTTGACCGCGAGGTTGTCGCTCTCGGTTCCCCCGGAGGTGAAAATGACCTCCGACGGCCGCGCGCCCAGGCTGGAGGCGATCGATTCGCGCGATTCCTCGACGCGGCGCCGGGCCGCACGACCGGAGCCGTGCAGCGAGGACGCGTTGCCCACGGTTTTGAAGGCATCGGTCATCGCCTCGATAGCGGCTGCCGACATCGGAGTCGTGGCGGCATGATCGAGGTACACCGGAGATCCGGCGTGGGCACTGTGGGCAGGCAGAGTCATGGCTTGACAAGGATAGCCCAGCACGAGAGCTCTCCCGGCCTCGCTCAGCAGGCTAAGCGCTCATCACTCGGGAGGGATCGATTTGTCCCACGGCTTGTGTCACGAGTTCCGGTGCGGGGTCGAAGATGTCGTGAGCTGCCAGATCGATGATGTCGACGCCACGTACGGCTCTCTCGCATCGCTGGGCGAGATCGGCTCGACACTCCCCTGCCTCTTCGAGCGGAGCCAGCCTGACCTTCACCTCGACGTTCTTCTGACGCAGGATCCGACGGATGGACTGACCGATCGTTTCGGTGCCGACAAAGCACGGTCCGGTGCACAGGGAACCGTCGGCGTTCTCGTATCGGATCGCCATCGGCTGAACTGGGCATTCGGCGTCGACGGCAGCTTGGAACATCGCCGGGCGAAAACCGCCGTACGCCCGGCCACACCAGGTCGTTCCCTCGGGAAACACCATCACGCGGACACCGCGCTGCAAGCGTTCGCGAACGACGTCGACGGTTCCGGGGAGATCCCGCAGTCGGGCGCGGTCGATGGGCACTACGCGCATCCGCCGTGCGAGGCCGCCGAGTACTGCCCAGTCGAGCAGGTCCGCGCGGGCGACGAAGTTGGCCGGCGCAACGGCACTCGCGACGAGGACGTCGGTCCACGACACGTGACCGGCGACAACCATCACGCCTGCCGGTTCGGCGCGCCCCAACCGTTGATCGTCGACCGTGAGCTTCATCCCCAGACAGCGCAGCAACGCCCGCGAGTATCCGCGTTGCATCTCCGTGCGCCAAGTGCGCGGGAGTAGCCAGCCGGCCGACAGCACCGGCGCAGTCACCAGGGCGGCACCAACCATGACCCCGCGGGCAATCACGGTGATACTCGACACAGCGGGTGCGTCCGCAGGTAGACACCCGTCGCCGCAGGGGCTCGTCGGTACCCAGTACGGCACCGCCGCGGTCATCAGCCCATCCCCGACTCGTGTGCGGCGGCCGCCGATCGCAGCCGTTCGAGATAACGCTTGTTTGCGGAGTGAAGGCCTTGCAGCGCAACAAAATCGGCCACACCGAACTCGGGATCGTAGGCAGGCTCCCCGCAGATCGTCGCGCCCATCCGTAGGTAGCCACGGAGCAACGGCGGCATCGTGAGGCGTTCCGGTACGCCGATCTCGTCGAGCGTCAGACCGCCGAGGACCACCGGGTTTCGTGGGATCACCCGTCGCGAAACCGGGCTGGCGTGCTTCTTCATAACGAAGTCACGCACGCCGCGGACATCTGCGCCGGCAATGGCATCGGGGCGCGGCAGGATGGGCACGGAGACGCAACCCATCACCCACTCGTATCCGGTCAGTTCGAGATAGTGCAGGATGCCCGACCACATCAGGCTCAGGACGGATCCGGTGCGGTGAGCGGGATCGACACACGCGCGCCCCATCTCCACGATCCTGTTCGCCACCGGGTCGAGCGCGGAGATGTCGAATTCCGTTGCGGTGTAATACCCACCGGCCATCGCAGCGGAATCCGGCGGCAGCATTCGGTAGCAGCCGACGTACTCCTCGGTGATGTTGTCACGAACGAGAAGATGATCACAGAATTCGTCGAAGGCGTCGGCGTCGAGTTCGAACACCCCAGCCGTTGCCGGGAGGGAGAAGCCTGGCTCGGAGGCGAACACTCGGTATCGAAGGCGCTGCGCAGCGACACGATGCTCGCGGTCGGAGGAGACGATCAGGGAATATCTCGGCTGGGCGACCTCACGGCCGAGATTGTCACTCGCGGAGCGAAGGACTGACGTAATTGTCATGCGCAAGGTTTATCGAGCGCGAACGGCATCCCGGTATCGACGAAGTGACATACCGATGCAGGCCGGGTGAATAAAGCACTGTGCGCCTTTATCAACCGCGGGGGGTTGATAAAGGCGCACAGCAGATTGTGCGTTTCAGCCCTTGTGGGACTTCACAGCTTCGGTGAGCTGCGGTGCGACGTTGAACAGGTCGCCCACGATGCCGAAGTCGGCGATCTCGAAGATGGGTGCCTCTTCGTCCTTGTTGACCGCGACGATGGTCTTGGACGTCTGCATGCCGGCGCGGTGCTGGATGGCACCGGAAATGCCGAGCGCGATGTACAGCTGCGGGGAGACCGTCTTACCGGTCTGACCGACCTGGAACTGTCCGGGGTAGTAACCCGAGTCCACAGCGGCACGCGAAGCACCGACTGCAGCACCGAGGGAATCGGCCAGCTCTTCGACGACGGAGAACTTGTCAGCGCTGCCGACGCCACGTCCACCGGAGACGACAACCGACGCCTCGGTGAGCTCGGGGCGGTCGCCGCCGACGATGGGCTCACGCGAGGTGACCTTGACGGCACTCTCGTCCTGAGCCGGAACCTCGACGGTGATCTGCTCGCCTGCGCCGGCCTGCGGAGCAGCCTCGACGGCACCCGGACGAACCGAGTAGACGGGAACGTCGCCGTTGGCTTTGGCCTCGACGGTGAACGCACCACCGAAGATGGAGTGGACGCCGGTGCCGTCAGCCTTGATCTCGATGACGTCGGTCAGCAGTCCGGAGCCCAGACGGGCGGCCAGACGACCGGCAACCTCTTTGCCTTCGGTGCCGGCTGCGGTGATGACTGCTGCCGGGCTGGTGGACTCGACCAGAGCGGCGAGAACGTCGACCTTGGGGGTGACGAGGTAGCCGTCGATGTCGTCGGACTCGGCGACGTAGATCTTTTCGGCGCCGGCTGCTGCCAGCGCGTCGGCGAGCTTTGCTGCGGTGCCCGCGGGGCCGGCGACAACTGCCGACGGCTCACCGAGTGCGCGTGCAGCGGTGATGAGTTCGGTGCTGACCTTCTTCAGCGCACCCTCTGCGTGCTCTACGAGCACAAGTACTTCTGCCATGACTTAACTCTCCCTGAGTTCTTCTGCTGGATGTCTAGAAGGGCGCGATCAGATGACCTTGTTGCTGACGAGGTAAGCGGCAATCTTGGTGCCACCGTCTCCCTCGTCGGCGATGCGCTCACCAGCGGTACGGGGGGGCTTCGGGGTGGAGGACGTCACGGTGGTGCCGGCGTTGGCAACACCGACGGTCTCCGGATCGACTCCGAGGTCGGCCAGCGTGTAGACGAGAACTTCCTTCTTCTTCGCGGCCATGATGCCCTTGAAGGACGGGAAGCGCGGCTCGTTGATCTTCTCGGTGACCGAGACGATCGCGGGCAGCGAAGCCTCGAGGCCGAAGACGCCCTCGTCGGTCTCGCGCTCACCGGTGATCTTGCCGTCGGCGACGACGACCTTGCGCAGCTGCGTGAGCTGCGGGATGCCCAGGTACTCGGCGATGATGGCCGGGACAGCGCCGACGCGACCGTCGGTGGCCTCGTTACCGGCGATGATCAGGTCGGCAGGCTCGTCGTTCTCGAAGGTGATCTGTCCGAGAGCAGCAGCGAGGGTCCATGCGGTCTGGATCGCGTCGGAGCCGTGCAGTGCCGGGTCGTTGATGTGGACAGCCTTGTCGGCGCCCATCGAGAGAGCCTTGCGGATAGCGTCGGTGGCGCGGTCGGGACCTGCAGACAGCACCGTTACCTCACCGCCCTGAGCTTCCTTGATGAGGAGTGCTTCTTCGACGGAGCGCTCGTTGATCTCGTCGAGGACTGCGTCGGCGGCTTCACGGTCAAGCGTGTAGTCGCCGTCGGTCAGCTTGCGCTCGGACCATGTGTCGGGGACCTGCTTGATCAAAACAACGATATTCGTCATGGGTCTTCGTCGACCTCCTGTGTGTAATTCACCTGATAAATCGTCTGTGGTGCTCGCGCAGTCCGAGCGTCCGAAAAGAGAGTCCGACAGGTCTCCCTACGGGCGGATTTCTCGGTTCACGTCGGCTGTGCGTTAGATTACCCCACGTTAAGTTACCGGTGGGTAACTTAACGTGGAACCTCGTCCACCATAACGGCACGAACAGGAATTGACAGCAGTGATCTGGACCACGGCGAACACGTTCTACTCGGATGGCACTAATCTCGCACGGGTGAGTGAAACGAGTGTCAGCAACCACGAGGACGCACCCCTGCCCTTGACGGGCGAACGAACCGTGCCAGGAATCCCCGAGGAGAACTACTGGTTCCGACGCCACGAAGTGGTGTACCGCGCACTTCTGGAGCGCTGCACGGACCGCCGAGTCCTCGAGGCCGGATCCGGAGAAGGCTACGGCGCCAACATGATTGCGGACGTCGCAACGAAGGTTACCGGCCTCGACTACGACGTCTCCGCGGTCGAACACGTTCGTGCGCGCTACCCCCGCGTCGAGATGCTCCACGGCAACCTCGCCGAGCTTCCACTGGCCCACAACTCGGTTGACGTCGTCGTCAATTTCCAGGTGATCGAGCACCTGTGGGATCAGGGTCAGTTCTTGCGCGAGTGCTTCCGAGTTCTCGCTCCCGGCGGTGAACTTCTGATCAGTACCCCCAACCGGATCACGTTCTCCCCCGGCCGCGACACGCCGCTCAACCCTTTCCACACTCGTGAGCTCAACGCCGCCGAAATGACCGAATTGCTCGAAGACGCCGGATTCCGCGTTCAGTTGATGACCGGTGTGCACCACGGTTCACGCCTGAAGGAACTCGACGCCAAGCACGGCGGATCGTTCATCAACGCGCAGATCGACCGCGCGTTGGCCGGTGAGCCCTGGCCCGAAGATCTCACCCGCGACGTCGAGGGCATCACCGTCGACGACTTCAGCATCAGCGAACCTGACATCGACGACAGCCTCGATCTCGTCGCAATCGCCGTGAAAGACACCGCTGTCAAGGACGCTGCTATGAAGGAAACCGGCGAGTGAGTAACGCAACACCCGTCACCGAACCGGGGATGTTCGCCCTGGTTCTGCACTCCCATCTGCCGTGGCTCGCCAACCACGGCAGATGGCCCGTCGGCGAGGAGTGGATCTACCAGTCCTGGGCTGCGTCATACATTCCGCTCGCCGCCGCGCTGCGACGCTTGGCCGACGAGGGCCGATCGCACTTGCTGACGCTGGGAATCACGCCGGTACTCGCAGCCCAGTTGGACGATCCCCACTGCCTCGCCGGAATGCATCACTGGCTCGGCAACTGGCAGATCCGTGCCCACGAGGCCGCCGGCATGCCGGACGCAGCACACCGCGAACTCGGAGCGCGCGAACACCGGGCGTCAGCAGCTGCTCTCGAGGATTTCGAGACTCACTGGCAGCACGGTGCCTCACCGGTATTTCGCGACCTCATAGATCGTGAGGCATTCGAGCTTCTCGGCGGGCCGCTGGCCCATCCGTTCCAACCACTGCTCGATCCCCGCTTGCGGGCCCTCTCCCTCCGCGAAGGTCTCGCCGACGCGCACGCCCGGTGGAACCACACCCCTACCGGGATCTGGGGACCCGAGTGCGGGTACACCCCGGGCATGGAGCGCGGGTACGCCGAAGCGGGCGTCACCCACTTCATGGTCGACGGCCCCGCCTTGCGCGGCGACACGTCCCTCGGTCGCCCGGTTCGAGAATCCGACGTGGTTGCCTTCGGCCGCGACCTGCAGGTCAGCTACCGCGTCTGGTCCCCGAAATCCGGATATCCGGGTCACGCTGCTTACCGCGACTTCCACACCTACGACCACGAGACGGGCCTCAAGCCGTCGCGGGTCACCGGACGGACCGTCGACTCCGCCGACAAGTTGCCGTACGACCCCGATCTCGCCGCGGCCGCGGTCGACAAGCATGTCGCCGACTTCGTCGAAACCGTTCGGGTGCGTCTGCGCAGTGAATCCGCCCGCATCGGCCGCGACGCCCTCGTGGTCGCCGCTTTCGACACCGAACTGTTCGGGCACTGGTGGCACGAAGGTCCGCAGTGGGTCGAGAAGCTCCTGCGCGCGCTCCCCGAAGCCGGAATCCGCGTCGGCACCCTCGCCGACGCGAAGGCATCGGGATACGTCGGCGAACTCGTTCAGCTCGAGGACTCGTCCTGGGGATCGGGTAAGGACTGGCGCGTGTGGGCCGGCGATCAGGTATCCGACCTGGTGCAACTGAACTCCGAGGTAGTAGAGACCGCGCTCAGCACCGTGGACAAGTCTCGCGGACGCGACAACGCACCCGGACGACCGGAACTGCGAAACCGCGTCAACGATCAGGTACTTCGCGAGACACTGATGACAGTTTCGAGCGATTGGGCATTCATGGTGAGCAAGGATTCGGCCGCGGGGTACGCCCGCGAACGCGCGCACAAGCACGCCCATGCGACCAGGGAAATCTCCGAAGCGCTGGTATCCGGCCGCGATGCCGTCGCCGTGAGACTCGCCGAAGGCTGGAATCGCGCCGACGGATTGTTTCCGGGACTGGATGCTCGCCGTCTGCCTGACACAGAACTGAGTCCGTCGTGAAAATTCTCATCGTCTCGTGGGAGTACCCACCGGTCGTCGTCGGCGGGCTCGGTCGACACGTCCACCATCTCGCCACCGAATTGGCAGCCGCTGGCCACGAGGTCGTGGTGCTCTCACGCCGCCCGTCCGGCACCGATTCATCGACCCACCCGACAGTCACGCACATTTCCGAGGGCGTTCTCGTCGTCGCAGTGGCCGAGGACCCGGCGCACTTCGTCTTCGGTGAGGACATGCTCGCGTGGACCCTGGCCATGGGCCATGCGATGGTCCGTGCCGGGATGGCGCTGCACAAGCCGGGCGTCGGCGAAGGTTGGCAACCGGATGTGGTGCACGCGCACGACTGGTTGGTTGCACATCCGGCAATCGCCCTGGCCGAATTCTACGACGTACCACTGGTTTCCACGCTTCATGCCACCGAAGCCGGTCGGCACAGCGGTTGGATCTCCGGCCGAATCAACCGTCAGGTCCACTCCGTCGAGTGGTGGCTGGCAAACGAATCCGACTCTCTCATAACCTGTTCGGCGTCTATGCAGGAAGAAGTGACCGAGCTCTACGGCCCGACGCTTCCACCGATCACCGTCATCCGCAACGGAATCGACGTGACCACGTGGAACTTTCGCGAACGCGGACCGCGATCCGGACCGCCGAAACTACTCTTCGTCGGGCGACTGGAATACGAGAAGGGTGTGCAGGACGCTATCGCGGCACTCCCCCGAATCCGTCGTAGCCACCCCGGCACGACCCTCGCGATCGCGGGCGAAGGTACTCAGTTCACCTGGCTCTACCAGCAGGCACGCACGCATCGCGTCGCGCGGGCCGTCGACTTTCTCGGCAACCTCGATCACACCGAACTGCTCAGCTGGCTGCACGGCGCGGATGCCATCGTCCTGCCGTCACGCTACGAGCCGTTCGGGATCATCGCCCTCGAAGCGGCGGCAGCCGGCACTCCGCTGATCACGTCCACCGCAGGCGGACTGGGCGAGGCCGTCGTCGACGGGGTGACAGGCATGTCTTTCCAACCAGGCGACATCGCCGGACTCACCTCGGCAGTTCGCGAGGTTCTCGACGATCCCACCGGGGCACAGGAGCGGGCCGTGGCGGCCCGGGCACGCCTGACGTCGGACTTCGACTGGCATCAGGTCGCCGAGGAGACTGCGCACGTCTACGCGGGCGCAAAGCGTCGGGTGCGGCAGCCGCTGGCACGTCCGCAGATACCCGAGCGTCCGCTACCTGGGCGCTGACCTCAGTCTCAGGAGGTCGGGAGTGGCGCGGTGAAGCGAGAACCCGCATCCCCGAGCAGATGGCCTGGCGGCAACATCCGGCCGCACAGCACCAGCAGCAGATCCTGCGCCGCTCCGTGGACCTCGGCGCCTGCACCGTATTCCCAGTCTCGGTCGTCGGCGTGCAACCGCGCGCCATCGAGATCCGTCCCGAAATACTTCACTGTTTTGGGCGAGAGGCCGCCGAGGACGCGGCTGAGCCGATCTTCCGGCACCACGTAATCGTCGCCGAGTGCCACGCGAATGTCCTGACCGTGGATCACGTCGTGCGAGAGCGCACCCTCGAAGCCGCCGCCCGGCGGCTTCCACGGGTGTGCAACATTGTCACGAAGTGAGGCAAGCAGTTGTTGTTCACCAACTTCCGACGCGTCGGCGAGCGCTCGCCGATTCGACATCTTGTTGAAATTTCCGCGTGACTTGACCATTTCCAGGACGAATCGCGGCGCCGAGTATCGGTACGGCATGGTGATGTGCGCGATCACTTCGCGGACGCGCCACCCGTCGCAGAGGGTCGGCGCATTCCACTGCTCTGCACTCAGGCCTTCGAGAAATCCCACCAGTTCGCGGCGCTGCGCCACGACCCATTCAGGTGTCTGTTCGCTCATGTCGGCACTCCTTTCACCGGCGCAGACTTTCGGCGCCGATACCGATACAGACCGGTGGCGGCGCCGAAAGTAATCGCTGGTTCTGCCGAAAAGTGAGCTACGAGGTCGACGATGCGTCGGCAGCAGCCTTCTTGCGTGCGATGTCCTCGAGCGCCGCGACGTACTTCGCGCGATCGGCAGCGCCGGCTTCCCAATCGGACTTGCGGTTCTTGACCGCCTTCGCGGGCGAGCCGACGGCGATGCTGTAGTCCGGGATGTCTCCCTTGACGACGGCGTGCGCCCCGAGGACACACCCACGTCCGACGCGGGTGTTCCGCAGCACCGTGACCTTGGCGGCAACCCAGGTGTCCGGGCCGATACGGACGGGGCCTTTGACGATGCCCTGGTCCTTGATCGGTGTGTTGATGTCGTCCATGCGGTGGTCGAAGTCGCAGATGTAGCACCAGTCGGCTACGAGCGTCGAAGCACCGATTTCGATGTCGAGGTAGGTGTTGACGACGTTGTCCTTGCCGAAGACGACCTTGTCACCGATGCGCAGCGAGCCTTCGTGGCACCGGATCGCATTTCCGTCACCGATGTGCACCCAGCGCCCGATCTCGAGGCGGGACAGGTCGGGGGTGGAATGGATTTCGACGTTCTTGCCGAGGAACACCATGCCGCGCAGGATCACGTGCGGGTTGGCCATCTTGAACTTGGCGAGACGGTAGTACCGCACCAGGTACCAGGGTGTGTACGCCTTGTTCGCCAGAACCCATTTGAGGGAATCGACCGTCAAGAACTTGGCCTGATCGCTGTCGCCTCGGCGTGATCCCCGCCATCGAGTGCGCAACGGTGCGCCCCACATGCTCGTCATGAGTGTTCAGCCTACGTGGGGCCGACTCACCGACCCTCGGGGTGTGCCCCGTCACGTTGCCCCGGTCGGGATAGTCTCTGGTCCGGGCTTGTGCAGTTGTCGAAGGCTCTTGACGAAGTGAAGGCAGGGAGATTGTGATGCGGCGGGTCCTACGGTCGTCCGTGATGGTGTCGACGGCGATCGCTGCGGTCCTGATCGCCGGTTGCGGCAGCGACGACGGCCGGGTGGACCGGTACGCGTCGGCGGGTTGGCCGGCCATGCATGCCGACGCACGCAACAGCGACACGAGTCCGGTCACCGGGTCACGCGATATCGAGTTCGCGTGGTCACGGCCCCTCGGCGGTCCGGTTGCCGCGTACGCCTCGGTGGCCGCGAACGGCCAGAGCTTCGTCACCGCCCGCACCGAGAACGGCTGCAATCTCTTTTCGTTCCAGATGGATTCGGGTCGCAAGAAGTGGTGCGCTCGACTCAACGACGGCGTAGTCGCCTCGACGCCCATCGTCGACACGGCCACCAATGTCTACGTCGGCGAGAGCGGCGCGATGATGTCGTTCACCGAGACAGGCCAATTACGTTGGCGCACGCTTGTTGTCGGCACGCCGCTCTCGTCGCAGTTCACCGGCGACGGCAACTTGCTGTTCATCACGCAGCTGGGCCAGATCAACGTGCTCGATCCGCAGACCGGCGCCAAAGTGGTTCCGTCGTTCGACCTGATCCCACCGCCGTCGATCGACCAGGGCGCGAATGCAGAACTCATTCCCGACAACAAGGGTTTGAACGAGTGCTTCCTCGGCACGTCCGGCTGCCCGGTGGCCAATACTCCGGCAGTCGACCTGGGCACCGGCAAGTTCTACTTCACCTTCTACGGACCCAGTTCTCAGGCTGCCGATCTGGTCGCCATGAAGTACACGGGCGGCGACAATCCGTCCATCACCCGCGAGTGGTCCACCGATGCGCTTCCCGGGGGGACTGCGTCGAGCCCGGACCTGTCGAAGGACGCCAAGACCGTGTACGCCACCGACAACAACGGGTCCCTCTGGGCAGTGGACGCCGAAACCGGCGACACCAGGTGGAGTTACGACATCGGCTTCAACTCGGCCGGCAGCGCCTCGACGTCCGACGACGGCCTAATTATCCCCGCCGGCGGCGACAAGGGGCATCTCCTTGCCGTGCGCGACGAGGGAGATCATGCCGAACTGGTCTGGGAGCGTAAGGACCTTCTGCAGCTAGGTGTTCCGGCACAGACCGCCGGAAACACCGGATACACCGTCGTACGCGAGGGCGAGAACGGACTGAGCCTGATCACCTTCGACACCCAAACCGGCGAGACGGTGGATCAGGACACGTTGCCGGGCGCGGTCGGATTCACCGTCGGCACCTCCATCGGTCCCAAGGGCGAAGTGTTGACGCCCAGCGCAATCGGTGAGCTGTTCGTCTTCAAGTGATCTAGCGGGATGCCTCACAGATGAAGGCCGACGCCGATCGCCCGATCCGCACGATCACGACGCTCAGCGCAAGCGAGCCTTTCAGCTTGAGTCGCGGACGCAGCGCTGCCGGGTCGACGTCGACGCCCCGAACCAGAATTTCGACGACACCGCAGTCCCGCTTGGCCAGCGTCTGCTTGAGCAGTTTCTCCGAGTACTTGATCTGCTCGAGGATCCGGAATCCGCGAACGCCCTCAGGGACACTGTCACCGGTCAGATAAGCGATCCGCGGATCCAGTTGCCACAGTCCGTGTCTGGCCGCGTAGTGGCGCACGAGGCCCGCGCGCACTACCGCTCCGTCCGGGTCGATGATCCACTCCCCCGGCGCTTGCTCCGGAATCACGTCGTCCTCCGCGTCGGTGACCGCCCACCCGCTCCCGTCGGAGCGAAGGACCGAAGCTCGACGCGTGACGCCGGACTCGGCCAGTCCCGTCGACCACAGGCAGGCTTCCTTGACTCCGCCGTCGAGCGAGACGACCTCGACTTCGCCGGCCCAGCCGAGGTTGTCGAAATCGAGTCCGGGAGCGCACTTCACCGCGAGATGACGGCCGGAGTACGCCTCGATGAGGTCCGGTAGCGGCGGCATCAGCGCTGCCGGATCGTGAGTGCGGCGACCGCCCGATCGCCGCGCGGGATCTGCCAGTACGACGGTCCCGCGTGTCGTGGGGCGGAGTGCGTCGGCCCGCAACAACGCTGCGCTCGGCACATTGCGCTGTGCCATCGCCAGCCGAACGGAATCGATGTCGCTGCCGATCACGCGATGCGCAACTCCGGTCAACGCATGCAGTTCGGCGCCGATCGAACACGTCACGTCGTGGACGTCGCGCCCGATCAGACGCTGCGCGCGGTGCGCCGCCACGACGCCGGGAGTGGCCTGCTGCATCGCGTCGTCCGTGAACAACCACTGATCACTGCCCGGCAGTTTCGTAGTGGCCTTGCGTCGAAGCAGGACGGTGTCCACGAGCGCAGGCATGTGATCACCGAAACGCGTACGCGCCCGGCCGATGTCGGCCAGACGCGTACGCGTGGACAGTTCGAGCTGATCCACCTCGGCCAAGGCAGCTACGCCGGAATCACTTCCGAGATAGTCGACGTCGCCGAGGGTGAAGTCATAACCCAATTCAGTTGCCGGGCTTCACGCCGGTGATCATGACGTTGTAGAAGAATCCGCGAGGAACGACATGGCGAAGCACCTTCTCGTCGACCCAGCTGAGCGTCTTCCAACCACCGAAAGCGAATCGCCCCCAGCCCCAACCGAGCTTCTCCGGTGGAACAGCCGCTTCGAAAGTACGGACAGGCCAGCCGAGAAGCGCCGCGGCGAATTCCTCGGTGGCAGCGTGGACCTGATCGGCGCCCGCAGACTTCGCCATGTTCTCGAGGTCGGTGGGGTCGAACGTGTGGATGTCGACGACAGCTTCGAGCGCTGCTGCGCGGGAGGACTCGTCGAGCTCTTCCTGCGGGCGACGCCAATCTGCCAGGAACGGCAGCTTCGTCACGCGTGTGGTTGCTTCCCACGTCGCGCGGCCGAGCCAGCGAGCGTAGAAGTTGCCGACAGTGGTGGGCTCACCGGCGAAGACGAAACGTCCGCCGGGCTTGAGGACACGAAGGACCTCACGGAGCGACTTCTCGACGTCCGGAATGTGGTGCAGCACGGCGTGGCCGACCACCAGGTCGAAGGTGTTGTCCTCGTACGGAATGGTCTCGGCGTCGGCAACACGGCCGTCGACCGGAAGGCCGAGGCTTTCGGCATTGCGCAGTGCGACCTTGACCATGCCGGGCGAGAGGTCGGTGACCGAACCGGTCTTGGCGACTCCACCCTGCATCAGGTTCAGGAGGAAGAATCCGGTGCCGCAACCCAGTTCGAGCGCGCGCTCGTACGGCAGCGGCTGGTCGCCTGCTACAGCGTCGAAACGACCACGTGCGTAGTCGATGCAGCGCTCGTCGTACGAGATGGACCACTTGTCGTCGTAGGTTTCGGCTTCCCAGTCGTGGTAGAGCACCTGGGCGAGCTTGGTGTCCTTACGAGCGGCCTCGACCTCTTCGGCCGTGGCGTGCGGCCGCGGCGCGGGGTCGACTACCGAGGTGTCGGTAGCGGCGGGCGGCGTGACGGTTGCGTCGTCATTCGGGCTGGCTGTCATGGCGGCTATCCTACTCGCTGGTAAGAGATGAACAAGTTCTAGTTTAGGGGAGCCTACTCGCCCGTGAACTCGGCCTTGCCCGGACCGTTGGCGATGAACGACTCCATGCCGATCGTCTGATCCTCGGTCGCGAACAATCCGGCGAACAGATGCTGCTCGATCTTGAGGCCGGATTCCAGATCGGTGTTCAGACCCTCGTCGATGGCCGCCTTGGCAGCAGCCAACGCACGCGATGCACCTCCGACGAACTGCGAGGCCCACGTGCGGGCTGCGGTGTAGACGTCGTCGGGAGCGACGACCTCGTCGACCAACCCGATGGCCAACGCCTCGTCAGCCCCCACGAAACGGCCGGTGAAAACCAGATCCTTGGCCTTGGCCGGCCCGATCAGGCGAGCCAGGCGCTGCGTTCCGCCGCCACCGGGAATGATTCCGAGCAGAATTTCCGGAACTCCGAGCTTGGCGTTGTCTCCGACGATCCGGCGATCGGCCGACAGTGCAACTTCGAGTCCGCCACCGAGTGCGTATCCGGTGATCGCGGCAACGGTCGGCTTCGGGATGGACGCCACGGCGCCGAGTCCTGCCTGCATGCCGCCGATCGCGTCACGGATCTGGCCGTAATCCATCTCGGCCATTTCCTTGACGTCGGCGCCGGCAGCAAAAACCTTCTCCCCGCCGTAGACGATGACGGCCTTGACCGCCTTGTCGACGGTCGCAGCGTGTGCGGCAGCGGCCAACTCGTCCTGAACCTGACGGTTCAGTGCGTTCATGGGCGGGCGCGCCAGACGGATGGTGCCGATGCCTTCGGAAACTTCGAGAGTCACAAATTCAGCCATGATCGAGAATCTACTTTGCCGCCTTGATCGACCACGGATGCGGTCCGGCGGTGTAGTACCCGTCCTGGTTCGGGAATTCGACGCGCAGCGTTTCCTCGTCGGTGATCAACGTAGGCAGGATGACGGGGATCTCCGGCTCGGCTGCGAGTATCTCCGCCACCGAGCTGAACTTGGCCAATTCGGTCAGCTGACTCCACGTCGGCGGCAACAAGATGCTGCCGCCCTCACGCCAATGCGCAAGAGCATCCTGCGGGCTCTGCCAACGGACCTCGGCGGCCTCGGAGGTGACTCCGTCCGCAATCTGTCCGGTCGGTGACGCTGCGACGAAGAAGCGGGTGTCGTAGCGGCGGGTCTCGCCCACCGGCGTGATCCAGTTCGCCCACGGCCGCAGCAGATCCGTTCGCAGGACCAGGTTCTCCTTTTTCAGGAAATCACTGAACGACAGCTCGTGCTTTTCGAGGGCAACCCTGTCCTGCGCGTAGCCGGCCGTGTCCGCCACGACGGTGTCTGCGGTCGGTCCGGCGAGCAGGACGCCGCACTCCTCGAACGTTTCCCGAACCGCAGCCAAGACGAGGGCCTTCGCCCGAGCCACATCAGTGCTGAACCGCTCGGCCCACCACTCGACCGACGGGCCGGCCCACTCGACCTCGGCCGTCGCGTCGGACTTGTCGACGCCGCCGCCGGGGAAGACTGTCATGCCCCCGGCAAAGGCCATCCCCTGTACTCGTTGAAGCAGGAAGATCTCGATACCGGATTCGGCATCGCGCACCAAGATGACGGTCGACGCATCCTTGGGCTCGGGGACAGCACGTGCATTCTCGTTAGCCATGCTTCGCGAACCTACGCGATCTGTGATCTTGGCCGCATTTCAGGTCCCATTGAAGCTCACGCGCGATGAGCTCCGGACGGCCTCGCGCGGCGCGCGAAGTATCGGCCGTCCGCCTTGTCGAGGCTGATGGACTGGCTGAATGCCGCGCTCAGATTTTCGGCAGTGATGACGTCCTCCAGAAGGCCCTGGGAGACGACCTCCCCTTCCTTGAGAAGGAGTGCGTGAGTGAATCCCGGCGGGATTTCCTCGACATGATGGGTGATCAGAACGGTTGCCGGGGCGTCCGGATCGGCAGCCAGTTCTGCGAGTCTGGCCACAAGTTCCTCACGGCCACCGAGGTCGAGCCCGGCGGCGGGCTCGTCCAGAAGAAGAAGTTCGGGATCGGTCATCAGGGCTCGCGCGATGAGGACGCGCTTGCGCTCGCCTTCGGAAAGCGTCCCGTACGTCCGATCCGCAAGGTGCTCGGCGCCGAGGCTTTCGAGCATCTCGACAGCACGCGAGGTGTCCATGGATTCGTACTCCTCGCGCCACCGACCGAGAACGGCGTAGCCCGCCGACACGACGAGGTCGCTGACCTTCTCGTCGCCGGGAACGCGGTTCGCCAACGACGACGAGGACAGTCCGATTCGCGGGCGCAACTCGTTGACGTCGACCTTGCCGAGAACTTCACCGAGGAGGTGGGCAGAACCGCTGGTCGGGAAAGTTTCACCGGCAGCTATTCGCAGCAGCGACGTCTTGCCGGCGCCGTTGGGTCCGAGCACCACCCATCGCTCGTCGAGCTCAACTTTCCAGGTGACGGGACCCACGAGAGTGGACCCTCCCCGGCGGATGAGTACGTTGTCGAAATCGATGAGCAGATCTGGATCAGGTAGCGGCACCCGAACATCTTCCCGCACATTCTCCGGCCGTTCACGGCAGGATCATCTTGCGTGTCGCCTCTCATCGAAACTCACACCCCGACGCCCGGGTCTCCGTTCCCACTCGGCGCCCACATCGTGGACTCCGGAACCCAGTTCGCGGTCCACGCCCCAGCTGCTTCGAACGTCCAGATCTGCCTGATCGACCAGGACGGAAACGAAGATCGCGTCGAACTTCGGCAACACACGTACGGAATCTGGCACGGGATCATCGCCGGGATCGGTGCGGGGCAGCGTTACGGAATTCGGGCGTCCGGCCCGTGGAATCCGCGCGCCGGGCTGAGACTTAATCCACACAAGCTGCTGATCGATCCGTGGGCGCGCCGCATCGAGGGGGAACTCGGTGATCACCGTGCCCTCCTGTCGTACGCCGGCGATCCGTTCGGCGACCCGTCGACGCTCGACTCGCTCGGCCATGTGCCACTGTCCGTGGTGACCCCGGGCCTCGCGCCCGCCGCAGCGCGCCTCGAGACTCCGTGGGAGGAAAGCGTGATCTACGAGCTGCATGTGGGCGCATACACCGCCACGCATCCAGGAGTTCCCGCAGCCCACCGCGGAACGTACCTCGGTCTGACCGCGCCGGCCGTCGTCGATCACCTCGGCTCACTCGGCGTCACCGCCGTAGAACTGCTTCCCGTGCAGGCGTTTCTGAGCGAACACAGCGTTCGCGAGCGAGGGATGCGCAACCACTGGGGATACTCGACGGCGTCGTACTTCGCCCCGCATCCCGGATACGCGGCAACACCGGGCGGCGAAGTCACCGAGTTCCGGATCATGGTCGACGCACTTCACGCGGCAGGCATCGAGGTCATCCTCGATGTCGTCTACAACCACACCTGCGAGCAGAGCGTCGACGGAATCAGTGTCAGCTGGCGAGGTTTGGACGGCCCCGGCTACTACCTCCTCGACGGCGACGGCCGCGACATCGATCTCACCGGGTGCGGCAACACGGTCGACGCCTGCTCCCCCATCGCCGTCCGCATGATCACCGACAGCCTCCGTTACTGGGCCACCGAAATGGGTGTCGACGGCTTCCGATTCGATCTCGCGAGCGCGTTGGGTCGACCGCGCGGCGGCGGCTTCGACCAGCGCGCGTCAATCCTGTCGGCTATCTCCTCCGATCCGGTACTGACTCGGTGCAAGCTCATCGCCGAACCCTGGGATGCGACTGCCGACGGATACCAGGTCGGAAACTTCGGACTCCAGTGGTCCGAATGGAACGACAAGTACCGCAGCACCATTCGCCAGTTCTGGAACGGCGGCTCCAGCGTCCGGAAGGTCGCGTCCCGCCTCGCCGGTTCCGAGGACATCTTTGCCGGCAGCGGCCGTCGCCCCTGGGCGTCGATCAACTTCGTCACGGCGCACGACGGGTTCACCGCTGCCGATCTCGTGGCATACAACCACAAGCACAACGAGGCCAATGGCGAAGACAATCGTGACGGCGCCGATCACAACGATTCGTTCAACCACGGAATCGAAGGCCCGAGCACCGATCCCGAGATTCAGGACGCCAGGGCACGTCACGTACGGGCGCTGCTGGCCACTCTCGTGCTGTCGACAGGTACACCGATGCTCACCGCCGGAGACGAGTTCGGCCACAGCCTGGGCGGGAACAACAACGCGTATTGTGTTCCCACACTTGCCTCCCCAGCCGATTCGTGGGCACTGGACTGGACGAGCGCCGATCAGTCGTTGGTGCAGTTCGTCTCCCGAGCGTTCGGATTACGCCGAGCGGCACCGGCGTTGCGTCAGCCCGAATTCTTCGAGGGCAGAAGGAGACTGGAGCACCCGGACCTCGTCTGGTTCGACTCTGCCGGCGTCGAGTTCGACGACACCGCATGGTACGACGAGAGTCACCGAACGCTGCAGGCCTGGATCGACGGAGCCGACGTTCGGTCTCACACTCGGACCGGGCGCCCGCTCGGTGACGACAGTTGGCTCCTGATCCTGCATTCCGGCGGACCGGTTCAGGTCACCGTCGGCACTCCGGAATGGTTCGACGGCACCTTGACTGCATCGTTCGATTCGGCGTCACCGACCGGCGAACCTACCTCCACGGCGGAAGTTCCCGTCGGCACCGAGATCTCGTTGACCGGCCCCACGGTCTTGGCCTTACGTTCGGTGTCACGTCCGCCGGTCACCGCTGCTGTCATAGAATCCGGCAGCACCTTGATCAGGAATTGAATGGTCGGTCCGATTCCGAAGGCGTACAACACGGTTCCGACGCCAACGGTTCCACCGAGAAGCCATCCGGTAGCGAGGACCGCGATTTCGATGCTGGTACGCACAAGCCTGACCGACAGGCCGGTGCGAGCGACCAGTCCTGTCATCAATCCGTCGCGGGGACCCGGCCCCATGCCTGCCCCGATGTAGAGAACGCTGGCCAGTCCGTTGAGGAGGATTCCCGCGACCATGATCGCGGCGCGAACTGGCATGGAATCAAAGACCGGCAAGAAGGCCAGTGAAGTATCCACCGAGATTGCAATGACAACGACATTGGCGACCGTGCCGAACCCTGGCCGCTGACGGATCGGAATCCAGAGCAGCAGTACCACCGCACCGGTAATCGCAGTGATCACGCCGAAACTGAGCGAAACATGCTCGGCCACACCCTGATGAAACACATCCCATGGGTCCAGTCCGAGGCCGGCAGTGATCATCATGGCCATCGAGAAGCCGTACAACCACAGACCGACGAACAGCGAGGCGAATCTCCGTATCAACACTCGACCATCTTGAAGGCCACTGGACTGTTTATCCATAGCCAAGTTGCCGACACTGGACTGGTCGGGTGAGGTCTCTACGGAACCGCGATGACTGTCATGGAGCCTGGTGCCACCTCTGTGAACCCTGCATCACGAACCGCGACGGCCTCCGACCTCTTCAATCGACCTACTGCCTCGGCCCACTGTTTCGGACTTGCGTCGCGTACCGAGCAACGGAAGTCGTTCTGCGCCCACGCCCAGCACTGTTTCTCGGACATGGCCGCTGCCAACAACATCGAGGCATGCCCGACCTGTGCCGACGCCTTGCCTACCGTCATCTCGAGCGCCGAGTCGATCCACAGCACCGGAAGGCCAGGCTCGGGCTCGCCAGGCTCGTCGTGCTCGAGGTCGGTGCCACCGATCTGCAACTTCTTGATTCGCGGGTCCAGTTCTCCGACCGGCCCGGGAACCAGAGCCCGCGCCTGGGCACCATCCACGTCGACGGTGATTCCCGGTACCTCTTGCGCGGCGAGCCACTGGGCTCCACGCGCTCGGCGAGACACTTTCCGGATCCGGGCACCCACCCACGCCGAATAGTCCTCGTGCCACGGGCCGGGCTCCCCGTCTTCGGTGAACCCGACGCGTTCGTCCAGGCACAGCGCCACTGCCGCCGTTGCGGCAGCCTCGAGCAGTGCAGTGCGCTTCGGCGGGTCTGCCTTCGGGATGTGGAGAATGATCGGCATCGCCAACACCAGCGCCGGATCCGCGGGATCGTCTCGCCCACCGTACCCAGCGGCCAACACCGCGTGGCGCTCGCGCCAGCGAGAATCGGGGCCGGACTTCACAGCTGGATCGGAACTGACTGCTGGATCGGAACTCATGGAATCGGTACGCGTCGTACGCCACCGTCGACGGCGTCCGCAGCCTCGACCTCGTCGCGGGTCACACCGAGAATGAACAGCACGGCATCGAGGAAGGGATGCGACAAAGCCGCGTCCGCGACCTCCCGCAACGCAGGCTTGGCGTTGAACGCCACACCCAGACCTGCAGCGTTGAGCATGTCGATGTCGTTGGCGCCGTCACCGACGGCGACGGTCTGTTCCATCGGCACACCGACCTGATCGGCGAACTTGCGCAGCGCGACGGCCTTCGCCGCGCGGTCGACGATTTCACCGATCACACGTCCGGTCAGCTTGCCGTCGACGATCTCGAGGGTGTTGGCGTGCACGAAGTCCAGTTCGAGTTCGTGTGCGAGGCCTTCGATGACCTGGCGGAAACCGCCGGACACCACGCCGCAGTGGAATCCGAGGCGGCGCAGGGTGCGAATCGTGGTGCGCGCACCCGGCGTCAGTTCGATGCTCTCTGCCACCTCGTCGATGACGGAGGCGTCGAGACCGGCGAGTGTCGCCACACGCTGGTGCAGTGATTCGGTGAAGTCGATCTCGCCGCGCATTGCAGCTTCGGTGACGGCGCGGACCTCGTCCTCGACTCCGGCCTTCGCGGCGAGCATCTCGATGACCTCGCCCTGAACGAGCGTCGAGTCCACGTCGAACACGATCAGACGCTTTGCCCGGCGAGCGAGACCTGCGCGCTCGACCGCGATGTCGACGTTTTCGAGTGCGGCAACCTCGGCGAGTCCGGTGCGCAGCTTCGCGTCGCCGTCGACGGTATCCGCCGCACTGACGCTGAGTTCCAGACCGGTGACGGGATAATCGGCGACACCACGGATGGAATCGATGTTGGCGCCCTGCTTCGCGAGTTCGCGTGCAACCGATCGCATAGCGCGAGCATTGACCGGGCTGCCGAGAACGACTACCGCGTGGGTGGACACCGCGGGCCGTCCGGGATCGGCACCGATTTCGATGTCGACGTTCATTCCGACCGTCGCCATCGCCTGTTCGAGTTCTTCCTGAAGTGCTTCGGGATCGTTCGGGCAGGCCACCATGACGCCGAGTGTCAGTCGACCTCGAATCACCACCTGCTCCACGTCGAGTAGACGCACATCGTGCCGCGACAGTGCCGCGAACAGTACCGAGGTGACGCCAGGGCGGTCCGGCCCGGTCACAGTCACCAGAACAGTGGTGTCAGAGGCACCCACCGAAAACTCCGATCGTTTCTTTGTTCGCGTCTTGATCGTCACTATTGTGCCAAGCGAAAGGCCCCACCCGTTACTCGGGCGGGGCCTTTTGCTGGTTACTTCAGTGTGTTACTTCGCTCAGGAGCGGCTGTCGGTGCCGGGGTCGCCTTCGTCCCCGACTGTCAGCGGCTCGTGACGAGCATCTTCGAGCACGGTGCTGGCGTTCTTCCCACCGTGGCCCGGGCCGACGTGCGCTTCCGCGCGCATCCGCTCGACCATGTGAGGGTAGTGCAGCTCGAACGCCGGACGCTCGCTACGGATGCGCGGCAACTCGGTGAAGTTGTGACGCGGCGGCGGGCAGGTAGTTGCCCACTCCAGCGAGTTTCCGTAGCCCCATGGATCGTCGACGGTGACCACTTCGCCGTAGCGGTAACTCTTGAAGACGTTCCAGATGAACGGAAGCGTCGAGGCACC
>NZ_JAWLSC010000009.1:0-196660 GCF_033142465.1 Rhodococcus sp. IEGM 1318
GCTTGACCGTGAACGACAAATCGTCCACCGCTTTCGTCGGTCCGTAAACCTTGGTCAATCCCCTCAGTTCAATCATGTGCAGAACTGTGCCCTACCGACACTGACCAGCGCATCGGTCCGGAGGATGACATGAACCCTGAGATGTGGAGACGGCAGTTCAGGGAAAACCCTGTCCTCGACCGGATCTCGGAACAGCCGCTATATGAGGGTAGTGCGCGTCGAAGTCGCCGTCGAACAATCGCCAGTAGAAGTCGTTCATCTCCGCAGCGGCAGGTGCGTGCCGGGTCAAGATCGCAGCCACCCCCGGTGCCACATCACCTGGGATATGACCTGTGGCGCACCAGCGTACGTACTCGTTGCGGGCGACTGGTCCGCCGCTTGTCGGCCTCGGTACCCCGCAGACCTCGGTCACCAACCAGTTGACCAGAAGCATGGCGGCGTAGTCGGCGTCATGAGTGGCATGACGCCGGGCGAAGTCGTGCTCGGCAGTTGACAGGTCGAAGTGTGGCGATGTGGCCAGTCCGAAGTCGCTGAGATAGATCCGCTCCATATCGGTGCGCATATTGCCGAAATGTCCGTCCATGTGGAGCAACTGTCGATCGCGCAAGAACGCCACGATCTCCGAAAACTGTCGTTCGACTTCGGCAGCCTTGCCGGCCGGGTTGTCCTGCAGCCAATCCGATATCGGGTGTGCGATGTACTCGCAGAACAGTACGAGGCTGCTTGGTGCAGCGGCGAGCGCCTCGAGGCGCGTCCGCACAGCCGGGCTGCCGCTCTGAGCGGCAAGCACCGCGTCGATGTCCGCGTGTTCGGATGCAACAGGTGAGCGGCCGGGCAGCACCCGCCAGTGGTAAAGCATTGGGAAGGACTGTGTTTCGCCGGCCAGAACGGCATCGGTGACGACGACGTTCGCGGCCAGCTCTCGCCATGCGTTGAAGCTTGGCCCTCCAATGCCGTACTGGCAGAACATGGGTAGGTCGAAGAGATTGGACGTGGAGCCCACGTCGGCGAGTTCCCGTTCGCTCAGTGGAATTCGTTTGGTGAATACCGGAACGCCGTTGAGCCTGTTTTCGCCGACACTGACGAGTCCTGCGGCGCCGCCCACTCCGACACTCGTGACGCGAGCGGTGTCTACCAGTTGGGTTAGTTCGGCATCGTTCCGGGAAGCGAGGAATGCCGATAGTTTTCGGTACCGGTCAGCCCTGACATCTGTCATTCCACGACTGTGCCACAGGTTCGTCCGGCTTCGATTTCGCGAAGCCGCTTCTCGAAGTCGCCGATTCTGCCTGTGTCCTCGTAATAGTCTTCCTGCTCGATTATCTTCCCCCACTTGGTTCGAACGAGAAGCACTGTCCGATTTTGGTAGATGACGGCGCCGTCCGGGCCAAGGGCTCGGTCGTCGAATCGGGCGAGCAGTGTCATGCGCCAGAGCGGACCACCGAAATACGCCTCGGTGACCGCGCCTTGAAGCCCCGCGTCGACAAATTCCTGGAGAAACGTCTCGATTTGGCCCTGTCCGGCATGCACTCCTGCCCACCGATGATCACCCTCTGCGAATCTGAGCACCGCGTGGTGTTGATAGGAATTCAACAGCGGCCGGTAGTTGCCGGAATTGAGTGCACGGACGTCGCGTCGGAACTTGCTGATGAGTGCTTTGCGCAGAAGTGATCGCGAGACGATCGCTGTTCCAAGGCCGGCCGCGAACCATCGCTTCATCTTCGAAGCTTGTCGTGAAATCGAATGCCCTGTCAACGAAATGCCGGGGTCTGCTGATATCTGACAGAGAATTGGATATTGACAGTGACTGTCACAATAGGCGAGACTCCCATTATCGAGAATGGCCGGATCTCGGCCGAGGTGGGAGGACGTTGCTGATGTCACTACGGGAGAGACAACGGTTGCAGGTGCGAGCAGACATTCAACGTGCGGCATTCGAACTGTTCGCGCGTGACGGTTTCGAAGATGTGACCACCGAGCAGATTGCGTCGGCGGCGGGGGTGTCGGCGAGCACGTACTTCCGGCACGTTCGTAACAAGGAGGATCTGTTGTTGGATCCGGTCAGGCAGGGAGGTGCCGGAATCGTGACACTGCTCGAGGATCGCCCGGCATCCGAGTCGGCTGATCTTGCGATCTCACGGGCAATCCTCGAGCGTTCCAATGCTTTCGAGTCCTCGGAGATCGATCAGTGGCGATCGGCGTTCCGTACCGCGCCGCACCTGATGGATCGAGTCGCGCTGATCGCGCCCGAACATCGTGATCGGCTGGTCGAGTTGGTGGCACAGCGAATGCAACTCGATCCGGAAAATGACAGCCGCCCAGGACTTCTCGTTCATTTGATGTTGGCTGCGGCGGAGTTCGGCTATCGGCAATGGATACGTCACCCCCAAAAACGCGGGGCATCGCTTCCCGTGTGCGTCGAGGGGGCGCTCGACGCCGTTCGGGGATCCCGGTGGCATACGCAGGACGAAGATGACACGAAAGGTCGTGACCAGTGATGTACGAGGACTCTCAGGGCGCCGTGCCGCCCGTAGCGGATGTGCCCGTAGTGGATGTGGTTGTTGTCGGGTCGGGGGCGGCCGGCATGTCCGCAGCCATCACGGCAGCCCACAACGGACTCTCGACGATCCTCGTGGAGAAGTCCGAATACTGGGGCGGTTCGTCGTCCCGGTCCGGGGGCGGCGTGTGGATTCCGGGAAATTCGATACTTCGCCGCGAGGCGCCGGCAGACGATATCGACTCTGCGCGAACCTATCTGAAGAGCATTGTCGGGGAGGACGCGGACACCGACCGCATTGATACGTATATCGATCGAGGCCCCGAAGCCCTCGATTTCCTGATCCGACATTCGGCTCTGGAGCTCGAATGGGTGAAGGGTTACTCCGACTACTTTCCCGAGGCGCCCGGCGGACTTGCAAGCGGGCGATCGTGCGAACCGCGCCCGTTCGACGCCCGAGCACTGGGCGACGATCTCGCGACACTTCATCCGCCGTACATGAAGGTTCCGCTCAACATGGTTGTCCAACAATCTGACTACCGGTGGCTGAGCACGGGGATTCGGCATTGGCGCGGGCCGGTGCGAATGCTTCGGGTGGCAATGAGATCCCTGGCCGCGAAGGCCAGGAAGAAGAAGTTGATCGGGCTCGGACCAGCGCTCATGGCGGAACTGATGCTCGGAGTTCGGAAAGCCGGCGTGCCGGTGAAACTCGGAACGAAACTTGTGGATTTGGTTACCGACAGCGGACGGGTGGTGGGCGTGCGACTCGAGTCCGGGGGAGTACAGACAACGCTGCGCGCGCGATGCGGCGTCATCCTCGCGTGCGGCGGTTTCGACAACAACGACGACATGCGCAGCGAGTATCAGCGTCGACCGAGTAGTGCGCAGTGGACTCTCGGAGCGCCGACCAATACCGGGGACGGTATCCGAGCAGCTCTGGGCGTCGGCGCAGCAATTTCGTACATGGACGACGCGTGGTGGGCGCCGTCGATTCCACTGCCCAAGGGCCCGTGGTTCGCCTTGGCGGAACGTTCGTTGCCGCGCAGTCTGATGGTCAACGCGGGCGGGAATCGGTTCATGAACGAGTCACTTCCCTACGTCGAAGCGGCGCATGCAATGTTCGGCGGAAAACATGGCCGAGGTGACGGCCCTGCCGAGAATATTCCGGCCTGGCTGATTTTCGATCAGACTTACCGTGACCGTTACCTGTTCGCGGGAGTTCCGGCGCGCGGGCCGATACCTCGGTCGTGGATCGAATCGGGTGCGATTGTTCGAGCCGGGTCGATTGCCGAACTCGCTGCCGAGATCGGAGTACCAGGCGATGCGTTGTCTGCGACGATCACGCGATTCAACAGTTATGCGCGCGACGGAGTTGATCGCGACTTCGGCCGGGGGACAAGTAAATACGACCATTACTACGGTGACTGCACCAACAAGCCCAATCCCAGCCTCGGAGAACTCACCAAGGGTCCGTTCTACGCGGCGAAGATGGTTCCCGGCGATCTGGGAACCAAGGGCGGTATCAACACGGACGCTCGCGCGCGGGCGCTGCGCGCGGACGGTTCGGTCATCGACGGGCTCTACGCCGCCGGAAACACCAGTTCGCCGGTGATGGGTCATACCTATGCGGGGCCAGGCGCAACTATCGGTCCCGCAATGGTTTTCGGCTATCTGGCGGCGCTCGACGCGTTCGCACGCGTTTCTGACAACAGTGGGCGCGAGGCCGGCGAGCGAACAAATGGTTTGGCAGATCGACGCCGATAGGGTTCGCTTGAGCCCGTGACCCACCTCAACATCGCCGACGTCAACTACTTCCTCCCTGATGGTCGACAACTGCTCAGCGGTGTCAGCTTTCGAGTCGGAAACGGTGCAAAAACTGCACTGATCGGGCCCAACGGGACTGGTAAGACGACGTTGCTCCGCATTGTCGCCGGAGACGCCGTCGCTGACGAGGGCGCGGTCACTCGATCCGGAACACTCGGCGTGATGCGGCAATTCGTCGGCCAAGTTCGCGACGAGTCCACCGTGCGCGATCTTCTGTTGTCCGTCTCTCCGGCGCCGATCCGCGACGCGGCGCTGGCGCTCGACACAGCGGAGAACGCGATGATCGATCGCGACGAGGAATCAACTCAAATGAAGTATTCGCATGCGTTGGCCGATTGGGCCGACGTGGGCGGCTACGAGACCGAAGACTTCTGGGACAAGGTCACTACCTCGGCGCTCGGTGTTCCCTATGACCGTGCGAAGTGGCGCGCAGCCAACTCCCTCAGCGGTGGCGAGCAGAAACGGTTGGTACTCGAAGCACTGTTCGCTGGGCCCGACGACGCACTCCTGCTGGACGAGCCGGATAACTACCTCGATGTTCCGGGCAAGCGATGGCTGGAAAAGACGATCTCGGAATCGCCGAAAGTGGTCCTGTTCGTAAGCCACGATCGCGAACTGATCGCCAACGCGGCCACCCACATCGTGACTCTCGAACCGGGAATCGGCGGTGCGACGTCGTGGACTCACGGCGCTGGGCTGGCCAGTTACCACCAGGCCCGCGAGGATCGCAACGCTCGATTCGAAGAACTGCGTCGACGCTGGGACGAGGAGCACGTGAAACTACGTGCCCTGGTTCTGCGATTGCGTGAAAAGGCCAAGTTCAACGACGGCGTCGCTGCGCGTTATCACGCCTCGCAAACCAGGTTGGCGAAGTTCGAGGAGGCAGGACCGCCTGAAGCGATTCCACTTCAGCAGAAGGTGACAGTTCGCCTGGCGGGCGGGCGAACCGCCAAGCGCGCCTTGGTATGTCAGGATCTCGAGCTGACGGGATTGATGAAGCCGTTCGACACCGAGATATGGTACGGAGACCGCGTCGCCGTGCTGGGCTCCAACGGATCCGGGAAGTCGCATTTCCTCCGTCTCCTGGCAGGAGGTGGGACCGATCCGGGGACCGAGCATCTGCCCGTCGAGGCGCTCGACATCGCGCCGGTCGAGCACGGGGGTACCGCGACGCTGGGTGCCCGGGTGCGTCCCGGATTGTTTGCGCAGACACACTCCAGGCCCGATCTGACCGGAAATACGCTGCTCGAGATCCTGCACATGGGCGACGAGCACCGCAACGGAATGGGGCGTGAAGCGGCGAGCCGCGCGCTGGACCGTTACGGATTGTCCCAAGCTGCGGAACAGAAGTACGACGACCTGTCCGGTGGTCAGCAGGCACGATTGCAGATCCTGCTCCTCGAGCTCTCCGGCGCCACGATGTTGTTGCTCGACGAACCGACCGACAACCTCGACCTTCACTCGGCTGACGCGCTCGAGCAGGGCATTGCTCAGTTTGCCGGCACGGTCATCTCGGTCACGCACGATCGCTGGTTCGCGCGCGGGTTCGACAGGTTCCTCGTCTTCGGATCGGATGGGAACGTGTACGAGAGCGAGTCGCCGGTGTGGGACGAGGCCAGGGTCGAACGAGCGCGCTGAGATCGAGCAGCCACTCCCTACCTGGGGAGAGGCGGCAGCTCGTTGATCACCGCGCGAAGGAGGCCCGGATCGCTGCGATCCGATCGAGGCGGGGGACAGCGCGAAAGATCGAGTTGTGTCGGGAAGCGCCACACAACGCGACCTGGATCTACCCTGTTCACCGCCGAGTACCAGTGGGTGAGGGGCGCGGCGAGCGCCGCGTGAAGCTCGAAATGCCGTCGTCGGCGGCTGGGGTCTCCTTCGCGCTGAAGGAGAAGCTGCCCCGGTGACGGTATCGAGATGACGGTCAGATCCGCGAAACCCAGTTCGAGGTGCGCGAAAGCTGTCTCGACTGCCGCGAGCTCGTACTCGAATCGCTCCCGAAGTGCTGCGCCCACCGCAGCGAGACACCAGCTGTAGTGCAGTTTCAGCGGGTCGCTGTCGCAGAGCGCGATACCGGTTCTCGATTCGAGATCTTCCGCTTGCGACCATCGCTTCGAATTGACCGTTGTCCAGTAACTTGCCTGCACTTCGAGGTTGGTTCCATCCGGTTCGAACCCGGTGGGCTGATATTCGGCCACGAATTCCTCGACGACCGATTCATTCGTCATCTGGGCTCGGCACCAAGTGGTCTTGCCGGCGGCGCTGGGTCCTTCTACTGCGATGATCACCAGTTGATTCTCCATAACGATTGGGGCGGTTGGTTTTTGCCCGTTGCCAGGAATCTCTTAACATCCGAAGGGGGCTCCTTCGTGGTCCGACACGGCCTTTTTTCGGTGCGGTGGGTCACAAAATCGCAGTGACGGTTGCCACATAACGGACGGATAACGATCGGTATGATTGAACCTCGAATCAACTAGTTGACCTGTGGTTATTTCTTGAATCTCGACTGAATCTGGTACGGCAGTGCCGGAAAACTGCCCCGTGACCAATCCGTGACCATCGCCTACGGTCGTTGACAGCCCGAAACTACCGGGCAAACACCGACCCGCAACTGCGTGCTTCTGCCCCGCGGGTCCGGTACTCCCGAAACCTTCGCGGGGCAGGAGTGAAACAGACGAGTCGATCGACGAGACGTGAAAGCGTCCGGGCCGACCTCGTCCGCGGTAGCGGAGAGGATTTACCCAATGACCAGCATCACCTTCAAGCGCGCCCTCGGCGCAGTTGCAACCGCAGGCGCAGTCGTCGCGATCCCGCTCGCCATGAGCACCGGCACCGCTTCGGCAGCCGGCCATGACTGGTCCGGAGTCGCAAACTGCGAGTCCTCCGGTAACTGGGCCGCCAACACCGGAAACGGCTTCTACGGTGGTCTGCAGTTCACGCAGAGCACCTGGAACGCATTCGGTGGATCGGGCAACGCTGCCAACGCCAGCCAGGCCGAGCAGATCCGTGTCGCCGAGAACGTTCTCGCAGGCCAGGGCGTCGGCGCATGGCCCGTCTGCGGTCAGTACCTGACCACCGGCACCACCGCAGGCAACTACGAGGCCGCAGCCGCCCCCGTCACCGCTGAGGCTTCCGTCGAGTCGGCTCCGGCAGCAAGCACCGGAAGCGGCAACTACGTGGTCAAGGCAGGCGACACCCTGTCGAAGATCGCTGCTGCACACGGCATCTCGCTCGAGAACCTCGCCAGCCAGGTTCCGAACATCAACCTGATCTTCCCGGGACAGTCCCTCTCGGTCTAGTCTCGTGGCCGTTTAGGTCCTCAATGCGTCGAAATTGTCCGGAGCTGATGCAGCCCCGGACAATTTCGGCGTTTCTGCGTTCGCAATGAGCGTTGCCGCTTCCGTATGGATGGGGTCAAGATCCTGGCGCCACCCAAGAATGTGCAGCGCCGACCCGGCGATGACAGTGGCGTCGGGAATCGGGGTGCCTTCGAGCGCGTCGGCTCGCGCGCTGATCACGCTTTCTACCAGGCGAAACGGAAGCTCGGCCAGGTGCGTTGATGATGGATCGTCAATCGCGTCGAGCACATCCTGGGCGAGTGCCCGGTATTGCTCGCGAAGCCGATCGCGATCGGCTCGGAACGACATGAACCTGTCACTTCTCAGTTCCGGTAAGAGATAAAGGACGCCGAGGTTCCACCGTCCGGTGATCAGTTGTGCCGCGTCGATGTACGAAAGTGCGTACAGCTTGACCTCGGGTGCGGTGTCGAGTGGCCTGAGATTCTCCGCGAAGTCGAGCGCCGGCGTCACGGTGTCGGCGAGCAGTGCAACCAGGATGTCGTCCTTGGTGGCGAAATGGTTGTACAGCGACGCCTGACGCATTCCGACTGCTTCGGCGATGTGGCGTGTGGACGTCGCGGCGAAGCCTCGGGTGGTGAACAGTTCAGCGGCTGCATCCAAGATCTCCGCCCGGGCAGTGCCACCCGGGCGTCGGCGAGCGGTCAGGCGGGGTCGTCCGGGGCCGGCGTTGGTCACGCCTTCCATAGTGGCAGGCTGCGGCCTTACCTGCGGGATGGCCGCCGCTGTGAGCATTCGGTCACGTGCTCGAAACGTACTCAACGAGCCTGTTACAGAATCAGGCGAATCGTATACGCGGGCGTCACCTGCGGCGAGTGGATTTCGCGAAAACTATCAATCGACAGTTATTCGCCTCTGAATCGCTTCGCCGAAGGAGTACGCCGTTGAGTGCAACCACCCCGGCTGCGCAGCCCACCACCGCATCCGCACTCGCCTCTTCGCCTCACGACGACGGTGACCTCGCGGAGTTCGGCTACGAGCAGCAGCTGCATCGATCGCTGGGAAAGTTCGCGTCTTTCGCCGCGGGCTTCTCCTTCGTCTCCATCCTGACCACGATCTTCCAATTGTTCGGCCTCGGTTTCGGTTTCGCGGGTCCGGCATTCTTCTGGACGTGGCCGGTCGTCTTCATCGGTCAGTTCATGGTCGCTCTCAACTTCGCGGAACTTGCTGCCAGATATCCGATTTCGGGTGCCATCTACCAGTGGTCGCGGCGGATGGGTGGTGAGATCGTCGGCTGGTTCGCCGGTTGGTTCATGATTCTCGCTCAGATCGTCACTGCATCGGCCGCCGCGATCGCCTTGCAGGTCGTGCTCCCCAATGTGTGGAGCGGGTTCCAGATCATCGGCGAGGACAGCGCACTCACCTCATCGAGTGGTGCCGCCAACGCCGTGCTGCTCGGATCGGTACTTCTGGTTCTGACCACCTTCATCAACTGCATCGGCGTCAATTGGATGTCGCGTATCAACAACATCGGCGTGACCTGCGAAATCGTCGGTGTCATCGCGGTGATCGGGATGTTCTTCACCCACGCTCAGCGCGGACCGGACGTCGTCTTCGACACCGGCAGTGCCGGCGGTCAGCCCGGATATGCCTGGGCGTGGATCATGTCCGGACTGATGGCTGCCTACGTCATGGTCGGCTTCGGTTCGGCAGGCGAACTGGCCGAGGAGACCCGCAACCCCCGACGCGTCGCACCTCGTACGATCCGCCTTGCACTCTCCGCTTCCGCGCTCGGCGGCGGCTTGATGATCCTCGGCGCGTTGATGGCAGCGCCCTCACTGACCGACGGACGCCTGGCCACCGAAGGTTTGCCGTACGTACTGACGTCTATCCTGAGTTCGCCGTGGGGCACTGTGCTGCTGATCGACGTCTCGATCGCAGTGTTCGTATGCACCTTGGCAATTCAGACTGCTGCATCACGGCTTATGTTCTCCATGGCCCGCGACGGGCGTCTGCCCGCCTCGCCGATCTTGGCAAAGGTGAACCCCCGCACCGGAACACCTATCGCACCGTCCATCCTCATCGGCCTGATCTGCATTGCCGTTCTGGCCGTCAACGTGGGCAACTCGGCAATTTTCGCGACCCTGTCCAGCGTGTGCATCATCTTGATCTACTTGGCATATCTCATGGTGACCGTGCCGCTGTTGGCTCAGCGGCTCAAGGGATGGCCGCGCACCGCTGCCGGCCCCAAGTTCGATGCCGAAGGTGAAAAGCTGTTCTCCCTGGGTATCTGGGGAGTCCCGGTCAACATCGCCGCGGTGGTGTACGGCGCACTGATGGTGATCAACCTGTCCTGGCCGCGGGCCGAGATTTTCAATCCCACCGGCGAATATCCCATCCTGCAGTGGGCCGCGCCCATCACGATAGCGCTGGTCGTGGGGCTGGGAGTCGCCTGCTTCCCGCGCGGCCGCGCCACCCCGAATCCCGTCACGATCGGAGCCTGACCATGACTACCCAGACCACCGCCGGAGCCCGCGAGCATGCCCGGTCCCAAGCGGGAACGATCACCGATTCCATGCCCGTCTTGCCTGCAACTCGTTGGCCGAACCCACCCCAGGACGTCGCCTCGAAGCGTCTGACCTGGGCTGAGACCGTACCGGGTGGGCGATACACGACGAAGGTTCTCTCCCGTGGAACGCGATTGCGACTTCGCGACGTCGTTGGCAGCGCCTGCGCAAACGTCTTGCTCTACCGCGCCGACGCTCCCTGGGAGCGACTCAACGTCGCCGATACGGTCAAGGTTCCGTGGCAGGCCTATCTCGGCGTCGGGCACCCATTGCTCTCCGATCAGGGGCGAGTACTCGCGACCGTCGTCGCAGACACCTCGGGTCACCACGACGCGTTCTGTGGAACGACATCGCGCGCCACCAACGAGGCGAAATACGGTCAGGGTTCGTTGCACAGTGCCTCACCCGCCGGACGCGAACTTTTCACCGTGGCTGCCGCGAAGAACGGACTCGGGCCGCAGGACATAGCGCCTCCGTTGTCGTTCTTCCACGGTGTGCGCGTCGAGGCCGACGGCGCTCTCACCAGCACCGGATCCGCCGGAGCAGGTGCAACGGTTGACCTTCTGATCCACCTGCCCGTCATCGTGATGATCGCCAACACCGCACACCCACTCGACCCGGCGTCGGAGTTTCCCACCACGTCCCTCGAAGTCCTCGCGTGGAATGCGGCCGACGAACTCGACAGCCTTGTCGATCGCGGGCCGGAATATCAACGCGCAGTGCTCAATACCGAAGACGCCTGGACAGCTTCGAACCTGGAGGAGATCGCATGACCACCACTTTGGATGTCCCCGCCCTCGTTCCCGGAACGGTGATCCTCGACGAGATCGCTGACGCGTTCGGGCCGTGGTCAGCGCTCGTTCGTGCCGGCGACGTCCTGACCATCGTCGATCTGCACGGAAATCAAGCCGTCGACACACTCGTCTACGCCGGTGACGATCACAGCGTTCGGTATTCGGCAGCAGCGACTGTCGCCGCCCAGCGGAATCTGTTCCTGACCACAGGCTCCGTGCTCCGCAGTGACGACGGAACTCCGCTCATGACACTTGTTGCGGACGAGGTCGGAAACCACGACACAGTCGGCGGCGCGTGCTCTCAGGAATCGAACACGCTGCGATACGGCCACCACACCAAGCATGAGCACGCGTGCGTCGAGAACTTCCTCGTAGAGGGCGCCAAATGGGGGCTCGGTAAACGGGACCTGGTGTCCAACATCAACTTCTTCATGAATGTCCCGGTCGACCCCGACGGCACGCTCGGCATCGTCGACGGACTGTCGGCGCCGGGAAAGCGGCTCGCGTTGCGTGCCGAACGCGACGCGCTTGTCCTCGTGTCCAACTGCCCGCAGATCAACAACCCGTGCAACGGCTTCGATCCGACGGCCGTCCGCATGATCGTCACACGGCCGGGAGCGGACGAATGAACGCAAAGCTGACCATCGTGCGTCCCGGAATGTTGACGACGGTTCAGGACTATCCCGGACGCGTCCGATATTGGCAGATCGGAGTTCCACCATCGGGCCCGATGGACGACTTGTCGTTTCGGTTGGGAAACACCGCACTCGGAAATCCCGAAGGCGCCCCGGGCATCGAATGCGCGATGGCTGGACCTGCGATGACCTTTGACGAAGACACCACGGTGTGCGTCACAGGCGCCCCGGTGTCGGTAACCGTCGACGGCGTCACACGCGGTCAGTGGCGACCGGTTTTCGTCCCCGCTGGAGCGGTGCTCGACGTCGGAACGGTCAGCGGTCCGGGACTGCGCATCTACGTACTGGTACAGGGCGGAATCGAGACCGACGACTATCTCGGCAGCGCCTCGACCTTCACCCTGGGTAGGTTCGGCGGACACGAAGGCCGGACCCTGCGTGCAGGAGACGTTCTCAAACTCGGACAGGCGACCGGCGCAGCGGGAGCTGTTCCCGCCGAGCATGTTCCGGCGATACACACGTGCTGGGAACTCGCGGTGACCGAGGGCCCGCACGG
Source organism: Rhodococcus sp. IEGM 1318 (assembly GCF_033142465.1). NCBI lineage: Bacteria > Bacillati > Actinomycetota > Actinomycetes > Mycobacteriales > Nocardiaceae > Rhodococcus > Rhodococcus sp. IEGM 1318. The sequence continues at coordinate 12,167 of NZ_JAWLSC010000009.1, forward strand.
GGCACCGGAGTTCTTCACCCGCTCCGACATCGACACGCTGTACGCGACCGAGTACGAGGTCCACTTCAACTCCGACCGCACCGGAGTCCGGTTGGTCGGGCCGAAACCTGACTGGGCTCGAACCACCGGGGGCGAAGCGGGCCTTCACCCGTCGAACATTCACGACAACGCGTACTCGATCGGTGCCCTCGACTTCACCGGCGACACACCCATCCTCCTCGGACCCGACGGACCGAGCCTCGGCGGCTTCGTCTGCCCGATCACGGTCGTTTCCGCCGATCGATGGAAGCTCGGACAGTTGGCTCCCGGCAACAAGATTCGCTTCGTACCGGTTCGTGCCGAACGGGCGGCCTCGCGCCGTGACCTGGGAGTATCGCGTCGAGCCTCCAGTTCGGTTGTGCATTCCACCGGCGGTGACGGCGACGACGGCGTCATCGCCCGCCGCGACGGCGACACCCCGGTGACATATCGCCGCTCGGGTGACGACAACGTGTTGGTCGAATACGGCGACATGAATCTCGATCTGGCCCTGCGTGCGCGTGCACACGCGCTGCATCAGCGCCTCGAACTCGAGAAACCGGCCGGACTACTCGATCTCACACCGGGAATCCGCAGCCTGCAGGTCCGCGTCGACCCCGACGTCCTGCCCGTCGGCAAACTGATGGGAATGCTCGCCGAGGCGGAGGACACCTTGCCGGCGGCCAACGAACTTGTTGTGCCCAGTCGCACTGTGCGGATGCCACTTTCGTGGGACGACCCGGCAACGCGTGAGGCGATCCAGCGGTACATGCACGGTGTTCGCGCCGACGCGCCGTGGTGCCCGTGGAATATCGAGTTCATCCGCCGGATGAACGGTCTCGAATCCGTGAACGACGTGTTCGACACCGTCTTCGGCGCCGAGTACATGGTGCTCGGCCTCGGCGACGTCTACCTCGGAGCGCCGGTCGCGACACCGCTCGATCCGCGCCATCGCTTGGTCACGACCAAGTACAACCCTGCCCGCACCTGGACCCCGGAAAACGCCGTCGGGATCGGTGGGGCTTACCTCTGCATCTACGGCATGGAAGGCCCAGGTGGGTACCAGTTCGTCGGACGTACGACGCAGGTGTGGAATCACCGCCACCCCGCGAAGTCGGGCCCGTTCGAGGAAGGCACTCCCTGGCTACTGCGATTCTTCGACCGGATCTCCTGGTATCCCGTCGAGCCGGAAGAGTTGATGGATCTGCGTGCGGACACCGCCGCCGGCCGCGGCGGGGGAGTCGAGATCGAGGACGGAAGCTTCTCGCTGGCCGAGCATCAGGAGTTCCTCGCGTCGAACTCGCGTTCGATCGAGGAGTTCCGCGCGACGCAGTCCGTCGCGTTCGGGGCGGAGCGTCAGCGCTGGTCGGATGCGGGGGAGTTCGCGCTGCCCGGTTGATGGTCGAGTGCGCACCCTTTTCTCAGCAGTAAAGGTGTTCAGTCCGCGGTGGTTGTCATCGTTGGTCATTGTGAAGGTCGACGAGGTGAGCGACACTCAGACATGCGACTCGTGACACTGCCCCAAGGAAGCCTGGACGCCGACGAGTACGGCAGCCGGAACATCACCATGATGCAGCTCGCCCGTTCGGTGGACGGTGGAGAATTCAGGAGCCACTTCGCGTGGTGTCGGCCGAACAGCCTGTTGGGGAAGCATTCTGCGAACCTCTGGCAGCTGTTCGTCGTCGTGGACGGCTCGGGCTGGGTAGCCGAAGACGACGGTCGACGGGTCTCGATGGCGTCAGGCGAGGCAGTGGTGTGGAGCCCCGGCGAGATCCACGAGTCCGGTTCGGATGACGGGATGCTTGCGGTGATAGTGCAAAGCGGCACTCCGTTCACCGGGCTCATCAGCGAGTCAGAGCGCGATTGAACAGATCGATGAACGGGCGAGGCGACGGGGTCCCGGTGGGCCGGAAAGGCGCAGAATCCCTCGACGCGGATACCCACTCGGTTCTGCTCACCCGCGACAAGTCGAGCTGATACCGGGTGTCGGCGGCGAGTCGATGCAGGAAGAGGGTTCCGGTTCGCCCGTTTCCTTCCCGAAACGGGTGGGCATGATTGAGCGTCGAGTACACCGACGCGAGCGCGAACGACGCAGCGCCCTGATCGAGCGTGGCCCAGTCGACGGCGGCGATGATCTCTTCCACCTCGGACAGGTAGTTCCGGATCGCGGAAACCGGAGCAAAGGTGGCCGCGCCCTTCCTGATGTCGACGGTTCTGATGTAGCCGGCCCACTGGTACAGGTCTTGGAAAACATGCTGGTGAAGGAGTAGAAGTTCGACAGTGTCGCCCGTGTGCGGTACCAGTTCGCCTCCGAGATGTGCCTCGCCCAGGCGCAGTGCAGTCGCCGCAAATTCCAGCGACTGCAATGCCGCGGGATCTCGTACGTCGAAGTTGTTCTTGAGTACCGACGTACCGCGATAGACGTACGGCGCTGATCGCCGCCAGCGGATCCGCGGGGGAATCGCTGACGAGAGGCCGACGGCCCGCGCCAACTCCTGCTCGAAATACTCACGCCGAGAAAGCATCCCGATCAGGAAGGCTTCGAGTTCCGCGATCTGCTCATCGCTCGGATCCCAGCCTTCGAGCCGTTCCGCGGCCAGAACCTGTTCGAGCGCAGTGCGATTCACGGGTCGATGTCGGGTAGCGCCGACGCGGACGCGGCGTACTCGAGGCGTCGCTGCACACCTGCTACCTCGCGCACCGCGTTGCTCAGCAAGCTGCGTGAGAGCGGTGTGAGCTCGGAAATCACGACCTCATCGGTTGGTGGCCTACCCGCGGAGAACTGATCGGTCTGGTGGCGGACGCGAATCTGCTGCAGCACCTCGAAAGACTCGATCAGCACCTGGGCGTCGTCGTCGAGTAGAAAACCGCTCCCCGCTGCAGCCTTGAGTCGTTCGAGCGTCGAACTCGTGCGGGCGCCCACGGAAATCCCCGCCCATCGAGCGATGTTCACGATGGGTTGGACTGCGCTGGCCTTGAGGTCGACAGTTCCGGTCCGACGCGTCATCACGTCCTTGAATGAATGAAGTTTTGCCTTGTCGCCGACCGCTTCGCGAAGTAGTACACGCATCACGGCCGGATGCAGTCTCAGTTGATCCAACGCTGCAGGGCGAGGATCCAGCGCCGGGTCGCCCGCGACGACGCGGGCATCCGCCAGCATCGACAACATGACGAGCGCTTGGTCCTGGTACGGATTGGAGACCCATTTTCGCAGCGCAGTGCGCCATTGTGGCAGCGTTCGAGCAAACCTGGCCTGGGTGGCGACGGCGTTCTTGGTGTCTCGCGGGAACCCACAGAGATCGAGGATGTCGTGGATGCGCTTCGCCGCGTCGGCACCCTCATGATGGGATTCACCGCCCCACACCAGCGCGCTGTCGATATCCGAAGACGGGAGCGCTTCACGCCGCGCGACGCTGCCGAGCGAAAGCCACGCGAAATCCGGTCGTTCGTCACCGCCAACCACCAACTCTATGGCTCGCCTGACTGTGACGTCGATCAGTACGGCGAGCGTCGCGCCGATGTCGAGCGGTGAGACCCGCGACGCCACCAACTCCGTCACCAGAACCGGTACGGCACGGGCCGTTTCGATGAGGTGCGCGTCGTCTTCCGCCGTGGCGAGTGCTGCTCGCAGTTCGAAACCCTGATTGGTGGCCGAAGTCAGGAGGTCACTGAGTTCGAGCACACCCATCAATGTGCCTGCATCGGTCACCACCGGGAGGTGGCGTAATCCGTACTCGAGCATGTCGGTAACCGCGTCGGCGCCCAGTCGATCAGGGTCGACTGTCACCGCAGACGGCGTCATCACCGTCGAAACCGGCTGATTGCTGTCGACGCCACCGACTGCCACGCGAGCTCGCAAGTCACCTTCAGTGAAGATTCCGAAACCGGTTGTCTCCGTCGGGATCACAACAGCGCGGCGTCCCGCGTCGGTCATCAACTTCGCGGCCTCACGGATGGTGGCCTGTTCGCTGCAGACAATTGCGGGTCCGCGCAACAGGTCTCGTACCCGGCGCATGGCGGGACTCTGCATGCCTTGCCCCGCCGAGTGCCCCGTCATGGGGTCATTGTCTCAGGTGTATCCGTTTCAGGTCGGCAGAGGGTGAGAAGTCACAGACCGCCGAGTCGTGCGAGTACGTCGAGCGCCGAATCCGTGGTGCGCCAGAGTGCGTCGATCTCCTGCTCGGCGCCAGGACGGGTCTGCGGATTCTGGAGGGCGAACCCGTTGGCAAGTGTGATTGTGTTGTATCCGCTGTCGGCTGCGCGGAGCAGCAGTTCCGAGGGCTGCGAGTTTCCGGCCAAGCGGTCGAGTCCTTCGCCGACGAAGTAGAACCGCCAGAGCGGTCCGAGGTCTGCGTCGTATTCGGCCTTGGTGAGGGTCACGATCGAACCACCCTTGACGGCAATGGAATCGACGATCTTGTAGAAATCGGGAACATCCTCCGCAGTGGTTCCGGATGTGGCGACGGCATGAGCGAGGTCGACGGTGAGGTGCGCGTTGTAGCCGGCCATGGCGACCCGCGCGGGACTGGCGCCGCACTGACGCGTCAGAGTGAAATAGTTGCTCCACGCCGGATCGGTGGGGGTACCCGTGAACTCAGCGTGGACGTTCACCAGGTACCTGCGTAGCAATTCATAGCTGACCGAATGGGCCCATTCGTCATTGTCGAAAGCTGCGGGATCTCGCTGCAGCGGCATTACCGCCTCATGCTCGACAGCATCGAGGCCGATAGAGAACAGGCCTCGCCAATCGTGGTGTGAGACGAGGATCGACGTGATTTCCCGATGACGTTCGACAGCGGTCTCGAGGCGAGGTAGTCCGGCACCGTTCAGCGTCGTCACATCGCTGAGTTCGGCAATCCGATCCACCTCGGCATTGCTCAGCGGGCTGCCGCAAGCCGTCGAAAGACTCTCGCCCGGATCTGCGAGTGCAGAACCGGGCGAGAGGAAAGCGGCGGTGATGCCGAGCGCGAGCGTCAACGGATACAGCCGCATCGGTTTCATCGGCTCAGACTAGGCGCCCACTGTCACAAACGTTCGGATTGGTGATCAGCTGATGACCGCGTCGGCCTCGATCTCGATGAGCAGAGCGGGGTCGATCAGCGAGCTGACCTCGAGGATGGTCGTGGCGGGACGAATCTCGCCGAACACTTCACCGTGGGCGAGAGCAGCCTGCTCCCACTGCGTCATGTCACGAAGGTACATGCGAGTGCGGATGACGTCGTCGAGCGAGGCGCCGGCCTCGGCAAGTGCTGCCTTGATCGTTTCGAGCGCTGCGCGTGTCTGATCGGTGAGGGTCTCACCAGGAGCGGTGGTGCCGGATACTGCGATCTGGTTGCCGATGCGCACGGCGCGGGAGTAACCGATCTTGGGTTCCCATTCGGAACCGGACGAAATATTGATTCTGTTCGACATGCACCGAATTCTGCCAACAACTTCCCGGCCGTGGTGAGGCACGGTCGGGTATTTGCTCCATCTTGACATACCTTAGAACAAGTGTTCGACTTGGGGCTATGAGGTGGTCGGGTCAGGCATTGGATGCAGATGACGGAGCGCTACCCGGACTCGAACGGGCCGGGTTGGTTCGCTCCGTGCAGACTCCGGAGTTCGAGGGAATCACGTTTCACGAGGTGCTCTGCAAGAGCGCGCTCAACAAGATGCCCGAAGATTCGACGTTGCCGTTCAGCTTCACCGTCAACGCTTTTCGAGGTTGCTCACATGCCTGCCGATATTGCTTCGCGAGACCGAGTCACGAGTACCTAGACCTCGACGCGGGCGCGGATTTCGACTCCCAGGTGGTCGTGAAGACGAACATCGCCGCGGTGCTCCGCAAGGAGTTGGCGCGAAAGTCCTGGAAACGGGAGGCGGTGGCACTGGGCACCAACACCGATCCCTATCAGCGAGCCGAGGGGCGATACCGCTTGATGCCCGGCATCATTCGCGCGTTGACCGAATCGGGAACTCCCTTCTCGATCCTGACGAAGGGAACTCTGCTGCGACGGGATCTGCCACTGTTGAAGATGGCGGCGGCGCAGGTCGACGTCGGCATCGGAGTGTCGTTGGCGATCAACGACGCCGCACTTCAGAAGCAGATCGAGCCTGGTACCCCGTCGCCGCGGGCGCGCCTCGAGATGATCCGCGCCATCACCGACGCGGGATTCGCGTGCAATGTGATGGTGGCGCCGGTCATTCCGTTCCTCACCGATTCCACCAGTCACCTCAACGGTCTGTTCGAGGCACTGTCCGAAGCCGGTGCGACCAGTGTGACAGTCTTCCCGATGCACCTGCGCGGCAGTACTCGGGGCTGGTTCATGAATTGGCTTGCTCAGGAACATCCGGCACTCATCCGTCGCTACCGCGAGCTCTACGGGCGAGGCGCGTATGTCACTCCCGAATACAAGCGTTGGCTCGCAACCCGCGTCGAGCCACTGGTCGAGCGTCATGGGTTGGGTGGTCGTTCGGAGCATCGAGACGTCAATGCATCTGGCAAGCAATCGCGCGAGGCGCCGCGTGAACTGGTGGGTGCGGGAGCAGCTCTTACCTTGTTCTGACTGCTGCGGGGCGCGTAAATCGGAGGCGCTCCGGACGTCTGCCGGGCTACATTCGCCTGGTGCTACTCACACTGACGTCCACCCCGACCTCGCAGACTCCTGATGCGACTGCGTTGAGTTACCTGCTGCACAAACATCCCGACCGAGTGCAAAGCTTCGACTTGGCGATCGGTACCGCCACGGTTCTGTACTCGGAGGCCTCGGACGAAAAGACCACTGTGGCAGTGATTGTGGACGTCGACCCCATCGAACTTGTGCAGAGTAGGTATCGACGCGGCAAGAGTGGCGACAACTTTTCGCTGGGGGAGTACGTCAACGATCGACCGTATGCGGCGTCGTCCATACTCTCGGTTGCTCTGTCGAAGCTGTTTCGCACCGCGTTGACGGGAACGTGCAAGTCGCACCCGGAACTCGTCGGAGCCGAACTAGCGTTGACCGTCTCGATTCCGGTGGTTCCGTGTGGCGGCGATGCGGAATTGCCTCGTCGGCTGTTCGAGCCGCTGGGCTGGGACGTGACCGCGATACCGGTGCAGCTTGATCCGCACCTACCGACGTGGGGAAACTCCGACTTCGTGTCGCTGACACTGACCGGGGAACACACGGTGCAGAGTGCCCTACGGCACCTCTACGTGCTGTTGCCCGTCCTCGACGATGTGAAGCACTACTGGGTGGGACCTGACGAGGCAGACAAATTGATCCGCGTCGCTGGAGAGTGGTTGGCTTCGCATCCGGATTCCGCGCTGATCATGTCCCGCTACCTGGCTCGTCGACGCGACCTGGTCGAATCGGTGGTCGATCGACTGATTCCCGAACAAGCCGAGGCGCAGATCGAAGCACCGAGACCGGATCCGCCGCTGGCACGCCTTCGCGTCGACGCAGTTTTGACGACGCTTCAGCGACTGCACGTGAGAACAATTGTCGATATCGGTTGCGGCGAAGGTAAATTGCTCGAGGCGCTGATGCCGCACGCTCGATTCGACAAGCTTGTCGGCGTCGATGTGAGCGCGCGCGAATTGACACGGGCGCAACGCAGATTGAAGTTCACCGAAATGTCCGACGTCCAGCGTGAACGTGTGTCTTTGATGCAGTCGTCCGCGACGTACCGCGACGCACGCTTGAAAGGCTTCGACGCAGCCGTGCTGATGGAGGTGGTCGAGCACGTCGACACGGCGCGCCTGCCGGCGCTGGTCAGATCGGTCTTCGTGGACGCAGCACCGCAGTATGTGCTGCTGACTACTCCGAATGCCGACTACAACGTGCTGTATCCGGCATTGGCGGGAGAGTTCAGGCACCCCGATCACAGGTTCGAGTTCTCCCGAACCCAATTCCGCGACTGGGCAACCGAAACGGCCCGAGCCCACGGCTATTCCGTGGAGTTCGAATTTATCGGAGCAATTGATCCGGTCCTCGGCGGGCCGACACAGATGGCAATCTTCACGAAGGAGGCACGAACGTCATGACGGTGTACGAGATTCCAGATCTCGCCCTAGTAGTACTCATCGGCGTCAGTGGCTCGGGAAAGTCGACCTTTGCCGCGCGCCACTTCGGTGAGTACGAAACCCTCTCGAGTGACACATTCAGAGGGTGGGTCAGTGACGATCCGAACTCACAGGAGTCGACGTCCGATGCTTTCGAAGTGCTGGAGTTCGTCGCGGCCAAGCGTTTGCGACGCGGACGCCTCACGGTGGTCGACGCGACCAACGTCCAGCCCGCTGCGCGCAAGCGACTCGTTGCGTTGGCTCGCGAGCACGACATACTGCCGGTGGCAGTCGTGCTCGATGTTCCGGAATCGGTCTGCTCTGCACGAAACGACGCACGCTCTGATCGGACGTTCGGACGCGACGTGATTCGCCGCCAGCACCAACAGTTGACTCGCTCGCTCCGCGGGTTGGGTAAGGAAGGTTTCCGTTCGGTTCACATCCTCAGAGGTGAGGACGCGGTTTCCGAAGCCGAATTCTCGCGTCGCCCGCTGCGCAGCGATCTGCGTGTCGAGCGTGGCCCGTTCGATGTCATCGGCGACATCCACGGATGTCGAAGTGAGCTCGAGAGCCTGCTCGCGAAACTCGGCTACACCGTCGACTACGGGGCCGATGGCGGCGCTGTCGATGCCGTGCCGCCGGAAGGGCGAACTGCCGTCTTCCTCGGCGACTACGTGGATCGAGGTCCGGATTCGGTCGGTGTGCTGCGTCTGGTCATGGGGATGGTCGCGGCGGGACATGCGATAGCGGTTCCGGGTAACCACGAGAACAAACTCGTCAAGGCGCTGCGCGGTAAGAAGGTCACGCCGAGTCACGGACTCGCCGAGACCCTCGAGCAGATGGCCACCGAGTCGGCGGAGTTCCGCGAAAGCGTCGTCGACTTCTGTGACGGTCTCGTCGCACACCTCGTCCTGGACGACGGCAAACTCGTTGTCGCGCACGCCGGTCTCAAGGAGGACTACCACAACAGGGCGTCCGGCCGAGTCCGAAGCTTTGCGCTCTACGGTGAAACCACCGGTGAGACGGACGAATTCGGCTTGCCAGTTCGATATCCGTGGGCGCAGGACTACCGAGGATCAGCCATGGTCCTCTACGGTCACACGCCGGTGCGCGAGGTGGAATGGATCAACAACACCGCGTGCCTCGACACCGGGTGCGTCTTCGGTGGATCCCTCACCGCTCTTCGATACCCGGAACGAGAGATCGTGTCGGTTCCGGCGGAGCAGGTTTGGTACGAGCCGGTGGTGCCGCTGGCTCCGCCGACTCGCGATCCGGACGTGCTCGATCTCGCCGACGTCCTCGAAACGACCGGCGTTGACACCGAACTGCGCGGGCGAGTGTCCGTTCGCACCGACAACGCTGCCGGCGCCTTGGAAGTGATGAGCCGATTCGCGGTCGCGCCGCAATGGCTGCGGTACCTACCGCCGACCATGGCGCCCTGCGCGACGGCCCAATCCGATGATTATCTGGAACACCCGTCGACCGCGTTCGACGCATACCGGGCCGGCGGAATCGGAACAGTGATCTGCGAAGAGAAGCACATGGGTTCGCGGGCAGTGGTGCTCGTGTGCCGTGATCGATCGGTTGCTCAGTCCCGCTTCGACGCACCGGATGCGCTCACCGGGATGGTGCACACCCGCACCGGCCGCCAGTTCTTCGACGACGAGCTGACTCAGAAGTTGGTCGACGACATCGCCGCCGCAGTCACCTCCGCTGGGTTGTGGGAAGAGTTGGGCACCGACTGGCTGCTCCTCGACTGCGAACTGTTGCCGTGGAACGTCAAAGCAGAACGTCTGCTGCGCTCGCAGTACGCGTCGGTCGCGGCGGCGGGACGAACTGACCTCGCCGCCCGCGAGGCAGTGTTGGCGCAGGCCGGTTCGCGGGGTCTGGACGTGGCGGAAATGTTCGAGCAGACATCGGTCCGGGCCGCGAGTATCGAGCGCTTCGGTGAGGCGTACCGGCGGTACGTGTGGCCGACGAACGGACTGGACGGCGTCACCATCGCGCCGTTCCAGATTCTGGCGACCGAGGGCCAGTCGTACGGGGAACGGGATCACGAATGGCACCTCGGTATTTCGGACCGCCTGGCCGCGGCCGACCCGAGTCGATTTACCACCACACGTCGCCTGGTCGTCGATCTCGGTTCCGAAGACTCGGTGTCCGAAGCGACGAAGTGGTGGGAGTCGCTCACCGGTGACGGTGGTGAGGGGATGGTCGTCAAACCGCTGGCGAATCAGATTCACGGACCGCGGGGGTACAACGCGAAGGTTCAGCCGGGGATCAAGGTCCGCGGCCGGGAGTACCTGCGATTGATCTACGGTGCCGACTACCTCGAACCGTCGACGCTTGCGAGATTGCGTAACCGCAACCTCGGACACAAGCAGTCGATGGCGCTGCGCGAGTACGCGCTCGGCATGGAGGCGGTATCCAGGCTCGTCGACCGCGAACCGCTGTGGCGAGCGCACCAGGCCGTGTTCGCGGTGTTGGCTCTCGAATCGGAGCCGGTCGACCCGCGGTTGTGACGGCCGGTGCCCGGGCTCGGATTGATACCGTCGGGTATGGGTGTGATTGCGCGCTTGGACGGTTTCAACCGGCGCCATCCGTGGAGTCACAACGATCACTACGGCCGGTGGGTTCTACGTAATCTGCGCGGGGTCAGGTCCGGTCGCGCTCTCGACGTGGGGAGCGGGACCGGCAATCTGATCGACCTCTTGCGTCGGCGGTTCGACGTGGTGGTCGGTGTGGAACCCGACCTGACAACGTCGGCCGCCGTGCGCGCAAGGTTTGTCGACGACGAGAACGTGATCATCGAAGCACGGCGGATCGAGGACTTTGCATCCGAGGCGAAGTACGACGCGATCACGGTCGTCGCAGCGTTGCACCATCTTCCACTCGAAGAATCGATGAAGCGGCTGAGTGGCCTGCTCGAACCAGGCGGTCGGCTCGTCGTAGTCGGGTGTTATCGATCGACGACAGTGACCGACGGACTCCTGTCGGTGTTGGCGGCCGTCTGTAATCCCGTCGTCGGCGTCGTCAAGCATCGACAGGTTGCGGTGGAGCAACTGAAGCCGATGACGGCTCCCACCGCGGAAGCAGGTGAGTCGATGGCTGACATCCGGCGCGCGGCCACCCGGTATCTGCCAGATAGCCGGATCAAGAGGCGACTGTTCTGGCGCTACACCCTGATCTACGACGCGAGGCTGGCTGCCGCGTCGGTGGGGGAGTGAGTGGACCGCTGCGGTTCGCGGGGAAATGCGCGTCGGCCGAACCCGACAATCACCAACGAACCGATCATCAAAGCGACCCCGATTCCCGCGAGATGCGAGATTCCACCACCGTCGACGACAGCGGCGCCGAGCAACGCCCCCGTCGCAATCGCGATCTGGAACACGACCACGTAGACGGCCGAGGCGCGGTCGGTCCCGATCGGGACGGCACGCAGAACCGAGGACTGTAGGCAGATCGGAACGGTGGTGAACGCCGCGCCCCACAAGATCGTGGCGACAACTGCGAACGCTCCCATCGAGGGCGCCAAGAGCCAGAAAATGGCCAGCGCGCCTGCCACCGTCGCTATCGAGATGAGCGTGAAGAGGCGCGGTCGGCGGTCGTAGTACTTGCCGGCGACCCACACCCCGACGGCGCCGGCGGCGCCGTACACCAGAAGCATCGCGGTACGGACGCCACCGGACGAGCCGAGGCTTTCCTCCACCAGAAGAGTGAAGAACGTGTACGACGCGAACTGCCCCAGGGCGGCAAACAGCGTTGCCGCGCAGATGACGGCGAGTGCCCGTTTCATCGCCGGTGTCGTCTTCGGTTTGTCTCGCTTGTTCCGATGCCGCTGATCGACCGGCATTTCGGGCAACGCACGATGCAGTGAAAAAGCGATGATCACTGCCACCACACCGATTGCCGCCGACGCGGTCCGCCAACCCCAGGACTGGCCGATTGCCGAAGACAGGGGACCTCCGAGAACAAAAGCGAGAGACGTGCCGGCATACACCATCGCGATGGCCTTGCCCTGCTGTCCGCGCGGAACCAGAGTCGCTGCGACCGGCGCAACCACTGCCCAGAACACGCCGTGCGTCGCAGCGCAGAGCAACCGACCGATCACCAGCATCGGATAGTTGACGGCCAACGCCGCGACCAGTTGCGACACCGCGAGGGTGGCCACGGTCAAAACGACGACGCGTCGGCGCGGCCAGGTTTTGACCGCTCCGATCAGCGGAAGCGTCAAGGCCGCGACACCGTATGCGTAGAAGGTCAGCAGTAGGCCGACACGCCCTTCGGTGACGTCGAGGTCTGACGATATTTCGCTGAGCAGTCCGACGGGGAGCATTTCGGCCGTTACGTAGGCGAAGGCTGCTCCGGCCAGTGTCATCAGCCGTAGCGTGGTTGCCTTCGGCAGTCGAGCAGTCATGTTGTGTAACGATACATGTATCGATACACACCTGCGCAATGGGTATTTTGCACTCGCTATGCTGATGCTCATGGCCATACGTGCGCAGCGTTCGAGTCGACCGACGATGGCCGACGTCGCCAAGGCCGCAGGCGTGTCGGTGATGTCGGTGTCGTACTCCTTCGCGCAGCCCGAGCGCGTGTCGGAATCAACGCGGGCCAAGGTGTTCGCCGCTGCCGAAGAGCTCGAGTACGCGGGCCCCAACCGGGCGGCGCAGTCCTTGCGGAGCGGCAAATTCAACAACATCGCGGTCGTCTTCAGCGAGAAGCTGACGTACGCCTTCGAAGACGCAGTAGCCCGGCGATTCCTCTCGGGAGTCGCCGACGCCTGCCTGGACGCGAATGCTGGATTGATGATGCTGCCGAACTCGGGGAAACCCGGAGACGTCGACAGAGTTCGCGACGCGGCAGTAGACGGTTTTGTCGTCTGGACCACCGTCTTCGACGATCCCATCCTCGACGCGATTGTCGGCACCGGCAAACCCGCATGCATCCAGGGTGGGCCGTTACACGAGGGTGTGGATCTCGTCGGGATGGACGATGTTGCCGGCGCCGTTGCGATCGCGGTAGTCGGGTTGTCGGGGGCGCAGCGGCCCGCGGTGATCAGCCTTCCGTGGGATCGTGAGCTTCGGTCCGAGATTCGGATGGACGTGGTTTCAAGTGAAGCGTTCTTTCCGGTATCCCGGCATCGGCTCGAGGGTTACGAGCGCGCCGTCCGCGACGCGGGCCTCGATTGGCCCTCGGTGCGGGTGGGGGTCGTCACCGTCAACGAGCGGAGCGAGGGTGCGCGGATGGCTCGGTCCCTGCTCGACGTTCCCGAGAGCCGAAGGCCCGATGTCATCTTGGCGATGAGTGACGAACTGGCTCTGGGGGTTCTGGACGCGATCCGTGAACTCGGCCTCGCCCTGCCCGACGACGTCGCGGTCGTCGGGTGGGACGACACCGCAGCCGCATCCGAGGCCGGGCTGACCACGGTTCGCCAGTCATTGTTCGATCAGGGACGCAATGCAGCTCGCGTGGTTCTCGGGCTCGACGATGAGGTGGACCCGGTCGAGTGGTCGGTGCGTCGGCGAACCTCGACGCGATGATCAGCCCGGTAGTCGTCGACGGTCTGCGTCTTCGGTGGTTTGTCTCTCCTGAATTGGGGGAGACGGTCCGTTGGGGGCTCGCGTGGAATGCCGACCGCGCGCGGCGGTGGGCGGTTGCCGAGCCGGCGTGGGCGTTGACCGCGGAAGTGCGCGTGAGTTCGAAACCGTTGATGTGGAGACTGCCTCGCGACGGCACCGATGTCCGGGAGCCGGAACAACCGGCGATCGGTCGCGCCGGTGCTCTGCAACTCAAGTTCAATGCCGACCCGCCGGTGCCTTCTCGGATCGACGTCACAGGTGCGTTGCAACTAGTTGCCGGAACGGCTCGTGACGACCCGAACGCGCGTCAGGCGTGGATCGATTTCGGCGAGGATGCCGCCACGACCGGAATAGTTCGGCGCCTGCGGCTCATGTCGTTGGAGTCCGCCATGCTTCCGGACCCGAAGATTCCGCACGGCACAGATTGGGGTTGGGCTACGAGGCAGTTCGTGCCTGGCTCCGAGCGCTTCTACGAGTTGGCCCGTGCACCTCGTGCGTTGCGCTCGTATCAGCTGACCGATCGTGAATGGGGGCGGCGGCGCGAGGACTTCTTGCTGGTCGACCTCGAGACGGCTGCTTGATCGCTGCGACCTGACACCGTTTTCTTTCAGTGCACACAGGCTCCAGCTGACTGGAAACAGTGTCTGCTCGATGAAACCGGTGCCAAGTGCTGCGACTAGCGCGCTCCGCCGGCCACGTTCAGTGCGTACCTGCCGGGTGGCGCCCCGACATGCTTGACGAAGTGCCGCGACAGGTGGGATTGATCGTGGAATCCGACGTCGACGGCCACGTCCGCAAATTCGCGCCCGGCCAGGATTGCGCGTCGTGCCAGATCGATTCGGCGTCCCGTTACGTACTTGTGAGGCGGAAGCCCGAAATGCTTCGCGAAGTTCTTGATCAGATACGTGGGGTTCCGCTGCAGAATGCTCGACGCTTCTCGCATCGTGATTCCCGTTGTGAGTCGCGCATCGAGTAGCTCTCGAAGTTGATCGGCAACGCGGTCGTCGACGGTGGGAGTGTGACGGACTCGATCTGCGTGCGGTGAGAGGATCTCGTTCAATTTTTCACCGAGCAACCCTAGGTGACTTTCGGCCTCGAGTGAGTCGCCGTGCGGACCGAGTGCAGAGTGCAGTTGATCGATACGGTGGCGCAGCAGGGGGTCGCGAATCTCAGGGCTGTCCACCGCCGGGCCTATCAAGTCCTCGCCGAGAACTGACGTTTCGAGGTACAGGATTCGTTGCCGAAATCCGGCCTCGGTGACCGGGACTCCGTCGTGCGCGATGCCGGGCGGCAACAGAGTCACGATCTCAGGGGCCGCTCCGTGTGCTCGGTGGTCGAGGTCGTATGCAATCGTTCCGCGGTCGACGAGCATGAGAGACCACTGATCGTGCGTGTGTTTGGGATAGGCGTGTCCGACGAAATCGGCATGGAAGACCTCGGTGATTCCCTCGAGTTCCGGTGCCCACGCGGTGATGTGTGCGCCGTGTGGATCCATGTCAGAAACGTACAAGACGCACCGTCCTGGGGTGACGAAGAGTGGTGCGGGTTCGTCGTCGCAGTGATGGCGAGCCGGAGGAAGGAACACCATGGACAGTTCGGCAACAGCGATATCGCTCCGCGAGAAGTTCGGTCAGTTCACCGAGCACTGGTCACCCAAGAAGATCGCGTCACTCAATGACTACGAGATCAAGATCGTCAAGATCAAAGGAGAATTCGTCTGGCACACCCACAGCGACACCGACGAAATGTTCCTGGTGACAAAGGGGCAGATTCGAATCCAACTGCGCGACGGAGATGTTCCGCTGGGGCCCGGCGAACTGTTTGTCGTACCTCGCGGAGTCGAACATTGTCCCATCGCCGAAGAGGAAGCGGAGGTGATGTTGATCGAACCCGTGGGCGTGGTGAATACCGGGAATGTCGGAGGATCACGAACCGCGGTGCTCGAGGACTGGACGTAGCTACCGGCTCTTCCAATCCAGGGGATTGGTTCGCAACGGCAGTGCCATGCCCGATCTCCAGAGCGTCGCCGCGCGAGAGAGCGGGCGGAGCTTGACCTCGCGCCGCATCGACTGTGCGAACTCGTCGGTGAACCCTGTTCGTGGGTACTCCGCGATTGCTGCATCAACAGCTGCTCGGGATACTTCGGGCGCACGTCGACCGGCAACGTCGAAATGTGCTGCGGCGTGCAGCAGATAGGCGTCGGCGTCCGCATCGCGATCGACAGTCAGATCCATGTGCAGACGGATCGCGTCGCCGATTCGCTGTACCGACCTCTCCGAAGTTCCCACTCGGGTCGCGAGTTCTTCCGCGTCTGCGGCGCTGATGTAGGTGAAAAACCCGTGCGCGGTCGATCCCTCTGCGCCCAAGCCGACATCGTGAAGCGCGCACGCGGTGAAGAGATCTTCTGGGTCGTACTCGATCGCATCGATCTGCGCGAAGACGTCGGCCCAGATCCAGCAGCGCAAGCTGTGGTTCAAGACCGCGGGGGAGAGGGAGCCTTTGGCGTGATCGAGCGCTTCGGTGCACAGCTTGGTGTCGGGGAGTGGGCGTTTGCGCAGCTCGAGTGTCCGAGTGGGGTAGCGGCCGAGCCGGAGTCGGAGCATCGACGGAGTGCTCATGGCCTGCGCAGCAGCCGCGCGGGCCATGAGTTGCATCTGCTCGAGGGCGGTCAGCTCACCGGGGCGCATCGAGTTCCTGTCTTGAGGTAGGGGGCAGCTGGATACGAATCTAGTTGCCAGATCCAGCCCTTCGCCTAGGAGTAACATCTGTCGACGACGGAAACAACGAATTATCCGAATAATGTCAATCCGTTTGCTCCATCCAACGATCAAACCAATTCAGAAATCTCGCCGCCCACATCGATAAAGTTTCATCACGCAAAGAGGGAAGGTGGGTGGCTCAGAGGACGCCGAACCCGACGATTCCCGGAACTTCCGAGGGCACTATGCGATGAAGCATGACTTTGTTGTTCTCGTTTCCGCCGACTGTTGTCAGAGTGCCGCCGTCGTTGACCAGAACGACGTTGACGTGTTGGCCGAAGGGGCTCGAGTCGCCGTACAGGATCGTGTCGCCGACCTTGGTCTGGTAGTCCTGACCGTAGGGGACAAACGCGTCGACCGACTCGTAATACTCCTGCAGCGTGTACACCCCGGGGATGCGCCACGAGCCGGAGTTGGGGTTCGAAAAGGGTGTCCCGATCTGGTTCATCGACCAGCTCACGAAATCGGCACACCACGATTCTTCGACACCCTCGGCGTATTTGGTGCCAGGACTGCCCGATGCCCATTCCTGTTCGAGGACGGTCAGCAGCGCACTCTGCTGGGCGGTCAGCGTGCTGTGGTCCACCGTGGGGAACGAGTCGAGGTTCTCGCCGGCAAGGGCGTCGTCGCCGCGGGCGAACCACCAAAGCATGCAGGCAACAACGACCACTACAACGCCGAATACGCCCAGAACAGCGAGAGTGCGTCTGGGCGTATTCGGTGCGTGCGACATCACGCCACGATAGTCAACTACTCGAGCGGGGGTGCCGATCGATCGATCGTCGTCGCGAGCGGCTTCTCCTTGACGAAGAGCAACAAGACGACCGCTGCGATGACCAAGGGGACGAGGTAAAGGAAGACCGGCGCGAGTGCATCGTTGTATGCGCCGACGATGATCTCGCGAACCTGGCTCGGCAACTTCCAGAGAATTCCCGGTGTCAAGGAGTTCTCATCCTCACCGACTGCGCCTCCGTTTGCCGGAAGCCTCTCGGACAGCAGATTGGTCAGGCGCGAGGCGAACAGGCTGCCCACGATCGCGCTGCCCAACGAAGCACCGATCTGACGGAAGAAGTTGTTCGACGCAGTGGCAGTTCCCACTTCAGCGGCGGGAAAGGTGTTCTGCACGATCAGGATCAGTATTTGCATGACCAGGCCGAGCCCGATGCCCATGAGAGCGATGTAGCAACCGAAGACCAGCAGCGAAGTCGAGGGCGTCAGACGTGAGAGCAGGACCAGAGCAACTGCGACGATCGACGTTCCGACGATGGGGAAGATCTTGTAGCGGCCAGTCTTGCTGACCAGCTGGCCGGACCCGATGGAGGCGACGAGCAGGCCCGCCATCATGGGAATCATCATCAATCCTGCTTCGGTGGCGTTCTTGCCGGTCACCATCTGGATGTAGGTCGGCAGGTAGGCGAGCGCACCGAACATGGCGATTCCGATGATCAGGCCAGCGGCGGTGGTCAACACGAAGTTGCGCTGAGCGAACAGATGCATCGGAATTACCGGTTCGTCGGCACGCTTTTCGACGAAGACAAAAGCCACTGCCGTCACGACGCAGCCGATGATCAGCCCGATGATGACGGCCGATCCCCAGGCGTAGGTGTTTCCGCCCCAGGTCGTGAACAGGATCAGACACGTCGCTGACGTCGCGACGAGAACCATGCCCAGGTAGTCGATGCGAGGCTTGCCGAGGTTCGGCTTCCGCAGGTGCAGAAATGCCACCGCGCTCGCGATGGCGAGGAGCCCGAGGGGGATGTTGATCCAGAATGCCCAGCGCCAGCCGATGCCCTCGGTGAACCATCCACCGAGAAGGGGGCCGGCAACCGAAGCCAGTGCGAACACGCCGCCCATCGCACCCATGTACCGGCCGCGTTGCCTGGCCGGGACGACGTCGGCGATGATCGCCTGTGACAGCAGGATCAAACCGCCGCCGCCGAGCCCCTGTACTGCGCGACCAGCGATGAGTGTGGTCATGTCGTGGGACAAACCGCCGATCACCGAACCCACGATGAAGATGCTGATGGCGCCGATGAAGAGGCCCTTGCGGCCGATCAGGTCACCGAGTTTTCCGTACACCGGCATCATGACGGTCGAGGCGAGGATGTATGCCGTCGTCACCCAGACCATGTGGTTGACGCCGTTCAATTCGCCCACGATGGTCGGGAGCGCGGTGCTGAAGATCATCTGGTCGAGCGATGCCAGAAGCATCGTGATCATAAGCCCGACAAAAACGAGGATGATCGACCGTTTGTCTGGCGCGGCGTCGGTGTCGGTGTGCGCGCCGTCGGGGTCGACGGTCGCAGCTTCTCGAGTGGACATGAAGTTCCTTAGTTCAGTGACGGCTGGCGAAATCAGTTCGCGGATCGGAGAATTCGAGCCATCAGGAGTAGTGCAGGATCCAGCAGTTCGGTTCTGGGGCCGGCCCGTTCGCTGCCCTGCCATTTTCGGAAGACGTAGCGCATCGCTGCGCCCGCTGTGATGACCGTCGCAGTGGCTTCATCCGCGGCGGTGTCTGCCGGAAGTTGTCGATAGTCGGGGCGCCTGCGCAGCTCGCGCGTCAAGAGTCTGGTGAGTGTGTCTTCCAGGTCGTGGAACGTAGCCAGGTGCTGTTGCAAGAGTGTGGGATGCCGTTCGAACAATTCGCGTCGATGCGCGAGCAGATCGGGTCGCTCGTCGACTATCTGCATCGCCACCTCGAATACCGCGAGGGCGCCGCGCAGCGGATCGTCCGGGTGCTCGCTGATGAGCGTGAGCATGGTCGTCTCGCTCGGCACGACGAGCATGAGCCCACCGATCGCTGCGTCCTTGGTGGGGAAGTAGTTGAAGAACGTGCGGGACGACAGATTGCAGGCCTCGCAGATCTTCTCGACGGTCACTTCGTCGTAGCCCAGTTCGAGGACGAGTTCGACCGCCGTGTGCTCGATCAACTGCCTCGTGGCAATTCGCTTTCGTTCGCGCAATCCGAGTGTTTCGGTTCCCATTTCATCCATAATTGCACAGAGTGCAAAGTTTCATCGAGTGCAATATTTGTCTCAAGAATGGTTCATGAAGTGCAAAAATGGGAATCGCGCGCCTGCTGGATAGAATGACCCGCGTGGAAGACACCCTGCCCCCATGTCCCGAATGCGCCGGCGAATACACCTACGAAATGGGTGCCTTGATGGTGTGCCCGTCCTGCGCGCACGAGTGGGCACCGGCCGATGGTGCAAGTGAGGCTCCGGGAGTGGTGAAGGACTCTGTAGGAAACGTCCTTGCGGACGGAGACACCGTGACGGTCGTCAAGACGCTCAAGGTGAAGGGCAGTCCGACCGGTATCAAGTCGGGTACGAAAGTGCGCAACATCCGCCTTGTCCAGGGCGTCGGCGACCACGACATCGACTGCAAGGTCGACGGCATCGGACCGATGCAATTGAAGTCGAGCGTCGTCAAGAAGGTGTGACCGGACAGCGATAGATGTCGGCTCGAAATCCTGTTCAATTTCGACTGTTCGATGGCCACAATCGAGGAGATTCTCGACCGCTCGAACGAATGGACCGAACTGTGCCGAACTCGATTTGCCTGCACCCCGCACTCGAAGACCCCGAACTCGATGCTGACGAGCAGTGGAACCGCATCGTCGATGCGCTGACGCGCCGGGGCTTCCTCGGCGCCGGGCTCGGCGCGGCGGCAGCGACGCTTCTTGCCGCGTGCAGCAGTGACGAAAACGGCCCGGCGCCAAGTGGTCTCGTTACCGCGCAGGACGAGACGGGCATTGTCGAGATTCCGTCGGATCCGCAGCGAATGGTCATCGCCCACGTCAGCGCCATGGCGACGGTCCTCGACCTCGGTGTGCCGCCGGAGAAGATCGTCGGCGGCTTCTTCGGTCTCGAGGGTGTGAGCGGTGACGCGGTGTTGCGCACGATGCCGGAGGCGGCGAACATCCCGAACCTCGGCACGGCGGGAACATGGAACAAGGAAGCAATCATCGGCGCGTCGCCGGATCTGATCGTCATGCTTCTGACCGCCGGAAATGCTTACGCGGCAAAGTCTTACGACGAACTCTCTACGACAGGCGTGCCGGTGTTTGCCGGCTTCAACGGGTTCCTCACGTGGGACGAGATGAAGAAATTGGTCACCTCGATGGGCGTCGCGGTCCGACGCGAAGACGCCGCAGCCGAATTGAACGCGCGAACGGAAGACCGACTCCTGGCAATCAAGAATCGACTCTCGGCCCTCGGTTCGTTGCCGTCGGTGACCCTCCTCCGTACCGGCGAGAACGGTGTTGTCTACAACCAGGTCGACGCTCTTCTCGACGCTCTCGGATTCCCCGGCGATCGAGCCACATCGGAGGAGTTCACGCGCACACTCACAGCGGAGCAACTCGACCAGGTGACCAGCGACGTGATCATCGTGGGCGCATTCCAGGACCAGCAGGATGCCCGCGCGCAGTTGGCGATGAACCCGCTCTGGGAGCGTCTTCCCGCTGTCCGCTCGGGGAGCGTCCACTACGTCG
Source organism: Rhodococcus sp. IEGM 1318 (assembly GCF_033142465.1). Classification (NCBI taxonomy): domain Bacteria; kingdom Bacillati; phylum Actinomycetota; class Actinomycetes; order Mycobacteriales; family Nocardiaceae; genus Rhodococcus; species Rhodococcus sp. IEGM 1318. Next base: position 33,047 of record NZ_JAWLSC010000009.1, read on the forward strand.
ACGACAGCCTGTGGGGCTCGGGCTATTCTCCTCGCGCGACACAGCTGCGGCTCGACGACATCGAACGGATCTTCAGCTGACACCGTCGTGTCCTCTCGACTTATCGGTGAGTTACCTCGAGAATCATGACCATGGACAAAATCAGGTTCTTCGAGCTGGTCACCGAATGGTTCGAGGTACTCGGTGTTGTCGCCATGGTTCTCGGGTTCATGTTCGCATTCGTGATCGCGGGGCGCGCATGGAGTCGAACGCGGGACGGTAGTTCAGCGTTTCGTACTCTGCGCGAGACGATGGGCGCGGTCATCCTTCTCGGGCTCGAGATCCTTGTCGCCGCTGATCTCGTGAAGACGGTGACGTCGTCACCGTCGCTGACCGACGCCGCAGTTCTGGGCATGATCGTTCTGATTCGGACCGTGCTGAGCCTGTCGATTCAGATCGAGATCGACGGGGTACTTCCGTGGCGCAAGGCGTTGGTGTCAAGTCCGGAACTCCTGGTACGCGCAGCGCGCGGATCAGGAGGCCGCACGACGCCCGACGCGTCGAGTTCGTAGCCATAGCCGTTGCGAGTGAAAGGTCGGGCAGATGACAGCAGTGCGTACCGAGCATCTCACTGTCGACGAGCGGCGGGCCCGCGGCCGTCAGGCGCGTAGAGACACCCCGCTGGCGGCGCTGGCGGATCTCGCCGACAGCGACCGCGACCCGATTTCGCTGCTGGAAGTGCAGGCGCAGTCCCGGGTCCAGGACCTGGTACCCATACGCTATGGGCGGATGTCAGCATCGCGATTCTCGTTTTTTCGGGGCGCTGCGCTAGTGATGGCCGACGATTTGTCACGCAGTCCGGATTCGGGCCTTCGCAGCCACCTCTGCGGTGACGCACATCTGAGCAATTTCGGGATCTACGCAACGCCGGAGCGGAAGTTGGCGTTCGACATCAACGATTTCGACGAAACCTACCCGGGCCCGTTCGAGTGGGACGTCAAGCGACTGGCGGCAAGTTTGGTGATCGCCGCGAAGGACAACGGGTTTTCGGGCAAGGAGCGAAAGAAGATCGTTCGCGGATGCGCGGCCGAGTATCGGGAAACCATGATCGCCCAGGCAGGGTTGGGAAATCTTGCAGTCTGGTACTCGCACATCGCACCCGAGGACGGACTCGAGGCTCTCCAAATCGACCTGAAGAAGCGCATGGTCGCTCGCACACAAGCGACGCTGGACAAGGCTCGCCGCCGCGACAGTGTGCAGGCGGCAGGCAAGTTCACCGAAATCGTCGACGGCCGGCGACGATTCATCAGTGATCCGCCGTTGATCGTGCCCGCAGACGAGTTGTTCGCCGGGACCGATCTCACGCAGATCGAGGACCTGTTGCGCCAACGTGTCCGGTCGTATCGCGACACACTGCAATGGGATCGGCGCGTTCTCCTCGACACCTTCGAGATGACGCACATCGCCAGAAAAGTCGTGGGCGTCGGTAGCGTCGGAACACGCGCGTGGATGATCCTCATGAAAGGCGTCGACGACGACGATCCGTTGATTCTGCAGGTCAAAGAGGCGCAGCCCTCGGTGCTGTCCGGGTACGTCGACGGCCCGACCTTCGAGAACGAAGGGGAACGCGTCGTCAACGGGCAACGATTGATGCAAGCGACGAGTGACATCTTTCTCGGCTGGGAACGAGGGCCGGGACTCGACGAGGGCGAGCACGATTTCTACATTCGCCAACTGCGCGACGGTAAAGGGTCGGCAGTAATCGAAGAAATGGTGCCGGAGGGTTTGGAACTCTACGGGCGCTTGTGCGCCAGGGTCCTCGGCTACGCGCACGCTCGCTCGTCCGATCGGATAGCGATCGCCGAATATCTCGGTGACGGAACCGAATTCGACTTCGCGATCGGGGAGTTCGCCGCTGCCTACGCCAAACGCAACGCTCGCGATCACGCCGCTCTGCTGACCGCGATCGACAATGGTCGCGTGTCAGCAGAGCGGGGAGTGTGACGACTCAGGCGAACACGCCGGCGAGCCAGGCCGGCCACGCTGCCGTCGCTGCGTCACCGTCCGCATCCGCGGCGAAGAGGTGGTGGGCCGCGTCGACGTTGCCGCCGAAGGCATTTCGGCCGTAGAACCGCAGCAAGGCGTTCTCGGCGCGCAAGCCGATGAACCAGTCGTTGATGTAGTCGACAATCGCGTCGACGGTTCCGATTCCGGGGACTTCCACCGACGCGGCGTCACCGACAGCGGTGCCCGAGGTGATTCCGAGGGCGCTGCGAAGCATTCCCATCGCTTGCGGCGAGGAAGAGGATTCCCGGCCTTCGACTGAGGCGTAGGTGATGGGTTTACCGGCGAAGTACCGCACGTATTGGCCGAGACTGTGCAGGTAGAAGTCCGTGTGATTGCTCGCGCCGTCGTACTGGTCGTCCCAATCGTCGGCAAACACTCCGGCGTGGACGTAGCGGACAACGGCGGTGCTCTCGTCGCGTGCTTCGACGACGTATTCGAGGTTGTTGAACCAGCCGTCGGGGCCTTGCACGTGGATGGCGAGTTCGCTGGGCTGCTCCCAGATCGCGATGATCGGGCTGCCCGGGCGGCCGCCGTCGGCGGGGATCTCGAGAGGGGAGGGGAACCTCCAGCCGGCCGTTTCGGCCGAGATGGCGGTCCAGATCTGCTCGGGAGTTCCGGGGACGACCACCTCGCGGCGGATTTCGAATTTCTCGGACATCGCTACTGCTCCGTTTCGGGTGTGGTGAGACTGGGATGCAGGGCGACAACCAAGCGGTGTTTGCGTCCGCCTTCGGAATTGCCGCCGTGGTACTTGGCGACGAGTGAGTTGATCGATTCGCCGAGTTCGCCGGCGAATGCGGCGCGGTCGGATGCCGTCTCAAAGGTGATCTCGCTGTCGATCACAAAGGAAGCCAAAGGCTTTCCGGCCGCGGTTGCTCCGGCGATCAGCTCGCCGACCTCTCGGACGATCCGTGCTGCGAGAGTGACGAGCCAGCGCGCCGAGAGTTGATCAGGGAACCGGCTCGGATCTGGGGCGAGCGCAGACATGGCGGCAGGGGAGATGACGTACGACGCGGCGCTGGCGTGCATGATGCGCTCGGGCATGTTTCCACGCTTGCGTTCCTCGACGAGTTCGACCAGTCCGTGCTCTTCGAGAGTGCGCAGGTGGTAGTTCACCTTCTGGCGTGTCAGTCCCACCCGAGGTGCCAGCGAGGATGCCGATCCCGGCACCGCCAATTCGGCCAGAATCCGTTGCCGTATCGGGTCGAGCGATGCTTCCGCGGCAGCGGGGCGATCGATGACTGCGACTTCTAACATGAGAAAACCATCCCGCGACAATTAAATCTGTCAAGACAGAAAAAAGTGTCGGTGGGATGGTTTCCGGGTTCTCTACCGCTTCAGGTCGGGCGGGTTGTTCAAATCCCTCGCCGAGTAGGTGTCACACGAGGAGACCTGGCCTGTTTGATATCCAGTTTTGAACCACGCCTGACGTTGCGCGGAAGAGCCGTGTGTCCAGCCCTCGGGGTTGACCCGACCGGTCGTGGACTTCTGGATACGGTCGTCTCCGACAGATGAAGCCGCCGACAGAGCGTCGCGAATGTCCTTCTCCGAGAGTGGCTTCAGGAATGGTTGACCAGTCGCATCGTCGGGAATCGTGTCCGCGAAATGTGCCCAGACGCCCGCGTAGCAATCTGCCTGGAGTTCGGTGCGAACCGCACCCGACTGTTCGCCCTGCGGGTCGGCTTGCGCTCGGCCGATGTCGCCGAGCTGATTCTGGATGTGATGTCCGAACTCGTGAGCGACCACGTACTCCTGCGCGAGCGGTCCCGCGCTGGAACCGAAACGGTCGACGAGCAGTTGGAAGAAGCTCGTGTCGAAATAGGCCGTCTGGTCGGCCGGGCAGTAGAACGGACCGACATCACTCGACGCCTGGCCGCACCCTGTGTTGACCGAACCGCTGAACAAGATGACCTCGGGTCGGACGTACGCCGTGCCGGTCTGCTTGACCAATTGCTGTTCCCAGACATCGTCGAGGCTTCCGACGGTCAGAGTTACTCTGCAGTTCACGTCTGCATTTGCCTGAGCGCCGGTGCACTCGTCTACCGAGGACAATCCCGTCGACGAACTCGACGTCTCCGTCGACGTGCCCAGAAGCGAGCCGGGATCGCCACCGAACAGCAGCGCCAGGATCAGGACGATGATGCCGCCCGCGCCGCCGCCGATCGCAATTTTGCCGCCCCGGCCACCGCCGCCCCCGCCGCCTTGAACCTGAACGCGTCCCGCTTCACCGCGAGCCCCCTCGTTGAAGGTCATCTATGTCCGCTTTCTGCTGTCGTGAACCAGTGCTTGCCGTCACTTCTGGGGATAGCTTCGCATGCGATGCGGGTCCGCGTTTCCGCTCTGCGCAGTTCGCTCCGTAGGATCGCAGGCAAAGTAGTCGGTCGTCGGTTATTGGAAGTAGTTCGAAAGGAATCCCGTGCTGCGCACACATCTCGCCGGTTCATTGCGACCCGAGCAGGCAGAGCAGACCGTAACGCTCACCGGTTGGGTAGCCAGGCGTCGTGATCACGGCGGAGTGATCTTCATCGATCTCCGTGATGCATCCGGAGTTGCGCAGGTAGTTTTCCGGGCAGGTGACGTGGCCGAGCAGGCGCACCGTCTGCGCGCGGAATACTGCGTTCGCGTGACCGGAACGGTAGAGGTTCGCCCCGAGGGCAACCAGAACTTCGAGATCCCCACGGGAGCAATCGAGGTCAACGCCACAGAACTCGAGGTTCTCAACGAAAGCGCACCGCTGCCGTTCCAGCTCGACGATCAGGTCGGCGAAGAAGCACGCCTGAAGTATCGTTACCTCGATTTGCGTCGTGAGGGCCCCGGCTCCGCAATTCGCTTGCGCTCCAAGGTAAGTGCTGCAGCCCGCGGCGTTCTCTCACACCACGAGTTCGTCGAGGTCGAAACTCCGACGCTCACGCGTTCGACGCCAGAGGGTGCCCGGGACTTCCTCGTGCCGTCACGCCTTCAGCCCGGCAGCTTCTACGCACTGCCGCAGAGCCCGCAGCTGTTCAAGCAGCTCCTCATGGTCGGCGGCATCGAGCGGTACTACCAGATCGCGCGTTGCTACCGCGACGAGGATTTCCGCGCCGATCGTCAGCCGGAGTTCACCCAACTCGACATCGAGATGGCATTCGTCAGCCAGGACGACATCATCCTGCTTGCCGAGGAAATCCTCACGGCGCTGTGGAAGCTGGTCGGCCACGAGATCAAGACGCCGATCGACCGCATGACCTACAACGAGGCAATGCGTCGTTACGGCAGCGACAAGCCCGACCTCCGTTTCGGTATCGAACTAGTCGAGTGCGCCGAGTTCTTCAAGGACACGACGTTCCGCGTGTTCCAGGCCGAGTACGTCGGCGCCGTCGTGATGCCCGGTGGTGCAAGCCAGCCGCGCAAGCAGCTCGATGCCTGGCAGGAATGGGCGAAGCAGCGCGGCTCCAAGGGTCTGGCATACGTGTTGGTCGGCGAAGACGGCACCCTCGGTGGCCCCGTCGCCAAGAACCTGACCGACGCCGAACGTGAGGGCCTTGCCGCTCATGTCGGAGCTCAGCCGGGGGACTGCATCTTCTTCGGAGCCGGTGCGACCAAGTCGACGCGCGCGCTCCTCGGCGCAGCACGTGGTGAGATCGCGCGCAAGAAGGATCTCATCGATCCCGACGCGTGGGCTTTCGTGTGGATCGTCGACGCTCCTATGTTCGAGCCGACTGCCGACGCCACTGCTTCCGGTGACGTTGCGCTGGGCCACTCCGCCTGGACGGCCGTGCACCACGCGTTCACCTCGCCGAAGCCGGAGTTCTTCGACACGTTCGACACCGATCCGGATTCCGCTCTCGCCTACGCATACGACATCGTCTGCAACGGCAACGAGATCGGCGGCGGCAGTATTCGTATACACCGCAAGGACATTCAGGAACGAGTGTTCAAGGTGATGGGTATCTCCGAGGAAGAGGCGCAGGAGCAGTTCGGCTTCCTCCTCGACGCCTTCGCCTTCGGCGCGCCTCCGCACGGCGGAATTGCATTCGGCTGGGACCGCATCACCGCGCTCCTCGCCGGCATGGATTCAATCCGTGAGGTCATCGCGTTCCCGAAGTCCGGCGGCGGCGTCGACCCGCTTACGGATGCGCCGGCACCGATCTCGGCTCAGCAGCGCAAGGAATCGGGTATCGACGCGAAGCCCGAGAAGAAGTCCGAGGAGAAGACGTCAGAGGACAAGAAGTCCGAAGGCGACACCGGCGAAGCCAAGTAGAGCCGACACCGGATCGCCGTGCTGCATTTGCGGGTGATCTGCCCGACCGAGCGCACCGAGCAAGTTCTCGGTGCGCTCGCGTCGCAGCGGGGTGCGACACACATCGTCGTATTGCGTGATGTCGCAGTTCATCCTGCCGGCGACATGGTGGAGGCCGACGTCGCCCGTGAAGCGGCCAACGACGTCGTCGATGTTCTGACCGCCCTCGGCGTCGCCGAGGACGGCGGAATGACGCTCGTACCGGTCGAGACGGTGTTGTCGGCGGCGGCGCGCAAAGCCGAGCGTGACGTGCCGGGTGATCCAGCGGATTCCGTCGTGTGGGAGGAATTGCTGTCCCGCACTCGGGAAGAATCAACTCTCAACGGATTGTTCGTCGCGTTCCTGACGATCGCGTGCCTCCTTGCTGCAATCGGCGTTGTCACCGACTCACAGATCACGATCGTGGGCGCCATGGTCGTCGGCCCCGAGTTCGGGCCGCTGGCAGCCCTTGCGGTGGCACTGGTGCGGCGGGATCGACGGTTGCGCCGACGCTCGATTCTTGCGCTCGCCGTCGGATTCCCCATCGCGATGGGCGTGACTCTTGCTGCCACGTTCGTGGTGAAGTTCTTCGGATGGATGGACGTCGTCAGTCTCGAATCACTCCACGAGGTCGATTTCGTCTACAAGGTCGGGCCCATTTCGTTTGTCGTCGCGCTTCTTGCCGGTGCGGCAGGGATGCTGGCGCTCGTCTCCTCGAAGTCCGCCGCCCTGGTCGGGGTGTTCATCTCGGTCACCACAGTTCCCGCCGCTGGTTTCGCCGTGGTTGCGGCAGCTAATGGCGAGTGGCGGATCGCCGGATTGTCGTCTCTGCAACTGGCGGTCAACCTGCTCGGGATAGTCATCGCCTGTGTACTCGTTCTCTGGGTCAGAACGCGCGCCGACGAGGAATTCGAAGCAGCGTTGAAAGGTATTTCTCGATTTGTCGACGAGGGCAAAACTCCATGATGTGGCTGGTTCGGAGTTCTGCTCACCGACAGCAGAATTCTCGCGAGAACTGTGCGACGGTGTGGCGATTAGGGACTTTTGTCATCACCGCAGGTAGACGGCAATTTCTGTTGACGTGAGGGCTTGAATTCTCCGCTGTGAGCGGATGAGCTGGGCATGATCGGAGTCACTAACGGGTAAGTTGGTCGGTGATGACCGCATTACTGGCAGACCCCGTTTCCGAAGTCGTCGCAGCTGCTGAGCAGTTGCTGACACGCCGCACAGGGGCACCCGTAACCCTGGTGGATCCAGTCGATCTCGGGGGGAGTGGCCGCACCGTCGTACTGCGCGTGCGTGTCGCCGAAAACCCGTTCTCCCTGCCCCGAACGCTGGTGATCAAGCAGGTCCGTGACAACTTCCAGGGAGCTACCAAGACGGCGATTGCGCTCCCCGCCGCGTCCGAGGGTGACTTCGACGTCGAAACCGCCTTTCTCCGTGAAGCGGTGTCGTATCAGTTCGCCAACGCGCTTGCCAAGGACGCCCGCCCCGGCGCCGAACTGTTGGCATCCGACCTCGACGCTCGTCTCCTGATCCTGAGTGACCTCGGCGACGCCACCGCCATCAGCGTCCGTCTCGAAGACTCCGACCCGGACACCGTCACGCACACGTTGATGGCCATGGCGCAGGCCATGGGCCGCATGCACGCCGCGACAGTAGGCCGTGAAGATGACTTCACCGCGCTGCTGCGTCGCGCCGAGGTCGCCCATTGCTCCGACGAAGTAGCGGATCAAGTGGGACGCGCAGTGGCCGGCGTTCCCAAAATGCTGGTGGAAAGTCTCGGCATCGATGTGAGTTCAGACATTCTCGAGCAGGTGCAGCACGCACAAACGCTGTTCAGTGGCGGTCGGTTCCGTGCATTCAGTCCGTCGGACCTGTGCCCGGACAACATCATCGTCAACGACGACGGCGTGCAGTTCCTGGACTACGAGTGGGGCGGCTACCGCGACGCTCTCCTCGACATCACCTACGCGCTTGTGTCGTTCCCCGGTTGCCTGTGCAACATCGACCTGACCGAAGAGCGGGCGTCGGCGATGGTGGATGCCTGGCGGGCCGAGGTCGTCGGGATGTGGCCCGCCCTGGCCGACGAGGCCGAGTTGGGACGCAGGATCGTCGAAGCCCAACTCATCTGGGTCTGGCTCAGCACCTATCTGTACCTACCCGAAGATCATTCACGTATCGCTGCCGTCCGAGAGCACTATCTCTCGATCCCACGCGCCGACGCCCTGGTCGGCCGTTGGGCCAGGCTCGCACGTTCGGCGCAGCTCGCCGGCAACGGCGCCGTCGAAGCGCACGCCCGCGAGGTCGTGGCGGCGCTGCGTACAGAGTTCAGTTGAGCATCTGGCTGATCACATGAGAAAGGGCGCCCGTGCACGGGCGCCCTTTTTGTCGAGTCCGTTCAGTTGACGGAGGCTCAGCTCTCGGATACGAGGTCGTTCTCGGACAAGTCCGTCGCTGCGAGCGCCGTCTCGAGATCAGGATGCCGGAACGTCGACGTGACCTGATCCGCCACGACTCGGAAAGCCGAGGCCACAGTTGCGGACTTGTCCGGTTCGGCCGCCCACGTTGCGGTCTGTTCGACGACGACTACGCCGTGGTGGACGTACATCTTGCCGGGCACGAGCGTGATGCCGGCGTTGGTGGCCCACTCGCGCAGGGCAGCGAGTCCCTGGCTCGCGCCCTTGGGGCCGCCTACCTCGATGTCGTCACTCGACAACTGCAGCAGTGTGTCGACGTCTTGGGAGTTGAGTGCATCGTGCCACGCGAGGACGGTGGCGATCTCGGAGGTGCTCATGGCGACAACGCTATTACAGCGCCTTCGCCGAGGACGTGAGGGCTGGCTGGAACTGCGGATTGCGTCAGGCGTCGGTGGTCTCTAGTAGCGTCGATTCGTGAGCGATTGGCAAGCGGAAGACAGTGCGGTGGCGGAAGACGGTCTCTTCGAGGCAACACCGGAAGAGCCCGAGATCGTCGACGAACCAGATGTCGTGTCGGTAGCCGAGCGTGCCTTGTCCTCGGTGCCGCCCGGTGCTCCTCTGGCTGTCCGCATGCGCCCGCTCACCCTTGGTGAGGTTGTCGGGCAACAGCACTTGCTCGGGCCCGGTGCGCCACTGCGCAGAATGGTCGAGGGATCCGGCGCCGCATCGGTACTTCTGTACGGACCTCCCGGCACCGGCAAGACCACGCTTGCTTCGTTGATCTCGGGTGCAACGGGCCGCCGGTTCGAGGCCTTGTCTGCCCTGTCCGCGGGTGTGAAGGAAGTCCGCGGTGTCATCGAACTCGCGCGTCGTCGCCTGCTGAACGGCGAACAGACCGTTTTGTTCATCGACGAGGTTCATCGTTTCTCCAAAACCCAGCAGGACGCCTTGCTCGCCGCGGTCGAGAACCGGATCGTTCTCTTGGTCGGCGCGACAACCGAGAACCCGTCGTTCTCGGTCGTCTCCGCGCTGTTGTCGCGCTCGTTGGTCCTGCAACTGCAATCGCTCACCGCTGCCGATGTCCAGGAATTGCTCGAGCGTGCGGTCGCGGACGAGCGAGGGTTCGGGGGAGCGATCACGATCGACGACGACGCGATGGAACATCTCGTCCGTCTGGCTTCCGGTGATGCACGCCGAGCCCTGACGGCACTCGAGGCCGCTGCCGGGGCTGCACTGGACACGGCCGGTGACGTGCCTGGTCCGGTGGTGCTCGACCTCGCGACCGTCGAGGCCAGCGTCGACAAGGCTGCGGTTCGGTACGACCGTGCCGGAGATCAGCACTACGACGTCATCAGTGCCTTCATCAAAAGCATTCGCGGCTCCGACGTCGACGCCGCTCTGCACTACCTCGCACGGATGCTGACCGCGGGCGAAGACCCTCGATTCATTGCACGGCGTCTGGTCGTTCACGCCAGCGAAGACATCGGCATGGCCGATCCGACGGCTCTGCAGACTGCTACCGCCGCCGCGCAGGCAGTGCAGCTGATCGGCATGCCCGAGGCGCGTCTTGCTCTGGCACAAGCCACCATTCATCTGGCGACAGCCCCCAAATCGGGTGCGGTCATCGCCGCTCTCGGCGCTGCCATGGCCGATGTGGCCGCCGGAAGATCCGGGCTCGTGCCGCCGCATCTGCGTGACGGGCACTACAAGGGCGCCGAGCAGTTGGGCAACGCAGTCGGTTACAAGTACCCGCACGACACACGTGATGGTGTTCTGCGGCAACAGTATCCGCCGGACGATCTGGTGGGTGTCGACTACTACCAGCCCACCGCTCACGGCAACGAGCGAGAGATCGCCGATCGGGTGAGCAAACTCCGCCGAATAGTTCGTGGCTGACGCCTGCCAGGTTCCACCGGTCGACGCGTTAGTCTGGACACCCATAGCTCGACGCTCTTGAAGGTAAGGACCGGTTAGTGCAAACCCACGAGATCCGCAGGCGATTCCTCGACCACTTCGTCAAGGCCGGCCACACCGAGGTGCCCAGCGCCTCGCTGATTCTCGACGACCCGAACCTTCTGTTCGTCAACGCGGGCATGGTTCCGTTCGTGCCGTTCTTCCTCGGGCAGCAGACGCCGTCCTACTCGCGCGCGACGTCCGTGCAGAAGTGCGTCCGCACCTTGGACATCGAAGAGGTCGGCATCACTACCCGCCACAACACCTTCTTCCAGATGGCGGGCAACTTCTCCTTCGGTGACTACTTCAAGAAGGAAGCCATCTCCCACGCCTGGCAGTTGCTGACAGGTTCGGTCGAGGACGGCGGATACGGCATCGATCCCACCCGGCTGTGGGCCACCGTCTACCTTGACGACGACGAAGCATTTGCGATCTGGCGCGACGAGGTCGGTCTGCCCGAAGAGCGCATCCAGCGCCGTGGCATGAAGGACAACTACTGGTCCATGGGCATCCCAGGACCCTGTGGCCCCTGCTCGGAGATCTTCTACGATCGCGGCTCCGAGTACGGCGTAGAAGGCGGCCCGGAAGCCGACGAGGACCGCTACATCGAGATCTGGAATCTCGTGTTCATGCAGAACGAGCGCGGCGAGGGCACCAACAAGGGTGACTACCCGATCCTCGGACCGTTGCCGAAGAAGAACATTGACACCGGCATGGGCGTCGAGCGCGTTGCGTTCCTCCTCCAGGGCGTCGAAAACGTCTACGAGACAGACCTTCTCCGCCCCGTCATCGACAAGGCCGCCGAACTGACCGGCAGCGTGTACGGGACCGATCACACTTCAGACGTCCGTTTCCGCGTCATCGCCGACCACGCACGCACCGCCGCGATGTTGATCGCCGACGGTGTGAACCCCGGCAACTACGGCCGCGGCTACGTCCTGCGCCGGTTGCTGCGTCGTATCGTGCGCTCAGCCAAACTGCTCGGCAGCGAGCAGCCCACCATGCGCGAGTTCATGATCGTCGTCCGCGACACGATGGCGCCCTCGTACCCGGTTCTGGAAACCGACTTCACGCGCATCGAGAACGTTGCCGTCGGCGAGGAGACCGCGTTCCTCAAGACGCTGGCTTCGGGTTCGGCACTCTTCGAGAATGCTGCCGAGTCGGTCAAGTCGTCCGGAAAGTCGGTCATCGCCGGCGATCAGGCGTTTGCACTGCACGACACCTACGGCTTCCCGATCGACCTCACGCTCGAAATGGCGTCCGAGGCCGGGCTCACCGTGGACGAAGACGGCTTCCGCACGCTCATGGCCGAGCAGCGCAAGCGCGCCAAGGACGACGCTCAAGCGCGTAAGCACGCGCATGCGGACCTGACGGTCTACAAGGAACTGATCGACCGAGGCGCCACCGAGTTCACCGGTTTCGACGAACTCGTCTCCGAGGCTCACGTCCTCGCGCTGATCGTCGACGGCGTCCGCGTGCCGGTGGCGAAGGCCGGCCAGGACGTCGAGGTCATCCTCGACCGAAGTCCGCTCTACGCAGAGTCCGGTGGACAGATCGCCGACATCGGTTCGCTCACCGCTCCGGGCCTCGAAGCAAAGGTCAACGACGTGCAGAAGATCGCCAAGAAGGTCTGGACGCACAAGGTGACGGTCAAGAAGGGCGAGATAACCGAGGGTGACGTCGTCCTCGCGCACGTCGACGCCGAGTGGCGCAAGGGCGCAACCCAGGGGCACTCCGGTACCCACATGGTGCACGCTGCGCTGCGTCAGGTGCTCGGCCCCAACGCCGTGCAGGCCGGCTCGCTCAACAAGCCGGGTTACCTCCGTTTCGACTTCTCCTGGCAGGGCGCGCTGTCCGAGTCCCAGAAGCAGGACATCGAAGCCCTCACCAACGAAGCCGTGGCGTCGAACTACGCGGTCAACACTTTTGTCACGGACCTCGACAAGGCCAAGTCGATGGGTGCGATGGCACTCTTCGGCGAGAACTACGGCGACGAGGTTCGTGTCGTCGAAATCGGCGGCCCGTTCTCGATGGAACTGTGCGGCGGTACTCACGTCGGAAGCTCCGCTCAGATCGGTCAGGTCACGCTGCTCGGTGAGCAGTCCGTCGGCTCCGGAATCCGACGCGTCGAGGCGTACGTCGGTTTGGATTCCTACCGCTACCTCGCCAAGGAGCGCGCGCTCCTGGCCGGACTGTCCTCCTCACTGAAGGTTCCTTCGGAAGAGGTGCCTGCTCGCGTCGAGGCGCTCGTCGAGCGACTCAAGGTGGCCGAGAAGGAACTCGAGCAGACCAAGGCCAAGGCTGTGCTGGCGTCGGCGGGCGAGTACGTCGCCAAGGCCAAGCGCATCGGCAGCGTCCTCGTCATCGCCGAACCCGCTCCTGCCGGAGTCGGTGGAAACGATCTGCGCAGCCTCGTCACGGACATCAAGGGTCGCCTCGGCTCCGAACCTGCCGTCGTAGCTCTCCTCGGTGACGTCGACGGCAAGGTTCCGTTTGTGGTCGCCTCGAGCAAGGCAGCGCAGGGTCTCGGTGTGAAGGCAGGCGAACTGGTCGCGTCGTTCGGACCCAAGATCGGCGGCCGCGGCGGCGGAAAGCCCGACATGGCCCAGGGCTCGGGTTCGGACTCCGCAGGAATCCCGGCGGCGCTCGATGCGATCCGGGACAGAGTCGGAGAGCTGGCGGGCGGCAGCTGACAGTGGTGGCTACGCAGCAGGGTCCCGATCGCCCCGGCATCGACGACCCTGGTCGCGGGCGGCGCATCGCCATCGACGTCGGCAGTGTTCGCATCGGCGTCGCGTCCAGCGACCCCGACGGCATCCTCGCTACACCGGTGGAAACGGTTCCACGCTCGAAGGAGCGTGGGCCCGACGCGCCGGATATCCGGCGCATTATCGACATCGTGTCCGAATACGAGGCCGTTGAGGTTATCGTCGGACTGCCACAGACGCTGCGCGGTGAGCAAGGTAAAGCCGCCGGTATCGCGACTGCATTCGCCAAACGACTGCAGCGGGCCGTCGAACCGATCCCGGTGAGACTGTCCGACGAACGACTGACGACTGTCACGGCTGCGCGCAATCTCCGCGAAAGCGGAGTGAAGGCACGCGGGCAGCGGCCGATGATCGATCAGGCTGCGGCGGTGGAAATCCTGCAAGGCTGGCTGGACGAGCGGAGTAGAGCTGTGAAACCAGGGGAGTCGTCGAAGGACGCTGCACTGGAGGGCGATCTGTGAACGGGCGGTGGGATGAGGGCGGCGGAAGCCGGCCCACCAGTTCGTTCGACTTCGACAACGACGAGACCATGGTCATGCGTGCGCTGCCGCAGAACATCGATCCGCCGCACATGTCGCGAGCCGAGGCACGCAAGCAACGCGAAGCGCGCAACAAGCGCGCCAAGCGAGGCAAGAAGGTCGGTGTTCTCGCCCTACTGGTGTTGGTGATCGCAGTCCTCGGTGTCGGTGCATACGGCGCTCTCTGGTACATGGATCGCAACAAGGCCGCGGAGGACTTCGCCGGCCCAGGAGGCGCACCCGTGGTCATCCAGATCAACAGTGGAGAAACCGCATCGGAAATCGGTGCGACGCTCGAGGCGAAAAACGTCGTCGCGAGTTCCGCTGCTTTCTACAACGCGGCGATCGCCAATCCGTCGGAGATCCAGAAGGTGCAACCCGGCTTCTACCAGGTGCCGGTGCAGAGTAGCGCCGCGAGCGCACTCGACGCCTTGGTTGCCCCGGACTCCCGCGTCGGCAGTGTTGTCATCGCCGAGGGACGTCAGCTGCACGACAGTTCGGACGCGCAGACGGGCTCGCTCAAGAAGGGCATCTACAACCTCATTTCCGAGGCGAGTTGTGTAGGCCCGGTTTCCGCTCAGAAATGTGTATCGACAGATGAATTGAACACTGCGGGAGCATCTTCCGATCTGGCTTCGCTCGGCGTCCCGGACTGGGCCATGTCTTCGGTCAAGAGCGTTCCGGACAAAGACCGTCAGCTGGAAGGTTTGATCGCGGCCAGCAGTTGGGATTTCGACCCGACTGCGACGCCCACCGAGATCTTGCGTGCGTTGGTCGAGGGCAGTGCCGCCAAGTACGAGGCCACCGGGATTCTGACAGCCGGAAGCGGCGTCGGTATGTCGCCGTACCAGTTGTTGGTGGCAGCGTCGTTGGTCGAGCGTGAGGCATTGCCCGGCGACATGGCCAAGGTTGCGCGAGTGATCGTCAACCGACTCGCAGTCGATCAGCCGTTGCAGTTCGACTCCACGGTCAACTACTCACTCGACACCACCGAGGTCGCCACCACGGATGCCGACCGTGAGCGCGTCACTCCGTGGAACACGTACGCGATGCCCGGCCTGCCCGCGACACCCATCGCTTCGCCGAGCATCGACGCTCTCAAGGCCGTGGAATCTCCGGCAGACGGTGACTGGTTGTACTTCGTCACGATAAACAAGGAAGGCCAGACACTCTTCACCAAGAGCTACGAAGAGCATCTCGCCAACATCGAACTGGCACAGCAAAGTGGGATTCTCGACAGTGGACGGTAGTACCGCGGCAACACTCGAGACGCCGCGCAAAGCAGCTGTTCTCGGAAGTCCGATCGCTCATTCGAAATCGCCGTTGCTGCATCTTGCGGCGTACGAGGCTCTGGGTCTTCGCGATTGGACCTACGAGCGGATCGAGTGCACCGGCGAGCAGTTGCCTGCCCTCGTGGACTCACTCGGCCCCGAATGGGTCGGCCTCTCCGTGACGATGCCCGGCAAGATCGCAGCACTCGAGTACGCCACCGAACGCACACCGCGGGCGGTGACCATCGGCTCGGCCAACACCTTGGTTCGCATCGACGGCGGTTGGCGTGCCGACTGCACGGACGTCGACGGAGTCAGTGGTGCGTTGATCGCCGGCGGTGTCGGCGATCTCAGCGGGACTTCGGCGGTAGTTGTCGGCGCGGGAGGCACCGCGCGGCCGGCACTGGTCGCGTTGGCCGACATGGGAGTTCGGGCAGTCACCGTGGTCGCACGTGATCCGGGACGCGCGTCCGGTGCCATCGAATGCGGTGGTGCTGTCGGGTTGGACATTGATCTGGTTGCGTTCGACGACGCACGGCTCGGTGGAATCTGCGCCGAATCCTCAGTCTTGGTCAGCACCGTTCCCGCAGATGCGGCAACGCCCTTTGCCCAGCAATTGGGGAAGGCGCGATTTGTCCTTGACGCGATTTACAACCCCTGGCCGACGCCACTCGCTTCGGCTGTCGAGGCGGCTGGTGGCACGGTGATCGGTGGCCTCGAGATGTTGCTCAATCAGGCCTTCGGACAGGTAGAGCAGTTCACGGGCAAGCCCGCTCCGCGAGAGGCGATGGCAGCCGCTATCGCCTAGCTTTGTTCACAGTGTTGAGGTAATCCACAAGGCGATTCGTAGTCTGCCGCTGGTGAACGCCGGACTCCAAGCTCGAAACCATGTGGACTTTGGTGGTCTTGGCAGGCGCTGGGGTAATCGCTGGGTTCGGTGCTCGGGCGATCGTCGACAGTTGGTTGCGGCGACACGGTTATCGACCAGCCGTGACTCGCTGTTGTGCGCCGCAGTGCGCTGTCGCACTAGGTTGGGTTGTCGTCGGCGCACTGACTACCACGGTGGCGCAACTGATCTCAGGTCTCGCCGTGGCGTGGTGGTGTGTCGCAATCTCGATTGTCGACCTGGCTGTGCGCCGGCTGCCCAACAGCTTCACGCTGCCGGGCTACGCAGTCGTGATGGTCTACGCGACGATGTCGGGAACGGTGTGGGTGGCCGCGGTGGGATCGGTATTGCTCGCCGGAATCCACCTCCTGGCGCACGTGATGTCGCCTGGTTCCATGGGTATCGGCGATGTGAAGCTCTCTCTTCCTCTGGGTGCTCTGACCGGATTGGTGGGCGCTGACGCCTGGCTGTGGTCGTTGGTGTCTGCGTCGGTGCTCACCGCAGCCCTGGGTATCGTGATCGAACTGCGAAAGCTGGAACGGCGACAGTCGGGACCGGTAGCCCACAATTCGCCCATTGCGCACGGACCCTCGATGTGCCTGGCAGCATGCGGTTCGATTGCGTTTGCCTGGTGGACGTGACGAGCGCAACATCCGCGGAAAGCCTGGCGTTATTGACCATTCAACGACGGACCGTGATCTGCAGGAAAGACGTAACCGTCGGTTTCATACAGGCGGGTATCGCAGGCGCGCAGTCCCAGTAGGCGGCGCGTCGGACTTGCCGAATGTCCACACCCTGACGTTGACTGAGGCTTCGGAAATGGGACAAAACGAATCTCGTTTCGCACTCGATTATCGGGGGAACCTATGCGCACAAGGCTTTTCGTCGCTGCGGCAGCCTGTTTGGCGGCTGTGGCTGCAGGGGCAGGCGTCGCCGGCGCCGCGCCTGCACCATCATCGGTGGCACTGGGCGGGGGCTCAGGAATCCTGCTGCCGGACGTGGATCACTCCGATCCGGAGCAAGTTGCTGCCTGCACACTGACCGCAGTCGGCTATGACAACGCCGGTTCGCTCGTGGCACTCACCGCCGGACACTGCGGAGTTGTCGGGGACCGGGTGTTCGCCGAATACCTACCCGAAGCCGGCCCCATCGGCCGATTCTCCTACTCGAGTCCGGTCTCGGACATTGCGGTGATCGATCTCGACGACTCCAAGGTAGCCCCGCTGCGTACCGTCGGCGGCACGACGATCAACGGTATCGGCGCTCCGCCGGCACCGGGCACGATCGTATGCAAGGAAGGCCGCTCGACCGGCAACACGTGCGGTATCACCTGGGGTTACGACTCCGTCTACGGTGAGATCGTCGAGCACACCTGCTCGATCCCCGGTGACTCCGGTGGACCACTCGTCGTCGGCGATCGCCTGGTGGGCTTGATCAGCAACGGCTTCCCGCCCTACTGCTTCGAGCCGCTTCCGCCGCCGTTCCACGCTCCCGACAACTCGGCGGACATCAACATCGGTTTGGCTGACATCAACGCCAACGGTGGAGGATTCCGCCTTCTCTAGACCCGCAAGTACTGCTGAGATGGCCCACACGCATCGTGCGTATGGGCCATCTGTGTTCACCGGGAGGGCCACTGTGACAACTGAGGTCCGCGACGTGGAAAGATGGTCGGCGTGCTGCGTTGGATAACTGCCGGAGAATCCCATGGTCCCGCCCTCGTCGCGATGCTCGAGGGCATGGTCGCGGGGGTCGAAGTGACCTCTGAGGCCATCTCGTCCGAACTTGCCCGTCGTCGACTCGGTTACGGCCGTGGCGCGCGGATGAAGTTCGAGGCCGACAAGGTCACGATCATCGGCGGTGTCCGCCACGGATTTACGCTCGGTGGCCCCGTGGCCATCGAAATCGGCAACACCGAGTGGCCCAAGTGGGAAACCATCATGTCCGCCGACCCGGTCGACCCGGACCTGCTCGCCGATCAGGCTCGCAATGCCCCGCTGACGCGCCCGCGTCCCGGACACGCCGATTACAGCGGCATGCTCAAGTACGGCTTCAACGACGCGCGTCCCGTCCTCGAGCGCGCCAGCGCTCGCGAGACCGCAGCTCGTGTAGCCGCCGGAACCGTCGCGCGGTCGTTCCTGCGTCAGGTATTCGGTGCCGAGGTTGTCTCACACGTCATTTCCATCGGTGCTTCCGAGCCTTACGTCGGTCCCGTGCCGGAGGGCAAGGATCTGGACGCGATCGACGCGAGCCCGGTTCGCGCGTTCGACAAGGCTGCCGAAGAGTCGATGATCGCCGAAATCGAATCGGCCAAGAAGGACGGCGACACCCTCGGCGGCGTCGTCGAGGTCGTCATCCACGGCCTGCCGGTCGGACTCGGTACTTTCGTCAGTGGCGCCGAGCGTCTCGATTCACGACTTGCCGCTGCCCTCATGGGAATTCAGGCCATCAAGGGTGTCGAGGTCGGTGACGGTTTCGAGACCGCGCGCCGTCGTGGCAGCGAGGCTCACGACGAAATCCGTCCGGGACCGGACGGCGTCGTGCGCTCCACGAACCGCGCAGGCGGAATCGAAGGTGGCATGACCAATGGTGAGGCTCTTAGAGTTCGCGCTGCGATGAAGCCGATCTCGACCGTTCCGCGCGCTCTGGCGACCGTCGACATGGAGAGCGGCGAGGAAGCGGTTGCCATCCACCAGCGCAGCGACGTGTGCGCGGTTCCGGCCGCCGGCGTCGTCGCCGAGTCGATGGTCGCGCTCGTCGTGGCTCAGGCCGCACTCGAAAAGTTCGGTGGTGATTCCATTGCTGAAACCACTGCCAACTACCGTCGTTACGCCGAGGGCATCGCAGCCCGACCGCCTCGATAGGACTCACGTATCGATGAAGCCGAAGGCTGTACTCATCGGTCCGCCCGGTGCCGGCAAATCGACCATCGGTCGACGCCTTGCGCAGGCCCTCGAACTCGAACTGGTCGATACGGACGCCGAGATCGAACGGACCACGGGTAGGACGATCCCGGAGATCTTCACCCACGACGGAGAGCCTCGGTTTCGTGAGATCGAGGAAGCGGTGGTTCGCGACGCGTTGCAGGCCACCGACGGAATCGTCTCGCTCGGCGGTGGTGCGATCCTCTCCGATCGCACCCGCGAGTTGCTTCAGGGACACACGGTCATCTACCTGGAGATCAGTGTCGCCGAAGGGCTTCGCCGCACGGGGGCGAACAATCATCGTCCGCTGCTGGCAGGCGGAGATCCCAAGGTCAAGTACCAGGAGCTGATGAGGCGGCGTCGTCCGCTGTACCGGCGATCGGCCACGATTCGGATTCGGACCGACGGCCGCAGTCCGGCGCGTGTCGTCGGGCAATTGGTGTCGAAACTTCAAGACAAATGAACAACCGGAGCGGAGTAGTGGAGCAGTGACCGAGCCCGTACGTGTAGAGGTGAAGACCGCAAGTCCCTACCCGGTCGTGATCGGCCGCGGCCTGCTCGGCGATCTTGTTGCCGAGTTCGACGGCGCGCGCACTGTCGCGATCTTCCATCAGCCGCCGCTGGCAGAGACCGCGGAGGCTGTACGGGCTGCGTTGGCGGAGAAGGGAATCGACGCTCACCGTATCGAAATTCCCGACGCCGAAGACGGTAAGGATCTTGCCGTCGCCGGCTTCTGCTGGGACGTACTCGGCCGGATCGGTCTGACTCGCAGCGACGCGATCATGAGCTTGGGCGGGGGAGCGGCGACCGACCTCACCGGCTTCGTGGCAGCCACCTGGATGCGCGGCGTCAAGGTTGTTCACGTCCCGACAACGTTGCTCGCGATGGTCGACGCAGCGGTGGGCGGCAAAACCGGAATCAACACCGAAGCGGGCAAGAACCTCGTCGGTTCGTTTCACGAACCCGGAGCGGTGTTCATCGATCTCGCGACACTCGAGACGGTGCCGCACAACGAGATCGTTGCCGGCATGGCCGAGGTCATCAAGACCGGATTCATCGCCGACCCGGTGATATTGGACCTGATCGAAGCCGATCCCAAGGCGGCTCTCGATCCGTCGGGAACTGTTCTGCCCGAGCTGATTCGGCGCTCCGTCGAGGTCAAGGCCAAGGTCGTGGCCGCGGATCTGCGCGAGTCGGATCTGCGCGAAATCCTGAACTACGGCCACACCCTCGGCCACGCGATCGAACGTCGTGAGCGGTACAAGTGGCGTCACGGTGCCGCTGTCTCGGTCGGTCTGGTCTTCGCTGCCGAACTCGGACGGCTCGCCGGTCGACTCGACGACGTCACCGCGGATCGTCACAAGTCGATCCTCGACCTCGTTGGTCTGCCGACGTCGTACGACGGTGACGCTTTCGGTGACCTTCTGAAGGGCATGCAGACCGACAAGAAGAACCGTGCCGGGCTGCTTCGTTTTGTGGTCCTCGACGGACTGGCCAAGCCGGGCCGCCTCGAAGGGCCGGATCCGAGCTTGTTGGTCGCGGCGTACTCCGCGATTGCACGCGATCCGAGACCGGCCGGCGGAACGGTCCTGTTGTGAGGATCAACGTCGTCAACGGACCCAATCTGGGGCGTCTCGGTAAGCGTCAGCCCGAGGTCTACGGGGCGACCACACACGACGATCTGATCGAATTGTGTGTCGCGGCGGGCAAGGATCTCGGCGTCGAGGTGGTCGTTCGTCAGAGCGATCACGAAGGTGATCTTCTCGGCTGGATCCACGACGCAGCAGACGCGGGGGAACCGGTGATTCTCAACGCCGGTGGCTTGACGCACACGTCGGTGGTCCTGCGCGATGCATGTGCCGAGCTGACCGCCGGACTGGTCGAGGTGCATATCTCGAACGTTCATGCGCGAGAAGAGTTTCGGCACCATTCCTACCTGAGTTCGATCGCGACCGGTGTGATCGTCGGACTCGGCGTCGCCGCGTATCCGCTGGCGATCAGGTTCCTCGCCGAGCGGGTCTGAACGAAGCGAAGTCGAAAGTACAGCCACACGAATGCGGCCCCGAGGAAAATTTCCTCGGGGCCGCATTTGGTTGTGTAGAGGGTGGCGTTACTGCTCGCGCTTGCCCAGATCGATCGCTGGGAAGACCGCGGTATCGGCGTCGGATTCCTCGACGGACATGGCGGCTCCGCTGTATGCGTGCTGCTCGGTGGGGGAGTCGTAGCCCTCGCTGACAGGCACTGGTTCGCGATGACGCTCGTGGGTCGGGGTCTGCGGAGCTGTTCCGTTCTTGCGCTGTTCACGGCTGACGAAGAAGCGTCCGACGGTGATGGCGACCATGGCGGGGACGAAGATGAGAAGGATCGTGAACGCCGCACCAGAGGTCACCTCGAAGAACAAGCCCTGCTGGGTCAGTTCGAGGGAGGGGACCAGGCTGAGTGCCCAGCTGGCAGCGCCGGCGACGAATCCGCCGACCAGCGCAGCCTTGAGCCACAGCATGGTCAGATCGGCGCCGTCTTCGGGTTCGGGGAAGTCTCGGCGGTCACGAATGCCGTCGATACCACCCCAGATCGCGGCGAAGACGATGACGATCAACAGGGACAGCCAGCGCAGGGTGGACCCCTGAAGCGGCCACTGTGCGATTGCTGCACCGAGCAACGCACGAAACACAACATGTATCAGGGCCATGCCGAGGCCACGTACCAACCACGCATTCATGGGTACAGCCTAACTAGAACCCATTACACCTTGTGGCCTAACCCACACTTATTGCTGTTACCGTGAGTTTCGAGTTGATCGGCAGGTCTGCGCGGGCGGTAGGTTCGAGGGATGCCGGTCGACTTCAGAACACGCCGTGAATCCCTCAGACGCCTCCTCGCGGAGCGCGAACTCGACGCGATTCTCGTCACAGATCTCCTCAACATCAGATACCTCACCGGATTCACCGGTTCGAATGCGGCGCTCGTCGTCAGTGCGTCCGATTCAGCGTCCGACGAACGCGCGACGGTGATCTGCACCGACGGTCGTTACGTGACGCAGGTGGCGGAGCAGGTGCCGGACCTTCGTGCCGATATCGCCCGTTCGAGTGCTGCGCACTTGATCGAGACGTCCGCGGTGCCCGTTCTCGCGTTCGAATCACATGTAGCGACATTCGCCGAACATCGGGCATGGACCGAGGCAGCGCCGAAGATCAGGTTCGAACCGGTGAGTGGCCTTGTCGAACAGTTGCGCATGGTCAAGGACGAGCACGAGGTGGAGTTGTTGCGCGCCGCCTGCACCGCAGCCGATGTCGCGTTGGCGCAGTTGATCGCTCGCGGTGGCTTGCGACCTGGCCGAACGGAACGAGAGGTCGGCCGCGAGCTGGAAAACCTGATGCTCGACAACGGCGCAGACGGTATTTCCTTCGAGACGATCGTGGCGGCCGGTGCCAACTCGGCAATTCCTCATCACCGGCCGACCGGCGCGATTCTTGCGTCGGGCGACTTCGTCAAACTCGACTTCGGAGCTCAGGTCGGCGGGTATCACTCGGACATGACCCGGACCTACGTGCTCGAGTCCGTTTCCGATTGGCAACGGGAGATTTACGAGCTCGTCGCGCGTTCGCAAGCTGCCGGTTGCGACGCCCTCGCTCCGGGTGTCGAATGTGCGGCCGTGGACGCCGCCGCCCGTGCGGTGATCGACGATGGAGGCTATGGCGAGTTGTTCCTGCACGGCCTCGGCCACGGTGTCGGCCTCGAAATCCACGAAGCACCGGGAATCGGCAAGCTCGGCACCGGTACACTTCTTTCCGGCGCGGCGGTGACCGTCGAGCCGGGCGTGTACTTCTCCGGGCGCGGAGGTGTACGGATCGAGGACACGCTCGTTGTTCGTGAGCAGGGGCCAGAGCTGCTCACACTGACCGCAAAAGACCTTACCGTCGTCTGAGACGGTTTCCCGACCCCTAGGAGACGCGAAGCAAGTGGCTTCCACCAGTGATTTCAAGAATGGTCTGGTTCTGCAGATCGAAGGCCAGCTGTGGACGATCATCGAGTTCCAGCATGTCAAGCCCGGCAAGGGCCCTGCCTTCGTGCGCACCAAGCTCAAGAACGTGCTCTCGGGCAAGGTAGTGGACAAGACGTTCAACGCCGGTGTGAAGGTCGAGACCGCCACGGTCGACCGTCGTGACATGACCTACCTGTACCACGACGGCAGCGACTACATCTTCATGGACGGCGACACCTACGACCAGGTGTCGATCAGCGAATCCACCGTCGGCGACCAGTCGCGTTTCCTGCTCGAGAACATGGCCGTCCAGGTCGCGACCCACGAAGACGTTCCGCTCTTCGTCGAGCTTCCGGTCACGGTCGAGCTCGTCGTCAAGCACACCGATCCGGGCCTGCAGGGCGACCGCTCCACCGGCGGCACCAAGCCTGCCACCCTCGAGACCGGTGCCGAGATCAACGTGCCGCTCTTCATCAACACCGGTGACAAGCTCAAGGTCGATTCCCGTGACGGCAACTACCTCGGGCGTGTGAATTCCTGAGTGTCCGGCACACATAAGAAACTCGGTGCACGCCACAAGGCGCGCAAGCGTGCCGTCGACTTCCTCTTCGAAGCCGAAGCACGTGACCTCGATCCGGTCGCACTCGCATCGGAGCGTTCCGACCTGGCCGTCAAGGACGACGCGGTAGCGCCCGTCGCGGCCTACACCGTCACGTTGGTCTCCGGAGTTGCGGAGAACCTGGATCGCATCGATCAGGTCATCTCCTCGCATCTGCAGGATTGGACGCTCGAGCGTCTGCCCGCCGTGGACCGCGCGATTCTGCGTATCGCCGTGTGGGAGCTCTTCCACGCGACGGATGTTCCGCCGGTTGTCGCCGTGGACGAGGCTGTCGAACTCGCGAAGCAGCTTTCGACGGACGACTCCCCGGGATTCGTCAACGGAATCCTCGGGCAGGTTGTTCTCGTTGCGCCGCAGGTCCGATCGGCTGCAGCTGCGACATCTCAGCGCGCGCAGGAATCGGATTCGGGTACCGAGTAGCAAGTTTTGTTCCACCACCCGCCGTGCGAGTCGCACAGATGTCACTGCGCGAGTTGTGTGCCTGCACACAACCGGTCAGAGTCACTGCTCGCGCGGCGGGATCAGGTCTGTCGGCTGATAGGGTGGGGACCGTCAGACATCCTTTAACGATCCGTCCAGTGAGGCGGAGAAGGAGGTCGCTGTATGAGCGTGCCCGAAGGGTCTCGCCCATCCGATCTTGCAGGTCCAGATAACGCGAAGGCACCCGCCGGTGCCGAGGCAAGTAGCGAGACCCGCGAATTGTTGTCCGCCCAGGATGTGGGCCGGACCATCGCGCGGATCGCTCACGAGATCATCGAGAAAACCGCACTCGACGGACCAGAGGGAACGGCCCCGCGTGTGGTCCTGATCGGTATCCCGACGCGCGGCACCACACTCGCCACTCGACTGCGGGCCAAGATCGAAGAATTCTCCGGTGTGCGTCTTCCCATCGGATCTCTCGACATCACGCTCTACCGGGATGACCTCCGGAACAAACCGCACCGCCCGCTCGAGCGAACGTCCGTCCCCGAAGGCGGCGTCGACAACGCTTTGGTCGTTCTCGTGGACGATGTCCTCTTCTCCGGACGCACCGTGCGCTCCGCCCTCGATGCGTTGCGCGATCTCGGTCGCCCCCGTGCGGTGCAACTCGCGGTGTTGGTCGATCGCGGTCACCGTGAACTGCCGCTGCGCGCCGATTACGTCGGCAAGAACGTCCCGACCGCGAGGTCCGAGGACGTCAAGGTTCTCCTCCAGGAGCACGACGGCAGGGAAGCGGTAGTCATCTCCGGAGGTAAGAGCGCGTGAAGCACCTTCTTTCCATCGCAGACCTCAATCGTGAGTCCGCGGTAGAACTTCTCGACGAGGCAGAACGGTTCGAGCAGGCGCTTCTGGGCCGCGAGGTACGCAAACTCCCGACGCTGCGCGGACGCACGGTCATGACGGTGTTTTTCGAGAACTCGACGCGCACCCGGGTGTCTTTCGAGGTGGCAGGCAAGTGGATGAGCGCCGACGTCATCAACGTCAGCGCGTCCAGTTCCTCGGTGTCCAAGGGCGAATCCCTACGCGATACGGCGATGACCTTGCGCGCGGCCGGTGCCGACGCACTCATCGTGCGCCACCCGGCGTCGGGTGCCGCCCATCAGATCGCCAAGTGGACCGGAGCGGCCGACGACGGTGGCCCTGCAGTCATCAACGCAGGTGACGGCACGCACGAGCATCCCACCCAGGCGCTTCTCGACGCTCTGACCCTCCGCCAGCGCCTCGGCGACATCGAGGGCAAGCGGATCGCCATCGTCGGCGACATTCTGCACAGTCGTGTGGCGCGTTCCAATGCGCTGCTGCTGTCGATGCTCGGCGCCGAGGTTGTTCTTGTTGCCCCGCCGACGCTGCTGCCGGTCGGTGCGCACACGTGGCCGGTCACGGTCTCGCATTCACTCGACGCCGAACTGCCCGGCCTCGACGCGGTGCTGATGCTCCGTGTTCAGGCCGAGCGCATGAACGGCGGCTTCTTCCCGTCGCAGCGCGAGTACTCGATCAACTACGGCCTGTCCGAGAAGCGACTGGCGATGCTGGCCGATCATGCGGTGGTGTTGCACCCCGGTCCGATGCTGCGCGGCATGGAGATCGCATCCGCCGTCGCCGATTCCTCGAAAACTGCTGTACTACAACAGGTTACCAACGGTGTGCACATGCGCATGGCTGTCTTGTTCCGACTTCTCGTCGGTTCAGAGGACGGTGCGCTGTGACGAGAAACGAGAACGGAGAATCACCCGTGAGTGTCCTGCTCCGCGGAGTCCTGATCTACGGAGAAGGGGAGCCCACCGACGTACTCGTCGGCGAGGGCACCATCCTCGAGATCGGCGTGAACCTCGATCCGGCCACGGCGTCCGAGGTGATCGACGCCGGCGGGCAGATCCTGCTTCCCGGCTTCGTGGACCTGCACACACATCTGCGTGAGCCAGGTCGCGAGGATACCGAGACCATCGAAACCGGCAGCTCGGCAGCCGCTCTGGGTGGATACACCGCGGTCTTCGCGATGGCCAACACCAGCCCTGTCGCCGATTCGGTGGTCGTCACCGATCACGTCTGGCGACGTGGGCAGGAAGTCGGCCTCGTCGACGTCCATCCAGTCGGCGCAGTCACAGCGGGCCTGGAAGGCAAGCAACTCGCCGAAATGGCGACAATGGCGGCCGGCGTCGGCAAGGTCAAGATGTTCTCCGACGACGGTCACTGCGTCTACGACCCACTGATCATGCGTCGCGCGCTCGAATACTCCAGCTCACTGGGCGTTCTGATCGCGCAGCACGCCGAAGAGCCGCGCCTGACGGTCGGTGCGGTTGCGCACGAGGGGCCCACCGCTGCACGTCTCGGCCTGGCCGGGTGGCCGCGAGCAGCCGAAGAATCGATCGTGGCCCGCGACGCACTGCTCGCGCGTGACGCCGGTGCCCGCGTTCACATCTGCCACGCATCCACCGCCGGAACCGTCGAGCTCGTGAAGTGGGCTCGCAGCCAAGGGATTTCGATCACCGCCGAGGTCACGCCGCATCACCTGCTCCTCGACGATTCACGTCTCGAGACGTACGACGCGATCAACAAGGTCAACCCTCCCTTGCGTGAGGCCAGCGATGTTGCTGCCCTGCGCAAGGGTCTGGCCGAGGGCATCATCGACTGCGTCGCGACCGACCATGCTCCGCACGCCGAGCAGGACAAGTGCTGCGAATTCGCAGCCGCTCGCCCCGGGATGCTCGGCCTCGAGACAGCGCTCTCGATCATCGTCGAGACGATGGTCCAGCCTGGCCTGTTGGACTGGCGCGGTGTTGCCCGGGTCATGAGCGAGCGCCCCGCGGCAATCGTCGGCCTCGACGATCAGGGCCGCCCCATCGAGGTGGGGGAGCCGGCGAACCTGACATTGGTCGATCCGTCGGCCGAGTGGACGGTCCACGGCCCCGACCTGGCGAGTGTCGCGCATAACACTCCGTACGAGTCGATGACATTGCCCGCTCGGGTCACGACCACACTGTTACGTGGCCGCATCACCGCACACGACGGGAATGTGCGGCTGCGGAGTAGCGAGGAGTAGCGCGTCATGGACAGAGCACTGTGGATCATCGGTCTGGCGATCTTCTGGGTCGCGATGATCGGCCTGATGTACGTCGGCTGGCGTGGACGCGCTCGACGCCAGAAAGACAAGATCGGCGAGTTGCCGACGGTACCGGCAACTCTGGGTGAACTGCTCGTCCTGCCGACCACCGGCCTGTACGTCGGCAGCACGATTGCGCCCAGCTGGCAGGACCGTATCGCCGTCGGCGACCTCGGTTTTCGTGCCACCTGCGAGATCAGCCGCTACAGCGGCGGAATTCTCGTCGAGCGTGACGGTGCGTCGGCGATCTGGATCCCGGAGAAGTCGATCCGCGCGATCCGCACGGAGAGCGGTCTCGCCGGCAAGGTCATGAGCAAGGACGGCGTCCTGGTGATCCGCTGGGAATTGCCGAGTGGAACCGAGATCGACACGGGCGTGCGCGGTGACGACAAGACGGTTTATCCGGACTGGGTCAAGCCGGTAACTGCTTCGAACAAGACTGCTTCGAACAAGACGAATGACAATGAAGACGCAAGCTCTGGCGACATCGAGCAGAACGGAAAGAACGCATGAGCGGCTTTGACAACAGCCCCGCAGTATTGGTCCTCGAAGACGGACGGGTGTTCCGCGGAACCACCTTCGGTGCGGTTGGACAGACCCTGGGCGAAGCGGTGTTCAGCACCGGCATGACCGGCTACCAGGAAACGCTCACTGATCCCAGCTACCACCGCCAGATCGTGGTCTCCACAGCGCCGCAGATCGGCAACACCGGCTGGAACGACGAAGACGACGAGTCGGTCGGACCGACGGGTGAGCGCGCCGGCGCAAAGATCTGGGTTGCCGGCTACGTGGTCCGCGATCCTTCTCGGGTCACCTCGAGTTGGCGTGCAACGGGCTCGCTGCAGGCCAAGCTCGAAGAGCAGGGCATCGTCGGAATCGCCGGTATCGACACCCGCGCCCTGGTTCGCCACCTGCGCACCCGCGGCTCGATGAAGGCCGGTGTCTTCTCGGGTGAGGCAATCGCCGCCGAGGACGAACTGGTCCGACGGGTTCAGGATCAGCCGACCATGCTCGGCGCCGATCTTGCCGGTGAGGTCAGCACCACCAGCGGCTACGTCGTCGAGCCGAAGGGCGGGGAGGCGCTGTACACGGTTGCCGCCATCGACCTCGGTATCAAGACCAACACCCCGCGCATGTTCGCCGAGCGCGGTATCCGCGTCCACGTGTTGCCGTCCAACGCGAGTCTCGAACAGATCCTCGACCTGAAGGCCGACGGAGTGTTCCTCTCCAACGGTCCCGGTGACCCGGCCACCGCCGACGGCGCAGTCCACCTCACGAAAGAGGTCATCGGACAGGGCTTGCCGCTGTTCGGTATCTGCTTCGGTAACCAGATCCTGGGCCGCGCCCTGGGCCTGAGCACCTACAAGATGAAGTTCGGCCACCGCGGCATCAACATCCCGGTGATCGAGCATCAGACCGGTCGCATCGCGATCACCGCTCAGAACCACGGCTTCGCGCTAGAAGGCGAAGCCGGTCAGGAATTCGACACCCCGTTCGGTCGCGCGGTGGTCAGCCACACCTGCGCCAACGACGGCGCCGTCGAAGGTGTTCGCCTGCTGGACGATTCGGCCTTCTCGGTGCAGTACCACCCGGAAGCCGCAGCCGGTCCGCACGACGCTGCGTACCTCTTCGACCGCTTCACCAGCCTGCTCTCCGCACGGAAAGAAACCGGAGTCAAGAACTAATGCCACGCCGTACAGATCTCAAGCACATCCTGGTAATCGGCTCCGGTCCGATCGTCATCGGTCAGGCCTGCGAGTTCGACTACTCGGGCACCCAGGCCTGCCGCGTCCTCCAGGAGGAGGGCCTGCGCGTCAGCCTGGTCAACTCCAACCCCGCCACCATCATGACGGACCCCGAGTTCGCCGACGCCACGTACGTCGAGCCGATCACGGCCGAGTTCCTCGAGAAGGTCATCGCCAAGGAAGCCTTGCAGGGCAACAAGATCGACGCCGTCCTCGCGACGCTCGGCGGTCAGACTGCTCTCAACGCCGCAGTGGCGCTGCACGAGCAGGGAATCCTCGAGAAGTACGACGTCGAACTGATCGGCGCCGATTTCGACGCCATCCAGCGCGGCGAGGATCGCCAGAAGTTCAAGGACATCGTTGCCAAGGTCGGTGGCGAATCCGCGAAGTCCGCAGTTTGCTACACGATGGACGAAGTACACGCCACGGTCGCCGAACTCGGTTACCCGGTTGTCGTGCGTCCGTCCTTCACCATGGGCGGCCTTGGTTCCGGCATGGCGTACGACGTCGACGATCTCAACCGCATCGCCGGAGGCGGTCTGGCCGCGTCGCCGACGGCGAACGTCCTGATCGAGGAATCCATCCTCGGCTGGAAGGAATACGAACTCGAGCTCATGCGCGACAGTCGCGACAACGTCGTGATCGTCTGCTCCATCGAGAACGTCGACCCGGTCGGTGTCCACACCGGAGACTCGGTCACCGTCGCTCCGGCGATGACGCTGACCGACCGCGAGTACCAGGCGATGCGCGACCTTTCCATCGACATTCTGCGTGAGGTAGGCGTCGACACCGGCGGCTGCAACATCCAGTTCGCGATGGACCCGAAGGACGGCCGCCTGGTTGTCATCGAGATGAACCCGCGCGTTTCCCGCTCGTCGGCTCTGGCGTCGAAGGCGACCGGTTACCCAATTGCCAAGATGGCCGCCAAGCTTGCCATCGGCTACACGCTCGACGAGATCGTCAACGACATCACCAAGGAAACCCCGGCTTGCTTCGAGCCGACACTCGACTACGTCGTCGTCAAGGCTCCGCGGTTCGCTTTCGAGAAGTTCCCCGGTGCCGACGGAACCCTGACCACCACGATGAAGTCGGTAGGCGAGGCCATGAGCATCGGCCGCAACTTCACCGAGGCTTTCGGCAAGGTCATGCGTTCACTCGAGACCAAGCGTGCGGGTTACTGGACCGGCGCCGACATCGAGACGGAGAGCCTGGACGCACTGCTCGCCGATCTGAGCGTTCCGCAGGACGGCCGCATGTACGGCATCGAGAAGGCATTCGCCCTCGGCGCAACTGTCGAGCAGCTCTTCGACGCCACCAAGATCGATCCGTGGTTCCTCGACCAGTTCCAGCAGATTCACGAGCTCGGTGAAAAGCTGCGCGCTGCAGAGTCTTTCGACGAGGCTGCCCTGCGTCAGGCCAAGTACCACGGCATCTCGGACCGCCAGATCGCGGCTCTGCGCCCCGAACTCGGTGGTGACACGCACGCAGGTGAGGACGCCGTTCGCGCTCTGCGTGATCAGCTTGGCGTGCGCCCCGTCTACAAGACCGTCGACACCTGCGCCGCAGAGTTCGAGGCCAAGACGCCGTACCACTACTCGACCTACGAGCTTGATCCTGAGGCCGAGTCCGAAGTTGCTCCACAGACCGAGCGACCCAAGGTTCTGATCCTCGGATCCGGCCCCAACCGCATCGGCCAGGGCATCGAGTTCGACTACTCGTGTGTCCACGCGGCGCAGACGCTGTCCGAGGCCGGGTACGAGACCGTCATGGTCAACTGCAACCCCGAGACCGTCTCCACGGACTACGACACCGCTGATCGCCTGTACTTCGAGCCGCTGACATTCGAGGACGTCTTCGAGGTCTACCGCGCGGAGGCGCAGTCGGGCACCGTTGCCGGCGTCATCGTCCAGCTCGGCGGCCAGACCCCGCTTGGATTGGCGAAGCGCCTCGAAGCTGCCGGCGTTCCCATCGTGGGAACCAGCCCCGCAGCCATCGACCTGGCGGAGGACCGCGGCGAATTCGGTCGCGTGCTCACCGAAGCCGGTCTGCCTGCACCGAAGTTCGGTACCGCCACCACGTTCGACGGCGCCCGCGAGATCGCGGCAGGCATCGGCTACCCGGTGCTGGTGCGTCCGTCGTACGTGCTCGGTGGACGCGGCATGGAGATTGTCTACGACGAGGCTTCACTCGCCGACTACATCTCGCGTGCCACGGAGATCTCCGACGATCGTCCGGTCCTGGTCGACCGCTTCCTCGAAGACGCGGTCGAGATCGACGTCGACGCTCTGTGCGACGGCACCGAGGTGTATCTCGGCGGCGTCATGGAGCACATCGAGGAAGCCGGCATTCACTCTGGTGACTCGGCGTGTGCGCTCCCGCCCATCACTCTGGGCCGTGCTGATCTCGAAAACGTCCGCCGCTCCACCGAGGCTCTGGCAAAGGGCATCGGCGTCAAGGGCCTGCTCAACGTCCAGTACGCCCTCAAGGACGACATCCTCTACGTGCTGGAAGCGAACCCCCGCGCCAGCCGCACGGTTCCGTTCGTGTCCAAGGCGACGGCCGTGCAGTTGGCCAAGGCATGCGCCCGCGTCATGCTCGGCGAATCCATCGCCGACCTGCGCGCAAGCGGCATTCTGCCGGCGACCGGCGACGGTGGAAACACCCCGGCCGGTGCACCGATCGCGGTCAAGGAAGCTGTGTTGCCGTTCAACCGCTTCCGCCGCGCCGACGGTACCGGCGTGGATACCTTGCTCAGCCCGGAGATGAAGTCCACCGGTGAGGTCATGGGAATCGACTTCGACTTCGGTACGGCTTTTGCCAAGTCGCAGACCGCTGCCTACGGATCGTTGCCCACCACGGGCGCGGTGTTCGTCTCGGTCGCCAACAAGGACAAGCGTTCGCTGATCTTCCCGGTCAAGCGCCTGGCAGATCTCGGATTCACCATCCTTGCTACCGAGGGAACCGCAGATGTCTTGCGGCGCAACGGCATCGAGTGCAAGCAGGTGTACAAGCAGTCGGGTGAAGATGTTCCGGCCGGCGCCGAGACCATCGTCGACCAGATCCGCAGCGGTGAGGTCGCCATGGTCATCAACACGCCTTACGGCAACAACGGCCCGCGCGTCGACGGTTACGAGATCCGAAGCGCAGCAGTCGCGTCGAACATTCCGTGCATCACGACGGTCCAGGGCGCCTCGGCCGCCGTGCAGGGCATCGAAGCGGCCATCCGCGGCGACATCGGAGTTCACTCCCTGCAGGAACTGCACGCAGGTCTTCGCCAGCCGGCACAGCAGTCGCCGGCACAGCAGTCGCCGGCACAGCAGTCGTGAGTCACAGTTGGGGGCATCGTCTCCGGTCCGCGATCGCGGGCCGGGGGCGGCTGTGCGTCGGTATCGACCCGCATCCCGCGCTTCTCGATGCGTGGGGACTGCCACGTACGGCTGAAGGTCTCGAGACTTTCGCCGAGATCTGCGTCGAGGCGTTCACCGGTGAGGTGGGGCTCGTCAAACCTCAGGTTGCGTTCTTCGAGGCCTACGGTAGCGCCGGCTTCGCCGTGTTGGAGCGGACCATTTCGGTCCTTCGCGATGCGGGAACACTTGTCGTCGCGGACGCCAAGCGTGGTGACATCGGGTCGACCATGGACGCGTACGCGCAAGCCTGGTTGGGTGATTCGCCGTTGACCTCCGACTCGGTCACCGTCTCGCCGTACTTGGGGTTCGGGGCGCTGGCTCCCACACTCGAACTGGCAAGGCAGAACGCACGCGGGATCTTCGTGCTGGCACGAACGTCCAATCCCGAGGGTGGCGTACTTCAACAGTCGTCGGCCGACGGTGTGAGTGTGGCTCAGTCGATCGTCAACGCTGCGGTCGACGCGAACGCCGACGGCCGCGACACCGTCGGACTGGTGGTCGGTGCTACTCGGGACCACGGACTGGACCTGTCCCACTTCAACGGGCCGATTCTCGCTCCGGGGCTCGGCGCGCAGGGCGCAACGGCAGCGGATCTCGCAGACATCTTTGCCGGCTCGACCGAACTCCTGCTGCCGAACACTTCCCGTGGAGTGCTCCAGCATGGTCCTTCGGTATCGGCACTTCGGGAGGCAGCAATGCGTGACCGAGACGAGATCGAAGCCGCATTGGCGAACTGATCCGTGAGTGACCTCGAGGCTCGTTCGAGCGGTGGAACCCGGTGGTACCGTCCGTCGGTGAATCGTTGGTGGCGGATCGGACTTCTCATCGCGGCGTGTGCGCTGCTGGCCACCGGGTTCCAATCCGTCACCGGCGTGCACGGCGACGATCTCGCCGTGTACCGGACGGCGGGTCAAGCCGTCCTCGACGGCTCGAACCTGTACGACGAGTCGTTCAACGCGAGATTGCCGTTCACGTATCCGCCCTTCGCTGCGCTCGTCGCGGTTCCCGTCGCCTTGGGTTCCTGGGGTGCGGTCCAGTGGGGATGGAGTTTTGTCAGCCTTCTGATGCTGGCGGCGATCATCGTGCTCAGCTATCGCGAAGTCCCGTTCACACGTAGGCGGCCAGTAGTCGTCTACGTGGGTTTCCTGGTCCTGTGGACGGCGGCATCGCCAATTTCCGATCACCTCGGGTACGGGCAGGTCGGGTTGTTCCTGACACTCCTGTGCCTGATCGACGTGCTGGCTCGGCCACGGTGGATTCCCGAAGGTGTGCTGGTGGGGATCGCCGGGGCGGTCAAACTGGTGCCACTCGTCTACATCGGCTACTACGTGATCACCGGGCGTTGGAAAGCAGTCGCGGGCGGCCTCGCCGGATTCCTGGGCGCCACGGCGCTCGGCTTTGCCGTTCTCCCACGCCAGACGATCGACTACTTCGGTGACATCGCCTCACTCTCGGGGCGCGTCGCGGTCGGTGACCCGTCCGTGTTCGGCAACCAGTCCGTGCGCGGAATGGCCTTGCGGCTACTTCCCGAGGGCCTGGTGGGTCCCGCATGGCTCTTCGCCTGTGCAGTGTTGGGTGTCCTCGGAATTGTCGCAACGCGGCGTGCTCAGCGCCTGCGGGGTGATCTTGCCGGTTTCACGGTGATGGCCCTGCTGGCGGCGATCGTGACCCCCATTGCCTGGACCCACCACTTCGTGTGGTTGGTGCCTGCGGTGGGCGTGCTCCTCGTGCCGATCAAGTCGGGGGTGGGGGAGGGCACTCGATCAGTGCCCGTGTGGTCCTGGATCGCAATCGCCCTCACCGCTGCCGTCGTGCTGTTTCGGCTTCCTCGCGTCGGCGCGGACATGGATGTCCCGGTCTTCGGCTTCGTTCTGGAGAATTCGTTGCTCTGGGCGAGCCTCGCGGTGGTTCTCGCTCTGGCTGCCCCCGGCGCGAGCCGCACCGAACCCGAGACGGTCGACGCCGACGATCCGAAATCGTCGCTGCAGACCTGAAAACAGGCCGCGACACGCGCATAGGCGCCGAAAATGCTCGAAAATTTTGAATGTGTCGGCGACCACGTTCATTCCCGCAGGTAACGATTTCGCACACATGCACGGGGCGGCCGTGCCGCAATTGTCGAAATACTTTGTGTTACAGTCTATTTCGGTACGGTACGCACGTTCATGTTGCGCCGAATCCGTCTCGATCTCACCGAAAATGGCGACGATCCGTGACATCGATTCGTCGCGCATAACCCACCGCGATCCGCATCGGACCGCGGGGGGTGGGTTAGCAATTCCCGCCAGGCGTGAGTACGGTCGCTATCGCTGCTGGTTATCAGCGGAATAGACAAAATTTGCAC
Source organism: Rhodococcus sp. IEGM 1318 (assembly GCF_033142465.1). NCBI lineage: Bacteria > Bacillati > Actinomycetota > Actinomycetes > Mycobacteriales > Nocardiaceae > Rhodococcus > Rhodococcus sp. IEGM 1318. Next base: position 67,768 of record NZ_JAWLSC010000009.1, read on the forward strand.
ACGACGAGACGGAGGAACCGTGGCCCTTCCCCAGTTGACTGATGAGCAGCGCGCTGCTGCTTTGGAGAAGGCAGCTGCTGCCCGCAAGGCCAGGGCTGAGCTCAAGGAGCGCCTGAAGCGTGGCGGCACCGACCTCAAGCAGGTCCTCAAGGACGCCGAAGACAACGAAATCTTGGGCAAGATGAAGGTTTCGGCACTGCTCGAGGCGCTGCCCAAGGTGGGCAAGGTCAAGGCTCAGGAGATCATGACCGAGCTGGAGATTGCACCGACCCGTCGCCTTCGTGGCCTCGGTGATCGGCAGCGCAAGGCTCTGCTCACCAAGTTTGACTTCGAGGCCTGAGCCGACAAGTGATGATTGCTGACGCGGCAGTGTCTGATGATTGCTGACGCAACAGTGTCAGAGAGCAAGACCGCAGTGCGGAGGGGTCGGCTGGTTGTACTGGCCGGCCCTTCGGCTGTCGGTAAGTCCAGCGTCGTTCGCGAGCTGAGAACTCGGTTGCCTGAACTTGTTTTCAGCGTTTCGGCGACCACTCGCGATCCCCGTCCAGGTGAAGTGGACGGCAAGGACTACCGATTCACCTCCCGTGAAGAATTTCAACGGATGATCGACTCCGGTGAACTTCTCGAATGGGCGGAAATCCACGGCGGTCTGCAGCGCTCCGGCACCCCCGCAGCTCCGATCGAAGAAGCGCTCGAAGCTGGAAAGCCCGTACTCGTCGAGGTCGATCTCGCCGGAGCACGAGCTGTCCGCCAGGCGATGCCCGAAGCTCTGTTGGTGTTCATGGCTCCACCGAGCTGGGACGTTCTGGTGCAACGGCTGACCGGACGGGGAACCGAAACGGAAGACGTCGTGGCACGCCGACTCGAGACGGCCCGAGTGGAATTGGCCGCACAGGACGAGTTCGACACGGTTATCGTGAACGAGGATGTAAGCCGTGCTTGCGATGAGTTGGTATCCTTGTTGGTCGGGAACTGATTCCGCACCCTTCGGGAACCGATTTCCACCCCGTTTCTCAGATATCCGGATCGATAAAACTAGTTCTTCAATGAAGATCTAATTCAGGAGACAAAAGAGTGAGCAGCACTTCAGCCGCGTCCGCAGCAGGTCAGGGCGCTCTGCCTGCCTACGACACCCCGCTCGGCATCACCAACCCGCCGATCGACGAGTTGCTCGAACGCACCTCTTCCAAGTACGCCCTGGTCATCTACTCCGCCAAGCGTGCGCGCCAGATCAACGACTACTACAACCAGCTCGGTGACGGCATCCTCGAATACGTCGGACCTCTGGTCGAGCCCGGTCTGCAGGAAAAGCCGCTGTCCATCGCGTTGCGTGAAATCCACGCTGATCTCCTCGAGCACACCGAAGGCGAGTGAGCACCACGTCTGCCGCACCCGAACCTCGTTCGGGTGTCGGGGGAGTGTCCGACGCGCCCACATCGATACGTAAGCGCATTGTCGTCGGTGTCGGTGGGGGTATCGCCGCGTACAAAGCGTGCTCGATCATCCGCAGCTTCACCGAGAGCGGTCATCACGTCCGCGTGATTCCGACCGAATCCGCTCTGGAGTTCGTCGGCCGCGCCACGTTCGAAGCACTCTCCGGCAACCCGGTTCACACCGGCGTCTTCAACGACGTCCCGCAGGTTCCGCATGTCCGCCTCGGACAGGAAGCCGATCTCGTTGTCATCGCGCCGGCAACCGCTGATCTGATGGCGCGAGCTGTCATGGGCCGCGCAGACGACCTCTTGACGGCCACTTTGTTGACCGCTCGCTGTCCGGTCGTCTTCGCCCCCGCAATGCACACCGAGATGTGGGAACACCCCGCAACGGTGTCCAACGTCGCGACACTGCGCTCGCGCGGCGTCCACGTGATCGAACCTGCTTCCGGGCGTTTGACCGGTAAAGACACCGGAGCGGGGCGACTTCCCGAGCCCGACGAGATCGTCGGTTTGGCGTCGTTGCTCCTCGAGCGCTCGGATGCATTGCCGCGAGACCTGGAAGGTCGCCGCATTCTGGTCACCGCCGGCGGTACTCGCGAGCCTCTTGATCCCGTGCGTTTTCTCGGTAATCGCAGCTCGGGCAAACAGGGATACGCACTCGCCCGTCTGGCCGTACAACGCGGCGCACACGTCACGCTGATCGCCGGCTACACGGCAGATCTCGCCGACCCTGCCGCCGTCGACGTCGTGCACATCAAGACGGCCGAAGATCTCCGACTGGCAGTCGAGAAGCACGCACCCGGACACGACGGAGTCGTCATGGCTGCGGCTGTCGCGGACTTCCGCCCCACCACCGTCGAAGGCAGCAAGATCAAGAAGGGCGCAAACGAACCCGACTCGATCAGCCTCACTCGGAATGCCGACATACTCGCCGGCCTCGTCGAAGCGCGTCGTGACGGCGATCTGGATGCTCGAACGGTCATCGTCGGATTCGCCGCAGAGACCGGTGACGCTCACGGTGACGTTCTCAGTTACGCCCGCTCCAAGCTTGCCCGAAAAGGCTGCGACCTCCTCGTCGTCAATGCTGTCGGCGAGGGCAAGGCGTTCGAGGTCGATCACAACGACGGTTGGCTGCTCGGTTCGGACGGTTCGGAGTCCGCTCTCGAGCACGGATCCAAGGCCCTGATGGCCAGCCGAGTGCTCGACGCCCTGGTCAAGCTCTTCCCCGAGTAGCGACTCGCGCCCGGTGGTGAGAGTTACCCCACGATAATCGGGTGAGTGCAAGGGTGTTGCGCAGGCGGTCCAACCGTTATCGTCGGCTCAGCCCCCAGCTAACAAAGCATGACAAAACGGTCACCGAACGGTGATTCGGATACTTCAATAAGCTGTAGTCAAGAACTCAGTCGTCGAGAGGGAGATCTGTGAGCAAGTCCGGCAGTCGGCTATTCACCAGCGAGTCCGTCACCGAGGGGCACCCGGACAAGATCTGTGACGCGATCAGCGACTCGATCCTCGACGCGCTGCTCACCCAGGACCCGCGCGCCCGCGTGGCCGTCGAAACGCTGGTCACCACCGGCCAGGTTCACGTAGCCGGCGAGGTCACCACCACTGCGTACGCGGATATCCCGAAGATCGTGCGCGATACGGTCCTCGAGATCGGCTACGACAGCTCCGCGAAGGGTTTCGACGGAAACTCGTGCGGCGTGAACGTCGCGATCGGCGCCCAGTCACCCGAGATCGCACAGGGTGTCGATCACTCGCACGAGGCTCGCGTCGACGGAATCAGTGACGACGAGATCGACCGTCAGGGTGCCGGCGACCAGGGCCTGATGTTCGGCTACGCCACCACCGACACTCCGGAACTGATGCCGCTGCCCATCGCGCTGGCGCATCGTCTGTCCCGCCGGTTGACCGAGGTCCGCAAGTCCGGCGTGCTGCCGTACTTGCGCCCGGACGGTAAGACCCAGGTCACCATCGAGTACGACGGCGACAAGGCCGTTCGTCTCGACACCGTGGTCATCTCCACCCAGCATGCAGCGGACATCGACCTCGACAACCTGCTGACGCCGGACCTTCGCGAGAAGGTACTCCACTCGGTGCTGACCGACGTGAACCTCACCGACCTGGACACCTCTGACGTTCGTCTTCTGGTCAACCCGACGGGCAAGTTCGTCCTCGGTGGCCCGATGGGTGATGCCGGCTTGACCGGTCGCAAGATCATCGTCGACACGTACGGCGGAATGGCTCGTCACGGTGGCGGCGCATTCTCCGGCAAGGATCCGTCAAAGGTCGACCGCAGCGCTGCCTACGCTATGCGCTGGGTCGCGAAGAATGCGGTTGCCGCAGGTCTGGCCGACCGCATCGAGGTTCAGGTTGCCTACGCCATCGGCAAGGCAGCCCCGGTCGGACTCTTCGTCGAAACCTTCGGCACCGAGAAGACCGATCCGGCACGGATCCAGAAGGCGATCACCGAGATCTTCGACCTGCGTCCGGGAGCGATCATCCGCGACCTCGACCTGCTGCGTCCGATCTACGCGCAGACGGCGGCGTACGGTCACTTCGGTCGCACCGACATCGAGCTCCCGTGGGAGAGCACGGATCGTGCCGACAAGCTGCGTAGCGCAGCTGGTCTCTGATCACTGACGTACAGACGGGGCGCGGGTGGGCGCGGAAAGAGTAGCGGCAGAAGTCGATCCGGTCGCCCGGGTGCTGCCGATGCTCCCGCTCGCTCACCTCGACCGTGAATTCGACTACCTCGTTCCTCGTGAACTCGAAGCGGATGCGCAGCCCGGAGTCCGGGTGCGTATCCGCTTCGCTGGTCGGTTGGTGGACGGCTTCATCGTCTCGCGCGAGGCAACCAGTGACCACCAGGGGAAGTTCGGCTGGCTCGAACGCGTCATCTCGTCCGAACGGGTCCTGACGGCCGAAATCGCGCAGGTCGTCGATCGCGTGGCCGAACGCTACGCCGGAACCCGTGCCGATGTTCTCCGCTTGGCGGTACCGCCGCGCCACGCGAAGGTCGAAGCCGAAGTGTGGGAGCCTGCGGAGCCGCCGTCTGCTCCGGAACTGATCGAACATGGTTGGTATCTCTACAGATTCGGTGACGCATTCCTGACCGCGATTCGCGAATCGAAAAGTCCGCGCGCAGTCTGGCAGGCGTTGCCCGGCGAAAACTGGCCCTTGCGTCTGGCCGAACTCGCCGGCGCAGTAGCGGCAAGCGGGAAATCCGCGATTCTTGTTGTGCCCGACCAACGCGACCTGGACCGCGTACTCGCCGCATGCACCGAACTCTCCGGAGCTGATGCCGTGGTGGGTCTGTCCGCGGGATTGGGACCAGCCATGCGATACCGAAAGTGGCTCGCTGCACTGCGCGGGACCGCCCGGATCGTTGTCGGCACGCGGAGCGCTGTTTTCGCGCCGACACCCGAGACCGGTCTGGTTGTCGTCTGGGACGACGGCGACGACAATCTCTCCGAGCCGCGGTCGCCGTATCCACATGCCCGTGAAGTTGCCGTCCTGCGTGGCTACGTCGCCGGGTGCGCCGTGGTGATCGGTGGGTTCTCACGAACCGCAGAAGCCCAGGTTCTCGTCGATTCGGGATGGGCGCACGATCTGGTCGCCACGCGGGACGTCGTTCGGGCCCACGCACCCAAGATCACGGCGCTGGCCGACAGCGATCAAGCCTTGGCCCGCGATCCGGGAGCAAGAGCGGCTCGGTTGCCCGCCATTGCATTCGCGGCTGCCCGGCGCGCCCTCGGCGAGGGCAACGGAGTCCTGGTGCAGGTGCCGCGCCGGGGGTACGTACCGACCTTGGCCTGCGGAAAGTGCCGTGCCCCGGCACGGTGCCGTCGGTGCAACGGTCCACTGGCGCTTCCCGCTGCGGCTGGTCCGGACGGCGCCGGGACCCCGGCGTGCCGCTGGTGCGGGGTTGCCGATGCCGCCTACCGATGTCATGCGTGTGGCGCGAAAGCGTTGCGGGCGGTCGTGGTCGGTGCCGGCCGAACTGCCGAAGAGCTCGGGCGGGCATTTCCCGGAGTGAAAGTCGTACTGTCCGGGGGCGGTGATGTGGTCAAGGAATTGCCGCACGGGCCCGCATTGGTGGTGTCGACGGTCGGTGCGGAGCCCGTGATGACGGGCGGCTACGGCGCAGCGCTTCTGCTCGACGGATGGGCGTTGCTCGGTCGGCCGGACCTTCGCGCCGCCGAGGAAACACTCAGACGCTGGATGTCGGCTGCTGCCATGGTGATTCCGCTGTCCGAAGGCGGGGAAGTTGTGGTTGTCGCGGACTCGGGTATCCCGACGGTGCAGGCATTGGTCCGGTGGGATCCGGTGGGACACGCACAGTCTCAATTCGAGGAGCGAGACGAGGTCGGCTTTCCTCCGGCCGTGCACATGGCTGCGATCGACGGTGGATCCGCTGCGATCGCGGAGCTGGTGGAGTCGGCTGAACTACCGGCGAGTGCTGTGCTTCTTGGCCCAGTGGAATTGCCTGCGGGGGAGCGGCTTCCGTATTCCGGTGAGGACGAGAGTGGTGTCGCGCCGGAGCGAATGCTGGTCCGCGTCCCACGTAAGGACGGTCGCGGCCTTGCGGATGCTCTGGCACATGCGCGTGCCGCGCGCAGTGCGCGGAAGTCTTCGGGTCCGGTCCGCATTCAGATCGATCCGCGCCGCATCGGCTGAGTGTCGCGTGAGCAGGTGCGTGCTTGCGCGTACCGATAATCTTGCGAACTCCGGTATGACGATATATCGTCGAACTATCAACGATAGTGATGGAGGTTTGACGATGGATGCAAGTTTCCCGAACGAGGGGATGTTCGGCCGTCGAGGCTTTTTCGGCGCTTTCGGACGTGAGCAGCGGCCGCCCTTTGTGATGTGGGTGCCGACGGACGATGGCGCGCCGGATGGCGCTCCCCGCGAGCACGACGGCGGGCGTCGTGGTCGACCGCAAGAGCGTCCGGGCTTCGGCGACATGCCACGCAGAGGCCACCGACGAGGGCGATTCGGTCCCGACGGCGGACCCGGCCCCGGCTTCGGTCCGGGCGCACAGTTCGGTCGCGGGCGAGGACGTGGTGGCCGCGGCCGTCGCGGAGACGTGCGCGCCGCGATTCTGCTCTTGATTGCCGAAGAGCCGATGCACGGCTACGAATTGATTCAACAGATCGTCGAGCGCAGTGGCGGCGTCTGGAAGCCGAGTCCGGGCTCCATCTATCCCGCCCTGTCCCAACTCGAGGACGAAGGTCTGGTGATCATCGAAAAGGTCGCCGGTCGCAAGACTGCCAAGCTGACCGAAGAAGGGGTTGCGTACGTCGAGGAGCATCGCGCCGATCTCGGGGCGCCGTGGGATGACGTTCGTCTCAGCGTGGGGGAGCCTGAGCAGGACCTTCGTGAACTGATCGGCCAGTTGATGGGCGCGGCCGGTCAAGTGGCCGCCGTCGGCACGCCCGCGCAGGTCAAGGCCGCAGCCGACGTGCTGGTCGAGGCACGCAAATCGTTGTACCGAGTGCTCGCCGGTGACGATGCCGGTGAAGGCGGCAATTGAGACGCCAGATACCTACTGTTCGGTAGGGTATGCGCCCCGAACTTTCTGGTGTTACGGTCAGCTCCCTCGTAGGATCAGAGCAGGAGCAGGAACAATGTCTGGCGTCAAACGGTCTGTGGGACTGACATTTTCGGTAGCAGTGGCGCTGCTGATCGGAGCACCGCCCGCGATATCGGCTGCCGCACCGGCGCTCCCGTCCTCGAGTGCCGATGCGATGGACGTTCCCCTCGGCATCGGCCCAGGCCAGGTGTCCCGTTCCGTAGCCACCGCATTCGCGCATGCTCATCCCGGATCTGCCCCTGCCGGGTCGAACGATTTCGGATGTGCGCCCTCCGCAGCGCATCCCCGGCCGGTTGTGCTCGCCCACGGGACCGACACCGAGGCGTACGCGGATTGGGCGGCTCTGTCACCCGCACTCGCCGAGGACGGATACTGCGTATTCGCCCTCAACTACGGCGGTGCGATCAAAGAAGAAGACGGGGACGTCGCACATGAGACGTACGGCGTCGGCGACATAGTCGGTAGTGCCACCGCGTTCGCTTCCTTCGTCGATCAGGTGCTGACCGCGACGGGCGCGGACAAGGTCGACGTCATCGGCTATTCGCAAGGCGCGACGGTGACGCGGTACTACGTCAACAAGATGGGCGGGGACGCCTACGTCGATCATTGGGTCGGTTTGGCTTCGCCGACCTACGGCGGGGTGATGTTCGGGTTGGTTCCGATCGTCCGCGCGATCCCCGGTGGAGAAGACTTCGTCGAAGAAGTCTTCTCCCGAGCTGTCCGCGAGCAGATGCAGGGTTCCGATACGTTGAACGCGCTCAACGACGGCGGTGACACCGTACCCGGTGTGCGCTACACGACAATCGGGTCGACTGTCGACGAGATGATCCAGCCATCTTCGAACATCGCACTGCGGAACGCCGGTACGGAGAACATCGTTCTCCAGGATCTGTGCCCGTCGAACCTGACCGGTCATTTCCGCATGCCGTACGACCCCTACGTGATCGACGTCATCCGGACGGTTCTGGATCCCGACGCCGAGCGGCACGCTTCGTGTAGCGCGGTGCCGCTCGGCACGGATATTCCTCGAGTGGTCATCGACGCCAATTCGTGAGCGCCGAAATCACTTCGGTCAGGATCCTTACTCGGCGAGCTTGGCAGTGGCCTGAGCCCACAGGAAGAACTTGTTGGTTCCCAGATCGCGGACCGTCTTGATGTTGAACGCTGCCTTCAAATGTTCTGCGTCCGAATCGCTTACGCCGTTGAGTGCCGCCACCGGGGCGTCCGCCAATTCTTCGACGGACTTTCCCGCGTAGGCCTTGTCGAACTTACTGTCGATGCCTGCCATCTAAGTTCCTCCGTGTGATCGGTGTTGCCCGTATCAGCCTCCGCCGAGTGGCGACGACAGAAACAGTCAATACCGACGACCGGTGAATCTGCAGGGTTCTGAGCAAAGAAATTCTCGAGAAACTGATGCGGTGTGGCGGGAGGTAGGTCGCAGCTCGTGCAGTCCTTAGACTGACAGTTCCATCCACCGACACATCCGGGAGCATTTTCGTGAGTTGCAGTCCACCGCGTTCGACAGGCCGATCGGCTGATCAGAGTCCGAAGAGCCCACCGAAACGGGAGAGCTGACATGCGCGTCGTGTTCGCCGGGACACCGGAACCGGCTGTTCCCTCCTTGCGTCGGCTCATCGAGTCGGCCAACCACGAAGTGGTCGCTGTCGTCACGCGTCCCGACGCCGTTGCCGGTCGAGGCCGAAATGTCACCCGATCGCCGATCGGATTGCTCGCCGACGAGCACGGTATCCCGGTGCTGACACCGACCAAGGCGTCCGATCCCGACTTCGCGGCCGAACTCGCACGGCTCGAACCGGACTGCGCACCCGTTGTCGCCTACGGAAACTTGTTGCCGCAGAACGTACTCGACATCCCGAAATTCGGTTGGGTCAATCTGCATTTCTCCCTGCTCCCCGCCTGGCGCGGTGCCGCGCCGGTGCAGGCCGCGATCAGTGCCGGTGACGAGGTGACCGGAGCCAGCGCGTTTCGTTTGGAAGCCGGTATGGATACCGGCCCGGTGTACGGAGTGATGACCGAGCGAATTCGTGACACCGATACGGCAGGCGACCTGCTCGGACGTCTCGCGGAAAACGGCGCTGCCCTACTCGAATCAGTACTCGACGGACTCGAGGCCGGAGAGATCAACGCGGTTCCGCAGTCGGCCGACGGCGTCTCGTACGCCCCCAAGGTGACTGTGGAGGCTGCCCGTGTGAAGTGGGAGTTGCCCGCGCGCACGATCGACCGTCACATCCGTGCCGTCACCCCCGCGCCCGGCGCGTGGACGATGATCGGTGACCTACGGGTCAAGGTCGGGCCGGTCACCGTCACGGACGAGACCCTGGCAACCGGTGAGATCTCGGTACGCAAGGATGGTCTGTACATCGGTACCGCGACCACCGCGGTACGACTCGGGCAGGTTCAGCCCCCGGGCAAGAAATTGATGTCGGCAGGGGACTGGGCACGCGGTGCCCGACTCGACGCGGAGGTACGAGCACAGTGACCGAATCACGACGACCGGCACGACGGACACAGGGTCCCGGAGCCAAGAACGCAGCCGGTGGAAAGAACACCAAGCCGAAGCAGGCCAAGCGACCGGATCCGGCCACCGCCGGGCTCGATCAACCGCGACTGGCTGCGCGCGACGTACTTCGCGCGGTCCGTGAACGTGACGCGTACGCCAACCTGGTACTGCCAGGACTGCTTCGCGATCGCAAGCTCGACGCGCGCGACGCTGCGCTGGCAACCGAACTCGCGTACGGTGCCGCACGCGCTCAGGGTCTGTTGGACGCGGTCATCGCGCATGCAGCGGGTCGGCCGATCGAGGAGATCGACGGAACCCTGCTCGACGTTCTCCGTCTGGGCTCGTATCAACTGTTGCGGACCCGCGTTGCCCCGCACGCCGCTGTTGCCACCTCGGTTGACCTCGTTCGCGCCGAAAACGGTCAGGGCCGAGCAGGATTCGTCAACGCAGTCCTGCGTCGTGTCTCCGAACGCACTCAGGACGAGTGGGTCGAGCTGCTGGCCCCGAAGGACCCGATCGGCCGACTCGCCTTCGAGCACGCTCATCCTCTGTGGATCGCGCAGGTGTTTGCGGACTCGCTCGGCGCCGCAGCCGGAGAGCTCGAAGACGTCCTGATCGCCGACGACGCCCGCCCCGCCGTGCACCTCGTCGCCCGCCCAGGTGAGATCTCCGCCGAGGAGCTCGCGCTGGTGACCGGCGGCGAGATCGGGCCGTACTCGCCGTACGCCGTGCATCTCGACGGCGGTGACCCCGGACAGCTCGAGGCGGTTCGCCAAGGCTTGGCGGGCGTGCAGGACGAGGGCAGTCAGCTGGTTGCCCGCGCCCTCAGCATTGCTCCTCTCGAAGGTGAAGACGCCGGCCGCTGGCTCGACCTCTGCGCAGGTCCAGGAGGTAAGGCGGCGCTTCTCGGCGCTCTTGCCGGTATCGAAGGCGGACGGCTCGACGCCGTCGAGCCCGTCGAACACCGTGCCGAGCTGATCCGCAAGACCACTCGAGAGCTTCCCGTGGACGTGCACGTGGCGGACGGCCGTGAATCCGGACTCGAACCCGGCTACGACCGCATCCTCGTCGACGCTCCCTGCACCGGCTTGGGTGCCCTGCGTCGGCGCCCGGAAGCTCGTTGGCGTCGCCAGCCGTCCGATGTCGCGCCGCTCGTGAAGTTGCAGCGCGAATTGCTCGCCGCTGCAATCGAACTGGTACGCCCCGGCGGAGTGGTGCTGTACTCGACATGTTCGCCGCACCTGTCGGAAACGCTGGCAGTCGTCGCCGACGCAGTGCGGCGTCACGGCGTCGTGGAACTCGACACCAAGCAACTGGTGCCCGGTGTTCCGGACGTCGGAGACGGGACTTCGGTTCAGTTGTGGCCACACCGGCACGGCACGGACGCGATGTTCATGGCCGCTTTGCGCAAGCCGCTGGCCTGATCGGATGACTTCTGGGCATCGGTAGTCGTATGGTGCCTACATGGTTACGTGGGAACAGGTTGTAGTGCTGGGTTCGGCTCTTCCCTCCGTGGAGGAGTCGACCTCGTACAACACCCCGGCACTCAAGGTGGCAGGCAAGACTTTTGCGCGACTCCGCACCGAAGCGGAGGGCGCCTTGGTTTTGATGTGCGGTCTGGACGAGAAGGAAGCGCTCCTCGCCAGTGGTGAGGCGCCTTTCTTCACGACAGATCACTATCACGGTCACGGCTCCATCCTCGTGCACCTCGAACTGATCGACGAGGTGCGCTTGGCGGAGATGCTCGAAGATGCGTGGCGGATCAAGGCACCCGCCAAGGTGCGCAAGCTGCGGAGTGTCGTGAAGAACTAACCAGGTTGCACCTGCTCCGTGGTGCATGCACGGTCGGCGATGAAGCACAGTCGATGTGCATGCACGGTCGGCGATGAAGCACAGTCGATGTGCATGCACGGTCGGCAATGAAGCACAGCTAAACTCGGCGTCGTGGCTTCCCCGATGATTGCACCGTCCATTCTGTCCGCAGATTTTGCTCGACTCGCCGATGAAGCGACTGCCGTGTCCGGCTCCGACTGGCTTCACGTCGACGTGATGGACGCGCATTTTGTTCCCAATCTCACGCTCGGTCTGCCCGTCGTCGAGAGTCTGCTGAAGGCGACGGATATTCCGCTCGACTGCCACCTCATGATCGAGAACCCCGAGCGCTGGGCACCGCCGTACGCCGAGGCCGGCGCGTACAACGTCACGTTCCACGCCGAGGCCACCGACGATCCGCGTTCGGTTGCCCGCGACATTCGCGCGGCGGGCGCCAAGGCCGGGCTGAGCGTCAAGCCGGGAACCCCGATCGACGACTACCTCGAAATTCTCAAGGACTTCGACACCCTTCTGATCATGAGCGTCGAACCCGGCTTCGGCGGCCAGTCCTTCATGCCGCAGGTGCTCGACAAGGCACGCGCAATTCGCAAGCTCGTCGATTCGGGTGAGCTGACGCTGCTCGTCGAAATCGACGGCGGCATCAACGCTTCCACGATCGAGCAGGCAGCGGAAGCAGGTATCGACTGCTTCGTCGCCGGTTCGGCGGTGTACGGAGCCAGCGATCCCGGTGAGGCGGTGCGCAAGCTCCGTGCGCAGGCTGCCTCGGCGTCGCCGCACCTGACGCTGTCGGTCTGAGCCGCTCGATGGCAAAGGGTGGACAGGCGTCGACGGCTGATCTCGACGCCGCGATGCAGATCGCGCTGGCCGCAGCTGATTCCGCGCGCGGATTCACCAGCCCCAACCCGCCCGTCGGCGCGGTCATCCTGGCGGCCGACGGCACCATCGCAGGCGTCGGTATGACGCAACCGCCTGGCGGACCGCACGCGGAGGTCGTGGCTCTCGACGAGGCCGGCGATGCAGCGCGTGGTGGTACGGCAGTGGTGACACTGGAACCGTGCAATCACCAGGGACGAACCGGACCCTGCTCACAGGCGTTGATCGACGCCGGAGTCTCGGCAGTTGTGTACGCAGTCGGTGATCCCAATCCGGAAGCCTCAGGCGGCGCAGCGACGCTCATGCGAGCCGGCATCAGCGTCACGGCCGGACTGCGAGCACCCGAGGTGGAAGCTGGTCCACTGCGATCCTGGCTGCACAAACAGCGCACCGGTCGCCCGCACATCACGTGGAAGTACGCAGCCAGCCTGGACGGACGCAGCGCCGCCGAGGACGGAACGAGTCAGTGGATCACCGGTCCGCAGGCGAGAGCGCGCGTGCATGCGCAGCGGGCACAGATCGACGCAATTGTGGTCGGCACCGGCACCGTGTTCGCCGACGATCCGTGGCTGACGGCGCGTCAGCCCACGGGTGAGCTCGCGGGGCACCAGCCCGTGCGCGTCGTCGTCGGAAAGCGTGAAATACCTTCGACTGCAAGCGTTCTCGATGAAACCGCGCCGACTCTGGTGCTCAACACCGATAACATCGACGAAGTGGTCGAGGCGTTGGGGGAGTACACAGACGTACTGCTCGAGGGTGGGCCACGTCTGGCCGGAGCATTCCTCGCCGCCGGATATGTCGACGTCATCGAGGCGTACATCGCGCCGATACTTCTCGGCGCGGGCGCTTCCGCGCTCGTCGATGCCGGAGTGCACACCATTACCGACGCCCACCGATTCCGTTTGGAGTCCGCGGTAACGATCGGCCCCGATATTTTGTTGAGTCTGGTTCCGGAGAGTTCTGCTCCGGGGAACGAGGAGTAGGGCGCGTGTTCACAGGAATTGTGGAAGAACTCGGCGAAATTGTCGCCAAGGAAGAACTGGTCGATGCTGCACGGTTCACAGTGCGCGGGCCACTGGTCACCTCCGACGCCGGTCACGGTGATTCGATCGCGGTCAACGGTGTGTGCTTGACGGTCGTCGACGTGCTCGCAGACGGTTCGTTCACCGCAGACGTCATGCAGGAAACGCTGAACCGCTCGAGCCTGGCGAAGTTGGACGTCGGCTCTCGCGTCAACCTCGAGCGTGCCGCGGCGCTGAACAGCCGACTCGGCGGTCACCTGGTTCAAGGGCACGTCGACGGAACGGGCCATGTCATCTCCCGCTCGCCTTCCGAGAACTGGGAGGTAGTGCGGATCGCACTGCCGGACTCCATTTCCCGTTACGTCGTGGAGAAGGGTTCGATCACCGTCGACGGTGTCTCGCTGACGGTCTCCGCGCTGGGCGGCGACCGTGGGTTCGAGTACTTCGAGATCTCACTGATCCCCACGACGTTGGAGTTGACGACGCTCGGTACCGCGGTGGTCGGCACTCCGGTGAACCTCGAGGTGGACGTGATCGCGAAGTACGTCGAGCGACTTCACTCTGCCGGTCGGTAGGACCAGGCTGATCGGACCCGTCCGATTGGTCGTAGGGTTGTGAGTGCATCCGTCGGATGCACTCGTTGTATTCGATGATGTGAAAAGTCAAGACTTTGGAGTGCGAGCACGTGACCAGGTTCGACAGTATCGAGCGCGCAGTAGCAGATATCGCTGCAGGTAAAGCTGTTGTCGTTGTGGACGACGAGGATCGTGAGAACGAAGGCGATCTCATCTTCGCCGCCGAGAAGGCCACCCCGGAGCTGGTGGCGTTCATGGTTCGCTACACCTCCGGCTACCTGTGCGTGCCGCTCGACGGTGACGATTGCGATCGGTTGGGCCTGCCCCCGATGTACGCCACCAACCAGGACAAGCACGGCACCGCCTACACAGTGACCGTCGACGCCCGTGAGGGAATCGGTACCGGCATCTCGGCATCGGACCGCGCAGCGACGATGCGTCTGCTCGCCAACCCCGAAACCGGCGCCAACGATTTCACTCGTCCCGGCCACGTAGTGCCGCTCCGCGCGAAGGAAGGCGGAGTACTGCGTCGTCCGGGCCACACGGAAGCTGCAGTCGACCTTGCCCGCATGGCAGACCTGCGTCCCGCCGGCGTCATCTGCGAAATCGTCAGCCAGAAGGACGAGGGCGCGATGGCTCAGACCGACGAGTTGCGAGTCTTCGCCGACGAACACAACCTTGCACTGATCTCGATCGCCGACCTCATCGCGTGGCGTCGCAAGCACGAGAAGCACGTGCTGCGTATCGCCGAAGCCCGCATCCCCACCCGTCACGGTGAGTTCACCGCTGTCGGCTACACCAGCATCTACGACGAAGTCGAGCACGTCGCGCTGGTGCGCGGCGACATCGCGGGCCCGGACGGTGACGGTAGCGACGTACTCGTCCGCGTTCACTCCGAGTGCCTCACCGGCGACGTCTTCGGTTCGCTGCGGTGCGACTGCGGCCCGCAACTCGATGCTGCACTGGACATGGTCGCTCAGGAAGGCCGAGGCGTCGTCCTGTACATGCGCGGACACGAGGGTCGTGGCATCGGTCTGATGCACAAGCTGCAGGCTTATCAGCTCCAGGACGCCGGTTCCGACACCGTCGACGCCAATCTCGAACTCGGACTTCCTGCCGACGCCCGCGACTACGGCATCGGTGCGCAGATCCTCGTTGATCTGGGCATCTCGTCGATGCGTCTGCTGACCAACAACCCGGCCAAGCGTGTCGGTCTGGACGGCTACGGCCTGCAGATCACCGACCGCGTTCCGATGCCGCTGCGCGCGAATGCCGAAAACCTCACCTACCTGCGCACCAAACGCGACCGGATGGGCCACGATCTGATCGGACTCGACGAGTACGAGGCGAACCAGGACTCAGCACAGCCCGGAACCGCACTGTGAGCGGCGAAGGTCAGCCGCAACTCGCGATCGCCGAGGCCAAGGATCTGAAGCTGGCGATCGTTGCCGGGCAGTGGCACGCGACCATTTCCGAGGCCCTGATCGCCGGCGCACAGCGCGTCGCCGAGCAGGCACAGATCAAGGACGTGACACTGGTCCGTGTCGCCGGTGCGATCGAACTACCGGTCGTTGCGCAGGCGTTGGCTCGCACCCACGACGCCGTTGTTGCACTCGGCGTCGTCATCCGCGGTGGTACTCCGCACTTCGAGTACGTGTGCGACGCGGTTACCGCCGGCCTCACACGCGTCTCGCTCGACGAAAGTACTCCCGTGGGGAACGGTGTCCTGACCACCGACACCGAGCAGCAGGCTCTTGACCGTTCAGGTCTGCCGGGTAGCGTCGAGGACAAGGGCGCACAGGCCTGCGCCGCCGCACTGGACACCGCAGTGACCCTGCGTCATCTCCGAGCACCATGGACCGAGGATTCGTTTCGATGAGCACACCCGGCGACAACGAGAACTGGGAACTGATCGCCTCACCGCGTAAGTCGACGCGGTACGCGATCGGCGTCGCTGTCCTTCTGGTGATCGTTCACGTCACACTTGCGCTTCTGCTCCGCCAGGGGTCCACCGGCGTGTACTTCCGCGCCGCGGACCAAATTGCGATGGCCGGCATCGGCACCATTCTTGCTCTCGGTGTACTGATGTTGACCCGGCCTCGTGTCAAGGTGGGCAAGCAAGGAATCGCCGTACGAAACATCCTGGGCGAGAAGATCGTCGACTGGGATCTGTTCGAGGGGCTCTCGTTCCCCGACGGCGCCGCCTGGGCACGCATCGAATTGCCCGACGACGAGTACATGGCAGTGATGGCGATCCAGTCCAACGACCGCGAGTACGCCGTCGACACGGTCGGTAAGTTCCGCGAACTCGCCGACCGCTACGCACCGGTCGCGCACAAGAGCAACTGACGTCTTCCGGCCGGTTCGGTGCCCGCATCCTGCGCGTTTCCGAGTCGGTCGGTGGCGGCGACTAACCTGAAACCGTGCCGGATCCCTCGACTTACCGCCCCGCTACCGGAACCATTCCGGCCGCGCCGGGCGTCTACAAATTTCGTGATCCGCATGGTCGGGTCATCTACGTCGGTAAGGCGAAAAGCCTCCGTTCACGTTTGAACTCGTACTTCGCGGACGTCACGACGCTTCATCCCCGTACGCGGCAGATGGTGACCACTGCCGGCAGCGTCGAGTGGACCGTCGTCAGTACCGAAGTCGAAGCGCTTCAGCTCGAGTACAACTGGATCAAGGAATTCGATCCGCGGTTCAACGTGCGGTACCGCGACGACAAGACGTATCCGGTTCTCGCTGTGACGCTCAACGAAGAGTTCCCGCGGTTGTTCGTCTACCGCGGTCCGCGGCGCAAGGGCGTCCGGTACTTCGGTCCCTACTCCCATGCCTGGGCGATCCGCGAAACTCTCGATCTGCTGCTACGAGTCTTTCCCGCACGAACGTGCTCGTCCGGAGTCTTCAAACGGCACAACCAGATCGGCCGTCCGTGTCTGCTCGGCTACATCGACAAGTGCTCGGCGCCCTGCGTCGGCCGCGTCAGTGCCATGGAGCATCGACAGATCGTCGAAGATTTCTGCGACTTCCTCGCCGGCCGCACCGACAAGCTGGTCAAAGACCTCGAAAAGCGCATGCAGCAGGCTTCCGAGGATCTCGACTTCGAGACCGCAGCTCGTCTGCGTGACGACATCGGAGCCTTGCGGAAGGCACTCGAGAAGCAGGCAGTGGTGCTCGGTGACGGCACCGACGCTGATCTCGTCGCCTTTGCCACCGATGATCTCGAGGCCGCGGTCCAGGTGTTCCACGTGCGCGGCGGACGTGTACGCGGTCAGCGTGGATGGGTCGTGGAGAAGGCAGGCGACGCCATCGACTGGGCTGCGCTCGACGCCGAGTCGGACCTGCCGATTCTGGTCGAACAGTTCCTCACGCAGTTCTACGGAGAGCAGGCGGCCCTCGACCCGGGAGCGGGCTCCGGGGCCGGGATCAGCGCCGTACCCAAGGAAGTTCTCGTGCCGGTACTGCCGGCCAATGCGACCGAGATCCAGGCGTGGTTGAGCGAGCTCCGGGGATCGCAAGTGCAACTGCGGGTTCCGCAACGCGGCGACAAGAAGGACCTCGCCGAAACAGTCCAGCGAAATGCGAAAGAGGCTCTGGCGCAGCACAAGCTGAAGCGTGCCGGGGATTTCACTTCACGATCTGCGGCGCTGCAGGGCATCCAGGAAGCGCTGGACCTGGATTCGGCTCCGCTACGAATCGAATGTATCGACATCAGTCACGTCCAGGGTACCGACGTCGTGGCGTCACTGGTCGTGTTCGAGGACGGGCTCCCGCGCAAGTCGGACTACCGGCACTACGCAATCAAGGAAGCTGCCGGCGACGGTCATTCCGACGACGTGGCGAGTATCGCCGAGATCACCCGCCGGCGGTTCCTGCGCCACAACCGCGACCTGGGCGTTCTAGCGGCCTCGGCGGCGACCATGGACGCGGACGGCGGAGATCTCGCTCCCGAAGCGGCGATCGACCCGGCCACCGGTCGGCCTCGGCGCTTCGCCTATCCACCCAATCTGTTCGTCGTGGACGGCGGCGCCCCTCAGGTCACGGCGGCAGCTGCTGTCCTCGACGAGCTGGGTGTCACCGACGTCGCGGTGGTCGGGTTGGCCAAACGCCTCGAAGAGGTATGGGTGCCGGGCGAGGAAGATCCGGTGATCCTTCCCCGAACGAGCGAGTCGCTGTACCTATTGCAGCGCATCCGCGACGAAGCTCACCGCTTCGCGATCACGTTCCATCGCAGCAAGCGCTCGAGGCGCATGACGGCTTCGGCTTTGGACTCGGTCAAGGGGCTCGGTGAAACTCGTCGTACCGCTCTCGTGGCTCACTTCGGTTCCGTGGCGAAGCTGAAAACGGCAACGGTCGAGGAGATCATGCAGGTCCCTGGTATCGGTGAGACCACCGCCACAGCAGTTCTGGCCGCACTGGGAACGGATTCGGCTGCGGCCGATGCGGGTGCTGAAGCTCGCGCGCTGCCCGCCGCGGTAGGGGATGATGAGCTGGACAAGGAATCCGAATCGCCTGTTACGTCTGCTGACGCGCCCAGCGCTGAATCCGGTAGCGGTGACGAGGGCTCCGAGTCGCGAGAATTGTCCATGCCGACGACGGGGCCGAGTGCACAGTGACTACCGACAGCGCCAAAGACAGTCGAACCATGGATTTCCTGCTGGTGACGGGATTGTCCGGAGCAGGTTTGAGTACCGCGGCCAAGGTGCTCGAAGACCTCGGCTGGTATGTCGCGGACAATTTGCCACCTGAGCTGATTTCCCGGATGGTCGGTCTGAGTTTGACCTCCGATCCGCCGGTCGATCGTCTCGCCGTCGTGATCGACGTGCGGAGTCGACTTTTCACCGGAGACCTCGGTTGGGTGCTCACCGAACTCGAGGCGGAACCGATCCACACTCGGGTGCTCTACCTCGAAGCATCGGACGACGTGTTGATCCGGCGGTTCGAACAGGTGCGCCGCAGCCATCCCTTGCAGAACGACGGCATCGACGGCACGTTGTCCGAGGGGATCGCAGCCGAGCGTCGGCAGTTGGCAGTGGTAAAGGCGGCCGCCGATCTGGTCATCGACACGTCGGCGTTGAAGGCTCATCAGCTGCGCCAGAAGATCGAAACGGCGTTCGGGAACGATGCCAACCGCACGATGAAGGTGACGGTTCAGTCGTTCGGATTCAAGTACGGACTGCCGATGGATGCCGATCTTGTCTGTGACGTTCGATTCCTGCCGAATCCCCACTGGATCCCCGAACTTCGTCCGCACACCGGTCAAGATGCCGACGTCCGCGACTACGTGCTGTCCCGAGAGGGTGCCGAGGACTATCTCGACACCTACCGTCATCTGGTGGATTTGACGATCGCCGGATATCGACGAGAAGGAAAGCGCTACATGACAATTGCGGTCGGGTGCACCGGCGGTAAGCACCGCAGCGTGGCCATGTCCGAAGCTCTCGCGAGGCGTTTGGGTTCCGAGGAAGACATCTCGGTCAGCATCGTGCACCGGGATCTGGGGCGCGAATGAGTGAACCGACACAGCACTCGCCGGATGCGCTCGAGGGGCGGGGCATCGTCGCTCTGGGCGGCGGGCACGGATTGTTCGCCACCCTCCAAGCCGTCAGACGCCTGACGGTCGACGTCACCGCGGTGGTCACGGTCGCCGACGACGGTGGTTCGTCGGGCCGGCTGCGCGCCGAGCTCGGCGTCATCCCGCCCGGCGACCTACGGATGGCGCTGGCGGCTCTGGCGTCCGACGAACCCGACATCGTCGACTGGACGCGGACCATCCAGCATCGCTTCGGCGGTGTCGGCGCGCTTGCCGGGCACTCGGTAGGCAATCTCATCCTGGCCGGCCTCACCGAAGTGCTCGGCGATCCAGTGGTCGCGCTCGACGAGATGGCGCGACTGCTGCGAATCCGTGGCCGTGTGCTGCCGATGTCGCCGATCGCGCTCGAGATCGAAGCCGACGTTCAAGGACTCGAAGAGGACCCCCGCGTCAGCCGCTGCATTCGTGGACAGGTTGCCGTCGCGACGACGCCGGGCAAGGTCCGGCGCGTGAGACTGCTCCCGTCCAATCCTCCCGCGTGCCCCGACGCCGTGTCCGCGATCGATCGTGCCGATCTTGTCGTCCTCGGCCCGGGGTCGTGGTTCTCGAGCGTGATCCCGCATGTCCTGGTACCCGAACTCGTCGAATCACTCTCGTCGACGAAGGCTCGAAAAGTGCTGGTGCTCAATCTCGCACCCGAGCCGGGGGAGACCGCCGGATTCTCCGCAGAGCGTCACCTGCACGTACTCTCCCAACACGTGCCCGATTTCCGGGTCGACTACGTGGTGGTCGACTCGGCGTCGGTACCTGCCGGGCGCGAACGTGAACATCTGCAGCGTGCGGCGGATCAATTTTCGGCCGAAGTGAGGTACGCGGATGTCGCGGACACCTCACCGGGCGCAGCGCATGTACATGATCCGGCAAAACTGGCCGACGTTTTGGCCGAACTGTCGAGCAGTGCGGCAGTGGGGGATTCGACACAGCCTTCCCGGCAAGAACAGTATTCCGAAGAACAGAGGGAGAACGCTTCGTGGCAATGACAGCGGAGGTCAAGGACGAACTGAGCCGGTTAGTGGTGACTCAGGTCAGCTGCCGCAAGGCAGAGGTCTCCGCGTTACTGCGCTTTGCCGGTGGACTCCACATAGTCGGTGGCCGGGTGGTCGTCGAAGCGGAGGTGGATCTGGGCTCCACGGCGCGACGACTGCGTCGGGAGATCTTCGACCTGTTCACCTACAGCGCCGACGTTCACGTACTCAGTGCAGGCGGACTTCGTAAGTCCGCTCGCTACATCGTGCGTGTGGCGAAGGAAGGTGAGGCGCTCGCTCGCCAGACGGGACTACTCGATCTTCGCGGACGCCCGGTTCGCGGCTTGCCCGCGCAGGTGGTCGGCGGAAGTGTCGGCGACGCCGAAGCAGCGTGGCGCGGAGCGTTCCTCGCGCACGGTTCCCTGACCGAACCAGGCCGTTCGTCGGCGCTCGAAGTCAGCTGCCCGGGCCCGGAAGCCGCACTGGCATTGGTCGGGGCTGCGCGGCGTCTCGGCATCTCGGCGAAGGCACGTGAGGTGCGCGGAACGGACCGTGTGGTGATCCGCGACGGCGAGGCCATCGGCGATCTCCTGACCCGAATGGGAGCCCAGGACACGCGTCTGGTGTGGGAAGAGCGACGGATGCGACGCGAGGTCCGCGCCACCGCCAATCGTCTCGCCAATTTCGACGACGCCAACCTACGACGCTCTGCTCGCGCTGCCGTCGCCGCTGCTGCACGCGTCGAGCGTGCGTTGGAGATCCTCGGCGAGGACGTGCCCGATCACCTCGCCGCGGCGGGCGCACTGCGCGTCGAGCATCGGCAGGCGTCCCTCGAAGAACTGGGCCAGTTGGCGGACCCGCCGATGACCAAGGACGCCGTTGCCGGACGTATCCGTCGCCTGCTGTCCATGGCTGATCGCAAGGCAAAGGAAACGGGCATACCCGACACCGAATCTGCAGTGAATGCGGAGCTACTCGAAGAGGGGTGACCTGCCCTCCGTCAGGGTGGGCTGCGCACGTTCGGGCCACGCGCATTAGGGTATGAGTCACATCGACCGATGAACCCCACGTCCGCGTCGTGCACACACGGATTCGGAGTATGCGTGGGTCAAGTTGCACACCAGAATCATGGTCAAAGGAGCGAATTGTGACTGTCCGGGTTGGCGTAAACGGTTTCGGCCGTATCGGACGTAACTTCTTCAGGGCGGTGGATGCGCAGAAGGCGCTCGGAACCACCGATATCGAGATCGTGGCAGTCAACGACCTGACTGACAATGCGACGCTCGCTCACCTGCTGAAGTACGACTCCATCCTCGGCCGTTTGCCGTACGACGTGTCGCTCGACGGTGACGACACGATCGTTGTCGGCGATCAGCGCATCAAGGCCCTCGCACACCGCGGCCCGTTGAACGAACTTCCCTGGGGCGAGCTGGGCGTCGACGTCGTCGTCGAGTCCACCGGCATCTTCACCGACGCCGCAAAGGCCAAGGGACACCTCGAAGCCGGCGCCAAGAAGGTCATCATCTCGGCTCCGGCCAAGGGTGAAGACATCACCATCGTCATGGGCGTCAACGACGACAAGTACGACGGCAGCCAGAACATCATCTCCAACGCGTCGTGCACCACCAACTGCCTCGGCCCCATCGCCAAGGTTCTCGACGACGAGTTCGGCATCGTCAAGGGTCTGATGACCACGATCCACGCGTACACCCAGGATCAGAACCTGCAGGACGCTCCGCACGCAGACCTCCGTCGCGCCCGCGCAGCCGCCCTCAACATCGTTCCCACCGGCACCGGTGCAGCCAAGGCAATCGGCCTGGTTCTCCCGCAGCTGCTCGGCAAGCTCGACGGCTACGCACTGCGCGTGCCGATCCCCACGGGCTCTGTCACCGACCTCACCGCGAACCTGAAGAAGTCGGCCACCGCCGACGAGATCAACGCCGCGATGAAGGCTGCTGCCGAAGGACCACTCAAGGGCATCCTGAAGTACACCGACGCACCGATCGTCTCTTCGGACATCGTCACCGACCCGCACTCGTCGATCTTCGACTCGGGTCTGACGAAGGTCATCGACGACCAGGTCAAGATCGTTTCCTGGTACGACAACGAGTGGGGCTACTCCAACCGCCTCGCCGACCTCATCGGCCTCGTCGCCAAGTCTCTCTGAGCGGAGTTTCGATAACAGTGGCAGTTCAGACGCTGAAGGATCTGCTGGACGCTGGGGTCGAGGGGCGCACCGTACTGGTGCGTTCCGACCTCAACGTCCCGTTGGATGGCGGAGAAATCACGGACCCGGGCCGCATCGTCGCGTCCGCTCCCACCCTGCGGGCACTTGCCGAGGGTGGAGCGAAGGTCATCGTGACCGCGCACCTCGGGCGCCCCGACGGTCAGCCCGATCCCAAGTTCTCCCTCGCGCCGGTTGCCGCGAAGTTGGCCGAAATCCTCGGTCGCAACGTGCAACTCGCCGGTGACGTCGTGGGACAGGACGCGCTGGCTCGTTCCGAAGGACTCACCGACGGTGACGTCCTGATGCTCGAGAACATCCGTTTCGACCCTCGCGAGACCAGCAAGGACGAAGCCGAGCGGGTCAAGCTCGCCAAGGCTCTCGTCGAGCTGGTCGGTGACGACGGCGCATTCGTCTCCGACGGATTCGGTGTTGTTCACCGCAAGCAGGCGTCGGTCTTCGACGTCGCGAAGCTGCTCCCGCACTACGCGGGTTACCTGGTCGGCGCCGAGGTCGAGGTGCTCGCCAAGCTCACGCAGGACGCAGCGCGTCCGTACGCGGTGGTACTCGGTGGTTCCAAGGTCTCGGACAAGCTGGCTGTCATCGAGGCACTGGCACCGAAGGTCGACACTCTGGTGATCGGCGGCGGAATGTTCTACACGTTCCTCGCGGCTCAGGGTGTGTCCGTGGGCAATTCGCTGTGCGAAGAGTCCATGATCGGGACCTGCAAGGATCTCCTCGACCGGTACGCCGACGTCATCCACATCCCTCAGGATGTTGTTGTCGCGGACTCCTTCTCGGCTGATGCCGAGTCGAAGATCGTTCCGTTCGACGAGATTCCCGACGGCTGGATGGGTCTGGACATCGGACCGAAGTCGGTCAAGCGCTTTGCCGCGATCCTGACCGGCGCCAAGACCGTGTTCTGGAACGGTCCGATGGGCGTGTTCGAGTTCCCGAAGTTCGAGGCAGGCACCCGTGGTGTCGCCGAGGCCATCGTGGAGGCAACCGAGAAGGGCGCCTTCAGCGTCGTCGGTGGTGGCGACTCCGCAGCAGCCGTGCGTCAGCTCGGTATCCCGGACGAGGGCTTCTCGCATATTTCCACCGGTGGTGGCGCTTCCCTCGAGTACCTCGAGGGCAAAGAGCTGCCCGGCATCGCAGTACTGGAAGGCTGATCCGACATGGCACGTAAGCCGTTGATCGCCGGCAACTGGAAGATGAATCTGAACCACCTCGAGGCAATCGCCCTGGTGCAGAAGATCGCTTTCTCCTTGCCTGCGAAGTACTTCGACAAAGTGGACGTCACGGTTATCCCGCCGTTCACCGACATCCGAAGCGTCCAGACGTTGATCGAGGGCGACAAGCTCCTCCTCACCTACGGCGCGCAGGATGTCTCGGCTCAGGACTCGGGTGCGTTCACGGGTGAGATCAGCGGCTCCATGCTGGCCAAACTCGGATGCACCTTCGTCGTGGTCGGTCACTCGGAGCGTCGCACCCTTCACGGTGAGACCAACGAGACCGTCCTCGCGAAGACCAAGGCCGCTCTCAAGAACGCCCTCACGCCGATCGTGTGCATCGGCGAAGGCCTCGAGATCCGCGAAGCGGGCGATCACGTCGCCTACAACGTCGACCAGCTCAAGGGTTCGTTGGCGGGCCTGAGCGCGGAGGAGATCTCCAAGATCGTCATCGCCTACGAGCCTGTTTGGGCCATCGGCACCGGCCGTGTCGCTTCTGCCGCGGATGCACAGGAAGTGTGCGCTGCGGTGCGAGCAACAGTCGCCGAACTTGCCGACGCCGAGGTCGCAGCAGGCGTTCGCGTCCTGTACGGCGGTAGCGTCAGCTCTAAGAACGTCGGAGAGATCGTCGGCCAGACCGACGTCGACGGTGCTCTTGTCGGCGGCGCGTCACTCAAGGCCGACGAGTTCGCAACACTGTCTGCGATCGCTGCAGGCGGTCCACTCCCGTGATGTGATCGGGTGGTGAGCTGAAACTGCAGGACACTGAAACTGCAGGACACTGAAACTGTATGACACTGAAACTGCGGGCGTGTGACTGAGTAGGTCACGCGCCCGCAGTTTTTTGTTCGCGAGTCAGCTCACGAGTTTGGTTTCCAAAGCTCCGACGAGTTCGGGAGCAAGATCCAACCCGGCGGTCAGATAGTTCTCGACGGTCCCGTAGTGGTGGTCCACCTCTTCGAAGGCGGCGCCCAGGTAACTCGCGTCGACGGAAAGCAGCAATCGGATGACCTCGCCCTTGTCTGCATCTGTGGCAGCGGCGATCTTCGCGACTGTTGCATCGATGTACTCGGCCGAGTACGTGTTCGTGAGCAGGTAGTCCGCCGTGATAGTTTCGCGCGGCACACCGGCGAGGGTCTGCAGTAGCGCTGCCGCCCAACCTGTACGGTCCTTGCCCGCCGTGCAGTGGAAGAGTTGCGGCCCGTCGGTGGTCGCCAGGGCGGCGAACAACTGCGAGAATCCGTTCCGAGTGACGGGGTCCGCGACAAAACTGCGATTGATGTTCTGCATGAAAGCTGTTGCAGCGTCAGCTGTTCGGAGAGCCATGGCTTCGGCGTGGATGTTGCCGGACAGGATGGGAATATGGGCGTACATCGCCGGTACTGGCACGATATCGGGAGTTTCATTCGCTTCGGTTTCGGATCGCACGTCGTAGACGGCGGTCAGTCCCAGCGATTCCACGATTGCGAGATCCTCAGGCGAGGGCGTCAGAACGTTTGCGCGGTAGAAGACTCCGCGGCTCATCGCCTGTCCACTGGTTGTGACGTACCCGGGACCGGCCACATCGCGGAAGTTGTGAATCGAAGCCAGACGTGGCGTGTCGGGTAGGGCAGTGTCGGGCAGGGCAGTGTCGGAAAGCATGGAGCGGGCCTTTCGGAGGTAGAGTCGCGTCAACTGAAAAACTACTGAATCGGTATCTTCGACAGTGTGATCGATGCCACTGACCAAGAGTCGTGCCTGGCCGGGTGCAGAGGTGTGCGCAAGGCGGGTATGTGGTCAGGCTATCTGTGCGCGCCTGTATGGTGTTATCGGTTGTAGTTGTCCCTATTGGATTGGTGGACGTAGACAGACATGAAACTGTTCCTGGATATCCTGCTGGTCGTCACCAGCTTGCTCCTCATCGCCTTGGTGCTCTTGCACCGCGGTAAGGGCGGCGGTTTGTCGAGTCTGTTCGGTGGCGGTGTCCAGTCCAGCCTGTCCGGATCGACTGTTGTCGAGAAGAACCTCGACCGGTTGACGGTCTTCACCGCGTTGATCTGGCTCATCTCGATCGTCGGCATCGGCCTGGAGATCAAGTTCGCTTGATTGTCGGCTCGTACAGTCGGTAGTTCTTCACCCACGAATTTCAGACACGGAACCCCGCCTATCGAGCGGGGTTCTTTGTTTCGGTCGATAATTGTGTGATGACTGAAACCGCGTCGCATCGAGAAACACCGCGAGAGGCCACCGAGCCGCTGCGCGAAGACATCCGGCTTCTCGGCGGAATACTCGGACAAATAGTGCGAGAGCAAGCCGGCGACAATGTTTTCGATCTTGTCGAACGGGCCCGTGTCGAATCGTTCCGAGTCCGTCGGTCGGAGATCGACCGCGCAGAACTGGTGTCACTGTTCGCCGAGATCAGTACCGACGACGCCATTCCCGTCATCCGTGCGTTCAGTCACTTCGCGCTGCTCGCCAACCTGGCCGAGGACATCCACCGCGAGCGTCGACGGGCCATCCATGTCAATGCGGGTGAACCGCCCCGAGACAGCACTCTCGCAGCCACGTACACCAAACTCGATGCGGCCGATATCGACTCGGCCACCGTCGAAGAAGCGTTGCGGGGTGCTCTGGTCTCGCCCGTCATCACCGCTCACCCGACGGAGACTCGTCGCCGCACGGTGTTCGAGACGCAGAGTCGGATCACAGAATTGATGCGATACCGCGAACGCACGGCGCTGAGCGTCGCAGAAACCGCTGACGTCGATCTGCAATTACGCCGTCAGATCCTGACCCTGTGGCAGACGGCTCTGATCCGGCTCAGCCGCCTGCGTATCCAGGACGAAATCGAGGTGGGCCTTCGCTACTACGACGCGGCGTTGTTCGAGGTGATTCCGAAGATCAATGCGGAGGTTCGCAAAGCTCTGCGCGCGCGTTGGCCGGAAGCTGGCCTTCTGCCGGAACCGATCCTGAGGCCGGGTTCGTGGATCGGCGGTGACCGGGACGGCAATCCGTATGTGACCGGCGAAATCGTCCAGCGCGCGACTTCGCGCGCTGCGGCAACTGCTCTCGAGCATCATCTGGGGGAACTCGAACATCTCGAGCGTGAACTGTCGATGTCGGCGCGGTTGGTGTCCGTCACACCCGAACTCGATCTGCTGGCGTCCACTTCCGGCGACGATTCGGCATTCCGGGCTGACGAGCCGTACCGTCGCGCGATTCGCGGTATCCGTGGGCGATTGAGCGCCACCGCACTGTCGGTGCTGGGGGAGTTGCCCGCTCACGGTTCCGATGACGGTCTCGAGGCGTACACCGATCCGGCACAACTACAGCGAGATCTCGGAATCATCGACACCTCGCTGCGTCGTTTCGGCGACGAGACCATTGCCGACGATCGACTCGATCGGCTCCGAGAAGCGGTGGAGGTGTTCGGCTTTCACCTGTCCGGTCTGGACATGCGGCAGAACTCCGAGGTACACGAAAGCGTCGTCGCAGAACTTCTGGCGTGGGCCGGAGTTCACCCGGACTACGCGTCCTTGCCGGAAGCCGAGCGAGTGGAATTGTTGTCGGCCGAGCTGACCACGAGGCGACCGCTGACTTCGCCGGACGCCGAGTTCAGTGAATTGACCACCAAGGAACTGGCCATCATGGCGGCCGGCGCGAAGGCAGTGCGGGTTCTCGGAGCGGGTGCGGTACCCAACTACATCATCAGCATGTGTACCTCGGTCAGTGACATGCTCGAAGCCGCAGTACTGCTCAAAGAGGTCGGGGTGCTCGATCCCGGCGTCGGCAGCGAACCCTCCTGCCCGATCGGCATCGTTCCGTTGTTCGAGACGATCGAGGATCTGCAGGGCGGCGCCGACACACTGCTGGCGACGCTCGACATCCCGATCTACCGCGCGATCGTGCGGTCCCGCGGTGACAGTCAAGAAGTGATGCTCGGGTACTCCGACTCCAACAAGGACGGTGGCTATCTAGCTGCCAACTGGGCGCTGTACCGTGCCGAGCTCGACCTTGTCGATGCCGCGCGTAAGAGCGGAATCAGATTGCGACTCTTCCACGGCCGCGGCGGAACGGTCGGACGTGGCGGCGGACCGAGCTACGAAGCGATTCTGGCTCAGCCTCCCGGTGCAGTCGCTGGTTCTTTGCGAATCACCGAGCAGGGTGAGGTGATTGCCGCCAAGTACGCCGAACCGCGCCTGGCGCATCGCAACCTCGAAACACTGATCGCAGCGACTATCGAGTCGACCTTGCTCGACGTCGAAGGTCTCGGCAGCGATGCTGATGCGGCCTACGCGGTGTTGGACGAGCTTGCTGCCCTCGCCCGCACCGCATACAGCGAACTGGTGCACGACACACCAGGATTCGTGCAGTACTTCGAAGCGTCCACACCGGTCGCCGAGATCGGGGCACTCAACATCGGCTCTCGCCCGGCCTCTCGCAAGCAGACCAAGGCGATCTCCGACCTGCGTGCAATTCCCTGGGTGCTCTCGTGGAGTCAGTCTCGCGTGATGCTTCCGGGTTGGTACGGCACCGGCGCCGCGTTCGAACGATGGATCGACGGAGACGACAGTCGGCTTGCCACGTTGACGGCCCTGTACGAGAAGTGGCCGTTCTTCCGAACCGTGCTCTCGAACATGGCCATGGTGATGTCGAAGTCGGATCTCGGTTTGGCGGCCCGCTACGCGGACCTCGTACCCGACGCCGAATTACGCGATCGAGTCTTCGGAATGATCACCGACGAGCACGAACGCACAATTCGCATGTACAAGGCAATCACGGGAAACGAGAACCTCTTCGCCGACAACTCGGGCCTCGAGCGTTCGGTCCACAACCGGTTCCCGTACCTCGAACCTCTCAACCATCTACAGGTCGAGCTGATCCGTCGATATCGTTCCGGCGACGAGAGCGATCAGGTGCGTCGGGGTATCCAGCTGACGATGAACGGCCTGGCCACTGCGCTTCGTAACAGTGGCTAGGTAACAGCGGCTGGTTCTGCAGGTTTACCAGGGTGTGCGTGCGGCGACTCTAGAGCTGTCGCACGCACACCCAACGCTGCGCACCGGACCGAACGGGGACCGCAGTGGATCTGCAATTGGACGGACGAACTGCCGTGGTTACCGGCGCGGGAAAAGGTATCGGGTTGGCGATCACTCGGGCCTTGGTGGCCGAGGGAGTCCACGTCGTCGCGGGCTCGCGGACGCTCTCGCCGGAACTCGAATCGCTGCAGTCCGGCGGCGCCGTCACCTTTGTCGGCGTCGACCTCGCGAGTGTCGAAGGATCTACCCGACTGCTCGAGGTTGCAGCAGCGAGGGGCGGCGTCGACATCTTGGTCAACAACGTCGGCGCCGTCACTCCGAGAACGAGCGGCTTCGCGGCTATCACGGACGAAGAGTGGGCGTCGTCGTTCAGTCTGACGTTCTTGTCGGCTGTACGCACTGTTCGCGCTGCGCTGCCGGAGTTGATCCGCCGAGGTGGCGGGAGCATCGTGACGATCAGTTCGGTCAACGCATTCTTGCCTGACCCCACGGTGATCGACTACAGCGCCGCCAAAGCGGCGTTGACCAACTTCTCGAAGTCGTTGTCGAAAGAACTGGGCGGGAAGGGGATCCGCGTCAATACCGTCAGCCCTGGTCCGGTGCAGACGGAGTTGTGGCTCGGCAAGCACGGAGTGGCCTCGACGCTGGCGAAGGCGAATGGTTCAGCCGCCGACGATATCGTCGAAAGTGCGGCCGCCGGCGCCGAGACGGGCCGCTTCACCTTTCCCGAAGAGGTGGCGGACCTGGTGTTGTTCCTCGCCAGCGATCGCGCGGGGAACGTGACGGGCGCGGATTTCGTGATCGACGGCGGTCTGATCAAGACCTTGTGATCATTGCTGCCTGAAACCTGATCATGTGCGCGACGGACGACGACATGATGCACAGGATCACTGCGGACGCGATGACCACCCACAGTCCCCACCCGATGGACGGCCCGGCGGTGTGCCCTGCGACCTCAGTACTACGTCGCACAATGGACGCGGCGTTTCCGACGGCAACGATCAAGACGGCGATTCCCACCAGCGGTCCCGTGCAGTGATTCTTCATCTCGGGCGTGACGTCCCGAACCATGAGGGTGATCAGCGCGGTTACCGCGCCCAGAGCGAGGACGAGTGTGATCACTCCGCATTCGTCGATACCACTGTGGTCGAGGGCGGAGGACGACGTCCACGGGCCGAGGCTTCCGGCGACGATCCCGGCGCACGCCCACAGCGATCCGATGAGGCTAGGTCCGAAACGGTCGGGCATGAGGGAGGGAATCGTGCGGGTCGACAGCGGCTGAAACCCGAAGGCGCGTTGGTGATCCGGCTGATTGGGTGTGAACGTCACGCGACGGACCACCTTTCCTCCGCGCCGTCGTGGCGCCCAATCCAATGCTTTTTCGGAGTCTAGGGCCGCCCACTTCACTTTTTGCCGAATCGAGCGAAATTGATCGAACCGGCAGTACCAGTCAGTGCACGAAGTCCAGAGCTTCCTTGATCCACGCATTGAACTCGACGTTCGAACTCGTACCGGTTGGGTCGACGACGATCCATCCCTTGCTCATCGGCTTACCCCGCATCTCGGGCCAACTTGCACCCTTGTGCGTCAGGAGTTCGTCAACTCGATCGGGGTCACACCGAACCATGATGTTGCCGTGTGAGTTCGCACTGGCGGCCAGCTTCCCGTTCACCATGAAGCTCAGCCCACCGAACATCTTTACTTCTTCGACGTCGCTCTCGCCCGAGAGCGCATCGCGGATACGCTCAGCCAGCGCCTTGTCGTATGCCATGGAGGCCTCCTGGGGTGGAGTTCCAGGTTAGATCAGGTGGCGCAGGTACGTCTGCGGGTCGTGAAGGAACCGCTGCCAGTTCGAGACCAGATCGAGGTCCTCCCAGCTCGCGGCTCGGATTCCCCATTCGCCGATCTCGAGCAGATTGGCGTTCGGCAGTGCCGCGATGATCGGCGAGTGCGTCGCGATCACCGCCTGCGCGCCGGATTCCACCAGCTCACCGAGCAGCGCGACCAGCGTCAAGGTCCCTTGGAAGGAGAGTGCGGCATCGGGTTCGTCGATGAGATAGAAGCCGCCGTCGGAGGTCCTCGACGACAAGATCTCGAGCAGCGCCTCACCGTGGGAAAGGTGATGGTAAAGCGGTTCAGGTCGCCTGGGGTTGGGGTTCTCCTCCAAATACGTGTACAACCCGTGCAAGGTTTCGTCTCGGAGGTAGTACGCCCACTTCGACGCGCCGGGGCTCCGCTCGACCACAAGGTCGAGGCCGCTCGGTTCACTCGATCTGGTCTGATATCGCGTATTGGTAGACCCGCCTTCGGCATTGAGACCGAGAACGGCGGCAAGAATTTCGATGACGGTCGACTTACCGGCTCCGTTTTCGCCGACCAAAATCGTGACACCTGGTGGAAGTTCGAGACCGAACTGAACGATCTGCGCGACCGCAGGCACCGTCATCGGCCAGCTGCCTACGTCAGCGCCCGACGATGGCCCGGCCTTGATGCGTCGGATGGGTTGTCTCTGCACGGCCATACGCTCTCACAAGGCTCCGACGGGAACTGAGGTTAGTGGCGCTGCGCGAGCAATTCGACGATTCGAGCCACGAGATCGAGGGGGATCGGTTTGTTCAGCGGGAACTTCACGGTTGATTTCGCAGCCCGGTACGGGTCGACGGACTTCTCGAACTCTGCGTCACCTGCCGGGAGTGGGTACATCGAGATGTGGTGTTTCCAGCCTGCGAAGTGAACCAGGTTCTTCCCATTCACCGTCATGGTCGGCATCCGATAGCTGATGGTCTCATCGAGGCCGGGAACAGTGCTGTGGATCGTCTCGCGGATGCTTTCGAGGGCTGGTTGCACGCTGGTGGGAAACGACGCGATGTATTCGTCGATCGTCGCGAATTCGGCCATGAACAGATCCTAATCGCGCTCCGACTCCCACTGGCGGCGACTTGGGGGACAAATGAGACCATTAGGTATGAAAAATCTGGAACCTTGGGAGTTCGCCGGCATGCTCACGCATCTGCGCGCCTACCTGACCAACGCAAGGCGCTTTCTGCGGGGGTGGTCTTACCGCGAGGTAGACGGCTCGTCGGAAGATCGTTGACTAGTCACGCTCAGCGTTGGTAATGCCAAAAATCGGGGCGGCTCCCGTCGGCGTCGGTGAACCCGTAGTCGGTTCCGAGTTCGCCGGAACTGACAGATCGCTGATTCCATCGCTTCCGGTTCGGATCGGCGGCGAGGGCCGTGATCGCACGTCCGACAAATCTCGGTGACTCGGAGCGTGCGAAATCCGGTGGCGCAGTCGGACCATTACGATTCGGCAACAAAGCGTCACGCCAATTCGATTCACGGACACCAAAATTGTCGAGCATCATCTCCGATCGCAGGAACCCCGGAGTGATGGCGACGGCAGTACATCCGAACGGAGCCAATTCGTGGCCTTGCGAAAAGGCGAGTCGGTTCACGGAAACTTTTGCCAAGTCGTAGAACACCGAGATGCGATAGTTCGACGCGTTGTATTCCGTAGTTCCGTCGGTTATTTCGGCGACCAGTCCACCAGGTCGATCGATCATCAGCGGCAGGATGTGATGCGACGTGGTGATGTGGGTGTCGATCGCCAGGCGCAAGATGTGAAAGCCCCTGTCCAGATCGTGTTCCCATACCGGCGTGTTCCACTCCGCGGGCCCACCCTTGAGCAACTCTGCGCCCCAGATGTCGTTGACCAAGATGTCGATATGTCTGTAGTCGGCGCGCAAGCGTTCGGCAAGATCAGCCACTTGTTTGCTCTTGAGGTGATCGACAGCAATCGGCACTCCGACGCCGCCCAGCGCGGTGACAAGTTCCGCAGTCTCTTCGATGGTCTCGCCGCGCGGGTAGTCCGACTGAAGTATCCCGGCAGATGTGCTCCGACCAGTGCAGATGACAGTTGCACCCGCCTCGCCCAAGGCTGCGGCGATTCCTCGTCCGGCGCCCCTCGTCGCCCCGGCAACAACAGCTACTCGCCCGCGAAGAGCGTCCGGATTCGGGGTCCACGACATTGTTCGATTGTTCTCGCCCGGATTGCTTCGTTCAAGAGCGACGGCGATCTGCGGAACCGAACCTTGATCCGCGGCGTCCAAGGTAATAATTGCTCGGGGGAGCGAAACAGGGGGAGAGATGAATCGTTGTGTCGGGCAGAGTGCCAGTTGGAGGAACGGGATCTCGGGATTGAGTTCCGTTCCGTCAAAAGGAAATTCGCATCTGATCCGGAGTCGGCGGGTAATCGAAACTCGCCCCAGTGAGAAAGTTGTCGACCTTCCACCAGTCCGGGAATCGCCCGAAGACGATTCCCGGCCGGTGTGAAAACCAGATCTGTGAAATCAGATCACGGAAGCTGCGAGGCAGCGTCTGTATCGAGGAACCAACGTGTCGCAACCAAACCGGTGGCTCCGGCGGACGGCCAGTCCTCGGCCGAGGCACCACCAACGGCTTCGGCAACAGCCTCGGCCTTTGCTGCGCCGGAGACGAGCAACCAGACCTCTTTGGCACGCCGAACAGCGGGCAACGTCAGCGTGATGCGAACTGGTGGCGGCTTGGGGGAATCCGTTACCGCGACAACGAACCGCGCTTCTTCTCGAACTGCGTCGGTGTGCGGGAACAACGAGTTGACGTGTCCTTCGCCGCCCATGCCGAGCAGGTGCACGTCGAAGGTCGGAACCTGATTGCCGTGAGCCTGAGCGCCCAGCAGTTGTTCGTACGCCGTCGCCGCACCGTGGGGATCATCGTCGTAGATACCGTCGGACGCGGCCATCGCATGTACCCGGTCGGGATCGACCGATACATGATCGAGGAGCGCCTCACGTGCCTGCACTTCGTTCCGTTCGGGATCGCCGGACGGCAGGAACCGCTCGTCGCCCCAGTACAGATCGATCTGAGACCAGTCGATGTCGCCGGGAGCATTCCGCAACTTCTCGAGAAGTGCAATGCCGGTTCCGCCACCGGTCAGAACGATGGACGCGACTCCTCGAGCCTTCTGAGCCTCGACGATGGTCGTGACCAGGCGTGCGGCAGCAGCATCGACCAGTTGGCCGGCGTCGGAAAACTTCTCTACGACAACATCACTCATAGGTCACCTTCTCCAATCCAGCCAGAGCTTCCTCGTAGATCTCGTCGGGATCGAGTCGACGCAATTCCTCGGCGAGGCAATCGCGTGTCTCTCGGCGACCCAGAGAAACCAGCGCGTCGGGCTGACCGGTACGGATCAACGTCGCAGTCGTACCCTCCTGCGGGCGACTGATGGAAATGCTGCGGGTCTCGAGCTTCAACTCGACCGTCAGCTCACCCGTACGCCGAATGACCGGACCGTCGATCTTGGCCGCCAGCCAACCGGCGAGAATATCCAGTGCCGGTTCGGTTTTGAGACCGGAGACCACTGCGGAGGTGATCTTCTCGTGCGGCGGTTGATCGAGAGCCGACGCAAGCAGCGCGCGCCAGTAGGTGACGCGACTCCAGGCGAGATCGGTATCACCGGCGGTGTACGACGCGAGTCGCCCCTTGATGGTGGCCGTCGGATCGGGGGCACCGGTGGCATCGGTGATGCGCCGTATCGCGAGCCTCCCGACGGGGTCCTTCGCCGGAATCTCGGGTGCCTCGAGGGGCCACCACGCGACTACCGGGGTGTCGGGGAGCAGGAACGGGATGACGACGCTGCTCTCGTGATCCGCCAGCGGACCGTAGAGACGCAGGACCACGACCTCCGAGGCGCCGGCGTCGCCGCCGACACGGATCTGAGCATCGAGCCGAGGCTCACTCTGCTCGTCACCACGCAGAAGCACGATGACGCGGCAAGGGTGCTCGCGGCTGGCTTCGTTGGCGGCCTCGATGGCTTCCTCGGCGTTCCCGGTGTCCCTGGTGCAGACGACGAGCGTCAACACTCGCCCCAAGGTGACAGCGCCGCCGGTCTTACGCACCTCGACCAGTTTCTTGCTGACCTGGACCGTGGTGGTGGACGGCAAATCGAGAATCACTAGGGTCGCCTCCATTCGCGTCCGGTGCGTTGCATCATTTCGTCCGCAGACGGTGGTCCCCACGTTCCGGCCTCGTAGGGTTCCGGCTTACCGCCGGCAGCCCAGTGAGCGAGGACGGGATCGAGTATTTCCCAAGATAATTCAACTTCGGCATTCACCGGGAAGAGAGACGGCTCGCCGAGCAACACGTCGAGAATGAGTCGCTCGTACGCCTCCGGTGATGATTCGGTGAAAGCCTGACCGTACGAGAAGTCCATGTTGACGTCACGGACTTCCATGCTCGATCCGGGAACCTTCGAGCCGAACCGCATGGTGACGCCCTCGTCGGGCTGCACGCGGATGACCAGAGCGTTCTGGCCGAGGTCTTCGGTCATCGTCTTGTCGAACGGCAGGTGCGGTGCACGTTTGAACACCACTGCGATCTCGGTGACGCGACGGCCTAGTCGTTTGCCGGTACGCAGGTAGAACGGCACACCCGCCCAGCGGCGGGTGTCGACCTCGAGGGTGATGGCGGCAAAGGTCTCCGTGATGGAGTCCGCTGCGAAGCCGTCTTCTTCGAGGAGCCCGACCACCGGCAGCCCACCCTGCCAGCCGCCCGCGTACTGGCCGCGGGCGGTGGTCTCGTCGAGGGGTTCTGCGAGGCGAGTGGCGGAGAGGACCTTGATCTTCTCCGCCTGCAGGTTCAATGGCTCGAAGCTGATGGGTTCTTCCATCGCCGTGAACGCGAGCAGTTGCAGCAGGTGATTCTGGATCACGTCGCGGGCCGCGCCGATGCCGTCGTAGTATCCGGCGCGTCCGCCGAGCCCGATGTCCTCGGCCATCGTGATCTGAACGTGGTCGACGTAGTGAGCGTTCCAGATCGGATCGAACAACTGGTTCGCGAAGCGCAGAGCCAGGATGTTCTGGACCGTTTCCTTGCCGAGATAGTGGTCGATACGGAAGACCGTGTCCTCGGGGAACACCTTGTTGACGACTGCGTTCAGTTCGCGGGCGCTCGCGAGGTCGTGACCGAACGGCTTCTCGATGACAACGCGTCGCCACTGACCGTCCTCGGCCTGCGCGAGGCCGGAAGCGGACAGCTGTTCGAGGACCTGAGGGAATGCGTTTGGCGGAATCGCGAGGTAGAAGCCGTGATTGCCGCCGATGCCACGCTCGTTGTCGAGCGTCGCCAACGTGTCGGACAGGTTCTGGAAGGCCTCGGCCTCGTCGAAACTGCCCTCCACGAACCGGATGCCTTCGGCGAGCCGCTCCCACACGTCCTGACGGAACTTGGTGCGAGCACCGTCCTTGACTGCTTCGAGGACGACGTTCGTGAAGTCCTCGTCCGTCCAGTCACGCCGGGCGAACCCGACCAGAGCGAATCCGGGCGGCAACAGTCCACGGTTGGCGAGGTCGTAGATGGCGGGCATGAGCTTGCGCCTGGCAAGGTCGCCGGTAACACCGAAAATCACCAGGGCGCAGGGCCCCGCAATGTGCGGAAGCCGTTTGTCGGTGCTGTCCCGAAGGGGATTCACCCAATCTGATGCCGCCGCGGAATCGCTCACAGGCTCAGCTCTTCTGGGTTGCTGCGCGGAGCTGCTCGGCAGTTGCGTCGAGCAACTCGTTCCAGGACACCTCGAACTTGTCGACGCCTTCGGTCTCGAGGACCTTGAACACGTCCGCAAGATCGATTCCGACTGCAGCGAGCTGATCGAAGACCGCCTGTGACTCCTGGGCGGTGCCCGAGATGGTGTCGCCCGTGATCTCACCGTGGTCGGCGAGAGCGTCGAGCGTCTTCTCCGGCATGGTGTTGACAGTGTTGGGTGCAACCAGTTCGGTGACGTAGAGCGTGTCGGGGTAGTCCGGGTTCTTCACGCCGGTCGACGCCCAGAGCGGACGCTGAGCCTTGGCGCCGTCGGCCAGGAGAGCCTGGAAGCGTGGCTGGACCTCGAAGATCTGCTGGTAGGCGTTGTACGCCAGGCGAGCGTTTGCGAGTGCAGCCTTGCCGCGAAGCTCGAGCGCTTCCGGCGTGCCGATTGCCGTGA
This sequence comes from Rhodococcus sp. IEGM 1318, assembly GCF_033142465.1. Classification (NCBI taxonomy): domain Bacteria; kingdom Bacillati; phylum Actinomycetota; class Actinomycetes; order Mycobacteriales; family Nocardiaceae; genus Rhodococcus; species Rhodococcus sp. IEGM 1318. The sequence goes on from NZ_JAWLSC010000009.1 coordinate 104,679, forward strand.
GGCGGTTGTCGATCTCGGAATCCACGCGGGAGACGAAGAACGACGCGACCGACTCGATGGACGAGATGTCGCGGCCGGCAGCCTTGGCAGTGTCCAGACCTTCGAGGTATGCGCCCATGACTGCTTCGTAGCGCTCGACCGAGAAGATCAAGGTGACGTTGACGCTGATGCCCTCGCCTATCACCTTGGCGATGGCGGGAATGCCTGCCAGCGTCGCGGGGATCTTGATCAGGACATTCGGGCGATCGACGATCTTGTGCAGCTCGATCGCCTGCGCGACAGTGGCGTCGGTGTCGTGTGCCGGGCGAGGGTCGACCTCGATGGACACGCGGCCGTCGACGCCGTTCGACGCCTCGAACTGCGGAGCCAGGATGTCACACGCAGCGCGCACGTCGTCGGTGGTCACCGCGGTGATGGTGGCGTCGACATCGGCGCCGCGCTGTGCGAGCTCACGGACCTGAGCGTCGTAGGCCGATCCCTTGGAGAGTGCTGCCTGGAAGATCGACGGGTTGGTCGTGACGCCCACGATCGACTTCGTGTCGATCAGGTTCTGCAGGTTGCCGGACTGGATGCGATCTCGCGAGAGGTCGTCGAGCCAGATGGAAACGCCTGCAGCGGAGAGCTTTTCGGTATTCACGTTCTGTGTCATCGAGATCATCCCTTCACAGCTGCGAGGGAGCGCTGCGCGGCTTCTACAGTCGCGTCGGCAGTGATGCCGAACTCCCGGAACAAGGTCTTGTAATCGGCGGAAGCGCCGTAGTGCTCGAGCGAGACGGCCTGACCGGCGTCGCCGAGGATGCGCCACCACGGCATCGCGATGCCGGCTTCGACAGATACGCGCGCGCGGACAGCGGGCGGAATGACTTCGTCGCGGTACGCCTGATCCTGCTCGAGGAACCAGTCGAGGCACGGCACGGAAACAACGCGGGTTGCGACGCCCTGAGCTTCGAGGGTCTCGCGAGCCTCGGTGGCCAGATGCAGTTCGGAACCGGTCGCCAGCAAGATGACCTCCGGCGAACCGTTGGCTGCGTCGACGAGGACGTAAGCGCCGCGCTTGACTCCCTCGGCAGCCTTCTCCTTGGTGCCTTCGAGAACCGGGATGTCCTGGCGGGTGAGTGCCAGAGCCGTCGGGCCCGTCTTGTTCTCGAGTGCTGCCTGCCATGCGAACGAGGTCTCGTTGGCGTCACCCGGGCGAACGACGGCGAGGTTCGGGATCGCACGAAGAGCAGCGAGGTGCTCGACCGGCTGGTGAGTCGGGCCGTCTTCGCCGAGACCGATGGAGTCGTGGGTCCAGACGTAGGTGACGGCCGTCTTCATCAGTGCGGCCAGGCGAACCGCCGGACGCATGTAGTCGGAGAAGACCATGAAGGTTCCGCCGTACGGGCGGGTCGGGCCGTGCAGCGCGATGCCGTTGAGGATCGAGCCCATCGCGTGCTCACGGATACCGAAGTGGAGCGTGCGGCCGTAGGGCTGCGCGTTCCAGTCGTTGGTGGAGATGGAGAAGGGGCCGAACGAATCTGCACCCTTGATGGTGGTGTTGTTGCTGCCTGCGAGGTCGGCGGAGCCGCCCCACAGCTCAGGCAGGATCGGTCCGAGCGCGTTGAGCGCCGAACCGGAGGCCTTACGAGTCGCAACGCCCTTGGCGTCGGCCTCGTAGGTCGGGAGAGCGTCGGCCCAGCCGGCGGGGAATTCGCCGGCGAACAGGCGGTCGAAGAGTTCCTTGCGCTCGGTCTCACGTGCGGCCCACGCGTCGAACTCGACCTGCCATGCCTTGCGTGCGTCGGCGCCGCGGGAGACGACCTCACGGGCGTGAGCCAGAGCGTCGGAGTCGACGTCGAAGGACTTGGCCGGATCGAAGCCGAGGGCTTCCTTGACCGCTGCAACTTCGTCGGCGCCGAGAGCGGAGCCGTGGACGTCGCCGGTGTTCATCTTCTTCGGCGCCGGGAAACCGATGATGGTGCGGAGCAAGATGATGGACGGACGATCGACGACGGCCTTGGCTGCGGCAACCGCGTCGAGGATGCCGGAGACATTCTCGCCACCTTCGACGTGCTGAACGTGCCAGCCGTAGGCCTCGTATCGCTTTCCGACGTCTTCGCCGAGAGCGATGGTGGTGTCGTGCTCGATGGAAATCTTGTTGTCGTCGTAGAAGACGATGAGGTTGCCCAATTCCTGGACACCGGCGAGGGACGAGGCCTCGGACGTGACGCCTTCTTCGATGTCACCGTCGGACGCGATCACGTAGATGTGATGGTCGAAGGGGGAGGAGCCGACCGGGGTCTCCGGATCGAACAGCCCACGCTCACGACGCGCAGCCATCGCCATACCGACTGCGGAGGCGAGGCCCTGGCCCAGCGGACCGGTGGTCATCTCGACGCCGACGGTGTGGCCGACCTCGGGGTGGCCGGGGGTCAGTGCGCCCCACGTGCGGAGAGCTTCGAGGTCTGCAAGCTCGAGACCATAGCCCGACAGGTAGAGCTGGGTGTACAGCGTCAAGGACGAATGACCACAGGAGAGAACGAAGCGGTCACGGCCGACCCATTCTGCATCCGAAGGATCGTGGCGCATGACGCGCTGGAAGAGGGTGTATGCCAACGGCGCCAAGCTCATTGCAGTTCCGGGATGGCCGTTGCCGACCTTCTGAACCGCGTCGGCGGCGAGCACGCGGGCGGTATCGACAGCCTTGGTGTCCAGGTCGGTCCAGTCCGAGGGGTGGACGGGTTGCGTGAGGACGTGGATCTCGTCTGTGATCGACACTGGCAGATGTCTCCTGACATGGTGTACGTGGATTGCGAGGGTGGGGTGTCCCTCCACTGCGTAACCCAGCCTAATGGTCCTGGCTGCCCGGGTCGATTCGGTTCCTCAATGGCTGCGGTCTACCATCGTTCGTAGTAGAGAACAGTGTCAGCAGTGTGTCGTGAAGAGTTAGTGCGGTAACGCGTGGTGCAAGGAGAGAACGTGCGGACAGGGCAACAGCCGAGCGGACATGGCTTCGGCAGCCCAGGTGCCGCCCCGCGGGCGACCAATACCGATACGGTGTGGGGTCGCGCAACGGGCAAGGTTCTGGCTTATATCGCGCTCACGAAGCCGCGAGTAATCGAATTGCTGTTGGTGGCAACCATTCCGGCAATGCTGCTGGCCGATCGCGGAACAGTCGACATCGTTCTGATCCTGAGCACCCTCTTCGGTGGCTGGATGGGCGCGGCGAGTGCGAACTCGCTCAACTGCGTCGTCGACGCCGACATCGACAAGGTCATGAAGCGCACGGCGAAGCGTCCGCTGGCCCGCGAGGCGGTGCCGACGCGTAACGCGCTCGTCTTCGGGCTTCTTCTCGGACTCGCATCGTTCCTGTGGCTGTGGTGGCGAGCCAACCTCCTCGCCGGCATCCTCGTCGTGATCACGATCGCGTTCTACGTCCTCATCTACACGATGGTTCTCAAGCGTCGTACCTGGCAGAACGTCATCTGGGGCGGCGCTGCCGGATGTATGCCCGTGCTCGTCGGCTGGGCAGCTGTCACCGGTTCGCTGAGCTGGCAGCCCGTCGTGCTGTTCCTGATCATCTTCTTCTGGACGCCGCCGCACACCTGGGCACTTGCCATGCGGTACAAAGAAGACTACAAAGCCGCCGGTGTCCCGATGCTTCCGGTGATCGCCACCGAAGAGCACGTCACCAAGCAGATCCTGTTCTACAGCTGGGCAATGGTCGTCACGACGCTTGTCCTCGTGCCCGCCTCGGGCGTCATCTACGCCGCCATCACCATCGTCGCCGGTGCGTGGTTCCTGCTCATGGCCCATCAGCTGTACCGCAGCGTTCGTGGCGGTGCTCAGGTCAAGCCGCTGCGCCTGTTCCTGCAGTCCAACAACTATCTTGCGATCGTTTTCGTCGGCCTCGCTGTCGACTCGGTTCTCGGACTCCAGACGATCAGCGACATGCTCAGCTGAATCAGCTGATTCAGCTGTGCGCCTTTATTAACCGCGGGCGGTTGACAAAGGCGCACAGCACTTCGCTAGGGAATCAGAACGATCGACCCGGTCGTTGCTCGACCTTCCAGATCCCGATGCGCTGTTGCCGCATCGGCGAGGGGATACTCGGCGCCGACGCGAATATCGAGTTTCCCGGCCGCAATGTCATCGAAGACATCGCCGGCACGCCAGGTCAGTTCCTCACGAGTGCGAATGTGATGAGCGAGCGTCGGTCGCGTCAGGAACAGCGAGCCCGACGAATTGAGCCGCTGCGGATCCACCGGCGGAACCGGACCACTGGCTGCACCGAACAATGCGACGGTGCCGCGGATACGCACGGAAGCCAAACTCGAATCAAAAGTTGTTGCGCCGACGCCGTCGTATGCCGCCGCGACGCCTTCGCCGCCGGTGAACTCCCGAACGCGTGCTGCGATGTCCTCGTCGTACCGCAAGACCTCCGAGGCACCGGCGCCACGCGAGAGTTCTTCCTTCGCATCCGATGACACAGTCGTGACGACCTTCGCCCCGAGGCTGACGGCCATCTGGGTCAGGATCAACCCGACGCCGCCCGCGCCCGCGTGCACGAGCACGGTGTCTCCGCTCTGGATCGGATACGTCGACTTCGCGAGGTAGTGCGCCGTCATCCCCTGCAGGAGCGCTGACGCTGCGGCCGATGCCGGGACACCGTCGGGCACTTTCACTGCGACTGCGGCGGGAACAGCCACCTTCTCGGCGTAGCTGCTCGTGGCCGCGGCCCACGCGACACGGTCGCCCACGGCGAATTCGGTGACATCGGAACCGACGGCTTCGACGACACCGCTGCCCTCGTCGCCGGGAATGTAGGGGAGCGGCCGCTTGTACTGGCCCATTCGGAAGTACGTGTCGATGAAATTGATGCCGATCGCTTCGGTACGGACGAGTAGATCGCCTGGGCCCGGTGTCGGTTCGGGTTGATCGGTCAGAGTCAGAACCTCTGGTCCGCCGGTCTCGGTCACGTAGATGGCTCGCATGGTTTCTGTTCTACACCCGCGGCGACCGAGCCTCAGTCCATGCCTGGTGTCGCTTCCGGGCTACCGACCAGTATTGTCGAGTCATGAGCACCGATACAGAGAAGTCGGACGCCACCCCGTCCGCGCCGGAACTGCCGAAGTCCACGGTGAATGCCATCACCAAGTTCGTCGCTGAGCACGGCGGAACCGCCAGCGCCGTCATCCAGCCAGTCGGCGTTGCCGGCGTTCGCATCACTCTCGTGGGTGCCGACGGCATCCTCGGTGACCAGGTCGTCGCGGACCTCGCCACGGCCAATGCCGTCGTCGCATCCTTCGACAACGTCACCGTTGCCGAGTGGGAGCGCGAGCTGACGAGCATCGTCACCCCGCAGGAAGGCCACTTCAAGAAGATGGCCGGTTGGGTTGCCAATCAGACTCGGTTCCCGAAAGCACGCAACGAATCCTGAAATGACGTGTGGGGCGGTAGGAACACATTTCGGTGTTCCTACCGCCCCACACGTGTCTTCAAGCGTCAGACAGCTGGTATCGGCGAGCCGACCGGCGTGAACTGGCGCGTCTTGCCCGCGGCCCAAACTGCTGCCGTCGCAGCCGTGCACAGTCCAGCACCAGCGACATGCATGATCACCAGAACTTCAGGCACATCGGTGAAGTACTGCACGACGCCGATGAGTGACTGCGCGAGAATCAGTCCCAGCAGAACCTTCAAGCGGAGCTTCACGGCCGCTGACGTTCCGACCGCATACAGGCCGAAGGTCAGTCCCACGACCAGCGCGAGGTATCCGACCAGCAGCTGCGAGTGCAGATGAACCAGCGTTACGATCTCGACCTCGAGGCGAGGCACCGTGCGTTCCAGTCCCTTGTCGCCCGCGTGCGGGCCTGCACCTGTCACCAGAGTTCCGGCGACCAGTACGCCGGCGAGCGCCACTCCGGACAGCGCGGTAAGCCAGCGCAGCGGCTTCGGCATCACGATCAGAGTTGTTGCCTCGTCGGGTTCGGCGATCTTCGCGTACATCACCGTGGCAACCCAGACCATCAACATCGACGCCACCAGGTGGATTGCCACCGTCCACCACAGGAGACCTGTGAGGACGGTGATACCGCCGATCACTGCCTGAACGACAGTGCCGAGCGGCATCATCCAGGCGTAGACAAGCACCTCTTTGCGTCGGCGAGCGCGAGTCACCGCGAGCACGATTGCGGCAGCGACGATCACAACCAGGAACGTGAGTAGGCGGTTGCCGAACTCGACGGCTTGATGAATGACCGCGACCTGTCCGTGGCCGACCGGGACAAAGCTACCGGGGAAGCACTGCGGCCACGTCGGGCAACCGAGCCCCGAGTCCGTCACGCGAACCACCGCACCGGTGACAGCGATACCGCCCTGCGTCAGGATCACGATGAACGCGATGATCTTCTGCGTTTTCAGCGAGGGGAGAGGTAGTCGATCCACCAAGCGCAAAAATCCGGCATACACACGATTCACCACGCCAACGATCGTAGTTCCCCATCAACTACACAGTGTCGTTGGGGCCGTGCCGGGTGACTGCTCCGATGTGAGGAGTGGAAGTGTCAACTACAACGATTCTCGACGTTGCCCAGCAGAATCTTGCCAACAAGCAGGTGAAGGCATCAACCGTCTACCACTATCTGAGCACTCTGCGATGCCTCGACCTGTGTGAGGTGCCGATCGAACAGGCAACGGTGGGCTTCCTGCACAACCGTCTGCAAACCGTGCTGAACCAATCCACACGCAACAAGCATGCGATTGCACTGCGTTCGATGCTCGGTGTGCAGCTCAAAGTGTCCAAGGGGCAACCAAGGATCTACGCACTTGCTCCGCTGACGACCATTCACCAGGCAATCGAATCGTCACGATACAAAATGTACGGTTTCTCGATGCTCTACGCAGGGCTTCGTTTGGGCGAGTCTGTTGTGAAGCAACGAATTTCAGGAAACGTCATGCTGGTAGATAGGCAATTGCTACCTAACGGCACACTCAGTTCAGCCAAATCATCGGGTCCGGTCGTAGTTCCTGAGTGGTTCGCAGCGGAGTATGCGCAGTGGAACCCGAAGGTCACCCGAAATACTGTGTACCTGGGTCTGCAACGAGTAGGACGCAACGCAGAAATCGAAGTCACTCCGCATGCACTACGGCATAAGTTCGCAACAGAACTGGTCAACAACGGCTGTTCGCCGGAGATTCTGCGTAGACAGCTTCGGCACCACAGCGTGCAGACTTCGTTGACCTTCTACGTACAAACCACGACCGATGACGTAGAAACGCAGGTCAAACGAGCATTCGGGTAGCTACTGCTGACGGCAGACGGATCTATCCGTCTGCCGTCGCGGCGTAGTCCTGCTTTGGCACGTAATCCTCTCTTCTGGTTAATGAAATTGGCTGTCTGGTCAATCCATACCCGCCAGAAAATCTGATTAATCTGAACAGCTCTCCGGCGACGCACTTCAAAACTGTAACGATTGGTCTGTTACGGCGATATACGGACAAACCTAACGAAACGGGAGAAGCATGGACAAGAAACTTCTCGGCCTACTTGGAGTTCTGGCACTGATCGCAGTCGTGGCGCTCGGCGTTGGTTGGCTGACCAGCAGCAGAGACCAAGCAGAATCCGAAGTTACTTCGCCTCAACAGATCCAAACGTCAGGTTATTACGCTGGACAGACTCAAGAATATCTAGACTGCGTTGATGCGGCAGCAGAACGGCTTGAATCAATCGGAGTTCCGAGCCGTGACGCAATTGACCAGGCCGAGACCAGTCCCCGTTGCCTGCCACTGAGGACTAAGGGGCCAAGTCTGTTCGGCTGACGACCAAGGTTCGCCGACACCAGCGAAGCCTTCCTAAGATAACGGAGGGTTTCTGAATTGCTCAGGCTAAGACGAGTCCTAGACGCTCTCCGCTTAGGTAGTGTGCTGCGTTCTGGCAAAATAAAACGTCGTTCTGGTCTCTCAGTACTGATCTGGGTCTCCGATTAACCAGAGACGCTGAGCTATAGGATTCTAGGTATTCTCCTTTCGTTTCTGTATCGTCAAGCTTGGTCGGTCTGAATCGTCATTCCAGATAGTTTCTTACCGACGTTGCTATCGGGGATTGGTGAATGAAACCATAGAGAAGCGGAGATTGCAAACATTGTGCACCGCCGAATCCTGCAAGCCTCTGACCTGCGACGATGCAAACATTAAATAAAGTTATGTTCGAGTAGTTCATGATCCTATTTAGATTCTTGACGACCGAACGCTAATAGCGGACTGCAAACTGAGATGGTATAATGAAACAGTGGAGTGGAATCCACGAAATGTTGTATAAAGTGATCATACCCAGGAAGCCGCTCAGTTAAGTTATCAAAGCCTCTGAGCGGCTTCTGCCTTGATTTTCAAGAGGCAGACTGTCATACTCAGACAAGCGGTCAGCGTTAGCTAGCAGCTCCAAGATCTTATTTAAGTTCTTGTTAGCCTATTAGACAACCCGGGCACTACCGCGTATAATTAGTACCAGAGATTCATTCAACCAACCGCTAATTGGTAAGGAGCACTCAGAAACTTTCTTTTTGGAATAAGAAAATACGAAGGACACTCGATCAGTAGCGGCTGATCGAGTGTTTTTCTATATTCCAACAAAGAAAGTAGGTGATTTCAGTTTTGAACACAATAGAAGAAACAGAATGGACTTGGGCAATGCCTGGTTCATGCCCTACATGTTTGATGGTCGAATGTACTTGTAATACATCCCTCCAATCTCAGATAACTAGAACTACGTATTTTGATGACGATTCCAACATTGCTGATGATGACGATTCAGGCCAGGACTTGCCTGAATCGCAAGTATCGGTGGCCGCTGTTCACAAGCACACCACAGATATTTTCATTCCCTACAAGCCGAACACTCGCTCGATAGGGCTATTTAAGAGTCTCAAGGAGCAGTTCCCTGGAGAGTCGGATCGAAAGATCGCTGAGCGACGTAAGAATATTCAGCAAAGGTGTCGAGAAATCATGTATGAGCACAACCCTGACCCGCAAGACTACGACTATTTCGCATCAGGATCGAAAACTAAGAGAAAGAAGCCAACATTGACTTATAAGCGTTATAGCCTGGTGACGGTAGTCGAGTCCAGTCTAGAGAAGCACGTTTTGCCAGTTCGGATGAACCGACACGAAAAGTTCATGCGGGAATTGAAGTTGTGGGCGAGTCGGAAGCCTGACGATACAGATGTAGTGCTGTCAATTGCTCTTGAGAAGTACTCAGAAGTTCTGATCAGTCACCCCAACAAACTCAATGCTTGGTATATGACAGCGTGTAAGAACGCCTACACCGACGAGTTGCGAAAGAGGCAAGCTCAGAAGCGTAGTCATGAAACCGGCGCAGTCTCGATTGAGGCCAACGAGGAAATTCAGGTAGGTGTTTATGATCATTACCCGTCAGATACTGAATCCTGGTTTGTTGCACTAAGCAGCAGGCAGCAGTCAGGACTCATTGAAGCAGCTCAATATATCAATGAGAATCATCCTGACGATGATCTATCTATACGTGTACCTGAATCTATCAAAAGAAAGATCAGAGGTATAGATGTTCCTCAATCCTTGACACATAGTACTACGTATTTTGGTAGCAGTTTCAACATCAAGGCTGATCGACAGAAGGAGAAGCAGGTTTTCGAAGACTCATGTAGTGATGTTGAGATATCAGAAATGAATGAGTATGACGTTTTGAAGTTCCAAGGGCGTGAGAGAAGATTGAATCAGTACGAAAACGAAGGAGGTGATGAGTTTGACAGAGAAACGGAAGTATGACTTTGAACAGTCCATGAAGGCTGAGCAAGTGAGCAAGCTGTTCGAACAGATTGAGATTCTGCTGAAAGAGGCAGTTGAGCTAGGAGCTTCAAACCAAAGGCTGAAGCTTGGTTTGCAATTTATGTACAACAAGTACACGAGAGGAAGATGAGCTACCGATCAAAGGTTGAGATTCAGTATTGCGCTGAATCCGAGTACTGGAGTACATTGACTCACGATCTGGCGGTACACGATGATTGCACTTGCGATCATCCTCCCGAATCGCAGAACTGCGATCGACAGAAGGAGTTCGATGAGCGTAGTAATCTACGGCCAGAAGGTTAGACTGATCCCTTTGGCGATTTTGGTGGGACTACTTTTGGTATCCATTGTTGGTGCACTCTACAACGTGTATCAAAACAGGTCTGAACCGGCCGTACGCGGTAGCAATGCAGCCTATCAAGAGTGTGTAGACTCCGCGAGCCGACACCTGATGGAAATGGTTCCAGGTCTCAAACTGAAAGACGCAATAGCGAAGGCAGAAGTGAGTCCACGATGCAGCGCCATTCTCAACGGTAAATGATCTAAGTCGGTAAGAAAAAAGCCAACACGAAATGTGTTGGCCTTTTTCTTTGTCTTCAAGTGCCTCTGCTTAGGTAGTGTGACGGGATTAGACTAGCAACAGCCGGCGGCATGGGTAAATGTGTACCTAGATTAATCCAATCGCTTAGATCCGATATTACAAGAATATTTGGATTAGCGGGATATCGTGCGTATAATGGTAAACAGAGACACTAACGATTGATTCGTTAAATCCAATGTCTCTTGGAGATAGCATGAATGATTACGAAGAAATCGTATGTCTAAGCTGCAATGAACGTGATTGTGAACATGATAATAAGTTGGTGCTTGGATGACCGATTTTGAATTTGTAGAAGTTGAGTCGGAAGTAAATTCAGTCAACGAGATTGAAGAAAAGTTCGTTGACGAGCAGATCAAAGCGAAAGATGTTGCGGCAGAAGAGAAGTCAGAAGCGCAGCAGTTAGAAGAGGCTAAGAAGTATTTCAAAAACCTCTTTGCGAATATGGGTGCGAAGTGAACGAGTTTGAAGATTTTGATTTCGTAGCTATCGCGGTAGAAGCAAAAAGAGTCAGGCAAGAGCTTGAAGCGTTGTACGACACCAGAGGTCAGCGGATTGCAGATTAAATATGAGATGGAGGGGGAGTGTTGGCGCTACGTGGGTCCGTACAGCAGTGACGGTTATCCGCTAATCAAGCTAGACGGTAAACGTCAGCTACTTCGCCGGGTGTTGTATCAAAATTTGATTGAGTCAATTCCCTATGGAAAATCAATCGGCAACACTTGCCGACACAAATGGTGTATTCGGATAGAGCATTTGCAAATATATGCAGCGAGAACACACTGTTTGTACGGTCACGAATTGACTGATGACAATGTTTACAGACACAAGGGGCAAACCTGTAAACAGTGCAGAAAAGATCAACGTCAGAAACGTAAAGCGAAAAAGTTAAATGAATGATAAAGTAATAGATAAGATGCAAGAATGTAGTGACTCAGAAGCTAGTTCAGATGAAGACAAATATTCGAGGATTCTTGAGTACGTTGTCAACAAGAACAATTGCCATATATTCAAGCTTTCTGCGCGAGACCGTAACGGGTATGCAGTAGTAAAGATTGACGGCAAGAATTGGTATGCACACAAATATGTGTACGAACAGAAGCATGGTCCGGTTCCGGCCGGTATGGAAGTAATGCATTTGTGCAAGAATCAACGTGATTGCATCTCTATAAATCATCTACGTGCAGGTACACATGCTGAGAATATGGCTCAGATTCCAGAAGATAAAAAGGAATTTTGCGCGGCAGGGCATGAATTAACCAGATCCAACAGCTTCAAATTCAACAACAATCTGCATTGCAAAATATGTAGAGCGTTGAAGAGAGTTCAAGATGCCTAGCTATTGCGTAAACAAGCATGAACAGACTAGATCGAATACGTACTGGTTTGCAGGAACACTGATCTGCCGGATTTGTAGAAAAGATCGAACGGAACAGAGAAAGCTAGAAAGAATCAGGGCGGAAAGTCTTGATTAGGGTATTGCGAATCCGTGCCTGTACTTAAAAGCAGTTGTTTTCTTTTTACACAACTCTGACAGACGGACTCAAACCTAAATGAAAACAAGATTCAAGGAAGGAATAAAAATGAAAGTCATAATCAAAAAGCAGGTGCCGAATGGCGAAGTACGAAGAGGCTGAACGAAGAGCATTCGCTGAACTGGCGGGTGATGTTGGATTAAGCGCTGCCAGAAGGGAATTGGGCTATCCATCGAGCTGGGCAACTGGCAAAAAGTGGACAGAGGAATTCGGCATAGAGATTGAACTCGATGAGCTGAAGGCGAAAGCCAGTGCATACAATAATTGGTACAAAGACTCCGAACTGCTGATCGCACAGCAAGACCTGATTGCCAGAGCACGAGACCTGATGGACTCCAAGACTCTCAATCCGGCAGAGCTAGAGAAGCTTGGTCAGACGATCAAGCGCGCAACTGAGATGATCCGTGTCATCGACGGCAAGGCCAACGTCTACACAGCCAAGGAAGACACGACAGAGCTTGAAGCCTTGCAGATGTACGACGAGTTCCAGCGAAGCAGAGCTGATGATGCGTGAATCCGTTGGAGTACATCGGTCAGTTTCCGCGTGAACTGATTGCATCGTCCGAAGGTCGAAAACTGCTGACCAGGCAAGACCCTCTGTTGTTCAGTGTGGTCTACCTGAGTCACAGCATCAGGTTCGAAGGTCAAGAACCATCGTTCAGTCAGTTCCATCTTGACCTGGCTGAGTATGCGAAGTCTTGGATGCAGACCGATTCCCAACGAGACTGCTGGATTGCTCCGCGTGAAGCTGGCAAGTCTCAGTGGTTGTTCAAGATTCTGCCGTTGTGGGCAGCAAGTCATGGTCACCTGAAGTTCATTGCAGCCTTCTCGGATGCTGGCTCACAAGCGACTGATCATCTTGATTCGTTCAAGTTCGAACTAGATCACAACAAGCTGTTGCGCAAAGACTATCCAGAGTTGTGCAAGCCGATGATGCGCGGTGCGGTGAAGAGATATGTCAGTCAGAGCAACGAGCAGATTCAGCAAGCTAATGGTTTCAGCTTCTCGGCAAAAGGCATTGATGCAAAATCGCTGGGTATGAAGATCGGTGATCAAAGACCTGATCTGATTTTGTTGGATGATATTGAACCAACTGAATCCAACTACTCAGTCAATGAAGCAGAGAAGCGCAAGAGAACGATGCTTGATGGAATCTTCTATCTAGGATCAAGAGCGAAGATCGTCATAGTAGGTACGACCACCATGCCTGGATCAATCATCGACCAATGTCGCAAAGTTGCAGAGCAGAAATCGTTACAAACGAATCAGGATTCAAGTTTCGAAACTAGTTTGCAAAGCGAATCATATAGAGCCGATAATATTGATTATGTAAGTCTGACTAAGGATAACCTAACGAGTTCCTATTCGGTTTCTAGTACTTCAGATCATCTAGAAGCGATTGAACATGCTTTCGGGCGGTCAGTGACCGAACAGGGGATAAAGTCGCTCAAATCGGATATCAACGTGCAAACTCCGGCATCTCCAGATGATCGTTCAAATGAGCTTAGTAGAGATTTGTCAAGTTCGGAAAGTCGGAGCATTGATAGGGAAGTTGGATTTATTAGCAAGGGTGTTAACGAACTCGTTGATAACGATTCTGGCGAAAGCTTGACTTCGGTCCAGGAAAGTGATCTTAATTCGGTTTCGGTTTTTGACGGCACATCTACATCCATTTCTTGTATGAGTCAGCCAGACGATCAGACGCAACCGTCATTTTTTGAAAAGCAACAGGCAGAGCTTGAAAAATTCAATATCAAGTCAGAACCCAATAGGGGAGAGGCTGACATTGAACAGGCAGAGCTGGATGATTCGATTGATGCTGAGCTTCAGTGGGTTCTGGATGAACGAATCAATGTTCACTACTACCCGGCGATTGTCGTAGACGAACTGGGCAACGAGCAGTCATGGTGGCCTGAATTCAAGTCAATTCAGGTTCTAAATCGTGATCGTCATACTCGTGCATTCGCTATGAACATGATGAACAGACCGGTCAACGTCGATGCTCAATACTGGAACGAGCAGGACATTGTGATTACGGAGGCTGAGACGTACCTCAGAACCTTGATCAGTGTTGACCCGGCTGTCAGTACCAAGACTTCAAACGACTACACGGCGTTGGTTGTGGTCTCGCTGGCAAGTGACGGCAAAGTTTACGTACGTCATGCGGAACAGCTCAGGCTTGTCAGCACGGAACTCAAGGAACGTGTGAATGATCTGATTGAGCTTTTTGATGTTGGTCTTGTCTATGTAGAAACCAACCAGGGTGGCAACTTGTGGAAAGCAGTGTTCGACGGAATTAAGGCGAACTTCAGATCTGTTCATCAGACTGAACCGAAGTCGTTGCGAGCCGCTAGAGCGCTGGACTACTACAGAAAAGACAAAGTCCGTCATACTCGTCACTTTGACCAATTGGAGGAGCAAATGTATTCGTTTCCGAAGGTTGCGCATGATGATTTAATTGATGCTTGCGGGACCGGCATACACTATTTTCTATCGGCAAGTAGTCAGCCTAAAGCGGTACGAAAAACATATATTTAGAAAATGAACTATCATTAGGTGATAGTTACAACGAAAAGGAGAGTTATCAAGAAAGAATATGTCAGAATTGAAAACAGCAGTACAAACGATACTTGATAGAGCGAAAGGCTATCAAACAGCTCAGAATTATTATGACGGAACCGTTGACGAGATTTTCGCCAGCGCAAAGGTCAAACGAGCACTAGAAAAAACAGGCAATCAGTTCCGCGTGAACTACGCAAAGACACCTGTTGATGCAGTCGGTTCACGATTGGAAATTACAGGTGTAGCAACACTCAGCGATCAGGCCAAGCAGGTCGTAGACCAGGCATGGCAAGAGAACAATCTTGAGCTTGAGCTGTCTCAGATCATCACGAGCACGCTGGTCTACGGAGACGCATACGTCTTTGTGTGGCCTGACGAGCACGATCAGACCCAGATTTACTACAACAGTCCGTTGTCTACCGTGGTGATCTACGACGTAGAGAATCCTCGTACGCCTGCCTATGCCGCCAAGATGTGGACGATTGAGCTGGAAGACGGCAGACAGCGAGTCAGAGTCAATCTGTACTTTGCCGGCCGAATCTGCAAGTTCATCAGCAAGTCGGAATCTCTGCCAATGACAGTGCAGGACAGCGACTTTGAGCCGTTCGTTGACGAAGACACAGACGAGCGAGGTCAGCTAGTCAACGAGTACGGTCAGATTCCCATCTTTCACCTATCAACGGGTACACCCGAGCACCTAGCGGCATACGGACCACAGAACGCCATCAACAAGCTTCTGATCAGTCAGATGAGCAGTGTGGAGGCGTACGGCTTCCCAACGCGCTACGTGATCGCTGGAGACCACACAGGCAGTCCTAGCGACTTCGGTGACGACGATGACAGCAACAGTCTGAGTAACGAGCCTGGTGAACTCTGGTGGTTGCAGAACGTCAACAAGGTTGGTCAGTTCGATCCAGCTAAGCCAGAGACGCTGATCAGTCCGTACAGGGAGTACGTCAGAGCAATGGCGTCAGTGACGAGCACGCCGCTGAGCTACTTCGAGAACACACAGACGAACGTGTCAGGTGAAGCGCTCAGAGCTGCTGAAGCACCGCTAGTCAAGAAAGTTCGATTGCGTCAGCTTGCCATTGGCTCAGCTCTGCGCAAGGTGTTCCTGTTCGTGTTGAAGCTCAATCAGATAGACGAAGATGTACAGCTTCAGTGGCGACAGATCGAATCAATCGACACGTCAGAAACTTGGGACATTATCAAGAAAAAGCGTGATGCGGGTCTTCCAGCGGAACAGATTTGGCTTGAACATGGGTACGACACAGCTCTTATTGAGCAGTGGAAGAAAGCTGGTCTACTGGATCAGCCAGCAACAACAAATATTACAGAAATTGGAGATGAAGCAGCATGAACGAAGACACAAACGAGCTAGATCAGATGAGAGAAGCGCTGAAGAATGCAAATGGTGAATCAGCCGCGCATAGGCACAAGGTCAAAGAGCTTGAACAGCAGATTGAAACGTTGTCGGAAACGGCAGAGCGTGTGACCGCAAAGTACCGTCAGACTCAGATTGGCGCTGAGCTTGAACGAAACGGAATCACGAACACGAAGATCACGAAGTTGCTCGATCTGGATCAGATTGAGCTTGATGACGAAGGCAATGTGACCGGACTTGATGAGCAAATTCAATCAGTGAGGACAGAATTTCCTGAATTGTTCGAAACGAAGCGATCTGCGCCGAAGGTTGATGCAGCAGATAAGCCAGCAATCAAGCGTCAGCTAACAAGTGCAGAACGATTGCTTGGAGCGAATTAATACAATTCTTGATACAATAGAGATAACATAGAGCGAGATGCTTGTTAGTTATGGAGTGAGATACGAAATAGCTTTAGTCTATGCGGGACGTTAAATCGTAAATTCATAATGAAAGTAGTTTTTTGAAATAGCAGCATTAGTTTTAAATCAATGGATTCCTGAAGAGCTCGGCTCAGAGGTAATCGCAGCAGCAGAACAGAGCAGCGCCGTAGAAGCATACGGGCGAAAGATCGCGATGACTACCGATACATACAAGGTTCCGCGTATCGGAGAATCGTCAGTCGGAGTAGTTGGTAAGTCTCAGCCGTACCCTGAAGACCCAGCAAATATGGATACAGTCTTGCTTGATACCGTCAAGTTCGCTGGTCAGAATGTCCTAGCCGAAGAAGATTTAGATGATTCACATATTGACGTAATTGCAGCCTTGCAGAAGTCGTGGGCACTTGGTTACGCCAAGACATTCGACAACGCGTGTCTTGGAACAACAGCGGCAGGAAACGGTACAACCGTACCTTTTACCTCTGTCTACAAGGAAGTTAGTACCGGCGCAGCAGCTCACAAGATCGCTACCGCTGGACCTGTCACATATGACAAAGTTTCGCAGACGTTCGGCAAGGTCGAACAAGGTGGATTCTTCTCTGACAGTGACATTATCGTCATTGCTCATACGAGCTTGAAGGAGTCATTGCGCGGTCTTGTTGACGGCAACGGTAGACCGTTGTTCATCGAACAGGTATCGGCTATTCAGCCAGCAACTCTATTTGGATATGAGTTGCGATTCAGTGACGGAGCAAAGACGAGTGCAACCAA
Organism: Rhodococcus sp. IEGM 1318; assembly: GCF_033142465.1. Lineage (NCBI taxonomy): Bacteria > Bacillati > Actinomycetota > Actinomycetes > Mycobacteriales > Nocardiaceae > Rhodococcus > Rhodococcus sp. IEGM 1318. Next base: position 121,746 of record NZ_JAWLSC010000009.1, read on the forward strand.
CTTGCAGAATCCAACAGGTAATCCACTTTTGATCGTTGCAAATCGTCAACACTTGATTGTTGGTGTTCGCAAGCCGATTGAATCTCAGTTGAGCTATGAAGCTGGTTGGAACACTGATGAACCTCACTTGAAGATGCGAGCACGTAGAGCTTTTGCTGTCGGTAGAGCAAAAGCCTTTGGCATCTTGGAAGTCACAGGAGCGTAAGCAATTCGGAACAGCTCGGCGTTCGGTCGAATGTTGGGCTGTTCCGTTTTTCATATGGCAGATTACGAATACGAGTTCACAATGACGTTGCCGACTATCGATGACTATTTTCAGACACGTCAATTTCAGCTTGGATTCTCAGTTTCCGAGCAAGACTTGACGCTTGGTCGCTTGTTCGCTGTTGCAAGAATCAGTGATGCAACGTGAGAAATTTCTACGTAGGTCAGAATCCGCATGGTTCAGTCTTGTTCAAAATTGTTGACGAACGTAAGCAGCCTGTCGATGTGATGATGTATTACACAGCGAAGGTGTTCATTCGTAGACCTGACGGTTCAGTGTATTCGGATGGGTACGCAATTCCGATTGCAAATCCATATCACGCTGTTGACTACACGTTCGGTTCAACGAGTCCCTTCACTATGGCTGGTGAGTATCAAATACAGATCAGATTGAACCGCAACAGCGGAGAACCAGGGGATAAGTTCGACTACACAGATATTATTGCTATCGATGTTATAGAAAGTTTGGAGGGAAGTTAGATGTTAGCAACAGATTCAGATGTTTTGGATATGACTGGATATACAGTCAATGATCAGCAGATCAGACAAGCTCAGGGAATTGTTGAAGTATGTGCAGGCAGACCCGAAAGTCTTGTCACGAACGAAACAGACAAGCACTGGCTCAAGTATGCCGTGTGTTGGCAGTCTGCCTATTTGGACAACTCAGACGTGTTCGCACAAGCGAATGTGGAACAAGTGAAGCAGGACAAGACCACTGTTACCTATGGTGATAAGACGTATGCCGTCAGTCCGCTGGTGGTTGAAGCTGTCAAGCAACTCAGTTGGAACAAGTCTCGTTCGATCATGACCGGACCGAACACAGTCAAGGCGAATCGTATGCCTGATTGGTGGTACTGGTGATGCCGAGATTCATAGTGCGAACGTGGCCTAGCCTGGTGGACATTTACACCCAGCGAGTGACGTTTGATCCTGAAACAGGCTCAGCCGAGCGAAAGTGGAACTATCTCGATCCTGAGACAGTGCCGTGCAACGTCGTAGCGCTGAATCCAGAAGACAGCCTTGAGCAGTTCGGCGCGGAATACACCAAAAAGAAGTTCGTCAAGCTTGAGATTCCAACAGGTCAGTTCGAACTCAGTCAGCAAGCCGGAAATCTGCGCAGCAAAGACGGCAAACAGCGGTACTACGATCATTTGATCGACAACGAATTTTACCCAGAAGTGTTCAACATCAGCAACATTGGCACTCGTATCGACTTGAACGGTCAGATTGACTGCTATGAGCTGTATTTAGAACTGTTCGATGACAGTATTACCCAGATTGCAAGATGACAGAAAAAGGGCTACAAGCTGAATTGCTTGTAGCCCTTTTTCTTACCGAATCACTTATACGCGAAGGAGGATTGTGCGTAATAAGTCTATTATATCATAATTCGGGATATTCATGCATCTTGTGAATTCGTGTCGACTCCCTGATCATCCGCAGATTTCTAAATCGAGAGCGGAAGCCTACGACGCGAAGTTCAGCTTGTGAGAGCATGATGAGTTCTGTGTGAGCAATAGATATTTGTTTTTGCAGGACTTTCAGACCTTCACTGTCGTATTGCGTTTGTGTGATCATTGTTTGTGCGGCCGAGGTATTTTTTGTGAGTAAACCCAGGAAATTGAATATTCTCTCAGAATATGCGGGAGATGACATAACGTAGAGCAATTCCATGTGGCGACGAAAAGGAACGCCGATGATAGTTATTTCTCGGAGTGTATTGAGCTGCTTAGTGCGATCCTGCTGCAATATTCCATCTTGAATGCTGGCGCTGGCTAACGTATGGAAGAGTTGTTCGACTTTAGCGCAATCGTGAAGTACTTCGATAATTTTGTCCAGCAGCTGTTCTCGTCTCCAGCTTTCGTGTTCGCGTGCATTGCTACTGGCGTTGGCAATTATGACGGCAACCACCGCGACTGCCGCTGTAACCATGAATGCCCACCAGGGCGCTCCTGCTGGAGGCATTGCTTGCTCCGTTTCTGGGATGCTGTCTGAAATTTCTTGCGCGAGATTCATCTATTATCCGAGGGGCTTGTTGTTGAAGCCTGCTGGTCTTAGGTGTTTGTGCAATATTCGCAAATCGCCCGTAGACGGTTTGTCCTTAGAAAGGTTGAGCTCCACTTGCAGTGCTCTGATAATCTCACGATGGTTGTGGTCGAAACGAATGATGTCAATTTCTGCCAGAGCTTCGTTGTTTTTGATTTGCTCGTCGGTCATATTTCGAACTATTTCATAGGGTGTTTCTACATAGCTCCGCTGAAGTCGCTGAATCGCATCGGAACTACGTGCATGCAGTTTTATTATCTCCTCGGCGAATATAAGAACATCGTTCGCTTTACAAATCTGCACTTGGTATCGAGCCGCAAGCATTTTTCTCTGAGATTCCCGGACTTCTGAAGGTACTTCGTAACCCTGTTTTATTGTAAACCGGTCATAGTTGCCTATAGAAGCTTGAATATGGTCTCGGCGACTGATTGACGTTTCCACGATTGTCGATACCGCTTCCAATAACGTGGTCCGTCGCCAGTTCTTGAGGTCTCTGCTCTGGCTGGTGCGGTGTACGACAATCCAACCGCCGATTGCAATGACACCAGCGATGACAGCAGCGATGTAGACGTGCCAAGGTGTACCGCTGGAAAGGCTGATTTCGTGAACGATCACGTTCTGTCTGAGCATGGGAACCATTCGCTGATCGTAGGTTCTGGCAACTTTGCAGGTCAGACGCGACACGCTGAGGTCAGAACAACTGCGCACTAATCTGAGTAGCCAGGCACTCCGAAGACTCGCTTCCACGCAACGCATGCACACCACGCAGTGCGTAAAGATTCAATTGAGCGAGCTTGTTGCTTGCCGTTGCGAGAGGAACCCAAAACCCGCTGCTATTGTGCAGTGGAACGTACAACTACATGCGGTTATCCGGCATACACACGATTCACCACGCCAACGATCGTAGTTCCCCATCAACTACACAGTGTCGTTGGGGCCAGCTCGCTCCGCGCCTGCCCCGCGTCGTTGGGGCCAGCTCGCTCCGCGCCTGCCCCGCGTCGTTGGGGCCAGCTCGCGTCAGTTCGCGCTAACCCGCACGATTCCCGAGATCGTTCCCTGGAAGTACTCGCCGGACTCGGTGATGAGTGCCGACATCTGAAGGGTGTCGTTGAGGATGGTCGACGGCAGGGGAGTCGAACCGATCTGCGACCCGTCCTTCGAGTCGATCACCGCGAACGAGTAACCGTCCAGCGGAGAGGTGTTCGGAGTACCGTCCCGTGTCACGGTGTAAATCGAGCCGTCAGCCGTCGAGAGGTGGGGTACCGCGGAGCTGCGAATCGTGTTGTCCCACACGACATGGCAGCCGACCGGGTCGATGTCGACGCGGGTCATGCCGCCGTTGAAGGGTGCCGTGGCGGGGACCGCTGGGCCGGCGCCTTCAGGAGTCGTGGGGTACGGGTATCCGTAGGTGCCGGCGACGTAGACGGAATGACCGATGCCGACGGGGGAGTTCTCGCTGCCGCTCGGTGAGCCGTCCTGGCTGGCAGCGGACAACACCGGCTGCGTGCACACCTCGGTGCCCGTGTCAGCGCGATAGACATGCAAGCTCACTGTCGGGTGGGCGTTGTCGACGATGGTCAAGAAATCGCTGCCCGTCGAGGGGCCGAAGTACGTCGGAGTCGATCCGGTTCCCCAGCTGAGCTGACCCGGATTACGGGCCGGCCCGCGGTCGTACGGCTGACGCCAGTCGATGACGACCTCGTCGCCGTTTCGCTTCAGTTGGTAGAGCGCGTGGGTAGTTGCGACGGCAGTGCCCGTCGGGGAGGTGGAGATGCTGTTCTGCACCTGTTCACCTTCGGGGAGCGCAATGCTGTGCGCGATTCGATCCGTGCCGACATACCCGACGGTGCCGTGCCCCGTGGCGAACCAGACATTGCCGTCCCAATCCGGGGCGAGGCCGGTGACGTTGTCGTCGGCGGCAACCGCACCGCTGAGATCGACTACATCGGCGAGTTCCAGCCGCCAACTGCCGTCCGGATTCTGCGCATGGGAAATGCGGACCAGTTGACGGTTGCCGTCGACGGCGACGAGATGGTTCTCGTTGTCGAGGTAGGCGTAGACGCCGCCGAGGAGGCTGCCCTTCGCGAGCGGCAGTTGCGCGACCGACCGGCCCAACGGCGTGGCGTCGGCCTTCGGATCGATCAAATGGATGGTCGGGATCTGGCCGATCATCGTCGTGCAGAGTGAGACGACCATGCCGTCGGAACCCTGGAGGACCGTCGGGCAGGCGGCCATCATCGGGAAAGCTGTCACCTCGTGTGGGCCGGTTCCTGGACCAGGCAGCGGAGTGACGTCGGACGAGCCCGCGTCACCGTGCATGGTGGAAGTACCGACGGGACCGAGGTACGGATTTGCAGGTGCGAGTGGACCGGACACCGAGGGAGTCGCCGTTGCGGGTCCGGCACACAACATCACTGTTGCGGCCAGACAGCCGACGATCTGAGCTGTCCGTCGTGTACTCACGTGAACTTGAACCACCTTGCTGCGCAGACACCGGCCACCACAGCCCAGATGAGAAGTACGAGAATCGAGAACCAGTCCATCGAGGTGTCGAGGGCCGCTTCTAGAGCGTGTGCGAGAGCACCGGACGGAACTATGCGCACAAGCGTGTGAACAGCGGTCGGAAGTTCGCCACTGGCGAAGACCACACTGCCGATGCCCACCATGATGAACCACAAGACGTTGGCGAGAGCTAGAACGATCTCCGCTCGCAAAGTGCCGCCGAGCAGCAGTCCCAGCGCTGCAAACGTGACAGTACCGATGGCAATGACCACTGCGCCGAGTACCAGTTCGGCGAACGACGGACGCCACCCCAACGCCAAACCGATAGCGCCGAGCAGCAATGCCTGCAGTGCCACGACGATGATGACGGCAGCGCTCTTACCGGCGATGATTCCCCACCGCGGTAGCGGGGTTGCACCGAGTCGTTTGAGCGCGCCGTATCGGCGATCGAATCCGACGGCAATGGCCTGTCCGGTGAACGCCGTCGACATCACGGCAACCATCATGACACCAGGGAGCACGGTATCGACCCGAGAATCACCCAAATCGCCGATCGGAAGTAGGCACAGTCCGATGAGCAGGGTGATCGGGATGAACATGGTCAGCAGCAATTGCTCACCGTTGCGCAGCAGAAGAGTCAGTTCCAGTTTGGTCTGCGCCGCCAGCATTTCGGCCGCCGAACTGGGACGGGGATCCGGCGAGAAAGTGCCTGGCTCGAAGCGGTTCTCGGCGAGCCGGCGTTCCCTGGCTCCGTTGGCAGTCCCACTGTTCTGGTCGCTCGCTGCTGTTTCGTTCATGACCTTGATCTCCGTCATCCCCTCAGTTCCCGGCCCGTCAATTCGAGGAAGACGTCTTCCAGACTCCGTTGATCGACGCGGATGTCGTTGATCAGCACTTCCTGATCGGCACACCACGTCGCGACAGTCGCCACAGTTGCCGGATCGATTGCACCTTCGACGACGTAGGTGCCTGGGTTGGATTCTTCGACGCGGAACCCGGCGAGGGAGCCGACCAGCGAGTCGAGGCTCAAACCGGGAACCGTCGTCAGGCGGAGTTGTCCTTCGGCGCCCTTGCTGGTGACCTCGGCGGGCGTTCCCGACGCGACGATTTTGCCGTGATCGATGATGACCAGTTCGTCGGCGAGCGCTTCGGCCTCGTCCATGAGGTGCGTGGTGAGCAGGACGCTGACGCCGTCGCGGCGCAGAGCGTCGATGAGTTCCCACACGAGTAGACGTGCCTGAGCGTCGAGTCCAGCGGTGGGCTCGTCGAGAAATACCAACTCGGGACGGCCGACAAGCGCGCACGCCAGAGACAGTCGCTGCTGCTGGCCGCCGGAAAGGCGACGGTAGGGCGTCTTGCGCGCATCGGTGAGGCCGAGTTTGGAAAGAAGCCAGGTGGGATCGAGTGGGTCGGCCGAGTATGCGGCGACGAGGTCGAGCATTTCTCCGGCCTTGGACCCGGGGTACGCTCCGCCGCCCTGCAGCATGACGCCGATTCGCGAGCGGACTTCACCGGAGTCGGCGATGGGGTCGAGACCGAGCACTCGAACGGTGCCGGCATCGGGGGTGACAAACCCTTCGCACATCTCGACGGTGGTTGTCTTACCGGCTCCGTTGGGGCCGAGCAGGGCAACGACCTGGGCCGTCTCGACAGTGAGATCGATACCGTCGACGGCTCGAACACCGTCGAAGGACTTGACGACACCCTGAATCTGTACCGCCGGCGTCGACGATCTGGAAGCTCTCGAGGTCACGGGGAATCAGCGTAAGCCCCCGCCGAGTTGTCTTCGTCTACCGGTCCGCCTTTCGTGATCTCCGCTACTGGCTTGTCGCTACGCCAGGGGAGTGAATTGCGGGTGAAGACGATGAGCGTTCCGGCGGTGAGGATGGTCGCGATGACGGCCTGCACGATCATGAACGGAAGGTATTCGGCGCCGTTGGACATCAACATGACGCTGACGATCGAGGTGAATACCACGGCGGGGATGCGGAAAATTGGCGCGGTGGCCCAAGCTGCGAGCGGAAGTATCGCCCACAGCAGGTACCAGGGCTGAACGACCGGGAACAGGAGAACGATGGCTCCGAGTGCGATGCCGAGTCCACCGACCGGGTGAATGCGACCCATGTATACCGAGATCATCATCCGAGCGGTGACGAGCATGGCGACGAGAGTCGCGATGGGCCGCGTGATCGTGAGGATCGCCGTCGTGTGATCGCCGAGTCCGAGTAGTACACCCGCCAGTCCCGTGCCGACGCCCAGGAGCGTCGGGATGGACATCCAACTCCGGACTGCCGTCGCGGTGTCGAGGGTGTTGATCCAACCCATACCGAGCCCACTGGCCACGCTGATGACAAACGTGACGACGGCGGCAACGATGCCCAGGAGAATCGCGGCGCCCGCCAGGGCTTTCCAGGTTCCACCCCACCGCCGAGCCAAGGCCATGCCGACAAATCCGAGTGCAAGCAAGGACGGAATTTTGACGGTCGACGACAACGCGATCAACCCGGATCCCGCGACGAGATAGAACAGCGCTCGCCCACGGATGGGCCCGGACCCTTCGACTGCGCGGAGAGCGATCTCGATTCCGGCGAGCATCAACCCGAGCATGAGCGCTTCGTTGTGGATGCCGGCCACCAGGTGGAAGAGCAACAGCGGGTTCGCGGCACCGAGCCAGAGCGAACTGACGGCAGAGACACCGCATCGCTTGGCCAGTCGAGGTATCGCCCACACGATGAGCGCGACGCCGGCCAATGCGAGCAGGCGGTGCAAGAAGATTCCGGCCACGATGTTGTCGCCGGTCAGTGAGCTGATCCCGCGTCCCAGCCACAGGAAGAACGGTCCGTACGGAGCCGGGGTGTCGCGCCAGATCGTCGGAACCGTGCGGGTGAGAACGTGGTCGACGCCCAGTGCCGCCTTGGGGCCGATGGCGTACGGATCGAGTCCACGGGCCGCGATTTCGCTTTGTGCCAGATACGAGTAGACGTCGCGGCTGAACATCGGCGGTGCGACCGAGAGCGGCAGGATCCACAGCAGGAGTGTGCGGTCCAACTGGGAACGGGTCATGCGCCGCGGTGCGCCGGAACGGCTGCGTATGTCCCCGACTGCAAATCGGCCCATCATCAGCCAGGCCAGAACGACGAGCACGGTTCCGGTCATCGTCATGGTGAGTGAGACCGTCGGCATACGTCCGGGAAGGCTGAGGACTCGAAGTCCTGCGGTCGGATTCTGTAGGACGGGTTGTGCGCCGGCGCCGAGCGCTCCGACTGCCATCAAGACCGCGCCGGTCGCGCCGAATCGGCGGATCCCTCGCAGTTGTGCGGTTTCCTTCGCGTTCAGGCCCGGGCGCTCGTCCTCGTCGCCGTGCAGCACCGCGGCCATACTCTGGCGGGGAGCGGATCCGAAAGGTCGAACGCCGATTGTGGAAAGCGCGAGTGCCTTGGGTTTTTCCAGCAGGATCGCGCGCGCCGATCGCGCGGTCGTCGTCTTCTCGGGGGTCTGCGGCACACCAGGCAGCGTAGCGGCTCCATCGAGCCGGACAGACAAGCACAAACAACGTGCGTTGTCCGGATATTCCCGGATGTAATGCAGGTTGCCCTTAGTAGACCTGCGAAAAGAATTCCGTCACACTTGTGTTGTGAAAAGAAATGCGTCAGACCCACGAAGCAAGGAAGTTGCAGGTCAGCCCACTGTAGCGGCCTCGCCGAGTGCTGCCGCAAATCCGGTGACGGTGAGCGTCGAAGGTCAGACGCGGGCGGCAGTGGTCAAGCTGCTACTCGAAGAAGGCCCGATTACCGCCTCCGAAATCGGCACACGCCTCGGTTTGAGTGCCGCAGGTGTCCGACGTCACTTGGATGCGTTGATCGAGTCGGGCGAAGCCCGTACCGCTTCGGCGTCGTCGCTGCGTCAGCGCGGACGAGGTCGTCCCGCCAAGCAGTTCCAGATCACCGCGACCGGTCGCGGCCGCCTCGGCCACACCTACGACGATCTGGCGGGAGCCGCGATGCGGCAACTCCGCGAAATCGGCGGAGACGCGGCAATCGAGGAGTTCGCCAAGCGTCGGGTCCAGGCGATCGTCGGAGACGTCGAACCGGCTGATCCGACAGATGTCGACAACGTCGAGGCGACAGCGGACGCAATCGCCGAAGCCTTCAATGCGGTGGGGTTCGCAGCATCGACCCGGCCGGTCGGCAACGGCGTGCAGATCTGCCAACATCACTGCCCGGTTTCCCATGTGGCAGAAGAGTTTCCGGAACTGTGCGAGGCGGAGCAGCAAGCATTCCGGCAGTTGCTCGGAACGCATGTCCAGCGTCTGGCGACCATCGCCAACGGTGACTGCGCCTGCACGACGCACGTGCCCCTCGTGTCCACCGGGAGTAGATGACCGGACCACAGTGTTCTACAGAGCGTTGTTCTACTGAGCGTTACCTCAGAGCAGCGTTCGAATAGAGATTTTTCAGCTAGTTCTTCAAAGTCAGAACTGCTCGACCGCAGCGACCAGCCCTCGCTGAGACCGAGCAGCCGTCAAGAAACAAGACTCCGGAAGGAGCTCGCATGACCGTCACATCAGACCAGGCGACTACCACTGCAGCTGCAGGCACCGAGCCGCTCACGCAGGAAGAGACCATCGCGTCCCTCGGTCATTACGGCTACGGCTGGTCCGATTCCGACGAAGCCGGAGCCAGCGCGCAGCGCGGACTCTCCGAGGCTGTCGTGCGGGACATCTCCGCGAAGAAGAGCGAGCCGGAGTGGATGCTCGACATTCGACTCAAGGCTCTGCGCACCTTCGACAAGAAGCCGATGCCGAACTGGGGCTCCGACCTCGAAGGCATCCACTTCGACAACATCAAGTACTTCGTGCGCTCGAGCGAGAAGCAGGCCGAGTCCTGGGAAGACCTGCCCGAGGACATCAAGAACACGTACGACAAGCTCGGCATCCCCGAGGCAGAGAAGCAGCGCCTCGTGGCCGGCGTCGCAGCTCAGTACGAGTCCGAGGTCGTCTACCACTCGATCCGTGAGGATCTCGAGGAGCAGGGCGTCATCTTCCTCGACACCGACACCGGCCTCAAGACGCACCCGGAGCTGTTCAAGGAGTACTTCGGATCGGTCATCCCGGCCGGTGACAACAAGTTCTCCGCGCTGAACACCGCCGTGTGGTCGGGCGGCTCGTTCATCTACGTTCCGCCGGGAGTCCACGTTGACATCCCGCTGCAGGCGTACTTCCGCATCAACACCGAGAACATGGGTCAGTTCGAGCGCACCCTGATCATCGTCGACGAAGATGCCTCCGTGCACTACGTCGAAGGTTGCACCGCGCCGATCTACAAGTCCGATTCACTGCACTCGGCCGTAGTCGAGATCATCGTGAAGAAGGGCGGCCACTGCCGCTACACGACCATCCAGAACTGGTCCAACAACGTCTACAACCTGGTGACCAAGCGCACCAAGGTCGAAGCCGGTGGATCGATGGAGTGGGTCGACGGCAACATCGGTTCCAAGGTCACCATGAAGTACCCGGCCGTCTGGCTGATGGGTGAGTACGCCCGCGGTGAGGTTCTGTCCGTTGCGTTCTCCGGCGAGGGCCAGCACCAGGACACCGGCGCCAAAATGCTTCACCTCGCGCCGCACACGTCCTCGACCATCATCAGCAAGTCTGTCGCCCGTGGCGGTGGACGTGCGTCGTACCGCGGTCTGGTGCAGGTCAACAAGGGTGCCCACGGCTCGAAGTCGACCGTCAAGTGTGACGCTCTGCTCGTCGACCAGATCAGCCGCAGCGACACCTACCCGTACGTCGACATCCGCGAGGACGACGTCACCATGGGCCACGAGGCCACGGTTTCCAAGGTCAGCGACGATCAGCTCTTCTACCTGATGAGCCGCGGACTGACCGAGGACGAGGCGATGGCCACCATCGTGCGTGGATTCGTCGAGCCCATCGCGAAGGAACTCCCGATGGAGTACGCGCTCGAGCTCAACCGCCTTATCGAACTTCAGATGGAAGGGGCTGTGGGTTAGTGACCACGCCAGAGACCGGAGTCATCGGAGCTGTTGCCGGGGAGAACCCGACCGCTCCAGTAAAGGGTGCAGCCACCGGCTCGCCCATCACGAACAAGGGTGAGCAGTTCTCCTCGTTCGACGTCAATGCATTCGAGGTCCCGGGCGGACGTGACGAGATCTGGCGGTTCACCCCGCTGCGTCGTCTGCGTGGATTGCACGACGGCAGCGCAGTTGCCAACGCTCAGGTCACCGTCGAGGTGGACGGTGGAAGCGACATCACCGTCGAGACCGTCGGCCGTGACGACGAGCGTCTGGGCAAAGCTGGTGTTCCCGCTGATCGCATTGCAGCGCAGGCGTATTCGAGCTTCGAGACGGCAACGGTCATCTCGGTTGGCGCCGAGGTCGAGGTCGAGAAGCCCGTTGTGGTCACCATGACCGGCCCCGGAGTCGACAACGTCGCCTACGGACACACCCAGATTCGTCTGGCGCAGTTCGCCAAGGCGACGTTCGTGATCGACCAGCGCGGCAGCGGAACCTTCGCGGAGAACATCGAATTCGTTCTCGGTGACAGTTCGCAGCTGACCGTGGTGGCCATCCAGGACTGGGCGGACGACGCAGTTCACGTGACGTCACACCACGCTCGCCTGAACCGCGACGCAGTGCTTCGATACACCTCGATTAGCCTGGGCGGCGACCTGGTGCGCCTGTCCGCCACCGTCAAGTACGACGGACCGGGCGGCGACGCCGAACTGCTCGGCCTGTACTTCGCCGACGCCGGCCAGCATCTGGAACAGCGTCTGCTGGTGGACCATTCGCAGCCCAACTGCAAGTCCAACGTGGTCTACAAGGGTGCGCTTCAGGGAGATCCCGGATCCGGTAAGCCCGACGCGCACACCGTGTGGATCGGCGACGTTCTCATCCGCGCCGCAGCGGAGGGCACCGACACGTTCGAGCTCAACCGCAACCTGGTGCTGACCGACGGCGCCCGCGCCGACTCGGTTCCGAACCTCGAAATCGAAACCGGCGAGATCGTCGGGGCCGGCCACGCAAGTGCAACGGGACGTTTCGACGACGAGCAGCTGTTCTACCTGCGTGCTCGTGGTATCCCGGAGGATCAGGCTCGTCGTCTGGTCGTACGTGGGTTCTTCCACGAAATCATCAACAAGATCGCTGTTCCCGAGGTGCGCGATCGCCTCGAAGCCGCAGTCGAAGCCGAACTCGCAGCCGTCGGCTCCTGACCGCCCCGCCTGCGACACCACCCCGTCGCTACGCTCGCCCGCCTCATCTTGAAGGAATTTCATGTCTACCAGTGACAACACCACCACCTCGGTCCTCGAGGTTCGTGACCTGCACGTCGAGGTCGCCAACTCCGATGCCAACGCCGAGCCCATCCAGATCCTCAAGGGCGTCGACCTGACGGTCCGCTCGGGGGAGACCCACGCGATCATGGGCCCCAACGGCTCCGGCAAGTCGACTCTGTCGTACGCCATCGCCGGTCACCCCAAGTACCAGGTCACGTCCGGCTCCATCACCCTCAACGGTGAAGACGTCCTCGCAATGAGCGTCGACGAGCGTGCACGTGCCGGGCTCTTCCTGGCAATGCAGTACCCCGTCGAGGTTCCCGGCGTTTCCATGTCCAACTTCCTGCGCACCGCCGCTACGGCCGTGCGAGGCGAGGCTCCCAAGCTGCGCCACTGGGTCAAGGAAGTCAAGGAAGCCCTCAGCGAGCTCGAGATCGATCCCTCGTTCATCGAGCGCTCGGTCAACGAAGGCTTCTCCGGTGGCGAGAAGAAGCGCCACGAGATCCTGCAGTTGGGCATGCTCAAGCCGAAGATCGCGATCCTCGACGAGACCGACTCCGGCCTCGACGTCGACGCTCTGCGCACCGTCTCCGAAGGCGTCAACCGCTACAAGGAGCGCGAGAACGGCGGCGTTCTGCTGATCACGCACTACACGCGCATTCTGCGCTACATCAACCCCGACTTCGTTCACGTGTTCGTCGGTGGCCGCATCGTCGAGTCCGGTGGACCGGAGCTGGCCGACGAGCTCGAGACCAACGGCTACGTTCGTTTCACCGCGGACACCGCAGCTACCCAGGGAGCGTAATCACGATGACCACCTCGGTGCGCGAGCTCGACGTCACAGCGGTTCGGGCCGACTTCCCGATCCTGGCGCGAACCGTGCGCGACGGAAAACCTTTGGTGTACTTGGATTCCGGCGCTACCTCGCAGCGACCGGTCCAGGTTCTCGATGCCGAACGGGACTTCCTGACCACGTGTAACGCGGCAGTACACCGGGGTGCTCATCAGCTCGCAGAAGAGGCGACGGACGCGTACGAGAATGCTCGCGCCACCATCGCTTCCTTCGTGGGTGCGGATTCGGACGAGTTGGTGTTCACCAAGAACGCCACCGAGGCCCTGAATCTGGTGACCAACGTTCTCGGTGACGATCGCTTCGACCGCCACGTCGGTCCTGGCGACGAAATCGTCATCACCGAACTCGAACACCACGCCAACCTCGTTCCCTGGCAGGAACTTGCGCGCCGAACCGGTGCGACCCTCAAGTGGTACGGCGTCACCGACGACGGCCGGATCGATCTCGATTCGCTGGAGTTGACGGACGCGGTGAAGGTTGTTTCGTTCACCCACCAGTCCAACGTGACGGGTGCGATCGCACCGGTTGAGGAATTGGTGCGACGAGCACGCGCCGTCGGTGCACTCGTCGTGCTCGACGCGTGCCAGTCGGTGCCTCACATGGCAGTCGACTTCCACGAACTGGGAGTGGATTACGCGGCTTTCTCCGGCCACAAGATGCTCGGCCCTTCGGGTGTCGGAGTTCTGTACGGCCGTCGTGAGCTGCTGGCAGCGATGCCTCCGTTCATCACCGGCGGCTCGATGATCGAGACGGTCACCATGGAGGTCAGCACCTACGCGCCGCCGCCTCAGCGTTTCGAGGCCGGCGTACCGATGACCTCGCAGGTGGTCGGACTGGGCGCTGCCGTGGATTACCTGAACACCTTCGGGATGGACGCCGTCGCCGCGCACGAGCACGTGTTGGTGGAAGATGCTCTCGAGAAGTTGTCGGCGATCGAAGGTCTGCGCATCATCGGACCGCAGACGTCCGAGAACCGCGGCGGAGCGATTTCCTTTGTCGTGGACGGTATTCACGCCCACGACCTCGGACAGATCCTCGACGACGAGGGCGTCGCGATCCGTGTCGGACACCATTGTGCGTGGCCGCTGCATCGTAAGTTCGGTGTTGCTGCGACGGCCCGTGCGTCGTTTGCGCTCTACAACACCACCTCGGAAATCGATGTTCTCGTTGCAGCGATCAAGCGTGCGCAGGAATTTTTCGGTGTCGCAGGGGAGTTGAACTGAATCATGCGCATGGAGCAGATGTATCAGGAAGTGATCCTCGATCACTACAAACATCCGCACGGCCGCGGACTCCGTGAGCCGTTCGGCGCCGAGGTGCACCACGTCAACCCGACGTGTGGCGACGAGGTGACGTTGCGCGTCCAGATCTCTGAGGACGGAACGGTCTCAGACGTCTCGTACGACGGGCAGGGTTGCTCGATCAGCCAGGCGTCGACGTCGGTGCTCAACGACCTCGTCATCGGTATGCAGGTCACCGACGCACTGAAGACGGTGACGGCGTTCAACGAGATGGTGAGCAGTCGGGGCACCGTCGAGGGGGACGAGGACGTTCTCGGTGACGGCATCGCGTTCGTCGGTGTCTCGAAGTATCCGGCACGCGTCAAGTGCGCCTTGCTCGGATGGATGGCATTCAAGGATGCTGTAGTCCAGATTGTCGACGGCGGTGCTGTCACGGCGGCGGACAGCAGCAGTGAATTGGTCGACACGACTGAAGGACAGGGATCATGACCGAGACACAACCAGTGCAGGACGCCGAGGTCGGCGCTCCGGTGAATCCGAATCCCGATTCCACTGCGGAATTCGGTGGCGCACAGGGCAGTGGAACTGTTCCGTCGCCTGAGCGACTCGACGAACTCGAAGAAGCGATGCGCGACGTCGTCGACCCCGAACTGGGAATCAACGTCGTCGATCTCGGCTTGGTCTACGGACTCTTCGAAGACGACGGTGTCGTCACGATCGACATGACTCTGACGTCGGCTGCGTGCCCGTTGACCGACGTGATCGAGGACCAGGCACGCGGCGCACTGGTGCGTAGCGATCTGTGTACCGACATGAAGATCAACTGGGTGTGGTTGCCGCCGTGGGGACCGGACAAGATCACCGAGGATGGACGCGAGCAGCTTCGCGCACTCGGCTTCACCGTCTGACGAGTAATCGCAGCACGATCAATTGAAAAGATTTCGCCGGAGCGTCGGTGCCCGTTCGTCGGGTACCGGCGCTTCGGTTTGTTATATAGGGCCGTTTTAGCCATTATATTCAGGACAATAGTCCCAAATGGTTGTTTGATGAATATTTGCTGGAAGCTGACTGATCGGTAACATCGCAGCTGATTGTCACGATGTGATCTCCGGCGGGCGATTTGCCAGTTTCCATCCGAGCTTTCCGATGTATTCGTCTCATTTCGAAGTACCCCGAGTTCGAAGCGTCCTGCGGGCGCATATACCTGTTTGCATCATGATCAAGTTGTAAGAGGGAGATTCGTGTGGATGGCAGTCCCGACCGAGGAATCGTTTCCGCAGCTCGTCCGGACGACGAACTCACCTTCCCTCTTTCTGCCGCGCAACTTTCCCTGCTTGTCGCACAACAGCTTCGACCCGAGATTCCCGTCAGCATCGCTCAGTACGTCGATGTGGACGGCCCGCTCGACATCGAGCTGCTGACCGCTGCCAGTAAACAGACCGGCCGTGAGATCGGCTCCGGATATCTGCGCTTGGTCGAAGTAGACGGGGTTGCGCGTCAGTGGCTCGATGTCGACATGGACGATTCCCTCGACGTGGTCGACCTTCGCGCCGAATCGGATCCGGAATCGGCGGCGCGCGAATGGATGCGGCGCGAGCACACCGCCGCCATCGATCCGTTCACCGATCGCCTGGTCAGGCTCGCGGTCCTGATTCTTCGCGACGACCATTCCTACTGGTACAGCCGCATCCATCACGTAGCCCTCGACGGTTTCGGTGCGATGTCGATGATGAACCGCACAGCCGAGATCTACACCGCCGCCGTACGAGATCTGCCAGTTCCCCCAGCAGTAACTGCGCCTCTCCAGGCTTTGGTGAAGGCTGAGTCCGACTATCTCGGCTCTACGCGGTGGGAGCGCGATCGCGACTACTGGACTACGAAGATGGCCGACAAGCCGAGCGGAACCTCGCTCGCGTCCTCGACCGCTCCGTCGCAGGCATGGTCACGGCTGCGGTCGGCGACGGTGCCTTCGGAACTGCGAAGCTCCCTCGAACGCCTTGCCGAAGCGCACGACGTGACGACGTCGTCAGTGGTGATCGGCGCTCTGGCCGCCTACCTCGCCCGCGCGATCGGAACTCGCGATGTCGTACTCAGTCTCCCGGTTTCGGGGCGTACGACCAAAGCTGCTCGCAGGTCCGGCGGAATGATGTCGAACGTAGTCCCGATACGCGCGAGCGTCGACCCCTACTTCGCAGTGGGGGACTTGCTTCGTGAGGTGAAGATCGAACTCACCGGCGCACTGCGTCATCAGAAGTACCGCCACGAGGACCTGCGACGCGTCCTCAACGCCGGTGATCACAGTATCGCCGACGGCCGCGGCTTCCACGGTCCGCTGATCAACCTCATGTTGTTCCACTCCGGAATCACCCTCGGCGACGCGCACGGCGAACTCCACGTGATCTCGACCGGGCCGATCGAAGACCTCTCGGTCAACGTCTATCAGACTTCCGCAGCCGAAGAGATTCAGATCGACTTCGCCGCGAATCCAGACCTCTACACCGACGAGGACATCTCGCGTCACCATCAACGGTTCCTCGAATTCCTCGACTTGTTCTGCGCGGCAGAATCGGGAACTCGATTGATGGACATCGACCCGGACGCCGCGGGGAAGTGGATCGCAGAAGTCCAGCACGCCCGCAACGTCGAATACTGGTCGTCGACATTGTCGAACCCGGCCGAGGAGCTGGGGTTGCCGGTCGTCGCCGGAACCGGTCGAACGTCCACGCCCCTCCAGATCGAGGCAGACCTCTGCCGCCGCCTCGAGACGATGGCGACGACGATGAACACGAGTCTGTTCGTGCTGTTCCAGTCTGCGATGACCGGACTGCTGCGCCGCGTCGGTTCGGCCGAGGAGGTGTCGATCGGAGTCTCGGTTCGCGGATACGGCGCCTCCAATCCGGACGACTTCGTCTCGATGTTCGCCAACCAGCTGGTGCTTCGCTCGACGGTGTCGAACACCATGACGCTCACCGATCTGGTCGGTGCGGTGGACACCGTCGCGATCGACGCCTTCGAACACGCAGACATTCTTCTGTCTTCGGTGACCGCTGCCCTCGGTGATGGTCGATGGGTGGAGACGGGCCCGTTGTTCCGGGCGATGGTCTGCTTCGAGGAACCGCTCGATGCACACCCTAGATTTCCTGGACTCATGGTCGGTGCGCCTATCGGGTCCGACCTCGCGACAGCTCCAGAACTGTTTGTCTCCCTTGCGATTCCGACGGGTGAGCATGCCGACTTCGATCAGCCGATCTCCGGCGTTCTGGATTGGCTCGGCACGAAAGAGCAAGCCGAAGACCTCGCCGACCGCTATCTACGAATCTTGACCGCGATGGTCAGTGTTCCGCACTCGGTGCTCGGCGCTGTGGACTTGCTCCGCGCGGACGCGCGCCAGGCGCTTGTACCGCCGGTCCTGCCGACTACACCGGTCCGAACGCTCTTCGACATCTTTGCCGACCGTGTTCGCGCGACCCCTGACGCGATCGCCGTTGTCGTGGGCGACGAGCGAGTGTCGTACGTCGAACTCGATCGACGATCGAATCGGTTGACGCGCAAGCTCGTCGATCACGGCGTGCACTCGGAGTCGCTGGTCGGAATCATGCTGCCGAAGTCAGTCGACATGATCATCGCGGCTGTCGCGGTGCTGAAGGCCGGCGGCGGATATCTCCCGCTCGATCGTGCGCACCCGGCCGAGCGCTTGGCGTATGTGGTCGAGGATGCGCAACCGGTGTGCGTCATTTCCGATTCCACCTTCCCGAACGCGGATGTGGCGGTCGTCGGAGTCGACTCCGACGAGTACTCCGGTGCGAGTCTGGAAATCGATGAGCGCCCGCGCGGGCACGGAGCCGACAATCTGGCGTACGTGATCTACACCTCGGGGTCGACGGGTCGACCCAAAGGCGTCTCCGTCACCCACGCCACCGTGGTGCGATTGTTCGAGAACACGCACGTCGAGTTCGGATTCGACGGCAACGATGTGTGGACGATGTTCCACTCGTTCGCCTTCGACTTCTCGGTGTGGGAACTGTGGGGCGCGCTGCTCCACGGTGGAACTCTGGTGCTGGTCGATCACGAAGTCTCACGCGACCCCGATGCCTTCCGAGCGCTGGTCGCCGCAGAAGGCGTCACCGTGCTCAATCAGACGCCCTCGGCCTTCTACCAGTACATCGAAGCCGACCTCCGGGCCGATTCGGAGACTCGGCTCCGGTACGTGATCTTCGGTGGCGAAGCCTTGGATCTGCGTCGCCTCGGACGCTGGTACGACAATCATGCGGGCTACGACAATCACGACAATCTCTCGGAATCCGGGCCCGCACTCGTCAACATGTACGGCATCACCGAGACCACGGTGCATGTCACCCATCTCGAACTCGACCGACCGAGCGCGAGTGCGGTTACCGGCAGCCGGATCGGTGACGCGATCGACGGACTTCGTGTGTACCTGCTCGACGAGCATCTCTCGCCGGTCCCGGTGGGAATCGCGGGCGAGATCTACGTCGCCGGCGGTCAACTCGCCCGTGGTTATCTGGGCCGACCCGATCTCACCTCAGGCCGGTTCGTCGCGGATCCCTTCAATGCCGGCGGACGACGGCTGTACCGCTCCGGCGACCGCGCACGCTGGATCGCGCCCGGACAACTCGAATACCTCGGACGCGGCGACGCACAGGTCAAGATCCGCGGATTCCGTATCGAACTCGGCGAGATCGACTCCGTCATCCTCAGCGCGCCGGGAATCGACGACGCCGTGACCCTCGTGGCTCCGACGCCGGCCGGTGGCGCTCTCGTGACGTACGTGACGGTTTCCGGCGCCGTGGACGTCGACATCCTCCGTGCCCACGCTGCCGAAGTCCTCCCGACCTACATGGTTCCCGATGCCTTCATGGTCATCGATTCAATACCGTTGACCACCAACGGAAAACTCGACCGGCGTGCGCTGCCGTCGCCGATCCTGGCCTCCACCAAAGTCTTCCGGCCTCCGACGACACCGACCGAGGGCAAGGTTGCCGCGGTTCTGGCTGACATCTTGGGTAGTGGACCGCTCGGACTCGACGACAACTTCTTTCATCTGGGCGGAAACTCGCTGGTAGCGTCGACGGCGGTAGCGCGCTTGACCGAAGCTACCGGGGTTCGGATGCCGCTGCGTGCTCTCTTCGATCACCCCACGGTGTCCGGGATCGCGGCGACGATCGAGCGTGCCGCACAGACGCCGGACGCCGACGGTATTCAGGTCGTGGCCAGGCCGGCGGTACTACCGCTCGCTCCCGCGCAGCAGCGACTGTGGTTCCTCAACCGCGTCGCACCGGAATCAGGTGCCTACAACATTCCGCTGGCGGTGTCGCTGCGCGGCGACGTCGACGCCGACGCACTGGGCGCCGCGATCGTGGACGTGGTGTCCCGCCACGAGTCACTTCGCACCGTGTTTCCTCAGGTCGGGGACAACGCAACGCAAAAGGTTCTGGGCCTCGGCGAGGGTATCGCGGGGCTCGAGTCGATCGAGGTGGAACGCGAAAGCCTCGAGAGAGTGATCTTCGAATTCTCTTCGGCCGGTTTCGATCTGGTCCGCGAACGCCCGGTGCGCTACTTGCTGATCACTGTCGCCGACGACAAGGAAGGCAGAGACGAGGAGGCCGTCCTCGTCGTAGTTCTGCATCACATGGTGGCCGACGGTTGGTCACTCGCTCCGCTGGCCGCCGACCTCACCGGCGCCTACGCTGCCCGAGTCGGCGGCAACGGACCTCAGTGGGCGCCCCTTCCCGTTCAATATGCCGACTATGCGCTCTGGCACCGGGAACACCTCGGTGACGCTACGTCCGCCCAGTCTCTGGCCCACTCGCAGATTGCCTTCTGGAAGCAGCGGCTGGCGGGAGCGCCTGAGCAACTCCACCTGCCGACAGACCATCCGCGCCCACTGGATCCGTCCATGGGCGGAGCCGGCGTCGACATCAGGATCGGCGCTTCCACCCACCAGAAGCTTGTTGCGCTCGCTGCGGATCACGACGCCACTACATTCATCGCGCTGCACGCGTGCTTCGCGCTCCTTCTGGCCCGCTACAGCGGCACCGACGACGTCGTCGTCGGAACACCGGTGGCTGGACGAGGGGACAGGTCTCTCGATCTGCTGGTCGGCATGTTCGTCAACACCCTTGCCTTGCGGACCGTCGTCGATCGTGATGCAACCTTCGGGGAGTACCTCGCGCAGGTCAGAGCCGGCGATGTGGATGCCTTCGACAACGCGGACGTGCCGTTCGACGTCGTCGTGGACGCGCTCGAACTGGACCGCTCGTCCTCGCATCACCCGGTCTTTCAGGCGGCCATCACCTCGCGGATAACCACCACTCACACAGCCGAACTCGCTGGAGTGTCGATGACGGCGCGGGCAGTCGAGACGGGGCTGACCAAGTTCGACCTCGAGCTCACCGTCACGGAGCGTCACGAGGGCGGGTCCGCAGCGGGAATCGATGCCACGTTCACCTATTCCACCGACCTGTTCGACAGGACGACCGTCGAAGCGGTGGCGCGCAATTTTGTGACACTCGTGGAATCGGCAGTGTCGGAACCGTCTGCACCGGTTGGTGACCTTCGTGTACTCGGCGCCCGGGAGAGCGCCGTGATATTGCCGCGGCGCGGTGACCTCTCGCTCGGCGAATCGACCTTGGCGCAGATCCTGGGCGAGACCGCGCTGGCCCATTCCGACGCGATCGCCCTCGAAGACTCCGAGCGGTCACTCTCGTACGCAGAGTTGGAGCGCCGATCGAATCGGATCGCTCGATACCTCATGGACCTGGGCGTCGGCCCCGAAACACCGGTCGCGCTGGCCGTCGCCCGATCTGTCGACTCGGTGCTCGCAGTCTGGGCGGTCACCAAAGCCGGCGGCGTTTTTGTCCCGGTCGATCCCCGTTATCCCGCAGATCGAGTTGCGCACATGCTCGAGGATTCGGGCGTGCGAATCGGAATTCGGTCCGCCGAGGTTGCGGCCGGTCCGGCGGTCGGCGGGAACGTCGCAGTCTGGATCGACCTAGGCGACGCGGACACCGTTGCAGAATGTGCCGCCTACTCCGACGCTGCGATCGACGACGCGGACAGAACAGGATCGATCACTGCGGCGTCGGCTGCGTACGTCATCTACACGTCCGGTTCGACCGGAGTGCCGAAGGGCACCGTCGTCACTCACGCGGGTTTGGTCAATCTTTCTCGCGAACAACAGGATCGGTACCGGATCACCGCTGATTCGCGGACTCTGCATTTTGCGTCTCCGAGCTTCGACGGCGCCGTACTCGAACTTCTGCTCGCCGGTTCGACCGGCGCGACGATGGTGATCGCACCCCCCGACATTTACGGTGGGGACGCGTTGAGCGAGTTCCTCCGAAGCCGCGAAGTCACACATGCGTTCATTACTCCGGCCGCTCTGGCAACCGTCGATCCGGAGGGAGTGTCGGCGCTGGAATGCGTAGTCGTCGGCGGCGATGTGTGCACTCCGGAACTGGTCTCGAGCTGGGGCAACGGGCGCAGACTGCACAACGGATACGGTCCGACCGAAACCACCGTCATGGTCGCCATCAGTGATCCACTTTCACCGGGCGAGCCGATCACCATCGGCGGTCCCATCCGCGGGATCGACGCCCTGGTGCTCGACGCACGGCTGCAACCGGTCCCGATCGGCGGCGTCGGCGAGCTGTACATCGGTGGGCCGGGCCTCGCGCGTGGCTACCACCTTCGTCCCGCGCTGACATCGGATCGTTTTGTCGCGCATCCGTACTCGACGCCCGGTGCCCGGATGTACCGAACCGGTGACCTGGTCCGCTGGACCAAGGACCTGACTCTTCGCTACGTGGGCCGCAGCGACCATCAGCTCAAGATCCGCGGGTTCCGCATCGAACTCGGCGAGATCGACGCTGCTCTGATGGATTCCCCTCTCGTTCACTTCGCCACGACGATTCCCGTCGAATCCGCCGCCGGTACCACCCTGGCGTCGTACGTGTTGCTCAGCGGCGACGCTGATATCGAGTCGCTCTTTGTGGGACTCGCCGACACTCTGCCGCGGTACATGATCCCGTCGTCGATCACGCCGATCGACGCGATTCCGTTGACCCCGGTCGGCAAACTCGATCGCAGAGCATTGCCGACGCCGATACCGCGCGAAATCCTGGGAACGGGTCGTGAACCCGAGGCCGGGCTCGAACGAACCGTTGCCGACGTGTTCGCTTCACTGCTCGATGTACCCGAGGTCCGGGCCGGAGACAGCTTCTTCGATCTCGGGGGCAACTCCCTCGTCGCGACGCAGGTGTCCGCGCGGTTGAGTGCAGCGACGGGACTCGCCGTGGACGTGCGCTCGATCTTCGAAGCACCGACCGTCGAAGCTCTCGCTGCGCGTCTGGCGGCGAACGCCGAAGAATCAGACGATCGACCTGCCCTGAGCGCCGGTGCTCGCCCTGACCGATTGCCACTCTCCGCTGCACAACAACGACTGTGGTTCGTAAATCGCTTCGATCCGCAGTCCTCGGGCTACAACATCCCGTTCGCGATCCGGATCACCGGACACATCCACGGGGATGCACTCGAAGACGCACTTGCGGACGTCATCGCACGCCACGAGGTACTTCGAACGATCTACGTCGACAGCGTGGACGGCCCGAGCCAGGTCATCCGAGCGCTTTCCGACGTGCAGTTCTCTATCGAGCACTATGTCGGCTCCGAAGGAGTCGACGCGGCGACAACGGAGTTTGCGGCGCGGGGGTTCGATCTCGGTTCGGATCTGCCGATTCGGGCACTGCTCGTGCGCGAGGACACCGACGCTCACGTACTGGTCGTCGTCATCCACCACATCGCCTTCGACGGCTGGTCCCTGACTCCCTTTGCCGCAGATTTCATCGCGGCGTACTCCGCACGCGTTGTCGGAGATGCACCAGTTTTTGCTCCACTCGACGTGCAGTACGCCGATTACGCGCTGTGGCAGCAAGACTCGCTCGGACAGATCGACGACCAGGAGTCTCTGATTGCCCGCGAGCTGACATTCTGGACAGTTGTCATGGCGGGTGCCCCGGACGAGGTATTGCTACCCGTGGATCGCGCACGCGGATCTGTCACCACGACCGCTGTCGGCTCGGTGCCGATCGTCATCGACGCGGCGACGGGGGCGCGACTCGCCGCCTTGGCAAGGCGCAGTGGTACGACGCAGTTCATGGTCGTGCACGCGATCTTGACGGTCGTTCTGGCGCGTCTCGGTGCCACCGACGACGTGGTGATCGGCACCCCGGTGGCAGGCCGCGGGCGACCCGAACTGGATTCCCTGATCGGGATGTTCGTCAATTCGGTACCGCTTCGCACACCGGTCGATCACCGAGCGTCGTTCACCTCTTTGCTCGAGGTGGTCCGCGATCTCGACCTTGCTGCGTTCGCGCACGCCGAGCTGCCTTTCGAGGTGCTGGTCGACGCCCTCGATCTCGACCGGTCCACCACACGGCACCCCCTGTTCCAGGTCATGCTGTCGTACCACCAGAATCTGCTCTCGCCGCAGGTCACGGTCCACGACGCGCATCTAGAGGCGCAGCCACTCGAACCGTCCGTGGCGAAGTTCGACCTCGAATTCACCCTGCTGGCCGGCGATTCCGAGAACACGGAGATCACCGGATCGCTCAGATTTGCCGAGGCGCTCTTCGACACCGTCACCGCAGAATCGATCGCCGCCCGTGTGCAGTCTGTGGCCCGCGCCGTCGCCGTAGAACCGGACACGGCGATCGACGACATCGAATTCCTCAGCACCCTCGAGCGGGCGTCGCTGATGCCGGTCCGCGGTCCGGCGTGGACAGCCTCGCGTACCTTGGCTGAGATCTTGACACGGACTGCTACCCGCTCAGGCGAATCGGTGGCCCTTCGATCCGGTGACACCACCGTGCTCTACCGCGACCTGTTCGCCCGTGCGTCTTCCCTTGCCCGGCGCTTGACCACGGAGGGGATCGGCGCCGAAGACATTGTGGCAATAGCGATTCCGCGTTCGATCGACTCGATCGTCGCGTTGTGGGGCGTTTCCTTGACCGGCGCTGCGTTTGTTCCTGTCGATCCGCGATACCCCGCCGATCGCATTCTGCACATGCTCACCGACTCCGGAGCCACCCGCGGAGTGACGACGGAAGCGGTGATCGAGTCGCTGCCCCGCCCGGTTCCGTGGATGACGATCGACGACGTCGAGGACGACGGTGTCGGGCAGCCGGTTCCGGCCGCACCGATCCGAATCGACAACCTCGCCTACATCATCTACACCTCCGGATCGACGGGAAAGCCCAAGGGCGTCAGCGTCACTCACCGTGGGCTGAGCGCATTGGCCGCCGAGCAGACAGCGCGCTACGGCATCTCGGCGCAGTCGCGAACACTGCACTTCTCCTCACCGAGTTTCGACGCATCCATCCTCGAACTTCTGCTCGCCGTGGGTGAGGGCGGGACGATGGTGATCGCAACTCCCGACGTGTACGGGGGCGAGGACCTCGCGAAACTTGTCACCGATCACCAGGTGACCCACGCGTTCATCACGCCGGCTGCACTGGCCTCGGTCGATCCCACCGGGCTGGACGTCTTGCAGTCGATCGTTGTCGGCGGAGAGGCCTGCTCACCCGAACTGGTCCGCAAGTGGGCACCCGGTCGGCGGTTGTTCAACGGATACGGGCCGACGGAAACCACCGTCATGGTGTGCATCAGCGATGCCCTGACAGCGGGAGAGACCGTGACCATCGGCGGACCCGTCCGCGGAGTGTCCGCAGTGGTTCTCGACGGTTCCGCTCGGCCGGTTCCCGTCGGGGTCACCGGTGAGCTCTACATCGCCGGCCTGGGACTTGCCCGCGGCTACCTCGACCAACCCGCATTGACGGCGACGCGATTCGTGGCGGCGCCGTTCGGTCCGTCCGGCACCCGCATGTACCGGACCGGAGACCTGGTTCGGTGGACGCCGCATGAGACGCTCGAATACGTCGGACGCTCTGATCACCAGGTGAAAGTGCGCGGATTCCGCATCGAACTGGGCGAGATCGACTCCGTGCTCAGCGCATACCCCGGCGTCGAGTTCGCGGTCACCGTGGGCGTGAACGCAGCTTCCGGTGAGACGATGTTGGCGTCGTACGTGGTGCTCGGCACGGAAGTCGTCGAGGTGGACGAGCTGTTGAGCCACGCGCGCCGCTCGCTTCCGGCCTTCATGGTGCCGTCGGCGATCACCCCGATCGAGCGCGTTCCGCTCACCCCTGTCGGGAAACTCGACCGAGCGTCGCTGCCCGCACCGACAC
Source organism: Rhodococcus sp. IEGM 1318 (assembly GCF_033142465.1). Lineage (NCBI taxonomy): Bacteria > Bacillati > Actinomycetota > Actinomycetes > Mycobacteriales > Nocardiaceae > Rhodococcus > Rhodococcus sp. IEGM 1318. Next base: position 147,211 of record NZ_JAWLSC010000009.1, read on the forward strand.
TGCGTTCGTCCGAACGAAGTGTCGAGCCGCTGATCACCGAGACCGAATTCCAGGTCGCCGGCGTCGTGGCAGAACTGCTGGGAATCGAACAGATCGGTGCGTCGGACAGTTTCTTCGAACTCGGTGGCAACTCACTGCTCGCCACCAGACTGGCCCAGCGACTCGGCGAAGCGATGGGTAGACAGATCTCTGTCCGAATGCTGTTCGAGCACCCCGAAATTCGGGAACTTGCCGCCGCACTCGACACTTCCGCCGAGGTAAAGGCACTGCCGCCGATCAGCGCTGCCGATCGCCCGGACCGGATTCCGCTTTCCTACGCGCAAGCACGCATCTGGTTCCTCAACCAGATGGATCCCAGCTCGCCGGCCTACAACGTCCCTGCCGCGATTTCGCTCGACGGTGCCCTCGACGTGCCGGCCCTCGAAGCTGCTGTCCTCGACGTGATCGAAAGGCACGAAATCCTGCGCACGGTGTTCCCCGACTCCGACACCGGTCCACACCAGGTGATCCAGGATGCGTTCACCTCGCTGGAATTCGGAAACGCCGACACCCGCGAACCGGCAGAGCTCGCCGGAGAATTTGCGTCGCGCGGATTCGACATCACAAACCAAGTCCCCGTTCGGGCACTTCTGCTCGAGTCGACGCCGCAACAACACACTTTGGTCATCGTGATCCACCACATCGCGGCGGACGGGTGGTCGATCGCGCCGTTGATGAAGGACGTACTCACCGCCTACGTCGCGAGAAGTTCGGGACACGCCCCCGAGTTCACGCCTCTCGAGGTGCACTACGCGGACTTCGCCATTTGGCAGCGGGAAGCGCTGGGCGCGGTGAACGAATCCGAGAGCGTGCTCGGGGCACAGGCGTCGTACTGGCGGGAAATATTGCGGGGAGCGCCCGAGCTGATCGACCTTCCCGGCGATCGAACTCGCCCGCTCACCCAGTCGTTGAGCGGTGCCCACACCGCGGTCTCGCTCCCGGCGCACACCCGGATCGCGGTCGAGGCGGTTGCCGGCGCGAATGCGGCGACGCCGTTCATGGTGTTGCACGCTGCCTACGCGGTGCTGCTGGCCAGGCTCAGCCGGAGCACCGACATCGTGATCGGATCCCCGGTCGCCGGGCGAGGACACCGAGTTCTCGACGACCTCGTCGGGATGTTCGTGGGCACGGTAGGGCTGCGTACGACGATTGATCCCGGATCCACCTTCGTCGACGTCCTGCGTACTGTCCGGTCCGTCGATCTCGACGCGTTCGCCCACGCGGACATTCCGTTCGAGCAGGTCGTGGACGTCGTGGCGCCGACCCGGACTACAGACCGTCATCCGGTGTTCCAGACGATGATCTCGTTCCACGGCGCTCATCCGAAGGCGTGGGATCTCCCGGGACTTACCGTTCGTGCCCACGAGATCACACCGGACATCGCCAAGTACGACCTGCAGTTCACCGTTGTCGAACAGACCGCGGAGGAGGGCGGCGGTTACGCGGCCTCCCTCACATATGCACAGGACCTCTTCGACGCGGACACGGCGGAGTCGTTTGCGGTAATGCTGGAAACGATCGTCGAGACACTGACCGCCCAGCCCTCCGTCGTCGTCGGTGACGTGGACCTCGTAGGACAAGGTCAGCGCGCGTTGCACGGACGTCCGGCCGGCCATGCTCTCACCTTGCCGGAATTGCTGCTTCGCGGCGCCGCCGATCCGCATGCCCCGGCGCTTGTCGACGTCGCGGCATCCACCACGCTCACGTACGGCGAACTCGACCGCCGCTCCGACGCGATGGCGTTTGCACTGATCGCTCGCGGAATCACTCCCGAAATGATTGTGGCATTGGCGCTTCCAAGGTCAGCCGACTACGTGATCGCGCTCTGGGCCGTGGCGAAAGCAGGCGGGGTGTTCCTTCCCGTCGATCCCGCGTATCCCGCCGAGCGGATCGAGCACATGCTCACCGACAGTGGGGCAGTCCTCGGTATCACCAGAGGCCGGTATCTGGCCGAACTCCCGGATGCCACGTCGTGGATCGAACTCGACGCGGCCGAATTCACCGCCGAAATCGAGGCCGTCCATTCCGAGACTCTGCCCGACGCGCCACTCGAGCGCGACAATCCGGCCTACCTGATCTACACCTCGGGCTCGACCGGAAAGCCCAAGGGCGTGTTGGTCACTCACGCCGGACTGGCAGCGTTCGCCGACGAACAGCGTGAACGCTTCGGCGTCACCGCACACTCCCGCGCTCTGAGCTTCGCCTCGACGAGCTTCGACGCTTCTGTGCTCGAGCTGTTGCTGGCTTTCGGCGCCGGCGCAACGATGGTGATAGCGCCCCCGACAATTATCGGCGGCGTCGAATTGCACGAATTGCTCGACGAGCAGGCAATCACCCATGCGTTTGTGACTCCGGCCGCGCTGGCGACTGTCGATCCCGCCGGACTCGACCATCTCGAAGCCGTTGTCGTCGGCGGTGACGCGTGCTCTGTCGACCTCGTATCTCGGTGGGCCCCGGGACGTCGAATGTTCAACGCGTACGGCCCGACCGAGGCAACCGTCGCGGTCACCATCAGCGATTCGCTCGCAGCGGGGGAGCCCCTGACGATCGGCGGTCCGATCCGCGGCGTGGAGGCGATGGTTCTTGATTCCCGTCTGCACTCGGTTCCCAGCCGAATCGTCGGTGAGCTCTACGTGAGCGGCGACGGTCTCGCCCGCGGGTACCTCGGCAACCCCGCGCTGACGGCGACGCGGTTCGTTGCCGACCCGCACGGACCCGAAGGCGCTCGCATGTACCGCACCGGGGATCTCGTGCGTGAAGATCGCGCGGGGTCGCTTGTCTACCTCGGACGCGCAGACCACCAGGTCAAGGTGCGAGGGTTCCGGATCGAACTCGGCGAAATCGACGCGGTGCTAGCGTCGGAGGCGTCCGTGCATTCGGCCGTGAGCGTGGTCGTCGGCGACGGCGTCGACGCTCGGATCGTCGCCTACGTCGTCCCGGCCAACGGGGCCGTCGACGCCTCCGCGTTACGCCGCCATGCAGCCATATCGCTGCCTGCGCACATGATCCCGTCCGCTGTTGTCGCGATCGATGCAGTCCCGACCACACCGGCCGGCAAGCTGGATCGCACCGCTCTACCTGTTCCCCTCTGGGAGTCGCCCAGTGGACGCGGCCCGGAAGGCAGCGACGAGATTGCGATCTGCGCTGCGTTCGCAGAGGTACTGGATCTCGCCGACGCCGACACCTTCGCCGATTCGAGTTTCTTCGAACTCGGCGGAAACTCACTCATGGCAACGCGTTTGGTCGCTGCCATCAAGGAACGCACCAGCCTGACCGTCCCCGTCGCATGGATATTCTCCGACCCGACTCCGGAGGCATTGGCGCGCAGACTCTTCGAACTCGAGGCAACAGTTGTGACAAGTGACGCGGATACCTCCGCACTTGCAGTAGTCCTGCCACTGCGCCCGGAAGGCCGCGCCGAGCCACTGTTCTGCGTCCATCCGGCTATCGGATTGGCCTGGTGCTACGGGGCGCTCGATCGCTACGTCGATTCGAGTCGGCCGCTGTACGGCCTGCAGTCGCCGGTCCTGACGGACCCCGAATTCCGGGCGGAGCTGATCGAGGACTTCGCTGCGCGGTACGTCGAGGAAATCCGCGGAGTCCAGCCGCACGGTCCGTATCACCTGCTGGGGTGGTCGATCGGCGGATTGATCGCTCATGCGGCGGCGGTGCAGTTGCAAGCAGCCGGTGAGAGCGTCGCCGACCTGATACTGCTTGACAGCTTCGTTCTCGAAGACCCGACGATGGCGGGCGCGCAGCCTTCTCTCGCCGAACTGATCGGCGGGTTGGGGATCGCGGTCCCGGACGCCGACGAGCGTGATCTGACACCCGAGGACGCCGAAGCGCTCTTGCATGAAGCCATCGGCGATCACCCTTTGGTCTCGAGCGATCGGATCGAGCGACTGTTCGAGGAATACTCCGCAGGCGCGGAGCTTGCCCACCGGTACCGCCCGGGCAAGTTCGTGGGCGATCTGCTGTTCTTCTCGGCACAGACCGACACCTTTGACCCGCTGCGAACTGCGTCGGCGTGGCGCCCGTTCGTGTCCGGGGTGATCATCGACCGTCCGGTGCCCACGTCACACGCCGAAATGTTCACCGAGGCAGGTCTGGAGGCGATCGGACTCGTGATCAACCTGGCGGTCGGAACGGGTCGTCACGCGGCTCCGGACGTCGACGCAGAACTGGACGCTCTGATCGAGATCCAAGACGTGCGGGGCTGACTCAGGCGCGCTTCTTCGCTCGCGTCTTGCTTCCACTCGTTTTGCTGGCAGAGGTTTTGCTTGCGTTCGACTTGGCTTCGTCCACACTGCGCTGCAGTGCGGCAACCAGATCGACCACCTCTGCATCGGTGCCCTCTTGGTCGACCTCGGCGGCGGGGATGACCTTCTTGCCGCCGTTCTCGATCATCTCGTCGAGCAACTGCCGGAGTTGGAGTTGGTAATCGTCGGTGAACTGGGTCGGATCGAAGTCGCCCGCCATGCTCTCGACGAGCGTCTGCGCCATCTTCAGTTCCTTGACCTTCGGCTTCTCCACGTCGTCGAGCGAAGGGAACTCCGCCGCGCGAACTTCGTCGGGCCAGAGGAGCGTCTGGATCACGAGGACGCCGTCGCGGGCGCGCATCGCGGCCAGACGCGTCTTCTGACGCAGCGTGAAATGCACCAGTGCTGTTCGATCACTCTCGGTGAGCACAGTCGAGAGCAGGACGTACGCCTTCGGTGACGCCGAATCAGGTTCGAGGAAGTAGCTCTTCTCGAACAAGATCGGATCGATCTGGTCGTTCGGCACGAATTCCAGCACCGGAATCTCGTGCTTCTCGGCCGCTGGGAGCTTGTTGAAGTCCTCGTCGCTCAGGATGACCCGTGACCCGTCTTCCGAGTCGTACGCCTTGTCGATGTCCGCGAACTGGACCGTGTTGCCGCACTCGGAACACACGCGGTTGTACTTGATGCGGCCACCGTCTTTTGCATGGACCTGGTGAAATCGGATGTCGTGGTCCTCGGTCGCCGAGTACACCTTGACCGGAACGTTGACCAGACCGAAGGCTATCGAGCCTTTCCAAATCGAGCGCATGTCTCCCATGATGGTCGCCGCCGGCCGTTTGCGCGAGGCAAACACTCTCGGTTGATCCCGAACCGTTGCGTCCGGGTGAGCCGGTTCGGGGGACAGCGAGCGGGTATCCGCTCCGAGAATCCGACTCGCACACCTGGGGGCATACTCCGATGAGTATCCGAACCTACCGTCGACGCGTCACCGCTGCGCTGGCGATTTCACTAGTTCCACTGTTGTTCGCACCGTGGCCCGCAACAGCCGAACAGGCACGCACCGTCAGGGTCACCGTTCATTCGGATGCGATGGACCGCGACATACCACTCGAGGTGATCCTTCCCGCCGACACCAGCGCCCCACGCCCGACGCTGTATCTGCTCAACGGCGCCGGCGGTGGCGAGGACAGTGCAACGTGGGAAGGGCGGACGGATGTCCTGGACTTCTTCGCCGACAAGAACGTCAACGTCGTGACGCCGTTGGAGGGAGCGTTCAGCTACTACACCGATTGGCAGAAAGACGATCCCGTACTCGGCCGCAACAAGTGGCAGACATTTCTCACCCGCGAACTACCGCCGGCGATCGACGCGCAGTTCGGTACTAACGGGGTCAACTCCATCGCGGCGATCTCGATGACCGCGACCTCGGTACTCAATCTCGCGATCTCAGCACCAGGGCTGTATCGGAGTGTCGGGGCCTACAGCGGATGCGCGGAGACCTCCACCCAGCCAGGGCAGGACTACGTACGGCTGGTTGTCGGCGCGCGGGGAGGCGCTGATCCGACAAACATGTGGGGACCGTTCGACGGTCCGGGATGGCGCGAGAACGATCCCGTCGTGAACGCGGAGAAGTTGCGGGGGACCGAACTGTACGTCTCCACCGGATCCGGGCTGCCAGGTCCGCACGACAACCTTCAGGCACCCGATGTGAACGGAAATCCCGGAGCCCTCCTGAATCAGATCATCGTCGGCGGCATCATCGAATCCGCGGTCAACGGGTGCACGCACGGATTGGCGGACCGATTGAACGCACTGGGCATCCCCGCGACCTTCGACTTCAAGCCGAGTGGAACGCACTCGTGGGGTTACTGGCAGGACGACCTACACAATTCCTGGCCGATGATCGCAAGCTCGATTGAAGTGCAGTAGTCGGTACGGAGCAGAGTCGGTACGGATCATTCACCGCAGAAACGGCGCGCGAATCAACGTCTTTCGAACGTGCCGCGGTGACGACCGGAACAGGGCTGCCATCACCTTCGCCGTCGCGGACGCGTCCCGCCGATCGGACAGGTAGGACCGCTGAGCCTCGACCGGCAGATCGAAGAACGCCTCGAAGAATGTCGCGACGTCGCCCGAGTCGAGGGTGAGAAGTGCGTTCAGGCCAACGCGTCGAAGGGCAGACACCGCCCTGGCCGATCGTGGCCAGAGTGCAGCGTTGGGATCCCCACCGTCGGCGATTGCTTTCGCGACAGCGTCTGCCTCGGCAAGTGAGGAGGCAACGCTGTATCCGGTTCCCGGATGCATCAAACCGCCTCGCCCGCCGAACCGGAGGACACCGTCCGGGGACGAGTCCCTCGGGCCTTCGACCGCAAAACGGACTCGCTCGATCGGCGCGTCGTCGGGGACTTCGCAGCCCCGATTGTGAAGTCGGGTGCGCAGACGTGTTTCGAGTTCGCGGAGCCCCAACGCCGGCCGGCCGACGAGGCAGGTCTCCTCGAGGAGGACTCGCTCGTCGTCGAGCGGGACCGCGTAGAGAAACGACGGAGTGTCGGCGTCGGAAGTGCCGTTGTCTCTTCGCCAGTCCATGAACCAGGCTTCGTTACCGCCCAGAATCGGAGATGCCAGGGCGCGGTCGACGATCACACCGAAGGCGGTCTGCTGCGCGGTTGTCACTGTCGGATCGGTGCCCCTGGCGTCGATGACGATGGATCCCGTCAGCTGCGATCCGTCCACGCATACGACGGTGGTGGGGGACAGTGTTCGCGCGCTCATTGCTCTGAACTGCATAGAAGCATCAGAGAGAAATGATTGCAGTAATGGTGTATTCAATACACAATATGCGCGATCAAGCGTTTTCTGTCCGTTGGTCCACACGCTCGGACGTTGAATCCGGCTCGCGATCACCTCCCGCGGCAGCCACGACGGCAGCTCGTCCGCCCACGCCGAATACGTCGGAGTCCACATCCGGCGGGGGTGTGGATCGACAACGACGACGGTGAGTTGCCGGGCGATACAGCGGGTCGCGAGTGCCCGTCCCGCCGGCCCGCCGCCCACGATCACCACGTCGGCGGAGGAGTCGTCTGTGGTCATGGTCGGCGCACTACATCGATCCCGTTGCGAGCAGACCACCGTCGACCCGGACGGTTTCGCCCGTGATCCATCCCGCCGCGTCGGAAACGAGGAAGCCGACCAGGCCGGCAACGTCCTCCGGGGTGCCGAGCCGCTTCATCGGGTAGCCCGCCGACGCCTTGTCCTCGCCGGCAGCGACCAGGGCTGCCGCGAACTGCGTCTTGACGATCCCGGGCGCTACGGCATTGACACGAATCTTCGGCCCCAGTTGCCAGGCCAGTTCTTCCGTCAATCTGATGAGCGCAGCCTTCGACGCGCCGTACGCCGCGATGACGCCCGTCGATCGGATCCCGGCCACACTTGCCAGGTTAACGACGGCTCCACCGTGTTCGCCCATCCACGCCCGATGTGCTTGTTGGACGTAACCGAGGGCGGCAACCACGTTCACGTCGAAGATCTTGCGCACGGCGTCGAGGTCGGCCTCCATGAGCGAACCGAAGACCGGATTGATGCCGGTGTTGTTGACCAGAATGTCGAGTGAACCGAACTCGGCGAGGGCGCGGTCGACGGCGCCGGAGCGGGCTTGGGCATCGGCAGCGTTGCCCGCGAATGCGACGACCTTGCCGCCGTGACCCAGAGCGGACAGTTCGGATGCAGCGGCGTCGAGGGGCTCCGGCTTGCGGGTGGTGATCAGGACGTCGGCGCCGCGCGCGAGGAGTTCGGCGGCGACAGCTTTGCCGATCCCGCGACTTGCGCCGGTGACGATGGCGGCGCGGCCTTCGAGGTCGCGAGGACGAGTGCTGTTTTCGCTAGTCATGTCCCGAACGTTAGCGGACTCACACGCTGCTGGTCGGAACGACCGTCAGGTCACGGTAAAATCGATAGTTCTTGTGTCTGTAGTCAGGCATTGTTTACCCGTATTCGTCGTTTTTCCTGAGGAGTTTGCTTGATTACCGCCACTGACCTCGAAGTTCGTGCCGGTGTCCGCACCCTTCTCACGGCTCCCGGGCCCTCGCTGCGCATCCAGCCGGGCGATCGGATCGGCCTCGTCGGACGTAACGGTGCCGGAAAGACGACCACTCTGCGCATCCTCGCCGGTGAAGGGGAGGCATATGCGGGAAGCGTCGTACGCACCGGTGAACTCGGATACCTCCCGCAGGACCCCAAAGAGGGCGACTTGAGCATCCTCGCCAAGGACCGGGTTCTCTCTGCCCGCGGCCTCGACACGATGCTCCGCGAGATGGAGAAGCAGCAGATCCTGATGGGCGAGGTGCTCGATCAGGAATCTCAGGACCGCGCGGTCAAGAAGTACGGCCAGCTCGAGGATCGATTCTCGGCCCTCGGCGGCTACGAAGCCGAGAGCGAAGCCGCACGTATCACCAGCAGCCTCGGCCTCGAAGACCGTATTCTCGGGCAGCCGCTCAGCACGCTGTCCGGCGGTCAGCGTCGTCGTGTCGAATTGGCGCGAATCCTCTTTGCCGCCTCCGACGGCAGCGGTGCCCGCTCCGACACGACTCTGCTGCTCGACGAGCCCACCAACCACCTCGACGCCGACTCCATCACCTGGCTGCGTGGATTCCTCCAGAACCACGAGGGTGGACTGGTGGTCATCAGCCACGACGTCGACCTGCTCAACGACGTAGTCAACCGCGTGTGGTTCCTCGATGCCGTTCGCGGTGAGGCCGACGTCTACAACATGAACTGGAAGAAGTACCTCGACGCACGCGCCACGGACGAGCAGCGTCGCCGTCGTGAGCGCGCCAATGCCGAGAAGAAGGCCGGCGCGCTGCGGATTCAGGCAGCGAAGATGGGCGCCAAGGCAACCAAGGCCGTCGCCGCGCAGAACATGGCGAAGCGAGCCGACAAGTTGATGGCGAATCTCGACGCCGAACGTGTCTCGGACAAGGTGGCGCGGATTCGTTTCCCCGAACCCGCAGCGTGTGGCAAGACTCCGCTGATGGGCAAGAACCTCACCAAGGTGTACGGCTCGCTCGAGATCTTCACCGGTGTCGATCTCGCAATCGACCGTGGATCGCGTGTGGTCATCCTCGGACTCAACGGTGCGGGTAAGACCACGCTGCTTCGCATCCTCGCGGGCGCGGAGAAGGCGGACGCGGGTGAGCTGATCGCCGGTCACGGACTCAAGGTCGGCTACTTCGCTCAGGAGCACGACACCCTCGACGACGACGCGTCCGTGTGGGAGAACATCCGCCACGCCGCGCCGGACACAGGGGAGCAGGAACTGCGTTCGCTGCTCGGTGCCTTCATGTTCACCGGCCCGCAGCTCGAACAGCCGGCCGGAACGCTCTCGGGTGGCGAGAAGACGCGTCTGGCTCTGGCCGGTCTGGTGTCGTCGGCCGCCAACGTTCTGCTTCTCGACGAGCCCACCAACAACCTGGACCCGATCTCACGCGAGCAGGTGCTCGATGCGCTCCGCAGTTACACCGGTGCCGTCGTCCTGGTCACCCACGATCCGGGTGCTGCCGAGGCACTCAACCCCGAGAGAGTCATCCTCCTGCCCGACGGTAACGAGGACCACTGGTCGCAGGAGTACCTCGAGCTGATCCAGCTCGCCTAACCCCCTGTGCGCCATTTTGGTAGTGGGAACTACCAAAAAGGCGCACAGGGGCGAAGCCCCTCAATCCCTTCGCCGCACAGACTCCTCGACCAGATCGAGAACAGCCGAAAGGTTGTCGACGCCGTGGCCGGAGGCGATTCTCGCGACCAGGCCGTCCATCACCAGATCCAGATACCCGATCAGGATTTCGGTGGGAACGTCGTCACGGAGTCGGCCGGCCGATTTCTGTCGGGCTAGCCGCGCACTGGTCGCTTCCGTCAGTTCTGCGGAGCGCTGCGACCACTTCTCGCGGAAATCGGCGTCATTGCGTAGTCGACGCGCTATCTCCAGGCGCGTTCCCAGCCAATCGAATTGATCGGGCTGCGCGAGCATGTCCCGCATGACCTGGACGAGGCCCTCTTCGGCGACGACATCTGCCATCCGGCTCGCATCCTCGCTGGCAAGCGCGAGGAACAAGCCGTCCTTGTCCTTGAAGTGATGAAAGATCGCTCCCCGGGACAAACCGGTGACTTCTTCGAGACGGCGAACTGTGGCGCCGTCGTAGCCGTATTCCGCAAAGCAGCGGCGGGCGCCGTCAAGGATCTGACTGCGCCGTGCCGCGAGATGGTCTTCACTGACCTTGGGCACGGGCATCCCTCCTTTGTCGGGTTGCCTGTGAGCACTTTCGGCCGTAGGCGCTGAATGTCGACTCAGTGCACAAAGCGCTCACGACCACCGATGAAACCTGGTTCGCCTTCCGGCGAAAGTGGTCGTGAGCGCTTTGTGACCCGTCAGGGGCCGAAAGTGCTCACAGGCACGTAGTGCCTACTAGCCCCGGATCATGTTGCGAAGCACGTACTGCAGGATGCCACCGTTGCGGTAGTAATCCGCTTCGCCGGGGGTATCGATGCGTACGACTGCGTCGAACACGACCTTCTCGCCGTTCTCGCGCGTCGCCGTGACCTTCATGGTCTTCGGGGTGACGCCCTCGTTGAGCTTCTCGACGCCTTCGATGTCGAAGGTCTCGGTGCCGTCGAGCTTGAGCGAACCTGCGGACTCGCCGACCGGGAACTGCAGCGGGACAACGCCCATGCCGATGAGGTTGGAGCGGTGGATGCGCTCGAACGACTCGGTGATGACGGCCTTGACGCCGAGCAGGCTGGTGCCCTTGGCTGCCCAGTCACGCGAGGATCCGGAGCCGTACTCCTTGCCGCCCAGGACGACCAGCGGGATGCCGGCTGCCTGGTAGTTCTGCGACGCGTCGTAGATGAATGCCTGCGGTGCGCCTTCCTGCGTGAAGTCGCGGGTGTAACCACCGGAGACGTCGTCGAGGAGCTGGTTGCGCAGACGGATGTTCGCGAACGTTCCGCGAATCATGACCTCGTGGTTACCGCGACGAGAACCGAGCGAGTTGTAATCCGCACGCTCGACGCCGTGGGAGTCGAGGTACTGCGCAGCGGGGGTACCGACCTTGATCGGACCTGCCGGGCTGATGTGGTCGGTGGTGACCGAGTCGCCGAGCAGAGCGAGGACGCGAGCGCCCTTGATGTCCTTGACCGGAGCCGGATCCATCGTCATGCCGTCGAAGTAGGGTGGCTTCCGCACGTAGGTGGAGTTCACGTCCCACTCGAAGGTGTCACCCTTCGGGGTTTCGAGGTTCTGCCAGCGGCTGTCGCCCGCAAAGATGGTTGCGTACGACTTGCGGAACATGTCCTGGTCGATCGAGGACTTGATGGTCTCTTCGATTTCCTGCGTGGACGGCCAGATGTCCTTGAGGTAGACGGGGTTTCCGTCGGTGTCGTTACCGAGCGAATCGGTCTCGAAGTCGAAGTCCATGGTTCCGGCGAGGCCGTAGGCAATCACGAGCGGCGGGGAAGCCAGGTAGTTCATCTTGACGTCGGGGGAGATACGTCCCTCGAAGTTGCGGTTACCCGAGAGCACCGCGGTGACCGAGAGGTCGTTGTCGTTGATGGCCTTCGAGACTGCCTCGGGCAGGGGTCCGGTGTTACCGATGCACGTGGTGCACCCGTAACCGCCGAGGTAGTAACCGAGCTTCTCGAGGTACGGCCACAGGCCGGCCTTCTCGTAGTAATCGGTGACGACCTGCGAACCGGGAGCCATGTTGGTCTTGACCCACGGCTTGGTGGCGAGGCCCTTTTCGACGGCGTTGCGTGCGAGCAGTGCAGCACCGAGCATGACCGACGGGTTGGACGTGTTTGTGCAGGAGGTGATACCTGCAACAACAACGGCGCCGTGATCGAGAACGAACTCACCGGCGTCGGACTTGACGACCACCGGCTTGCTCGGACGGCCTTCTGCACCGTTGGCAGCAGAGAGAACGTCGACCGCTCCGTCGTCGGCAAACGACAGAACCGCGGGATCGGAAGCCGGGAAGGACTCTTCGACGGCCTCGTCGAGCTGGGTGTGCTCGGTCGGGTAGTTCTCTTCCACGTAGTTGTGGATGTCCTTGCGGAACGCAGTCTTGGACTCCGACAACAGGATTCGGTCCTGCGGGCGCTTCGGGCCGGCGATCGAGGGAACAACGGTTCCCAGATCCAGCTCGATGTACTCCGAGAAGACGGGTTCCTTGTCGGGGTTGTGCCACAGGCCCTGTTCCTTGGCGTACGCCTCGACGAGAGCGAGCTGCTCGTCGCTGCGGCCGGTGAGGCGCAGGTACTCGATGGTCTCGGCGTCGATCGGGAAGATCGCTGCGGTGGAACCGAATTCGGGGCTCATGTTGCCCAGCGTTGCGCGGTTCGCGAGCGGAACCTCGGCAACACCGTTGCCGTAGAACTCGACGAACTTGCCGACGACGCCGTGCTTGCGGAGCATCTCGGTGGCGGTGAGCACGACGTCGGTTGCGGTGACGCCGGGCTTGATCTCACCGGAGAGCTTGAAGCCGACAACGCGGGGGATCAGCATGGAGACGGGCTGGCCGAGCATTGCTGCCTCGGCCTCGATGCCGCCGACGCCCCAGCCGAGCACGCCGAGGCCGTTGACCATCGTGGTGTGCGAGTCGGTGCCGACACAGGTGTCGGGGTAGGCCTGTCCGTTACGGGACATGACGGTGGGCGCCAGGTACTCGATGTTGACCTGGTGAACGATGCCCATTCCCGGGGGGACGACCTTGAAGTCGTCGAATGCGCCCTGGCCCCAACGAAGGAACTGGTAACGCTCGCCGTTGCGCTCGTATTCGAGGTCGACGTTGCGCTCGAGTGCGTCGGCCTGGCCGAAGACGTCGAGGATGACCGAGTGGTCGATGACCATGTCGGCGGGGGAGAGCGGGTTGACCTTGTTCGGGTCGCCGCCGAGGGTGGTGACTGCCTCACGCATGGTGGCGAGGTCGACGATGCAAGGGACGCCGGTGAAGTCCTGCATGATCACGCGGGCAGGCGTGAACTGGATTTCGATGCTCGGCTCAGCTGAGGGATCCCAGCTCGCGATGGCGCGGATGTGATCCGCGGTGATGTTGGCACCGTCTTCGGTGCGGAGAAGGTTCTCGGCGAGAACCTTCAAGGAATAGGGCAATTTCTCGGTGCCGGGGACGGCCGAGAGGCGGAAGATCTCGTAAGAGTTCTCACCGACCTCGAGGGTTCCCTTGGCTCCGAATGAATCGATACTGGTGCTCACGTCTGCTCCACTCGTCTATGAGGGTCGCCACCGACGGGGCTGTGTCGGCAGCTGAAGCGAGGTACTTCGGCTGGTAGATCCCTCCGTAGCTCACGCCAATCGCACAGTTCGCGTGAGAACTGTCCGAACATCGGAGCTGCAGTAGAACCCGTCCTGACCGGTGGTACCTCTTGGTCCAAGTCTAACAGTACGCTTGTCCTGTGAGAATTCAGGGCAAGTTGACCGAAACAATCTTCATGCAGACTGCGGGCCTGCGCAACGCAGGCTTGGCTGGGTGACCGCACCCACAGTTACCGCTCAGGTGGCACGCGCGACGGTTGTGTCTGACGCCGGGCGGCAGTCGACCTGAAGTAGGGTGCATGCAGGCCCGTCGCGGGTCGGCCGCCGAAAAACGACCTCGGACCAACTCCCCGCAACTCAGCGGTGGACGGAATCCGAACAGCACCCGGATGAGAGATGTCTGCTCCTACCAATCACGCTTTTGCGCCTGTGCACGTGAAGTCACCGTCGCACGCCGCTGTTCCGTCGGACGTCGATCTCGACGACGTACTTGCGGATCTCTCGACGGACGGCGTCTCCGCCCCCGAGTCCGATGTTGCCGAGCTGGCCGCGGTGGTGACCGACGCTCGCGAACGCGGTGTCGACTTGAGCGTCGTCGTCGTCGATGCGAATCCGGGCCGGCCGTCCGATCTTCGGGACATGGCCACGACGGTCGGCAAGTCTGAAGGCGGTACGGTCCTCGTTCTGAGCCCGGACTGGATGGGCAGCTACAGCGACTCGATCTCTCGCGTCCAACTCGAAACTGCACAGGACCGATCATTCGGTGAAACCGCGAGTGTGACCGCGGACCGTTTCTCGCACGAGATCGTGGAGCCTGGTCCGCCGTGGACGTTGTACACGGTTCTTGTCATCGCCGCGGTGGCGGTAATTGCCGGAATTACCTTCACCGTCAAGTGGCGGCGAGAGCCGGAAAACACGCAAACCAGACATATCGCTTCTGCTTCAGAGATTGCGACATCTTCCGACCACCGGGCCGATTCCGCCTGACCTTGGTCCTTTTGCGAGATTTTCAGTAACTCGTCGAAAACAGGTACTCACCGCTGTTTGTGGTGAGTACCTGCCCTTTTTGGTGCCTGCATGCCGTTCGACCAGCTCAAATACCGTTTGTGTTATTTGTGGCTAAAGTTTCCAAAGAACGCTTGAGTGTCGTACGGTACAACTGGCACTTTTTGGGGAAGAAGTGTCGCAGACAGGCTGATGTTGTTCGACGCGTACTTGTCGGTTGCCTTGTTCTCGAGGTTCCGTCGGCGGCGTTCTTACGGCACGTCCGGGTCGACCGTCAGCTCTCGGGCTGTGGGCGACCGGTGCTTGGTCTGCGCATTCCCTCCCCGCACGGATCGGCGACCCAGCGGGCCGTGGCGTTACACGCGAGGGAGAGTTATTTGTGAGGCAAGTAACACGTGGCGGCGAGTCCCGTCGTGGTCCTTCCCGTAAGTCGATGCGCCTGGCGCAACTGGTCATCGGATTCGGCGTCGTCGGATCCCTGATCGTCGGAACGCCGGCCATGTCCTCGGCCGTACCGCCGCCGCCGCCGAATCCGAGTGATTCGGACATCGCCGCGGCCGATTCGCAGGTCTCGTCGAGCGTCGGCACCGTCAGCGCGCTCATCAATCAAGTCGCATCGGCCAACGAACAGTTGTCGGCACTCGACAACGAAGTTGCGATCAAGCGTGAAGACGTCAACAAGACTCTCGTGGATCTGCAGACCGCCCGCGGCGCCGCAGACTCCGCAGCGCAGGCCGTCGGAGTCACCAAACAGGCTCTGAAAGACGCGTCGGCGCAGATCGAGGTCGCTCAGACGGACTTCGACAAGTACGCACGCTCGAGCTACGTCAAGGGCACCAATACCGCGTCCATCTCGTCGTTCCTCGACGCGAAGGGCCCGGGCGACGTCCTCGACCGCGCACAGGTCCTCAAACTGCTCGCCAATACGCAGAGCGCAGTGCTCGACGGTCTCCAACGAGCACGTACCGAGCAGGCGAACAAGGACTCCGCGACCCGCCAGGCAAAGCAGCAGGCCGACGCCGCCGCCGAGGTCGCGGCACAACTGAAGGATCTGGCCGAGCAGGCGATTCAGATCGCGCGCAACGCTCTCGATCAGCAGGTAGCCAAGAAGGCCGCGATCGAAGCCGAGCGCAACTCCGCTCAGGCCCAACTCGACGCCGCCCGCAATGCAGTCGCAGGCTTGCAGGGCCAACGCCAGGCGTACGCGACGTGGGACGACCAGCGTCGCGCCGAGGAAGCTCATCAGAAGGCGCTCGAAGCTGCCGCCAAGGAAGCTGCCGCACAAGCTGCTGCCCGCGCAGCTGCCGACCAGGCCGCGAAGGATCGAGCTGCAGCACTGGCAGCAGCTCAGCGTCCGCACACCGCTGTCGAAGACCCGACTCCGACCGTCATCCCGGACGACGACACCTGGACTGACGAAGAAACCGGGACCGACGAGGAAACAGGCACGGACGAAGAGACCGGCACCGACGAGGAAACGGTCACGACGCCCAAACCCACCACCCCCAAGCCGACGACTCCGAAACCCACCACTCCGAAGCCTTCCGTTACCGGAAGCGCTGCAATCGAATCCGTCATCGACCGCGGAATGTCTCAGCTCGGCGTGCAGTACGCCTGGGGCGGCGGCGACGAGAACGGTCCGACTCGAGGCATCCGTGACGGCGGCGTCGCTGACAGTTACGGAGACTTCAACAAAGTGGGTTTCGACTGCTCGGGCTTGATGATCTACGCCTTCGCCGGCATCGGAATCTCGCTGCCGCACTACACCGGCTATCAGTACACCGCGGGCACGCAGATTCCGTCTTCGGAGATGAAGCGCGGCGACATGATCTTCTACGGTCCCAACGCCAGCCAGCACGTGGCGCTCTACCTCGGTAACGGGCAGATGCTCGAGGCGCCACAATCCGGTTCGAGTGTCATGGTCTCCCCGGTTCGTTGGGGCGGAATGACGCCGTACGCCGTCCGACTGGTGTCCTGACGGTCAGAGGAAATTGTCGCTGACGCCCGCATTGTCAGGGGAAGTATCAAGTTCCCGACGTGGTGTTACGGCATCGAGCGCAACTACCTGGAATAGTTGACGGGGAACACGTTACTGTCGGTACTTTTCTAGGTGAAAGCGATGGATTCTTGGTGACCTCACGTGAAGATTCGGTCGGAACGGTCGACGTAAGCAAGGCGAGCGGAAGTGCGGACGGAGCAGCACCTTCCCTGGCAGCCGACGTTCAGACCTTGGAACGAGCGATTTACGAGGTCAAGCGAGTCATCGTCGGGCAGGACCGGCTTGTCGAGCGCATTCTCGTCGGGCTTCTTGCCAAGGGGCACGTCCTCCTCGAAGGCGTCCCCGGTGTCGCCAAGACGCTGGCCGTCGAGACTTTCGCGAAGGTCGTCGGCGGTTCGTTCTCCCGCGTCCAGTTCACCCCGGACCTGGTGCCCACCGACCTGATCGGCACGCGCATCTACCGTCAGGGCCGCGAGGAGTTCGACACCGAACTCGGACCCGTCGTCGCCAACTTCGTGTTGGCCGACGAAATCAACCGTGCCCCGGCCAAGGTGCAGTCCGCGCTCCTCGAGGTGATGGCCGAACGCCACGTGTCGATCGGCGGTAAGCGTTACCACATGCCCGACCCGTTCCTGGTGATGGCGACACAGAACCCCATCGAGAACGAGGGCGTCTATCCGCTCCCCGAAGCGCAGCGCGACCGCTTCCTGTTCAAGATCCTCGTCGACTACCCAACGGTCGAAGAAGAGCGCGAAATAGTCTACCGGATGGGCGTCGCGGCCCCGGAGCCGCACCAGATCCTCGGTCCGGAGGAGTTGGTCAGGCTCCAACGCGTCGCCAGCAACGTCTTCGTTCACCACGCGCTCGTCGACTACGTTGTCCGGGTCATCGCCGCTACGCGCACGCCGCGTGAGGTCGGACTGGAGGACGTCGCAGGCTGGATCGCGTATGGCGCCTCACCCCGAGCGACGCTCGGCATCATCGCCGCGTCGCGAGCTCTCGCTCTCGTCCGCGGGCGCGACTACGTCGTGCCGCAGGACGTCATCGAGGTGATCCCGGACGTGTTGCGCCACCGCCTCGTTCTTTCCTACGACGCCATGGCCGACGAGGTGACTCCCGACGCCGTCATCGCCCGGGTGCTGCAGACCGTCGGACTGCCGCAGATCGCCGCGCGGCCGGTCCCCACCGTTCCCGGCCCGCTCCAGCAGGGCGCACCGCAAGCACCCCAGTTCAACGCACAGGGCACAGCTAATCCGCAGGGCAACGGCGCGCCGATAGCGACCGCTGAGACGATGAGTCGCCCGCAGTGACCGAAGGCCGCGACGGTGGCCAGGCGACACCCGCCGGATCCACCGGTTCTCCGCCGTCGTTCCGATCCGGCGAGCTCAGCGATCCCAAACTCACCGCTGCGCTGCGCACCCTCGAGCTGACGGTTCGTCGTCGCCTCGACGGTGTGCTGCACGGCGATCACCTCGGCCTGATTCCCGGACCTGGTTCGGAACCGGGTGACGCCCGCGAGTATCAGCCAGGCGATGACGTTCGGCAGATGGATTGGTCCGTCACCGCCCGTACGACGCACCCGCACGTGCGCCAGTCGGTTGCAGATCGTGAGCTCGAAACGTGGCTCGTCATCGACCTGTCCGCAAGCCTCGACTTCGGGACCGCCGGATGCGAGAAGCGCGACCTGGTTGTCGCTGCAGCCGCAGCCATCACTCACCTGACCAGTTCGGGCGGTAACCGCGTCGGCGCCATCATCTCGACCGGCGCTCAGACAACTCGAATCCCGGCACGCGGTGGGCGAATTCACGCACAGGCGATGCTCCGCAAGATCGCGACGACTCCGCATGCTCCGGACGGGGTACGCGGTGATCTTGTCGGCGCGATCGAAGCGCTCAGACGCCCACAGCGGCGGCGCGGACTCGCGGTGGTCATCAGTGACTTCCTCGGGCCGATCGACTGGGAACGCTCGCTGCGCGCCATTTCGGGACGGCACGACGTGCTCGGCGTCGAAGTGGTCGATCCGCGTGACCTCGAACTGCCCGACGTCGGCGACGTGGTGCTCCACGATCCGGAGTCAGGTCGGACGAGAGAATTCACCACGACGCCGCAACTGCGAGCCGACTTCGCCAGAGTCGCCGCTGAGCACCGCGTCGAGGTCAGGCAAGCTCTACGTCGTTGCGGCGCTCCGCTGATGTCCCTGCACACCGACAGGGACTGGATCGCCGACGTCGTGAGATTCATCTCGGCACGCCGACACAGTTATGGTGCCGGCGCCGGAACTGGGGGCGTTCGTTCGTGAGTCTTTCTCAATTCACCGCACCGTGGTGGCTGCTGTTCCTCGCTGTCATCGCCGCGTTGGTGGTCGGTTACGTACTCGTGCAGAAGCAGCGGGCCAAGCACACACTTCGGTTCACGAACTTCGCACTGCTGGAGAAGGTGGCGCCTTCTCGGCCCGGGCGGTGGCGTCATATTCCGGCGATTCTGATGGTCGTCGCGTTGGTGTTCTTCACTGTCGCCCTTGCCGGTCCGACGGCGGACAAGAAGGTCCCACGAAACCGTGCCACGGTGATCCTCGTGATCGACGTGTCGCTGTCGATGCAGGCCACCGACGTCGAGCCGACGCGATTGGCAGCAGCGCAAGAAGCTGCCAAGTCGTTCGCTGACGGTCTGACCCCTGGCATCAACCTCGGGTTGGTCGCATTTGCCGGAACAGCTTCGGTTCTGGTGTCGCCCACCACGAATCGTGACGCGACAAAGGTCGCCATCGACAACCTCAAGCTCAGTGAGCGGACGGCGACGGGCGAGGCGATCTTCACCTCGTTGCAGTCGATCGACACGCTGTCGGCTGTCCTCGGTGGTAGCGATCAGGCCCCACCGGCGCGCATCGTGTTGCTGTCCGACGGCAAGCAGACCGTTCCCGAGAATTCGGACGATCCGCGGGGCGGATTCACCGCTGCCCGACAGGCCAAGGACAAGGGCGTCCCGATCTCCACCATTTCCTTCGGAACGACATACGGACGTGTCGAGATCGAGGGCGACCGAATTCCCGTCCCGGTCGACGACGCGTCTTTGAAGGAGATCGCCAACCTTTCCGGCGGAAGTTTCTTCACGGCATCGAGCCTCGAAGAATTGCGCCAGGTGTACGACACGCTCGAAGAGCAGATCGGTTTCGAGACGACACGAGGAGATGCGAGTCGACCGTGGTTGGTCCTCGGCGTCGTGTTCGCGACCGCTGGTCTGACGATTGCCCTGGTACGCAGGCAGCGTCTGCCCTGATCGAGAGCAGTTCCGAATTGTCCAAATACCGCTGGTACGCGGCCCGCAGAGAATTGATAGGTTGATCGCCATGTCTACCCCTCCCACGACAGTGGTTTCCGAACGGACCGTCACCACACCGCGCTCGGTGCTCGTCACCGGCGGTAACCGCGGAATCGGCTTGGCCGTCGCTCAGCGGCTCGCCGCAGACGGCCACAAGGTAGCCGTCACTCATCGCGGTTCCGGTGTCCCCGAAGGGTTGTTCGGCGTCGTGTGCGACGTCACCGACACCGAGTCGATCGACCGTGCATTCAAAGAGGTCGAAGCGCACCAGGGGGCGGTCGAGGTCATCGTCGCCAATGCCGGCGTCACCGACGACACACTGATCATGCGAATGAGCGAAGAGCAGTTCACGAGCGTCGTCGACGCGAACCTCACTGGTACGTTCCGCCTCTCGAAGCGTGCGACCCGGTCGATGCTGCGCGCGCGTTTCGGACGGTTCATCTTCCTCGGCTCGGTGGTGGGTCTGGCGGGACAAGCCGGCCAGGTCAACTACGCAGCGTCCAAGGCAGGGATCGTGGGTATCGCTCGTTCCCTGACCCGGGAACTCGGCTCTCGTTCGATCACCGCCAACGTCGTCGCACCAGGTTTCATCGAGACCGACATGACGGCAGCACTGGGCGACGACGTCAAGGACAAGGCCACCGAGTTCATCCCGTTGCAGCGGACCGGAAAGCCGGAAGATGTTGCAGCAGTGGTCAGTTTCCTCGCCTCCGACGATTCGGCATACGTCTCGGGTGCAGTCATCCCCGTCGACGGTGGACTCGGCATGGGCCACTGATCCGCTTTTTCGCACACGCACACCTTTCTCGTACGTCTGAAATCAGGAGGACATCTCATGGGCGGTTTGCTCGAGGGTAAGACCATTCTTGTCACCGGCATCATCACCGATTCGTCGATCGCGTTCCACGTGGCCAAGGTCGCGCAGGAGCAGGGCGCGAAGGTACTGATCACCGGATTCGATCGTCTGCGCCTCATCGACCGCATCGCCCAGCGCCTGCCGCAGCCCGTGCCGCCGGCAATCTCGCTCAACGTCCAGAGCTCGGAGGATCTCGCCTCTCTCGCCGAGCGTGTGCGCGAGCTGGCTCCCGAGGGTATCGACGGCGTGGTCCACTCGATCGGCTTCGCCCCCCGCTCCTGCCTGGGAAGCCCGTTCATGGACGCGCCGTGGGAGGACGTGGCGGTCGCACTCGAGGTGTCCGCATACTCGTACAGCGCACTGGCCAAGGCGTTACTGCCGGTGCTCAACGACAACGCGTCCATCGTCGGGATGGACTTCGATCCGGCGCGCGCGATGCCGTTCTACAACTGGATGGGCGTCTCCAAGGCGACCCTCGAGGCCGTCAACCGTTACGTCGCCAAAGAGGTCGGCGTTCGCGGCATCCGCTCGAACCTGGTGTCCTCCGGCCCGATCAAGACCCTGGCCGCCAAGGCCATCGCCGGTGACAGCACCGGTCCGGGCGCGGAGTTGGACAAGCTGAACACCGCATGGGACGGTGCTGCGCCCATCGGCTGGGACGTCGACGATCGCGAGCCCGTGGCCAAGACCGTCTGCACCGTGCTCTCGGATTGGTTGCCCGGCACGACCGCGTCGATCATCTACGTCGACGGCGGCTTCCACGCGATGGTCGGCTAGTAGCACCCCTTCTACTACGCAGTTGAGTACCCGGGTGACCCCCGCCGAACGGCATCGCGCAAGATTGAACTCATGACCGCAAGTATGGACATGCAGTTCGATGCTCTTCTCGTTTTGTCGTTCGGCGGTCCCGAAAAACCCGAAGACGTACGGCCGTTCCTCGAAAACGTCACGCGCGGTAGGGGAGTGCCACCGGAGCGGCTCGACGCCGTCGTCGAGCACTACATGCATTTCGGTGGAGTTTCGCCCATCAACGCGCTCAACCGAGACCTGATCGAACGGGTCGAAGGTGAGCTGGCAGCAGCCGGCGTGGATGTGCCCGTGTACTTCGGCAACCGCAACTGGCACCCGATGGTCGAAGACACCGTCGCCAAGATGCGCGAGGACGGTGTCCGCAACGCCGCCGTGTTCGCCACGTCGGCCTGGGGTGGTTACTCCGGATGTCGGCAGTACCACGAAGACATCACCCGCGCCCGTGACGCGGTCGGTGACGGCGCACCGACATTGACAAAACTTCGCCAGTACTACGACCATCCGCTGGTCGTCGGCGCGTTCGCCGACGGTGTGCGCGCGGCCCGCGCAGAGTTGCCCGAAGCGACTCGCGATACTGCGCGCCTGGTGTTCACGGCGCATTCGGTACCGAGTGCCGCAGACCGCAATGCAGGGCCGCCGGCAGAGGGCGGAAAGCTCTACAGCCGACAGGTCGCCGAGGCTGCGAAGTTGGTTGCCGAAGCCGTCGGCGTCGAAGATTTCGATCTGGTGTGGCAGTCGCGATCAGGCCCGCCGCAGGTTCCGTGGCTGGACCCCGACATCTGTGATCACCTGGATGCGTTGTCCGCCAAGGATGTTCGCGCCGTGATCGTGTGCCCCGTCGGTTTCGTCTCCGATCACCTCGAAGTGGTGTGGGACCTGGACACCGAGGCCAAGGACAAGGCAGCCGAACTCGGGATGGATTTCGTTCGCGCAGCAACACCCGGCCGCGATCAGCGTTTTGCGCAGCTGGTGCCCACGCTCATTCGGGAACTGGCCGAGGCCGAGCAGCCACTGCGACTGGGGGTCGAGCCGCTGCTCGGCTCGACCCCCAACGGTCGCTCGTGTGCGGTGAATTGCTGCGCGGCCGTTCAGCGCCCCCGCTGACGGCCCGCCGCTCAGGTGTTCGGCTGCTTGAGCTTTCCGCAGGGCCCCGGAACGGTGGACGTGCTGCGCGAGGTGAGGAGCGTCTCGACGATCTGTCGATCCTCGGGGCTCAGTGACGGGTCGATGTAGTTGAGCTTGGGCGCTCCCAGTTCGCGGACTCGTCCGGCGAGGGTCGCGACAAATGACACTCGTTCTTCGTCGTCGTCGTTGACGTCGTGGATCTGCAGCACCGACACCGGAAACTTGCGCAGCGTCACAGGCAGGAAGCGTGCGCCGAGCACATGGTCGACGTTGAATCCCGCCCACTGCCCCTGGTTGGCTTCCACGCATTCAGTGTCGGAGTGAACTGCGCTCTCGCCGATGTACTTACGTGCGGGCAGCATCTTCTTGGGTGCAAGTTCGGATGCGCCCTGCTGTAGGACGGGAAAGTCGCCGTCCGAGTACAACCAGGGTTGGTTGGCCATCGAGATCAACCGGCCGGCGTCCAGATCCGGGAGATAGCGAGACTTGAGGAGAAACGCGACGCTGTCGACCGAGATGCCCAGCAGTTCGGCGGCCTTCTGTCGGCTCATCGCAAACGTCGGGGTATTCTTCGGCGCGATCTGGATCAAATTGACCATGCGAACTCCTGTAAGTGTTCAATTGTTGCGGACTTGGTACAGCTGACATGACAATTCGTCGATTATCAACCTCTAGCTGATTTCCGACTTGTAGATGAGTCGGTTGTCACCATCCAAGTTCACGCAACCGGGGATCTCCGATCCCGAAGTGGTGGCCGATTTCGTGGATCACGGTCCGACGAACTTGCTCGATCACCTCGTCTTCGGTGTTGCAGATCGCACAGATTGCCCTGCGGTAGATCGTGATGTGGTCGGGAAGGACGCCGGCGTACGTGGTGGTTCTCTTGGTCAGTGGGATGCCCTGATACAGCCCGAGTAGCCCCGGTCGTCCACCTTCGAGTTGAACGGTCACCGCGACGTTGGCCATCTCCGCACCCAATTTCGGTGGCAGGCTGTCGAGCGCCCGCTTGACCATGCCCTCGAACTGACTGTCGTCCACGTCGATCATCTGCCCATTGTGCGTGCGCGGGCGGGATCCGGGTGTGTCCATGTGGAAACAGTGCAGCTTACGGCTATGTTCATTGCGTGGCCGAAGACCTCTATCACCGTTACGAATTCACATTCATCGTTCAGATGCTGACAGTCTCGCAAGAGCAGGCGATCGAAGAGAGCTTGGGCGGAAGGGTCGAGGACCGACGCGGGCTGCAGTTGCTGACGCTCACCTCGGAAGGTATGCGAGCGGCGACAACGGCTATCACCGTGGTGGACCAGTTGGTGGCTGCAGGCGTGCGTCCCCAGCGGACACATCCCGATTTGGTGTCACGTCAGGACATTGCCGACCGCGCGGGGGTGACGCGACAAGCTGTCGGGCAGTGGGTGCGAGGGGTCCGGCAGGCGGCTACACCTTTCCCGATTCCGTACAACTCGGTTGCCGGGGGGATCTGGTTCTGGGGCGACGTCCTGGATTGGTTGCGCCGTCAGGGATACAGCCAGGACACCGGTTTGCGCTACCCGACGCTGGATGAACATATTCGTATCGACCGCCATATCGCGATCAATCACAAGACTGTGGGTTGACCGATCGAACGGTTTGCTTGAAAATGGCTTTTTGAAACAAACCGACGGTCGTCTGCGAGCGTCGACGGCGGCGCTGTGCCGGTGCTCACGTCCACGCGCGACTTTCGCGCCACCGTTGCGCGTGCTTCTTCTCGTCACCTCCGACATCGGTCTCTCGCAGCGGGCTGGTCTTGTTCTTCGCGAGGCTGGACACCAAGTCCGCACAGGTGACTACGACAGATTCAGCAACGGTATCCACCTCAACGTCATCGAGGCGGCGTCGGATCAAGCCGGGGAAGCGTGTGCAGTGCGATCGGTATCCGTCGCGCATTGGACATCGGACTTGTCGACGCGATCGGCCCCAGCGGGTTTGCTGAGAAACGCCGGAACTTCGTGCTCAAGCTCTGATCGACACGCTGTTGGCCGAAGCAACACGGGCGATGCGGACGACGTCCCACAATCGTCGCAGCAGGTCTTCACGCGTCTGCGCGGTGGACACGCTCGGGGCCTGATTGGTCGAGACCGACGCAGCGACGGCAAGAATGGCTGCCACGTTGTCGGCTGTGTCGATCACCTGTAGATGCCGTGGTGACAGTGTCGACGGCCAGCGGTGTCCGGCCTGTGCCTGCAAGGCTTCGGCGACCAGCGTACGAGCGTCGTTTCCAGGCGTTCCGGTGGCTACGGTCGGAAGCCCAGCGAGCACCTCGGCTGCGTCCCGAACAGCTTGGCGCAGTTGGTATTCGGCTTCGCGGAGTCCGATCGATTCGGCGCTGCCCGCCACAGTGGGAATGGCGAAGACCGTCCACCGCAAGACGTCCTGGCCTTCCTTCGACGGCACGAGGCCGACTCCCGGCTTGCCGACGGCGCCGATCTGTATCCCTTCACCCGTTGCGATCGCAGCGCGCGCGAACTCGGTCCCGGTGGGCAGGCCACGTACGTCACCGGCCGTAGGAAGGACCAGGCGGACCTCAGCAGCCTCCGAGCGTGCGATTCTCAACAGGGTGGGCACACCGGAAGCCGTGACTCCCGGCCACTCGAGATCATGGCGGACCGCAGTTTCCGCATCGTGGGCGCCGATCAGGTGCATCGGTGCCCACACGGCAAGGGCGTCGATGACGTCGTCCGGCGCAGCGTCGCCGGCGAGCCATGACGCTGCCCACACGGTGAGGGTTGCGCTGGGAGAACTCATGACCGTGAAGTTTAGTTCGGCGTGGCGACATGCGCGGCCCCGGCGTTGTGACCTAGCGTGATCCGGCGTGAGCGGTGGCAACGGATACGGTGACATTTTTGCGGGTCATACCCGCAAACAGAAGCGCGTGACGCCTGAAGTGGCGGCCGAACGTGATCTTGTCGTCGAGGATGCGGCGACGGGATTCTGCGGGGCGGTAGTCGGTTTCGAGCGCACGTACGACGGCGATTTCGTGCGGCTCGAGGACGGTCGTTCCCGGACGCGGTTGTTCGCGATGCGCGAGGCGGCCTTCCTCATCGACGGCTCACCGGTCACGCTGGTCCGACCGGCACCCAAACCCGCATCCACCAAGCCCGCACGGTCGGCTTCGGGTTCGACGCGAGTCGAAGGCTTGCGGGCTCGTACGGCTCTGCCCAGCCGGATCTGGGTGGAGGGAGTGCACGATGCTGCCCTCGTCGAGCGAGTGTGGGGTCACGACCTTCGCGTCGAAGGTGTGGTCGTCGAACATCTCGAAGGTCTCGACAATCTGGGGGAGAGGCTTGCCGAATTCGGTCCAGGTCCCGGCCGCCGCGTCGGGGTCCTGGTCGACCACCTGGTCACCGGCTCCAAGGAAACCCAATTGACTCAGGGCCTCGGCCCGAATGTACTGGTGACCGGTCACCCGTACATCGACGTCTGGGAGGCAGTGCGCCCCAAATCCGTCGGTATCGCAGCCTGGCCGAAGATTCCGCGCGGTGAGGATTGGAAGACGGGAATCTGCCGAGAACTGGGCTGGGGAACACCTCAGGAGGGCTGGCGGCGGGTCTACAACTCGGTGGAGAGCTTCCGCGATCTCGAAGCTCCGCTGATCGGTGCTGTCGAACAACTTGTCGATTTCGTTACCGAGCCGAACTGACGTAGCAGCGGTCTGGGTCACACTCTCTGGTTAGATGGTGTTGTGGCTGCACTTATTTGGCTGATCGGAGCACTGGTGCTCGCCGGGGCCGAAGCTTTGGTGGGAGATTTCTTCCTGCTGATGCTCGCCGGTGGGGCGCTCGCTACTGCCGGTGTCAGTGCTGTCACCGACTTCCCGGTGTGGGTCGACGCCGTCATGTTCGGGGTGTTTTCCGCCGCCCTCGTCCTGGGTGTGCGACCGATCATGTTGCGTCGCTTCGGTAGTCCGCCGCCGACCCCGACCGGAATTCAGGCACTCGAAGGTAAGCACGCTCTGGTTCTGGAAGAAGTGGGCGAGCATTCCGGGCAGGTCAAGTTGGACGGCGAGGTGTGGACTGCCAGGCCGTACGACACCACCGAGGTGTACCCGCCGGGCACCAAGGTGACGGTGATGGAAATCAACGGCGCAACAGCAGTCGTCTGGAGGGGACCTTAATGGCAGCACTCATAGTGCTCGGTGTGTTGGTGCTATTCGTGATCTTGGTGGTCGCGAAATCGGTGGCACTGGTACCGCAGGCAGAAGCCGCGGTCATCGAACGGCTCGGCCGATATTCGAAGACGGTGTCCGGGCAGCTCACATTCTTGATCCCGTTCGCCGATCGCGTACGTGCCAAGGTGGATCTCCGCGAGCGGGTGGTCTCGTTCCCGCCGCAACCGGTGATCACCCAGGACAACCTGACACTGTCCATCGACACGGTGGTGTACTTCCAGGTCACCAACCCGCAAGCTGCGGTGTACGAGATCAGCAACTACATCGCTGCCGTCGAGCAGTTGGCGACCACGACGTTGCGAAATGTCGTCGGCGGAATGACCCTTGAAGAGACGTTGACCTCGCGTGATTCCATCAACGGTCAGCTTCGCGGTGTCCTCGACGAGGCGACCGGTCGCTGGGGCCTGCGAGTGGCCCGCGTCGAGCTCAAGAGCATCGATCCGCCGCCCTCGATCCAGGAGTCGATGGAAAAGCAGATGAAGGCGGACCGTGAAAAGCGCGCCATGATTTTGACGGCTGAAGGCCACCGTGAGTCCGCTATCAAGACCGCCGAGGGTGCAAAGCAGAGTCAGATTCTTTCTGCCGAGGGCAACAAGCAGGCGTCGATCCTGAACGCCGAGGGTGAGCGTCAGTCTCAGATCCTTCGCGCTCAAGGTGACCGCGCGGCCAAGTACCTGCAGGCCCAGGGCGAGGCCAAGGCCATCGAGAAGGTCTTCGCCGCCATCAAGTCCGGTAAGCCGACTCCGGAATTGCTTGCATACCAGTACCTTCAGACGTTGCCGCAGATGGCGCAGGGCGATGCGAACAAGGTCTGGCTCGTACCCAGTGACTTCGGTGACGCACTGAAGGGATTTGCGAAAACGCTTGGCGCGCAGGGGCAGGACGGTGTTTTCCGTTACGAGCCGCCGGCCGCCGAAGAGAATCTTCCCAACCCTGAGGACGATTCAGCTGAGGTGGCAGAGTGGTTCGAGACAAAATCCGACCCGGCCATCGCAGAAGCAGTGCGCGCCGCTGAAGTTGCTGCGCGCACACCCGTCGAAGACCCGGCAGCTGCGGTCAGGCACCGCCGTGAAAGTGCGCCCGAGCAGCCTGGACTGGTAGATCCCGCGCTGCCACAGCAGGGTGAAAATCCTTGGCCCGGTCAGCTGCCGCCCGAGCGTGAAGATTTCCAGCAGAAATACCCGTACCAGGGTCAGCCGCCCGAGGGCGGCCAGCGCCAATAGTCACCTCTCGCAGTAGTAATCCGTAGTGGTAATCGGGACGGGCACTCATCACCTACGTGATGAGTGCCCGTCCCGTTCCACATACAGCGATCGCCCAGAGGACGCTGACGAAGGTTCCCATGATGAACTGCTCGGACGCGTGCGGTTCGCGAAGTTCCGGGTACCGTGCGAGTCCTTTGACTGCCAAGACGATCGCGATGCCTTCCGGCCAGGTCGCGAGAATCGACGCCGCCACCGCGAGCCGCTCGAGTATCCCGATCACACGTCCGCCGCGAAGAGGTCCGGCATCCGGTGCCGGGCTCCCGTCCGGTTGGCGACGGGCGATCTTGAAGGTGGCAAGCACCAACGGTGCACCGGCAGTGGCGGCGGCAAGTACGCACAGGACAAGCGTCGCCCCGAGCGCAAAACCGTTGACCGGGCTCGTTCGGGTCGATGCGAGCGCGGCAACACCCAGCGCCGGCAACGCGACCACGGACGACGCCCATTCGGGCACCTCCAGTCGACCACGACTGAGCGGTCCCAGCGCCGCTGCAACTGCTGGTGCCGCGGCGGCGACGGCGAGTGCGATCAACGCCAGAACGACCATGTATCCGAGCCCCCTGCTGTGTCGACGAGTTCTACTGATGCGAGCGTGAGCAGTCTAGGGCTGGAGTCTGACCAAAAGTCGTTCTGCGAGGCGACGCCCGGCGAGTTCTGCGTGCCATCCGGCGGTCAGGAGTCGCTTCGACATGGCCTGCTTGGTGATTCCGAGTTGTGCGGCCGCGCTGACCTGAGTGAGTCCGCTGTCCATCAGAGCGATGGCTTCGCGCCCGTCCTTCGTCTGTCTCGTGACAATCGTGCCGAGCAAGGTGAACGCGGCATCGACGTCGGCGGCAAGTTCGGCGCGTGATCCCTCGGCCGGTGCCTGCTCGACGGCTATTTTGGCCGGCGCTCGCTTGGCGCGCTCGACGGCTACCCGCGCGGCTTCGAACGCCGGCCCGCGTCCGGCGCGAGTCTGCCGCGGTAGAGGCTGCTCGACTGGGCCGATCCCGATCCCGACACTCCAGTGTTCGCGCCGAATCAGCTCCAGTGCGACGAGGACGAGCAGTGCCGGATCGTCGGTCACCGCTTGAATCTCGTCGCCCGCAGTGCGCTCGAAGGGTCGAAGGAGTTGGTAGCTGGACAGCGCACCGAGAATCTCCCCGACGCGATCGACATCCCGTCGGCTACCTCGTTGATCCACCGTCAGTACGAGCATTAGTCAATGTTATGTAGTTGACTTTGAGTAGTCAATCGTTTTGGGTTGACTCAATCAAATCAACCTCTTGAGATTGACTGCTGTCGACGGTGGTTTCGCCCTGTGGAGGCTGACGACGAGCGTCGAACACCAGACCGGCGATCCCGATTGCAATGCAGATCCCGGACAGAATCAGGAGACGAGGATCGGCTTCGCCGGACAGCGCATCGCCCAGAACGACAATCCCGACAGTGCCGGGCAAAATGCCGACGACGGTGGCAAGGATGTAGGGCACGATCCGGATCGACGAAATGCCGCAGCAGTAGTTCACCACCGAGAAGGGGACAAACGCGATCAAGCGCAGGGACCCGACGGCCAGCCACCCCCGCTTTTCGATCCGCTCGTCCACCCGCCGGATCGTCGGACTCGAAATCCGTTGCCAAACGACGTCGCGGCCGATGGCGCGGACCAGGTAGAGGGCCAGCACGGCGCTCACAGTCGTTGCCGCCACCGTCAGGGCGATGCCGGTCACCGAGCCGAAAAGAACCCCCGCGCTGAGAGTGAAGACGGTCCGCGGAAACGGCGCAACGGTGACTATCGAATGAACCAGGAAGAACACTAGGGGGAACGCCGGGCCAACCGAGTCCGCCCACTCGCGCACCTGAGACACCGTGGGATGTGGGG
This sequence comes from Rhodococcus sp. IEGM 1318, assembly GCF_033142465.1. NCBI lineage: Bacteria > Bacillati > Actinomycetota > Actinomycetes > Mycobacteriales > Nocardiaceae > Rhodococcus > Rhodococcus sp. IEGM 1318. Next base: position 177,271 of record NZ_JAWLSC010000009.1, read on the forward strand.
CGAGGAGGGCAGCGAGGAACAAAGCGAGAACTACCAGGACTATTGCGATCAATCTTCGGTCCAGCAGGCGTCCCATCACAGGTCACAAGGCTACCTGTGAACGGTGAACCGAGTCGCTCGCACGCTGGGAACGGTGTGCCGAAGACCATCCCGAATGCTGGAAATTCACGTGCTCCAGGCGACAATGAAAGCTGTGCTGTGACGAAAACCACTACACCACCCAGGTGGTCCGCACCTGCAGTCCCGGCCAGTGAAACGAACTCGTGAGTAACTCACATACATGCTGAACAATCGCTAGGTAAGGACCAGTTGCACGGGTCCGAATCACTGAACACACACGCCGGCGGACCGGTCGGGAAGTGGTCGTGAACGGCGTCGTGAACGGCACTGTGAAGAACCTGACGTGATCCTCACGATATCTGAGCTCAGACGCGGGTTAGCATCACAGAACTAACGAACAATTCCGATTATCGGTACAGCGCTCACGCTAAAAATGAGAGGGAGCGGACACAGTGTCATTAGCTTCAGAAGCCGAGGCTGTCGAGCAGGCATACGCGGAGTGGCAGCGCTCCGTAGCCGGTGTGCTCGCCAAGTCCCGCAGAGTCGATGCGGCAGAACTGGGCCCCGAGCCACAGAAACTGCTCGAAACCGTCACCTACGACGGCGTCACTGTCGCACCGCTCTACAGCCCACGCGACGAGCGTCCTGAGCAGGCCCTGCCGGGCACGTTCCCGTACGTGCGGGGTGTCGATGCTCACCGTGACGTCAATGCCGGCTGGCTGGTCTCCGCAGCATTCGGAACGGTCTCGGCAGCCGAGACGAATCGCAGCGTCCTGGACGCCCTCGAAAACGGCGTCAGCGCACTCTGGTTGAAAGTGGGCGGGGGCGGCGTTCCGGTCACCGACCTGGGCGCTGCGCTCGAGGGCGTGCTTCTCGATCTCGCGCCGCTGACGCTCGACGCAGGCGCGGAGGCCGGCGATGCCGCCCGTGCACTCTTCTCGCTCCTCGACGCGCGTGCCGAGGCCGGTGACGGCGTCAGCGATCGCGCCGGTATCCGCATCGACCTCGGTGCCGCTCCGCTGACCAGTTCGTTTTCCGGCTCAGCCGACGTCGAACTTGCCGACGCCGTCGAGTTGTCCGCCCTCGCTGCAGCTCGCGCGGAAACTGTGCACGCGATCACCGTCGACGGCACGGCGTTCCACAACGCCGGTGCCGGGGATGCCGAAGAACTCGGAGCCGCGATTGCCGCAGGCCTCGAATACCTCCGCGCACTCACCGCAGAGAGCGGCCTGGCCATCGGTGCTGCGTTGTCGCAGTTGGCCTTCCGCTACTCGGCAACCGACGATCAGTTCCAGACCATCGCGAAGTTCCGTGCCGCACGTCTCGTGTGGGCCCGCATCGCTCAGGTCTGCGGAGCTTCCGACTTCGGTGGAGCGCCCCAGCATGCGGTCACCTCCGCAGCGATGATGGCTCAGCGTGATCCCTGGGTGAACATGCTGCGCACCACCCTCGCAGCATTCGGCGCCGGTGTCGGCGGAGCAGACGCTGTGACGGTTCTTCCGTTCGATGTCGCGCTTGCCGACGGCACCCTCGGCGTCAGTAAGTCGTTCTCCTCACGCATCGCCCGAAACACACAGCTGCTCCTGCTCGAAGAGTCGCACCTGGGCCGTGTCCTCGATCCTTCGGCCGGATCCTGGTACGTCGAAGACCTGACACAGCAGATCGCCGCCACCGCGTGGGAGTTCTTCCAGGAAATCGAAGCAGCCGGTGGATATCTTGCTGCACTCGAGGCGGGAATCGTCTCCGGTCGCATCGCTGCCACCAAAGCCAAGCGCGACTCCGACATCGCACACCGTAAGACCACGGTCACCGGTGTCAACGAGTTCCCGAACCTCGGTGAAACACCGCTGTCCGCCGAAGCAGTCGAGCCCGGTCAGGCCGTCGCCCGCTACGCAGCTGCGTTCGAAGCGCTTCGCGACCGTTCGGATGCGTTCCTCGCCGCCGGAGGCGCCCGTCCCGCTGCGCTTCTCGCGCCGCTGGGCTCAGTCGCAGAACACAACGTGCGCACCACGTTTGCGTCCAACCTGCTCGCTTCGGGCGGCATCGACGCAATCAACCCCGGCCCGCTCGAGGTGGGCGCCGAGGCTATCTCCGCTGCCGTCAAGGCTTCCGGTGCCACGGTCGCCGTGCTGTGCGGCACGGACAAGCGCTACGGCGAGAGCGCAGCAGCGGCCGTCGCCGAACTTCGCGCTGCCGGCATCACCAAGGTGCTGCTCGCAGGACCGGAAAAGGCAGTCGCCGACGCGACCGGCGATTCTCGCCCGGACGGATTCCTCACAGCCCGCATCGACGCAGTGTCGGCTCTGACCGAACTGCTCGACTTCATCGAGACGGGAAGCTCCAAGTGACGACACGAGAGGTCAAACACGTGATCGGCAGTTTCGCCGAGGTCCCACTCGAGGACCCGCAGTCTCCGGCACCCACACCGCCGTCGGTCGAGCAGGCACAGGCGCTCATCGAAGAGGGCGCAAACGCCAACAACTACGCCGCCGAGCAGGTTGTCTGGTCCACCCCGGAAGGCATCGACGTCAAGCCGGTGTACACCGGCGCCGACCGCACGGCGGCCGCCGAGTCCGGTTACCCGCTCGACAGCTTCCCGGGCGCAGCGCCGTTCCTGCGTGGTCCGTACCCGACCATGTACGTGAACCAGCCGTGGACCATTCGCCAGTACGCAGGCTTCTCCACTGCCGCCGAGTCCAACGCGTTCTACCGTCGTAACCTCGCGGCCGGTCAGAAGGGCCTGTCGGTCGCTTTCGACCTCGCCACGCACCGCGGCTACGACTCCGATCACCCGCGCGTCGCCGGTGACGTCGGAATGGCCGGTGTTGCAATCGATTCCATCCTCGACATGCGTCAGCTCTTCGACGGAATCGACCTCTCGCAGGTGTCGGTCTCGATGACGATGAACGGTGCCGTGTTGCCGATCCTCGCGCTGTACGTCGCTGCGGCAGGCGAGCAGGGTGTCACTCCGGACAAGCTGGCCGGAACGATCCAGAACGACATCCTCAAAGAGTTCATGGTTCGAAACACCTACATCTATCCGCCCAAGCCCTCGATGCGGATCATCTCGGACATCTTCGCGTACTCCAGCGCGGAAATGCCGAAGTACAACTCCATCTCCATCTCGGGCTACCACATCCAGGAAGCCGGAGCGACGGCCGATCTGGAACTGGCATACACCCTCGCCGACGGAGTCGAGTACATCCGCGCCGGCCTCGACGCCGGGATGGACATCGACAAGTTCGCGCCTCGCCTGTCCTTCTTCTGGGCCATCGGCATGAACTTCTTCATGGAGGTCGCCAAGCTCCGTGCCGGACGCCTCCTGTGGGCCGAGCTGGTTGCCAAGTTCGACCCCAAGAGCGCCAAGTCTCTGTCGCTGCGTACCCACTCGCAGACCTCGGGCTGGTCGCTCACCGCGCAGGACGTCTTCAACAACGTTCCGCGTACCTGCGTCGAAGCCATGGCTGCCACCCAGGGCCACACTCAGTCGCTGCACACCAACGCACTCGACGAAGCCATCGCACTGCCGACGGACTTCTCGGCCCGCATCGCCCGTAACACCCAGTTGCTGCTGCAGCAGGAGTCCGGCACCGTTCGCCCGATCGACCCGTGGGGCGGCTCGTACTACGTCGAGTGGCTCACCAACGAACTCGCCAACCGGGCTCGTAAGCACATCGAAGAGGTCGAGGAAGCCGGCGGAATGGCTCAGGCCATCAACGAAGGCATCCCGAAGCTGCGCATCGAGGAAGCTGCCGCCCGCACCCAGGCACGCATCGACTCCGGTCGGCAGCCGCTCGTCGGCGTCAACAAGTACGTTCCCGACGAGGTCGACACCATCGAAGTTCTCAAGGTCGAGAACTCCAAGGTGCGCAAGGAACAGCTCGAGAAGCTGGTTCGCCTTCGCGCAGAACGTGATCCGGAAGCCGTCGAGGCCGCACTCGCGAACCTCACCCGCGCTGCCGCATCCACCGAAGGCGGCATGGAGAACAACCTCCTCGCCCTCGCTGTCGTCGCCGCCCGCGCGATGGCTACCGTCGGCGAGATTTCCGACGCTCTCGAAAAGGTGTACGGACGCCACCAGGCCGAGATCCGCACCATCAGTGGTGTGTACCGCGACGAGGCAGGAACGGTGAGCAACATCAGCAAGGCGATGGAACTGGTCGAGAAGTTCGCCGAAGACGAGGGACGTCGTCCCCGTATTCTCGTCGCGAAGATGGGCCAGGACGGTCACGACCGTGGCCAGAAGGTCATCTCCACGGCCTTCGCGGACATCGGATTCGACGTTGACGTCGGACCGCTGTTCCAGACTCCCGAAGAGGTCGCCAATCAGGCGGCCGACAACGACGTCCACGTAGTCGGTGTGTCGTCGTTGGCAGCCGGTCACCTCACCCTGGTGCCGGCGCTGCGGGAGGCTCTGGCTGCGGCCGGTCGTCCCGACATCATGATCGTCGTCGGCGGCGTCATTCCGCCCGGGGACTTCGACGAACTCTACGAGGCCGGCGCTGCTGCCATCTTCCCGCCCGGCACCGTCATCGCCGACGCTGCCAGCGGATTGTTGGAGAAGCTCTCCGCCCAACTAGGTCACGACCACAGCTGAGAAGGGGGTCACTGAAGATGGCACGTCAGCCCATCGACATTGATTCTCTCGCCGAGGCGGTACGTGGAAATCAGCGTGCCGGCCTCGCTCGGGCGATCACACTCGTCGAGTCCACTCGCGACGACCACCGGGCTCTCGCGCAGCAGCTTTTGCTGAAGTTGTTGCCCGAGGCCGGGGGAGCACACCGGATCGGCATCACCGGCGTCCCCGGCGTCGGCAAGTCGACGTTCATCGACGCGCTCGGAATGTACTTGCTGGAGAAGGGGCATCGGGTTGCGGTGTTGGCGGTCGATCCGTCGTCCACTCGCACCGGTGGCTCAATTCTCGGCGACAAGACGCGCATGGCTCGGCTCACGGTCGAGAAGAACGCATATATTCGTCCGTCACCGACGTCCGGCACACTCGGCGGTGTCGCGAAGGCAACTCGCGAAACCATCGTGCTTCTCGAGGCTGCCGGTTTCGACGTCATCCTCGTGGAGACGGTGGGCGTCGGGCAGTCCGAGGTCACCGTCGCGAACATGGTGGACTGCTTCACGTTCTTGACCCTCGCTCGTACGGGCGATCAGCTGCAGGGGATCAAGAAGGGTGTACTCGAACTCGCGGATCTGGTCGCGGTCAACAAGGCCGACGGCAAGCACGAGCGCGAGGCGAAAGGCGCAGCCCGCGAATTGGCCGGAGCGCTGCGCCTGATCTACCCGCATGACGCGATCTGGAAGCCGCCCGTCATCACGATGAGCGGCCTCGAAGGTGTCGGTCTGGACGAGTTCTGGGGAACTGTCACCAAGCACCGTGAGGTGCTCACCGAAGCGGGGCAGTTCGAGGAGAAGCGTCGCAAGCAACAGGTCGATTGGACCTGGACAATGGTCAACGATCAGCTACTGCGCAGGCTCTCGAGCAACGATCGGGTGCGTGCGATCCGGGCCGACGTCGAGCAGAGCGTGCGTGACGGTTCGCTGACGGCGGCGTTGGCGGCGGGGCGAATTCTCGACGCGTTCGACGGAAGCAGCTAGAGCGGAAAGAACAAAATCCCGGGTATCCGAGCGCGGATACCCGGGATTTCTTCTGTGACGATCTATCGTTCGCGCTTGACTGCAGGCTCGGTGAGTTCGGTCTCGACAGCGAGTTCGACTCCCGTGAAATCGCCTTCTGCCTCGGCCGGGGTGAGTGTGGACCGCTTCCACGCGTAGAACAGCAACGCTGCCCAGGCGGCGATGATGGTGAGGTATCCGGCCGCCGTGACCGCTCCGGTGATGTCGAAGGATTTGAACAGCTTCTGCGCGTTGGTCAACACGATGACGCCGCCCACTGCCGTTCCGAGCAACGTCGCGGGCACCCGGCTGACCAACCACGCCGCAAACGGTGCTGCGATTACACCGCCGAGAGCGAGACCGGCAACAACGAGGAGGTTTCCCATCGACTCGTGACCGAGCCCGATGAGAAATCCCAGCGATGCAGCAGACGCGACCAGAAACTCCGACGCGCTGACCGAGCCGATCACCGTGCGCGGTGCGGTCTTGCCGCGGGAGAGCAGTGTGCTGGTGGTGATCGGGCCCCAACCGCCGCCGGATGCGTCGATGAAACCACCGAACAGGCCGAGCGGAGACAGGAAGCGAGCGGTGTGCGGGGTCGTGCGAGCATTCGCGACGGCCGGTGGGCGGACCGAAAAGCGAAGTGCCACATAGATACCGATTGCAAGCAGAATCGTCGCCGTGATGGGGACTGCTGCTTCGGTCGACAGACCCGAGAGAACGGTGGCACCGATGAATGCACCGACAGCGCCGGGCACGCCCAGCTTGGCGACCAGCTTCCAGTCGATGTTCTTGAACTTCCAATGCGACACACCCGAAGCGAGGGTGGTGCCGACCTCGGCCAGGTGAACCGCGGCGCTCGCCTGAGCTGGACCGAGTCCACCGATCATCAGCAGAGTGGTTGCGGTGACACCGAAGGCCATGCCGAGGGCGCCGTCGACGAGCTGAGCGCCGACGCCGACAAGGGTGAACAAAAGAAGGTTGAACATGAGAAGACAGACTCCGAGCGAAGAAGCGACAAAGTCAGGGGTGCAGGCAGCGAGAAATCGCCGCTCAGCAACACGCCTGATCGAAGCAAGCGCTACGACGAGTGGGCCAGAACGCCATCAATCCGAGCGCAAATGCCGGGGAGGCATCGTGACTGGAAATCTGCACGTCAGGGTCCTTCGGGTCTCGTTCGTTGGTGTTCTGTCCATGCGAGCATAGCCGGTGCCGCGCTCGATCAACCCACGACGCGGGCGTAATTTCCCACTCGGTGGACAAGTCGATCGAAGAATTCCGCCGGATCGGTGCTGACGGCGATGTCCGCGTTAGGTTCGCGTTTCCAATGTCCGACCCAGTCCGCGACAGTGGTTCCGATCAACAGTGGGCTCTCGGTTTCGACATCTACCGTTGCCGGTTTCAGGGTCGCCAGAGTCGGGTCGAGCGCGACGGCAGCCGCAAACGGGTCGTGCATGTGAGCTAGAAATCCCTGGTCGTACTCACGATGGAACTCCATGTAGAACCGGATCGCGTCGGACATGTGCCGGACCACGCTGTTGGACGCGGAGCTCCTGACATCGCGGCCGTCGTCAGGAGAGATGATCTCTTCCGGGGTACTCCCGGCAGCTTCGGCAAGCCGACGCACATGTTCGGGGAACATCTCGATGGATTCGGTGACGTTGAGGCCGCAGATGATCGGACGTCGGTGCGCGGGCACTACGGAGAAAGCGTCGAACACTTCCTTGGCGGCATGCGGATCGACGGAGACGTTCCACTCCGCGGTCGGCGTCGTGTTGCCCGGATAGTTGAACGACCCACCCATCACGACCAGTCGTTTCAGCAGAGAGGGAAGGTCGGGTTCGCGTCTGATCGCCAGGGCCAGATTGGTGAGGGGTCCCGTCACCAGTCCGGTGAGTTGTCCGGGGTACTCACGAACGAGATCCACCCAGAGATCGGTGGCGGTACGAACCGACAGCTCGCGGCCCGAATCGGGGAGCACGGCATGCCCGATCCCTTGTGGACCGTGAGTCTCCTCGGTGGTGCGCAGCGGGATGACCAGGGGCTCACGGGCACCGAGTGCAACCTCGATGTCCGGGGCCCCGCAGAGTGCGAGCCAGTTCAGATTGTTGGCCGCGACCTGTTCCACGGGAACGTTTCCGGCGGTACTCGCAATCCCCACGATCTCGGCCTCGGCGCTGGCGAGTAGATAGAGCAGTGCCAGCGAGTCGTCGATACCGGTGTCGACGTCGACAATGAGCTTGTGCACATCATTCATCGGTGGCCACCAGGATCGTCGGCGAGTGCAGGACCGGGAAGTTCACCGAACGAGCGATGAAGCACTTCGTGTGTGCCGGGCCGTGAAGATCCTCGGCCGTCTCGACCATCGACGCGTCGGCGACCAGCACTGTCGGATTCAACGTCACTTCGATGAACTGCCCACCGCCGTCGGACTCCTCGATCATGCTGCCGACCGGCTGATCGCTGTAGTCGAGGACAACCACCCCTGCGGCCGCTGCCAGGCCGAGGTACCAGAGCATGTGGCACTGGGCGAGCGAGGCTACGAGCAGTTCCTCGGGATTCCACCGCTGCGCGTCACCGCGGAACGAAGGATCGGAGCTGCCGAGAAGCTCCGGCTTCCCGACCGCGGATATTGCGTGATTGCGCGAATATGCCTGTGTGCTGGACGTTCCGGATCCCAGATCGCCTGTCCACTGGAGGTCGAGTGTGTAGGTATGTGACTTCACAGGTCCATCTTGCCCTGAATGTGCCCTTCCCTCAGTGAGCCCACTCCGCCGGATCCGATCCCCACGAATGTGCAGTTGAGGGGTAGTCCTCGAACTCTGCCAACGCGGGTCGTGCGGTGGTCACGTCGCCGTGGTTGACAACAGCATCGAAGCCAGGTGCCGTCGGCAGGCCGGGGTGGATGGTTCGCCCAGGCGCGTCCAGAAGACGGGTGCAGGTACCTGCCAGCGACACGTCGACAGAGCGGCCGCGGCCGTCGTGCGAGCGCAATGTCAACGCGTCGAGGATCCCTGCTGCAAGGAAGTACCCGCTCGCGTGGTCGAGTGCCTGCGCGGGAAGGGCGCCGGGTTTCTCTGCACCCTCGAGGAACGAGATGCCGGACGCGGCCTGCACGATGCTGTCGAAGCCGCGCCGATCCGCCCACGGACCTTCCCAACCCCACGCGCTGACACGCCCGTGAATCAGATGCGCGGGAAGGTCTCGCCCGATGAGCGCTTCGAGTGCACCCGGCCGGTAGCCGGTGACCAGCACGTCGGCGGTTTCGAGGAGTTCGCGGAACGCTGTCGCACCCTCCGAGGATTTCAGGTCGAGAAGCGCCGACCGCTTGCCCTGGCCACTGTCGAGGTGCTGCCATCCGATTTCAGGGATCGCCGGGGGATCGATCCGCAGAACTTCGGCGCCGACCAGCGCGAGGGCGCGGGTCGCGACCGGGCCGGCGATGACGCGGGTCAGGTCGAGAACACGTGGGTGCTTCGGGAGTGCGCGGGGTTTCCCATCGTCACTTGCTCGGATGGATACCAGAGGCGCAGACCTCGCGGCTGCACACTGCTCACTCAGGCGCCATTCGGTCTCGGTACGTACGCGGACCGCGATGGCACCGATCTCTGCGGCTCGCTGTTCGATCTCGATAGCAGAGAGTTCGGATATACGTTGCGCCACTGCTTCTTTGGACGATCCAGGTTCGAGTTCCAGAATGGTGAGCAGTCGGTCGCGATGGTGCGGATAGTTGCCGTGCGTGCGGACCCAACCGTCACGGGCGGCGAAGAATCCCGAGTACACGGAAAACCCGTTGATCGGTTCACCTCCGGTGCGGAACAGGCGATCGCTCGAAAAGGACGCGGCGATACGTTCGGGATTCAGGGTCCAGTGCCCGGATCCTCGATCAATCGCGGAGGCGAACGCCGCAACCGAACCCGCAGCGAGGTCGAACACCGGCAAGTGCGCCGCGAGAAAGCCCGCCGAGGCCGGGCATTCGATGCGCCCGCGCCGGTCGTCGGTGTGCATCCCCACGTCACGTTGGTATTCGTCGAGATAAAACCCGTACCCGTGATCCATGCGACGCCTTTCGGCAGTTCAGTGGTCGAGAAGCTCCCGGCACTTCTTTGCCAGCGTATCGCGGAGCGGCGCAGCACGATCCGCCAAGTGTTGTTGCTGACGCACGTATTCGGCGCGTCCGGCTGGAGTTTCGATGCGAATGGGGGAGTACCCGTACTCGGCGAGGTCGTAGGGGCTCGCGCGCATGTCGAGTTCGCGGGCCAGGAGCGCGTGTTCGAAGCACCGCATCACCAGATCCGAATCGACGAGCGGCAACAACTTGAACGACCACTTGTACAGGTCCATACCGGCGTGCAGGCAGCCCGGCTGCTCGTGATCCGCCTGAGTCTCCCGTGCAAGGGGGAGCGAATTCTTGGGGCCCGCGTCCGGCGTGAAGAACCGGAACGCGTCGTAGTGCGTGCATTTGAGCGGCAAGGATTCGACGACCGCGTCGGTACCGGCGAACCCGAGCCGCAGCGGCACTGACTGGTGACGGATCGCATCCTCGCCGCCGCGATAGACCATCGCCCATTCGTGGAGGCCGAAGCAGCCCAGCACAGCGGGCCGCGCAGACGTCTGATTCAACAGATTCCACACGAATTCGACAGTGTGACGCCGACGCTCCAGCACGGAGGCCTCGACCGTCGCGGTACCCGAATCGTCGACGCGGTAGCCGGAGAAGGCTGCATATTCGCCGGCGTTCTCGAGTGCGACTCCGTACCCGGGGTGCCAGCGGCGCAGTTGGGCGGGCTTGAAGTTGTAGTACGTGAAGAGGAAGTCGTGCACCGGGTGAGAGATACCGGCGCTACGACGCGCTCGGTGCGGCTCGACGAGCTTCTCCACCTCCTCGAGGTGAAGTGCCCGCCGAGCCGTCCACTCGCTCTGTGCGAGTGCGAGTGCATGCACCGAACGTGTCATCGATCAGCTGTTTCGTTGTCCGGGAACAGCATCTGTGCCGCGGTGCGTGCCGTCGCGAACCGTGCCGACGTACTCCTCGAGGAGATCCTCGAGCGCGACGATACCGATCACCACTCCGTCAGCGTCCGTGACTGCGCCGAGGTGCGAGCTGGCCCGACGAAGGCCGGCCAACGCTTCGGCCAGCGGCGTGCTGAGCGGAACGATGGGCAACGGGCGGATATCGGATGTCGGAACGACGGTGTCCGGCCCGGCAGCTTCGTCGAGCACCTCGTCGAGCACATCCTTGAGGTGCACGTACCCGGCCAGCGATCCGTCGCTCGCTCGGACCGGGTAACGCGAGTATCCGGTCTCGATGACCGCACGCTCGATCTCACCCAGTGTTGTTCCCGACGGTGTGAGGGGAATGGTCCGAACCTTGTCGAGAGTGATCAGAACCTCGGACACCGTGCGATCGGTCGATTCGAGAGCCTGCTTCAACCGCCGGTGTTCTTCGGCGTCGATCAGACCTTCGGATCGCGATTCACCGATCATCGCGGACAACTCCACGGCAGAGACCGTGACGTCGAGTTCGTCCTTCGGCTCGACGCGCAGGAGCTTCAGCACGCCGTTTGCGCACAGGTTGTAGAACGCGATGATCGGGCGAGCGATCTTGATGAAGGCGAGATGCACGGGAACGAGCAGCATGGCCGTCTTCTCGGGGCCGGCCAACGCGATGTTCTTGGGAACCATCTCGCCGAGCAGGATGTGCAGCACGACGACGAGCGACAGCGCGATCGCGAACGAGATCGGGTGCAGCAGTCCGTCAGGCAGGCCGACGGCTTCCATCGGCACCTCGAGGAGGTGCGCAATGGCAGGTTCGGCGACCTTACCCAGGAGAATCGAGCAGATCGTGATGCCCAGCTGAGCCGCCGCAAGCATCAGCGACAGGTTCTCACCGGCCTTGATGACCGTAAGCGCCCGCTTCTTACCCTGCGCGACAAGTGCCTCGAGGCGGTCGCGTCGTGCGGAGATCAGCGCGAACTCCGCACCGACGAAGAATGCGTTACCGGCAAGCAGCACGACGGTGAGGAGTACACCGAAGAGGTTATTCATCGTCGGACTCCTTCTTGTCGTCGTCTGCGGATTCGGGTTCGACGTAAGCGGGGACCGGCGTGATGGTCACCCGGTCGATACGACGGCCGTCCATGCTGGTCACTCGCGCGATCCACTTGCCACGGGAATCGCCGGACGAGTCGACATCGGGCAACTCCACTTCGTCACCTTCATCGGGGATGCGTCCCAATTCGGTGAGCACCAACCCACCGAGGGTGTCGTAGTCGCCTTCGGGGGCGGTGTATCCCGTCGCCGACGTGACCTCGTCGATGCGCAAGAGGCCGGAGCACGACCATCCGTCTCCGACCCGCTGTACGTCCAGCTCGGGCTCGTCGTGTTCGTCGCGCACATCGCCGACGATTTCCTCGATGAGGTCTTCCATCGTGACGATGCCGGCTGTTCCGCCGTATTCGTCGACGACAAGAGCGACCTGCATGCCGTCGGAGCGGATCCGCTCCATGACGGTGTCTCCGTCCAGACTCGACGGCACGACGGGAACACGTTGAGCCAGACTGTCGACGCGCGTCGTGCGCCTGCGCTCGGCCGGAACGGTGAACGCGTGCTTGATGTGTACGACGCCGACCGTGTCGTCGAGATCGCCGCGAACGACGGGGAAGCGCGAGTAGCCAGTTCGCGACGCCGTCACGATCAGGTCTGCGACGGTGTCCGAGAGTTCCAGCGATTCGATCTTCACTCGCGGAGTCATCAACTCTTCTGCGGTGCGGTCACCGAACTGCAGCGAACGGTCGACGAGCATCGCCGTGCCCTTGTCGATGGACCCGCGCTGCGCGGACGTCCGCACGAGTGATCCGAGTTCCTGCGGTGATCGCGCCGAGCGCAGTTCCTCTGCGGGTTCGATGCCCAGGCGTCGCACAATCCAGTTGGCGGCTCCGTTGAGGCCGTTGATGGCCCACCGGAAGATCAGCGAGAAGCCAGCCTGCAGGCCCGCAGTTGCACGAGCGGTGGGCATCGGCTTGGAGATTGCGAGGTTCTTGGGTACGAGCTCGCCGAAGATCATCGAGAACGACGTCGCGAGTACCAGCGCCAAGATCAAAGACGTTGTCGAGGCAGCGGATTCGCTGAGTCCGACGGCCTTCGCAACTGGTGTGATGAACCGCGCCAGAACGGGCTCGGCCAGGTAACCGGTGATCAGGGTCGTGATCGTGATGCCGAGTTGGGCACCGGAGAGCTGGAACGAGAGAGTCTTGTGTGCGTGTTGAACCTGGCGCGAGCGTCGGTCGCCGTCGCGAGCGGCTTCGTCGACGGTACTGCGCTCGAGCGCGGTCAGTGAGAATTCGGCCGCCACGAAGAGGGCGGTGCCTGCAGTCAGCGCGATGAAGCCGAAGAGGCTGAGAATGGTGAAAACGATGTCCATGTGTCATCGCCACCTGAATTGTGCACGGGGGCCGCCGGGTTTGTCTCCCGGCTCGCTAGAGGAGCCCTCCGAACCGGCGGAATCAGACGATTCCTCGGATAAAACGACGGGTGTAGCGCCGGGTAAGTGTGTGGGTGCCTCGGGCACCGGGTTCCTCTCGTCGGAGCCGAGGATTTCTCGGCTGTAGCGGGCTCGGTCGGGTCGCCGAAGGGCACCCGACCGAGTTTTGTTTTCTGTTTACGGAACCAATGATACCGGCGGGTGTCCGGGAGTAGGGACCCGAGCACCCGCCGACTGTCACGGAACCCTGATCACCAACCTGACGGAAGCGGCCGTCCTTCGGCGAATCCGGCAGCGGACTGAACACCGAGAACTGCCTTCTCATGCAACTCTTCGAGTGAGCGCGCACCCGCGTACGTGCAGGTACTGCGCACGCCGGAACAGATCTGATCGATCAGGTCCTCGACACCCGGGCGCTCGGGATCGAGACGCATCCGCGAACTGGAGATGCCCTCCTCGAACAATCCCTTACGGGCGCGATCAAAAGCCGTTTCAGTGGCCGTGCGAGCGGCAACGGCGCGCTTGGACGCCATGCCGAAGCTCTCCTTGTACGCATTGCCCGCCTGATCGACCTTGAGGTCGCCGGGGGACTCGTACGTACCGGCGAACCACGAGCCGATCATGACGTTCGACGCGCCCGCTGCGAGGGCGAGTGCGACGTCGCGGGGGTGGCGAACTCCGCCGTCGGCCCAGACGTGCTTGCCGAGCTCACGTGCCGCTGCGGCACATTCCGCGACGGCCGAGAACTGTGGGCGTCCGACGCCGGTCATCATGCGCGTCGTGCACATAGCGCCCGGCCCGACTCCGACCTTGACGATGTCCGCGCCGGCCGCGATCAGATCGCGGGTGCCCTGTGCCGACACGACGTTGCCTGCGACCAACGGGACGCCGAGGTCGAGCGCCTTGAGAGTGGTGAGCGCATCGATCATTCTCTGCTGGTGACCGTGCGCCGTGTCGACGACGATCACGTCGGCACCGGCGTCGACGAGTGCCTTTGCCTTGGCGCCCACGTCACCGTTGACACCCACCGCCGCGGCAACCCGGAGTGCGCCCCGCTCGTCGACTGCGGGATCGTAGATTCCCGCACGAATCGCACCGGTGCGGGTGAGGACGCCGGCAAGAGTGCCGTCTTCGTTGACGATGACCGCCAGCGGATCGTGCTTGGCTTCGAGAAGTTCGAACACCTCGCGAGGTGTAGCGGTGACCGGGGCGGTGACGAAGTCGGTGATGGCGACCGAGCGCAGACGCGTGAACCGATCGACGTCAGCACAGGCGGCCTCGGTGACTACACCGAGTGGCTTACCGTCCTCGACCACGACGACGGCGCCGTGAGCGCGCTCGGGCAGAAGCGCCAGCGCGTCGGAGACGGCGTCGTCCGGGCTCAAGGTGACCGGCGTATCGGCGACGAGGTGGCGGCTCTTGACGAATGCCACGGTCTCGGCGACGGCTTCGGTGGGGACGTCCTGCGGAATGATGACCAGCCCGCCGCGGCGGGCAACTGTCTCGGCCATACGGCGGCCGGCTACTGCGGTCATATTGGCGACGACGACGGGAATGGTGGTTCCGGATCCGTCGGAAGAAGTGAGATCGACGTCGAACCGGGAGGTGACCTCTGTCCGGTTAGGGACGAGAAAAACGTCGTCGTAGGTCAGGTCGTATGGGGGGCGTTGCCCTTCGAGGAACTGCACGTTTCACGAGCTTACCGTCGATTCCGCCGCGGCGCCCTCGGTATCGCGTGCCTGTGAGCGGGAGAGGGCGATCGTGGTCATGATCATGACGGCGACAGCGCACCCGATGAGAGCAATTCCGGGGCCGTCGACGCGGAGGCGTTCGTCCAGAACCGTCATCCCCAGGAAGATGGCCGCAATCGGCTCGCCGATCGTGAGAGCGGGCAGCGACGCTGACAGCGGCCCGACCTGGAACGCGCGTTGTTGCAGGTAGACCCCGATCGCACCCGAGGCGATCAGAGCCCACGTCTGCCAGGCCGAAATCACCCCGACGACGCCGTGTCCGAGTAGGTCGGTGACGTACTTGGTGAACGCGACCGCAACGCCGTAGAAGATGCCGGCCGCGGAGCCGAGAAGCAGTGCGCGCCAACCACCGTCGAGTTTGGACAAGCCGCCGATGGTCGCGACCACGGCGACTGCGACCGTGATCGTCAGGGGCACAGCCCAATCGGACCACGGGGCATTGCTGTCACCCTCGGTGGGATCGCCGACCACGAGGAAGATCGCCAACGAAATCGCGAGCATGATCGCCAGTGACCACGCCGAACGGGTGATGCGGATACCCGAGAACTTGGCCGAGAGCGGCAGCGCGAACAGCAGCGAGGTCACGATCAGCGGCTGCACCACCAACACCGAACCCAACGACAGTGCAACGGCCTGCATGACATAACCACCGCCGTCGCCGATCAATCCGGCCCACCACCGAGGGCTCCGAATCAGCGACGCCACCAGCGCCTCGCCCTCGGGAACCGCCGACGCTGCCCGCTGCTGAGCGACGGACGCGCACGCGAAGAGCAGTGCGGCGACGAGTGCGCAGAGAACCGAGATCAGTGGAAGATCACCCATGTCCTCAGTGTGCGCGCTTGCCCGCTCGATTTCCGGCAGACGGCTTTCCTGCGCCCGGTGCACCCCGCCGCGGCGTCAGGCCCTTGGAGGCCAAACGTTCCGAACGGGTCGGGACCGGGGTGCCGTCGGCCCGGATCTTCTTCACACTCTTGGGATCGGTGACGCGCCGCGAGGAGGCGGCTCGCTTGTCGCCGTCCTTTTTCATGCGGCCACCGGCAGCCGTCCGACCTGCGGTGTCGTGTTCCTGGCGGCCACGCTTTGCGGTGTGCTTGACGGCGACGGTCGTATCGGGAGCCTCGACCGGAATGCCCGTCGGCTCCATTGCTCCGGTGATACGCGTGAGTTCCAGATCGTCGGGGCGGACCCGCACACCGTGAACCTTGATGCCTGCCTGCTTGGTCAACTTCTCGACCGCGTCACGTTCTTCGTCGGTGACGATGGTGACGACGACGCCCGATTCACCGGCGCGAGCGGTCCGGCCGGCGCGGTGCAGGTAGTCCTTGGCCTCGGCCGGGGGATCGACGTGAACAACGAGGGTCACGTCGTCGACATGGATTCCGCGGGCCGCGACATCAGTGGCGACCAGGACGGGGGTTGTTCCGTCGGAGAACGACGCGAGGGTCTTGGTCCGGTTGTTCTGCGTCTTACCGCCGTGCAGTGCGCCGGCAGAAACGCCGATCAAATGCAGCTGCTGCGCAAGACGATCCACACCGTGCTTGGTCTTGACGAACATGATGGTCCGCCCCGCCCGTGAAGCAATATGTGCGACAACGGATCTCTTGTCGTCGCGGTCGACGAAGAGCAGGTGATGCTCCATGGTCGAGACGGTGGCATCCGGGGGAGCAGTCGAGTGCGACGCCGGATTGCGCAGGTAACCCGCGACCAGATCGTCGACCTTGCCGTCGAGTGTTGCCGAGAAGAGCAGGCGCTGACCGTCTTTCGGTGTCGTGTCGAGAATCTTCGCAACCTCGTCGATGAAACCCATGTCTGCCATGTGGTCGGCTTCGTCGATGGTCGTGATCACGACGTCGTCGAGAATCACCGACTTCTGCTCGAGTAGGTCGAGTAGGCGCCCGGGGGTTGCGATCAGGAGATCGACGCCGCGGGCAAGGATGTCGGCCTGACGCTTGATCGGAACGCCACCGACCGCATTTGCCACACGCAAACCGATCTCGGTAGCGGCGTCGTCGAGTGCTTTGTGAATCTGGATCGCCAGCTCACGGGTGGGAGCGAGCACCAAACCGCGCGGACGATTCCGCTTGCTCGCCCCACCCTTGAGGCGCACCAGCATCGGAAGCCCGAAGGCCAGAGTCTTTCCGGAACCCGTCGCGCCGCGCCCGAGGACATCCCGACCGGCAAGGACATCGGGGATGGTTGCAGACTGAATGGGGAAGGGGACATCGATGCCGCTACGGCGCAACGCGTGCACCATCACGGCGGGGATTCCGAGGTCGACGAACGAACGCCCTTCGGTCGAGGTGGGCGAGTCGATCGTCGATTCCTGCATTTGTCCAGGCTACCGGGTATCGGTAGACGCAGATGACCGCATCTACCGATACCCGCTGTGAATCAGGCCTCGATTTCGCTGCGGTCACCGCTCCACAGCGTGTGGAACTTGCCCGGCTTGTCGATGCGCTCGTAGGTGTGCGCGCCGAAGAAGTCGCGCTGACCCTGAGTCAGGGCGGCCGGCAGACGCTCCGCGCGGAGACCGTCGTAGTACGAGAGCGAAGACGCGAACGCCGGTACCGGAATGCCGAGCATCGTCGCGGTGGCGACCACGCGGCGCCAGCTGTCGATGCCTGCCTCGATGGCCTCACGGAAGTACGGTGCCAGAATCAAGCTCGACAGGCTCGGATCCGCGTCGAACGCGTCCTTGATGCGGTTGAGGAACTGCGCACGGATGATGCAGCCACCGCGCCAGATCGTCGCCAGGTCGGCAGGCTTGAGGTTCCAGTCGTACTCGGCGCTGCCGGCAGCGATCTGATCGAAGCCCTGCGCGTACGCCACGATCTTCGACGCGTACAGCGCGGCCTGGATGTCGGCGGCGAACTGCTCGGCGTCAGCAGGCTTGTCGCCGAGAGAGCCGGCAGCCAGACCCTGCGCCTGAGCTGCGGCGCGCTGATTGCGGCTACCGGACAGTGCGCGAGCAAACACGGCCTCGGCGATACCGGTGACCGGCACGCCCAGATCCAGAGCGGACTTGACGGTCCAGCGGCCCGTGCCCTTCTGCTCGGCAGCGTCGACGATGACGTCGACCAACGGCTTGCCCGTCTCGGCGTCGACCTGGCGGAGCACCTCGGCGGTGATCTCGATCAGGTAGGACTCGAGTGTGCCCTTGTTCCATTCGGTGAAGACGTCTGCGACCTGACCGGCGTCGTAACCGAGTGCGTCGCGGAAGAGGTTGTACGCCTCGCCGATGAGCTGCATGTCGGCGTACTCGATGCCGTTGTGCACCATCTTGACGAAGTGACCGCTACCGTCGGGGCCGATGTGCGTGCAGCACGGGGTGCCGTCGACGTGAGCGGAGATGGACTCGAGAAGCGGGCCGAGAGCCTCGTAGGACTCCTTCGGGCCGCCGGGCATGATCGACGGACCGTTGAGTGCGCCTTCTTCGCCACCGGAGATTCCAGCGCCGACGAAGTGCAGACCGCGGGCACGGATCGCTGCTTCACGACGGATCGTGTCGGTGTAGAGCGAGTTGCCACCGTCGATGATGATGTCGCCGGGCTCCATGGCGTTCGCGAGCTCTTCGATGACAGCGTCGGTCGGGGCGCCGGCCTTGACCATGATCAGGACGCGTCGCGGCTTCTGCAGTGCGGCAACAAACTCTTCGACGGTCTCGGTGCGCACGAAATCGCCCTCGGAACCATGCTCGGCGATCAGGGCATCGGTCTTCGCGATGCTGCGGTTGTGCAGGGCAACGGTGTGACCGTGGCGGGCGAAATTGCGGGCAATATTCGAACCCATGACGGCCAGGCCGGTGACGCCGATCTGAGCTCGGGGTGATTCGGTGCTAGTGGTTGACATACTTACAGCTTTCCCTCTCGGTCCGCGGCTGTGAAATCCTGCGCTGTGCGCAGCCGAAAACGGTGCGGCCACGACGCGCGTGAACATCAGACCGTGCATACAAAACACGGATGCAGATCACTTTAATTGCAGTGACCTGCATCCGTCTCGATACAGCTTCCGGCACAGCCGGAAGGTTCTCAGTGTTCAGTTGTCGAGCCGCAGCTCAGCGCAGGTATTACCGCTGATCGCGCTTCGGGCCGTCGAATCCGTCATAGCTACGACGGTCGGTGCGACTGCGAAAGCCACCACCGCTGGTCGCGGCTGCGCGGTTGTCGCCGCCGTCGCGGTTGCCCTGGTATCCACTGCCACCGGAAGAGCGGTTGCCCTGGTATCCGGTCGAGGGGCGGCTGTCGCGGTTGCCCTGGTATCCACTGCCACCGGAAGAGCGGTTGCCTTGGTATCCGCCGCGGCTCTCGCCGTCGCGGTTGCCCTGGTATCCACCGGAAGAGCGATTGCCCTGGTAGCCCGTTGACGGGCGGCTGTCGCGGTCTCCGTAGGACGGTCGGCTGTCGCGGTTGCCCTGGTATCCACTGCCACCGGAAGAGCGGTTGCCTTGGTATCCGCCGCGGCTCTCGCCGTC
>NZ_JAWLSC010000009.1:196760-243252 GCF_033142465.1 Rhodococcus sp. IEGM 1318
GCGGTTGCCCTGGTATCCACCGCGGCTCTCGCCGTCGCGGTTGCCCTGGTACCCACCCGAGGAACGGTTGCCCTGGTAGCCGCCGGAAGAGCGGTTGCCCTGGTAGCCGCCGCGGCTTCCGCCACGATCGCCGAAGGAACGCTCGCCACGAGAAGAGCTCTCGCGCAACGGTTCTCCGGTCGGCTTCTTGGCGCCGGTGATACGAGCCAGCTCAGCAGAACCCGGGGTCACGGGAACGGCAGCGGCATTGACGCCGGCCATTCCGGTCAGGCGCTTGAACCCACGCTTCTGATTCGGGAGCACGATGGCCACGACGGTGCCCTTCTCGCCGGCGCGAGCCGTGCGGCCGGCGCGGTGCAGGTAATCCTTGTGATCGGCCGGGGGATCGACGTGAACAACCAGATCGATTCCGTCGACATGGATTCCGCGTGCGGCGACGTCAGTGGCAACGAGAACCGGGGTGCGACCGTTCTTGAAGCGCTCGAGGACGCGGGTGCGCTGGTTCTGTGCCTTGCCGCCGTGAAGCGACTCGGCGGCGATGCCGACTGCGCGGAGGCGGTCGGTGATTCCCTCGCAACCGAGCTTGGTGCGGGCGAACATGATCGTGCGTCCGTCGCGGGCACCGATCTCGGAGAGGACGGAATCCTTCTGGCCGCGGTCGACGAGGAGGACGTAGTGCTCCATCGTGTCGACGCTCGCGCGACCGTCTTCGGTGGAGTGCGTGACGTGGTTGGCCAGGAACTGACGAACCAGCGACTGGACCTCACGGTCGAGGGTTGCCGAGAACAGCAGGCGCTGTCCGTCCGCGGGGGTCTCACCGAGGATCGAGCGAACCTCGGGCAGGAAGCCCATGTCCGCCATCTGGTCGGCCTCGTCGAGTGCGGTGATTTCCACCGAGTCGAGGATGCAGGTGCCCTGACGCAGGTGGTCGCCGAGACGACCCGGGGTGGCGACGAGAACGTCGACGCCGCGGCGGAGCTGATCGACCTGCTTGGCGAACGGCGTTCCACCGACAGCGGGACGAACCGTGAGTCCGAGTGCGCCGGCGTAGGAGTTGAGGGAGTCGACCACCTGGAAAGCAAGCTCACGGGTGGGGACGAGCACGAGTGCACGGGGACGCTTGGCGGCCGGGCGATCCTCGTGACGCGAGAGGCGGGTCAGCATCGGCAGGCCGAATGCGAGGGTCTTGCCCGATCCGGTCTGTGCGCGGCCCAGAACATTGGTTCCGGCGAGCGCGTCCGGAATGGACTGCGCCTGGATGGGAGACGGGACGGTGATGGAGTTGCGCGCCAATGCGGCAACAAGCTGCTCGGGCAGGCCGATCTCGGCGAAGGTGATACCCGGCTCGGTGGCGACTGCTTCTTCGGCAGCGGGGGTGTTGATGGTGGTGTCTTCGATGTTCTCGGAAGACGACATTTGGACAGCGTTGGTCACGCGGAAACCTCTCCGGACTACGGGCACGTCGCGGAGCGGAAGAAGCCATGCTGAAATACACGACACAGTTCGCAAAGGGACGAGCCAGGGCACATGTCACCTGGCAATCCGAACGCATACTGCGGGGAATTGGGCTGTGTGCCGTTATATGTTGACGGACCACGATGGTGGCCGTGGTCCACTCTACGCCACCGGCTAGGTCTAAGTCAGGTAACCCCGGCTGTGACCTGCACTACTGCACGTGGTTGCGCTGGTCAAGACTCAGTAGGCGTTGAAAAGCAGGCGAAGTTCGGTGAGCCAGGGCACTGCCACAGCCACGGTGGGCACCACAAGAATGGCGACCGCCCCCAGATACGCAAAAATCGCAATCCGGGGATCGGCATCGTCAGCCGAGAGGCGCTGCACTCTAATGAGCGTTGACGGACCGCCCGCTGCCATCGCTCCGCGCGGTGCGGTCGATCCGGCACACGCGACCAGTGCTCGCGCCAGGGGAGTCGGTCCGGTAGCGCGGACTGCCGAATCATCGGCGAGTAACTCAACCAGGAGCTGTACGGATCCGAGAGCCGACTTGCTACGGACGAAACGGGGGAACGCGTGGTTGACGGCGGTGAATGCCTCGAGGACGAGATCGTGACGAGCCCGCAAGTGCGAACGCTCGTGCGTGAGGATGGCCTTGACCTCGGCATGATCGAGGTTCTGCAGAGTGCCTTGACTGAGGACCACTCGTTGACGCAGGCCAGGCAGGCAGTAGGCGATCGGTTCGTCGACGTCGAGCACTCGCAGGTCGGGTGTGCGTTCGACCGAGGCGGGCATGGCGCAATCGTCGAGTAAGTCGACCAACACACGGTGACGTGCACGGCGACGCCTGGTCCTCACGGCGACCTGGATGACCGAGAAGATCAGCTTTGCGCCGATCAGAAGCGTCAGGGCAAAAACAACCACGTACAGAATCCACAGCGGCAACCCGAGGGCGTCGATCTCGGCCGTCGGAGCCGTCGTCGGCCTTCCGTCAGCGCCGGGAACGAGCAGCTGGCTGGCAATGGCCAGGCCCGAGCTGAATGCCGACAACACCGCAGCTATTGCGACGGCTTGCCACAGAACCAACGCCGCGCGTGGAGCGCGGTAAGGCCACGTCGAGCGGCTCAGGAGTGCGGGTACCGGACCGGCCAGCAACAAGGCAAGCAGTCCGAAAACCAGTGCAGTAGTGGCGTTCATGTCCTACACATCATGCACGACGAATTCAGTTCGGCCTAGAAATTCCGGGCTGCGCAGCCTTTTTCGCGGACTCGCGCACTTCGAGGGCAGCGAGCGCTTCGCGGAGAGCATCTGCTTCGTCGGCATTGACCTGGCCCACGAAGTGAACGAGTGCCGCAGCGCGACCGCCGGACTCCGGAGCCTGGGCGAGAGCGTCGACCATCAGGCTCGCAACCAGTTCTTCGCGCTTGTTGACGGGAAGATAGCGATGCGCTCGATCGTCACGCTGCTGAATCACCAGATGCTTCTTCGCCAGGCGCTGCAGAACGGTCATGACCGTCGTGTACGCCAATTCGCGATGCGTCGCGAGTGCTTCATGCACCTGTCGCACAGTTTGCGGCTCTGATGTGGACCACAAATGATCCATCACCGCGCGTTCGAGTTCACCTAGACCTGCCATTCCTCGATTCTACGGACTTCCACGACGAAATACGTACTACTGGTAGTAGTAACCACCTCGGTGGGGGTGTGGTATTGGCCATAGTGATCTGCATGACGGTTACGGTGGTGAGAGCAGCGAGAAATGCCCGATACTGAGCAAGCCCACAGTCGATCCGCAGAAAGTAGCCGCACGTAGATGACGATCGACAGTTCGCCGGGCGCCGAAGAATCCACATCACGGGCATGGGCAGTCGCGCAGAAATCTGCCGACATCGTTCGTTTCGGCATTCGCGACGCCCCGTTGACGGTCGTTCTACTTCTCACCATGTGGATCCTGGGCGCTGCCACCGGCAGTCTCGTGCACGGACCGTCCCGCGATCTCGAGCACGCGATCGGCGCGGGAATAGGCTCGATCCAGCACGGTCGCATCTGGACTCCGCTCACCTCCACTCTGTGGGCGGGAAACCTGCTCGGGTACATCGGTGCGAGCGTGCTCCTGATCGCGGTCGCTGCGCCCCTCGAGCGGCGCATGGGGACCGTCAAGCTCGCAATCGCCGGAGCGAGCACCCAAATCCTCGGTGTGCTCCTCGGCCTCGGCTGGGCATCGTTCGCGAAGGTGTTCGACTCCAACTGGGGGTTCCGCCTACACGTCGGCTCCGCTGTCGGCGCGAGTGCATGGATCGTCGGCGCCGCCATGGCCGCCAGCTCGAACATGGGCACACTGTGGCGTCGACGCATCCGCGTCGGAACCCTGGCTTTGACGATCACCTTGGCCCTGTTCAGCGGCCAGCTTCAAGATGTCATCAGGTTCTTCGCCTCCGTCGTAGGTCTGGTGATCGGCCAATGGGTCGTGGGGCGGTCGGCTCGCGGTGAGCGAATTGCCGGGACCCAGCGGGAGGGCCGCGTCCTCGTGGCCATCGTCGTGGCGGCCAGTGCGATCGGCCCGATGATCGCCGCGCTGTCCCCGCAAGCGGTAGGTCCACTTGCCGTCCTGCGTGACCTCTTCCGCGGAGTTCCGTGGACGGTGGCCGAGGTTCGAGAACTGTGCGCCGAGTCCGCGTCGGACCCGGACTGTCGACGAGGTCTCCTCGAGCTCCGACTCTCCGGTGTCGGGCCGACCCTGCTCTCGCTGATGCCGTCGATTTTTGTTCTGGTGCTGAGCGACGGGCTGCGTCGTGGCCGCAGATTCGCCTGGATGGCGACCGTGTGCGCCCAGGTGGTCCTGCTCGTCCTCTCGATCGGGAACTTCGTCATCAGGTTCGTCGACGCCGTGGACAGCGACAGTCTGTTCTACGGAATCAGCGATCCGAACGTGTACCGGACACTCGTGCCGTTCCTGACGCCGCTGTTCGTGCTGATCCTGTTGATCTCCACACGCCGATACTTCGACGTGGCAGCCCCGGCCAAGACATACAGACGCTTGGGCGTCGCGATCGTGACGTTGCTCGGGGTCCTCGCCGTGATCTACGTGGGCGGCGGAATGCTCGCCAGGCACGGGTTCGACCGCGAGCCCACTGTCACCATGCTGCTCGCAGACTTCCCGCAGCGCCTCGTGCCGCCGGTGTACCTGCAGTTGATCGACCCGCGCCTCCTTCCCGTGGACATCGAGTCGACGTTGCTGTTCGAGTGGACCGGCGTCGTGTTCTGGGGCGTTGCTGCCGTGCTGGTCTTCGTGAGCTTCCTCAAGCCCGTCAAGACCGCTGATCCGAAAGCCGCCGAACGTGCGCGATCGATGTTGCTCGCCGGCACCGGCAGTCCGTTGTCGTGGATGACGACCTGGAAGGGCAACACCTACTGGTTCAGTGCAGACGGTTCGAGCTACGTCGCCTACCGTGTCATCGCCGGAGTCGCACTCACCACCGGTGACCCAGTCGGTCCTCCAGATCGGATGCGCGCAGCGATCGAGGGGTTCGCCGAGTTCGCGTCGTCGAACGGTTGGATCCCGTGCTTCTACTCGGTGACCGACGACGCACGCACCATTACCGATTCCATGGGCTGGAGCGGCCTACAGGTCGCTGAGGAAACAGTGCTCGATCTTGGGGGAATCGCGTTCACGGGCAAGCGGTTCCAGGACGTGCGCACGGCACTGAATCGGGCGAAGAAGTCCGGGATCACGGCCGAGTGGATTTCCTTCCCACACGCGCCTCTCGCGATCAAGGATCAGATCGTCGCGATCTCGGAAGAATGGGTAGCGGACAAGGGGATGCCCGAGATGGGCTTCACTCTCGGCGGACTCGACGAGGTCGACGACGAGGCGGTGCGCTGCCTGATCGCCGTGGACGAGGATCGCACGGTGCACGGTGTCACGTCGTGGCTGCCGGTGCACCGCGACGGCAAGGTCGTCGGCTGGACCCTCGACTTCATGAGGCGACGCTCCGAAGGGTTCCGTCCCGCGATGGAGTTCCTCATTGCTTCTGCCGCACTGAAATTGGAGGAGGAGGGTGTCGAGTTCCTCAGTCTGTCCGGTGCGCCGTTGGCAACAATCGCCGCCGACTCCACTACGGACGCAGCCGAGACCAACGCAGCCGAACCTGAGGCCACGACCTTCTCGGCGATGATGGACAGCGTCCTTGATCTGCTCGGTCGCACACTGGAACCGGTGTACGGCTTCCGATCGCTGCTGGCCTTCAAATCGAAGTTCCAACCCCGGTACGTGCCGATGCACATGACGTTTGCCGATCCGGCCGCGTTACCGAGCATCGGCAACGCGGTCGGGCGGGCGTATCTGCCGACCGTGTCGATCGGTCAGGGATTCAAACTCGTTCGGACGATTCTGGGTCGCTGATTCGCGATCTTCAGGCGGGCCTGGCCGGCCCGCCGACAGCGCCGAAGACGTGCCGGGTGCCGATCGGGACGATCAGGGGCCGATCCGAGACCGGATCGTCGATGACCGCAGCTTCGAGACCGAATACCTCGAGCAGAAGTTCCGCGGAAATGATGTCCTTGGGGACTCCCGAAGCGACGACGGCGCCGTCGCGCATCACGATCAGATGATCGCTGTACCGAACTGCGAGATTGAGGTCGTGCAGAACCATCACCACGGTGCGCCCCATTTCCTCGTGGAGTTGATCCACCAGGTCGAGGACTTCCATCGAGTGCGCAAGGTCGAGGTACGTGGTGGGCTCGTCGAGGAGCAGGATGTCGGTCCCCTGGGCGAGAGCCATCGAGATCCAGGCCCGCTGACGCTGGCCACCGGACAATTGATCGACCGGCCGATCTGCAAGGTCCGAGACACCGGTCAGCTCGAGTGCCTCGGCGACCTCGCCCTCGTCGTCCGCGGACCACTGCCGAATCCACGACTGGTGCGGGTGGCGTCCACGTGAGACCAGATCGGCGACGGTGAGCCCTTCGGGCGCTACCGGAGCCTGGGGGAGCATTCCGAGGACCCGCGCGACTTCCTTGGTCTTCATCGAACTGATCGCCTTGCCGTCGAGGATGACCGATCCACCCTTGGGCTTGAGTAGACGGCCCAGCGCGCGTAGAAGTGTCGACTTGCCGCAACCGTTGGGTCCGATGACCGTCGTGATCACGCCGGTGGGGATCTCGAGATCGAGCCCGTCGACGATGATGCGATCCCCGTACCCGAGCGTCAGATTCTGCGCGACGAGACGCGAAGGGGCATCGGTGGACTGGGCGATGGTGGTCATGCTGTGACCTTCCGATTGTTACGAACCAACAGGTAGAGCAAGAACGGACCACCCAGTGCGGAAGTCACGATTCCGACAGGGAGTTCCACAGGCAGAATTGTTCGAGCGATGACGTCGCTGCCGACCACCAGTACAGCACCGGTCAGCGCGGAAGCCACGATGGGCGGGCCGGCAGAGCGCACCAGACGCATGGCGACCTGTGGCGCAGCCAGGGCGACGAAGCCGACCGGACCTGCTGCAGCGGTTGCGATGGCGGCCAGCGCCACTGCGGAGAGCAACAGTTTGGCCTGCGATGATTGCAAGCGAACACCGAGTGAGGTGGCGTTGTCGTCGCCTAACCGCAGCGCTCCCATCGTGAACGAGGCGATCACCGCGTAACCGCCGACTACCGCGACAGCGATGGCTACCGGCCACATCTGATTCCAGGTGGCACCGTTGAGAGAACCGTTGAGCCACACCTGTGCGCGGGAAGCGTCGTTGATGTCCGCCGAGATGAGGAGCCACCCCGTCGCTGCCACGAGCATGGCGTTGATGCCGATGCCGATCAGGATGAGGCGGAACCCCTCGACGCCTTTGCGCCATGCCAAGGCGTAGATCACCACTGCTGTCAGCAGTCCGCCACAGAGTGCGGCTAACGGAATCCCCAGTGTGGCAAGCAGTCCCACGAACGATCCGCCGCCGCCGAGCACGATGAGAGCAACCGCGGCAGCACTCGATCCGGCCGTGATTCCGAGGATATCGGGGCTTGCGAGGGCGTTGCGAGCGATCGTCTGGGTGACCGCACCGGCGATGCCGAGTGCCATACCGATGAAGAGCGCGGTGAGCGAGCGAGGAAGTCGGAGGTCGAAGACGATCAGGTTCTGTGTCTTGCTTCCATTACCCAGCAGGACGGAAATGACATCGGGGATCGAGATCGGATAGTCGCCGCGTCCGATGTTGATGCAGAGCAGAAGGAAGAGTGCGACCGCGAGTGCAATGCTCACCGACACCGCGAGCGGACGGTAGACCAGCGAGAATCCACCGACACGAATCGACTTACGTGAGGGGACGGTCCGGGGGAGTACCCGGAGTTCTTGCTTGAGCGTCACAGACTTGCCAACTTCCTGCGGCGTACGAGAGCGATGAAGAACGGGGCGCCGAAGAGGGCCAGGATGATTCCGACCTGCAACTCACCGGGGCGCACGACTACGCGACCGATGATGTCCGCGGTGATCAGCATGACCGCACCGAGCAACCCCGCGTACGGGACCAGCCAGCGGTAGTCGGGTCCGGTGATGGCCCGGGCCACGTGGGGGACCACCAATCCGATGAACGCGATCGGTCCACACGCTGCAGTTGCGGCGCCGGTCAGCAGGGTGATCGCGATGATGCCGAGTGTGCGACTGAACGCGATGTTCGTTCCCAACGCTTTTGCGACGTCTTCACCCAGGCTGAGGACATTGAGCCCCGGCGTACTTGCCAGGGCGATGACCAAACCGAGTATCAGGAAGGGGAGGACCTGCCAGAGAACGTCGAACCCGCGACCGGACACCGACCCGACTACCCAGAAACGGTAGGCGTCCAGGCTGGTCTGGTCGAGAATGATCACGGCATTGGTCATGGCTTGCAGGAAAAACGCGACGGCTGCGCCCGCCAGAGCCAAACTCAGAGGACTTGCGCCGCCGTTCCCGATCGAGGACAAGCCGAAGACGACGATGCTGGCGACGAACGATCCTGCAAACGCGAACCAGAGGTACTGACTCGGTGCGGTGAAGCCGAAGAGATAGATCGCCATGACAACGAAGAACGCCGCGCCGGCATTGAGCCCGAGTAGACCGGCATCCGCCAACGGGTTACGCGTGTGTCCCTGAATCAGGGCGCCGGCGATACCGAGTGCGATGCCGACAACAAGACCCAGGATGGTCCGCGGAGCACGCAACGTTCGCACGATGATGTCCGTCTGGGTACCGTCCGAGCTGAAGATGGCGTGGAAGATCTCGGCAAACGTCAGCGGCCGAGCACCCACCGCGATGCTCGCGAGCATGACGAGCGCGAGAAGAACCGTCAGCACCGCAAGACCGATCAGCCGGCGACGACGAGTTGCCCCGACACTGTTGTCACGCGCGAGTTCCTCGAACCCTTCTTCGCGCGCCGTGCTTTCACGGACCACCTCGATACCGGTTCGATCGAACGGCCTGCGCAGAGCCCGGCGAACACCGATGGGTTGCTTTGTCTTCGCGTCACGCGTGACCAGACCTACCCATCCCTTTCCAGAGGTCCGGCCCGTGGCACCTTCGCGGAATCCGAGGTTCCACACAAGGAGACCGACGGCGATGGCTATTGCCGTGCCACCGAATACGGCGCGGTCGGCTTCGCCGCCACCGTTCTCGTCTCGGAGCGACTGAACGATGTACCAGCCGACGAGCAAGGGAAGCAGGAACACCCCCGCGTCGAAAATCCCAGCTAGGACACGCATTCGGACAGGAGCCGGGCCGCGCGGCACTATGCGCCGTCCGTACGTCTCGCTGGGTCCTCGGGGATGTCCGTTCCCGAGAGGTTTGATCATCGTCACTGGCGGTTCGAGCTCCTGGTCTTTGTGCGCAGGGAATTCGCATCTTAGGTTACGGAACCCTATGTGGGCGTGCTCCCTGTGGGGCAAGTTCCTGTGTATTTGCGGTGCCAAGCGTCACAGTTCTTTACTCTTGAATTATGGTGAGGCTAACCTACATTAAGAACCACAAGACAACTTCGGCCGATTGGAGTGCACGGTGACAATCACCTTGACCACCCAGCATGCGGATGTTCGTGAATTCGAACTCCGGTCGAACGCATTGAGCCGCACCAGCGTTCGCCTACGAGCACTCAACCCTGACTATCCGCGCGTCTACGCGGTTGCCGCCATGGCAGGCGAAGGTAAACGGCGCTGGTGGCAGCTCAGTGAAGGCTTGTGTGGGGATCGGGTGCAACAGATGTTCGCCCGCTCACTTCAGGATCTCGACAGTGCTGAAGCTGCCGCGATACAGGTTGCGACGTCGCTCATTCATGCCGTGGTCGGCAGAGTTGCCGCATCCATCGTCTCCGAGGGGTCCGCCTGGGACCCGGGGCTCGAAAACCTGTTCATCCACATGGACAGCGACGGCGGAATCGACTGGGCAGGCGTGGTCGACGAAACGCTTCGTGTGGCACCCAACGGGCGAGAGTCCGGAAGTGACGGCGTCGTCGACATGCCATGTGAAGAGGCCCTCCTCATCTGGACTGCACACCGTTGCCTGACGTCGCTGCGCGCCATCTACGACGCCGTGGCCAGATGTGCGCCCGTCGACCAGTTCAGATTCTGGGGACTGGTCGGGGAGTCGATCCTGGGTGCAGCCGCTTATGTCCCCATCCTGGTCGGTGATGGCGAATCGGTAGCGCAGCGCCGTGGACAGGGACTCCTCGACGCCTTTGTCGCAGCCGGGTTGCCGGTTCGCGCGCGCCGTAGGGTCTCGCTGCGTCCTCGCTGGAACCAGTTTGACGAAGGGCTTGCTAAATTAGGTCAGCCTTGCCTATGATTGTGAAACACCTTGCGGAGAGTTACACACCGCGAGAGTGGCGAAACTGCCGGACCGCGCCGGAGTCCTGAGGGCTGCAGAGACTCCCGGTCCTTCCCACGGCGGGTTTCACATCGATCGATGTGAAACCCGCCGGTTCTTTTTTCAGACCTGATTCCAACCTCGAGTTACCTCTCGTGTAATCAAGTAGGGAGTGGCTGCCACACCGGCGCCGGAGAATCATAGATGGAGATGGCATGGTCGACACTGCTGAGACCGCAGAGATGATGAAACGGCTCGGAACGGGCTTCGACGCCACCATCGGCCTGGAATACACCGAACTGAGCCCAGATCGTGTGCGGGCGCAATGGACGGTCAAGCCCACGCTGCACCAGCCCGCAGGGATTCAGCACGGAGGCGTGTACTGCTCGGTGGTGGAGTCTCTCGCCAGCGTCGGTGGCACCGTGTGGCTGGGCGAGCGAGGCCACGTGGTCGGAGTCAACAACAACACCGACTTCCTGCGTGCAACGAGGGAAGGCACACTCACCGCAGAAGCCACCCCGATTCATCGCGGACGCACTCAGCAACTCTGGGAGGTTCGCATCACCGACGAGAACGACAGACTCGTCTCCAAGGGACAGGTTCGCCTCGCGAACATCACCGAGGTGGCGAAGATCGGAAACTGAGAACACGGTAAAGGGCGGCAATGTAGTTCAACTCCACTGCCGCCCTTCGTTGTTGACTCAGGTGCTGATCAGCCGGCAGCCTTCTGTTGCTTGCCTGCGGTCTTCTTCGACTCGTCGTTGGAGGCGCTGCCGGCCGTCGTCGCTTCCTTGTTCTTCTTCTCCAATTCGCCCATCGCGTTTCGCGCGAAGACCTGCTGCTCGGTGGACGCCATCTGAGCACGGCCACGCCCGAAGAACGTCACCGCCCATGACAAGAGCGTCGAGGCGCGCGAACGGAATCCAACTAGGTACAGAAGGTGAATTGCCAGCCAGGCAACCCATCCGATGAAACCACTGATCTCGAGCTTGCCTACCTTGGCTACCGCGCTGAAGCGCGAGATCGTTGCCATGCTGCCCTTGTCGAAGTACTTGAACGGAACTCGCGCCGAGGG
Organism: Rhodococcus sp. IEGM 1318; assembly: GCF_033142465.1. NCBI lineage: Bacteria > Bacillati > Actinomycetota > Actinomycetes > Mycobacteriales > Nocardiaceae > Rhodococcus > Rhodococcus sp. IEGM 1318. The sequence goes on from NZ_JAWLSC010000009.1 coordinate 208,103, forward strand.
GGACTGACCATTCAGTTCCGCCTTGATCTGCTTAGCCGCGTACTTGCCTCCCTGCATGGCGACCTGAGCTAAACCGGGAAGCTTGTCGAGCGACATCATGTCGCCGATGACAAAGACATTGGGGTGTCCGGGAAGCGACAGGTCAGGATTGACCATCACTCGGCCGGCGCGGTCGGTTTCTCCGCCGCTCTGCTCTGCGAGCTGCTTCCCGAGCGGGCTCGCCTGAACTCCGGCAGACCACACCTTGCACTGCGACTCGATACGGCGAAGCGTGCCGTCCTTCTCCTTGATGATCAGACCGTCGTTGTCGACGTCGGTGACCATCGCGTCGAGCTGGATCTCTACGCCGAGCTTCTCGAGCGTCTCGGCTGCCTTACGGCTGAGCTTGCCGCCGTACACGGGTAGGACTGCAGGCGCGCCGTCCAGGAGCACAACACGTGCCTCACGCGGATCGATCTTGCGGAAAGCGCCGTCGAGCGTTCGGCGGGAAAGCTCGGCGATCTGTCCGGCCAACTCCACGCCAGTGGGGCCGGCGCCGACCACGACGAAGGTCAGCAAGCGCGCGCGCTCGGCAGGATCGTCCGACAGCTCGGCCTGTTCGAACGCGCCGAGGATACGTCCACGCAGTTCGAGGGCATCGTCGATTGTTTTCATACCCGGGGCGAATTCTGCGAACTGATCGTTACCGAAGTACGACTGACCGGCACCTGCTGCCACGATCAGACTGTCGAATGGCGTTACCGTGACGCGTTCGAGCAGGCGCGAGGTCACAGTCCGGTTCTCGAGGTCGATCGTCTCGACTTCACCGAGCAGTACCTGGGCGTTCTTCTGCTTGCGCAGCACGAGCCTCGTAGCGGGAGCGATGTCCCCGACCGAGAGGATGCCGGTGGCAACCTGATAGAGGAGAGGCTGAAACAGATGGTGGGTTGTACGCGCGATCATCGTGATGTCGGCATCGGCTTTTTTGAGAGCCTGAGTGCCGAACAATCCTCCGAAGCCGGAACCGATCACCACTACGCGGTGGCGGTGCGGTTCAACCGACTGGATGCTCATTCCGTACTCCTCGAGTTCTAGGCGACAGTCCTACGGTAGTCCCACCGCGGCCGAGCTTCTCTGCGAGCAGCCCATCGAGCGCAGCTGGGTCCGAATCGATCAAGCGGCCCCGGTGGTGATCACTCCCGATGCGATCGGCTTCGCCGAGCCGGGGGTGATCACCACTTTGTCGAGGTGTCGGCTACTGGCGGACCGACAAGATGAACAGCGCGATGCACCCGCCGACGAAAACCAGGATCGACAGGGCCACCGACGCATAACCGACACCTACTCCAATTGCTGCCCAGTCCATGTGCCCAACCTCTCGTGTACTGCGATCCGGGATTCAGATCACATCTGCCTAGTGACATCACACCTCATTGATCCCTACTTCGGAAACCCGGCACGCCCAACCATTGACATGCAAGTAAATGCTTGCATATTGTGAGGTTGTGGTCGACCGGATGAATGCAGTGTTCAAAGCTCTTGCCGATCCGACACGGAGGCTTCTTCTGGACCGCTTGTTCGTAGCCAACGGTCAGTCGCTCGGAGAGCTGTGCGACAGCCTCGACATGAGTCGACAAGCTGTCACGCAACACCTCACCGCGCTCGAGGAAGCAAATCTGATCAGCACGGTTCGGCAGGGGAGATCCAAACTTCACTATCTCAATCCCGTTGCGCTCGAAGAAATTCGAGAGCGATGGATCAACAAGTTCGAGGTACCGCGCCTGAATGCGCTCAGTGCCGTCAAAAAACTCGCGGAGGAAGCCATGACCGACAAGCCCAGTTTTGTGTATGTCACCTACATCGCCAGCACGGCCGAGAACGTCTGGAAAGCGCTCACGGATGCACAGGCCACTGCGGAGTATTGGGGACACAGCAACGTCTCCGATTGGCAGCCCGGATCAACGTGGGCGCATCAACGGATCGACGGTTCGAACATTGCGGATGTAGTCGGCACCGTGGTCGAGAGCAACCCGCCATCGAGGTTGGTCACCACCTGGGCTGACCCGAACGGCGAGCCGGGCGTTGACATCTCTCGGGTGAGCTTCGACATCGAATCCTTCGATGCGATTGTGCGTCTGACCGTCAAGCACACCGATCTGGCGGACGAATCGGCTCGCATGGAGGTAGCGGGCGGATGGTCGGCGGTGCTGTCGAACCTGAAGTCCTATCTCGAGACCGGAAACACGCTTCCGGTGGCGCCGTGGGAGATGCCGGTCGGTTGACGGTTGTCGAGCAAGACGAACGTGCGCCCTGTGCAGGAGGGGGTTCCGGCGTTCACCCTGCAACAGGGGATCGAGGGCACCGCGCGGTGGCGGCCGTGCGGTCGCACCTGCTGAAATCGATGTCGCCGAACGTCAGCCCGTCGGGTCGCCGTCGACGGTGATGTTGTTGCTTCGTAGCCAGAAGGTGGCGTCCGGATCCCACCCGGCGAGCACGGTGGCCCCTGCGTTGGCCGACAACGGGATCGCGAGGCCTGGCGTGGTCAGATAAGCCATCATGGTCAGGTGGACGGCGTCGTAATCCGCGGACACCGAAACCCAGTCCGGAATGAACCATTCACGGTACTCACCGGTCGTGTCATACCACAAGGAGCGACGTGAAGCGGGCACGGGCAGGGGATAGGTATCGACCAGTTTCGCCCAGTCCTGCGGACCGGTGATCTCGTAGATGCGGGGCGCACCGTAGGTCCTAACCGGCTGCACCCGAGCCTCGTTCGAGGAGCTGTCTTCTTCGAGGAACACCCCGAGGGGCCCGATGCCATCGCGGGCCCTGGTTGTTTCGGTTGTGCCGTTGGCAAAAGGGATAGACCACCATTCGCCGCCGATGTGACGGTCCGGATCTTCGATCTGGTATTCCAGAAACTGGCGTTCGTAGTCGAGTACCTCAGCGCGCCACTGTTCGAGGCCGTCTTCTGTACGGTAAATCCGCAAGGGTAGTTCCGACCAGCCGTAGATGGGGTTTCGCTTTTCGACCAGATTCTGGTTCAGAAGGTCAGCCGGCCCCGTCCACCAGGCGGTGTGTGGCGAGTCGAGAAGGGCTCGGGCGATCGGGCGCAATGCCGCGATCACCTTGCTCGGACGTCAACAGTGTCGAGTACTTCAAGCGCATGTTCGGTCGATTGAGGCCAGTGTCTACCGGATGTGCGTGCGCTGGCGTGGCACGCGTACCCGACGTTCGCGCAGACCCGACGACCACGCGGTGAGCCGAGGACGAGCGCAACGGAATCCATGTGGGTAAAGCTAGCGGACGAGCTGACGGGGGACGTTCGAATATCTATTACTTGACATAATGTAGATTATCGGCAAATTGTCGACCTGGCGATATCCGGCTCACGTGCCGTTTCTTGTATTCATCTTCGACGTCACCTACCCATGTCGATCTGTCGGTTCAGCTGCCTACTGTTTACACATTTCCGTCCGAGATCACTGAGCGCCTCGGGTGACTTGATCATTGCGCCTCGACTGTCGCCGGCCGAGTTGCCAGCGACGGCCATCTGGCCTTGCCGGCGACTACGACTACGCCGAGTTACCTAGTCGGTTACGAAGCAAGATCGTCCAATAGGCGCTCTGATGTCGATTAGTGTTGATGAACGCGACTTGCCCACCTCCACCCACCTGACCTCAATTCGTCACTGTGACGTATTGGGGGCGACAGGCTGGACGCGAGTGCAGTTCCATTGTCATTGCCACGGACTACTATCGCCGCATGTGTTGTATTCGACCGGCCGCTTCTCATGGTCAGGGGCCGCGATGAGCGACACACCCAAGGTCGTGCACCGCTGGCTCGCAGTGCCAGACCAGTTTGACCGATTCACGCGATTCTTGCGCGACAACGGAATTCTGATGCCGACTCGGATTGGAATCGGCGTATTGGTTTTCCTCCTGGGTGGCACGATTCTGCTGAAGCGTTTGGGCACCCATTCGGTACAGACCATCGGATTTCCGTTGGACGTCGTCGTCGCAGTGCTTGTGATGATCGGCGGAATTGCCCTGCCGGTCATTGCGACTACCCGTGAAAGGTCGTATTTCTTAGTCGTTGGCGGGGACTTCGCCGTTGCGGTGATCGTGCTGGCCGAGGCGAATCCGGATCAGCGGTTGCTCGGATGTCTTGTCTTCGGGCTCGTCGGCTCGTATGTAGCCTTCTTTCACAACCTTCGAGCGCAACTGTGGCACCTCCTGTGGTCCGGGGCGATTATCGTTGTCGCCAGCATCGGGGTTTTCACGGATGCGCCTTCGTCAGCCTCAGACGTACTGGGACGCATTGCCTTTGCCATCCCTGTTATCACTGTCATACCGGTCGTCACACAGATTGTTCTGGCGCTCCTGAGCAACGACGCGCAGAGCTCCGAACTCGATCCATTGACGGATCTGCTGAATCGGCGTGGACTGGCGCGGCGGACTTCCGAACTCCTACAAGCGAAATCCAGCCTCGATCAGTCTTTGCTGGTTGTGGTGATCGACATCGACAATTTCAAACACTTCAACGACACCTACGGTCACGACGTGGGTGACCGCGTCATCTTGCGGACCGCGTATCGACTCCACGACTGGGCCAGATCGGACGCAGCGATCGCTCGTATCGGCGGTGACGAATTCGTCGTCGTTCAGATGATGCCGTTGCCCTATGTCGGCGACTTGCTCGCGCGGATTCACCCCGTCATGAACTCCCCTACGGGCGAACCACTCTCGACGACGAGCATCGGCATAGCCGTACACAACGGCGGCTGGCCGGACGTGCAGGCAGCAGAAAGCGGCCTGCACGATCTACACCGCCTAGCCGATTCGGCGATGTACGAAAGTAAGAGGATGGGCGGAAATCACGTCCATTCCATCGTTCTCACCGATCAAGAGTCACAACAGGTCGGCGGTCGTTCAGTCCTCTGAGTCGTCGATCAGATGCATCGCGGCTTCCTCTGCCGACGCTGCGCCGCCGTCGATTCCGACGTCTCCGGCGATTAGCTCGCTTTCCTCGTCTTCGTATCGGCCCTCGTCTTCGGCAACGAGACGCCCGACGCGGCGGTTACCCACTTCGTCGCCGTTCGGGAATTCTTCTTCCCGTTCGAATTCGTCGGCATCGGTGGGATCCTTCAGCGGATCACCCAGCGACGCGTACGGATCGGGTTCTTCCTCGGCCAAGCGCTCGTCGAGGGTCTCCCCCGCTGATTCCTCGCTGCCGGTCAACCCGTGGGCATCAAGTCCCAGTGGGCGTTCCGGTGGTGAGATTCCCTCGTCGAGAATGTCGTCGACGCCTCGATCGATCAGAGTGTCTTCGGGTTGAAGCTGGTCGTCGGGGTCGAGACTGTAATCGCCATTGCCGGCCGCGCCGGTGTCATCCGTGTCGCTCATACACTCAACGATGCCACGGGCACACGGAGTTGGCCACGCGCCGCGCCTGCTCGATACATCACGCCAGAGATCTTCAGCACGACCGTGGCGCGGGCACTCCGTCGAATCTGTCCTGTAGATACTCGAACGCGGTGGGTAGACCGAGGACAGCGGTGGTGAGGTGGTCCGGGCTGGGGAACAGTTGGGATTGAATTGTTGCTCCTGCGGCGCAGTACCTCGAAATGGTGTTGACCACCGAATCGATGGGAATCAGCACGTCGTCGGGCGTGTGCCATTCGAACACGGGGGCGGTCGGTACTCCTGGATAGAGTTCGACGCTGTTGTCGTCCATCACCTTTCGCACTTCAGGACTGGACAACAGGGAAGTCGACGTAGACACCTGGGAAGCGCTGCGCCCGGCGCCAACTCTCAGGATGTCGTTGGTGCAGGCATTGGTGAGTTCGGACCGCATCGACCGACCGAGGTCGTTGAGTTGGTTACTGAGCGGCAAGAGGTCGGGATACTCCCGCTCGAGGCCCATCGCTGCGGCGAAGGCAAGGCCGAATGCCGGGTGCGGATCTTGCCCGAGTCCATTGGCCATCTTGGACAGGTTCATCGGAACGCCGCCCTCGGCAACACCGACGAGGTTGACCTCGGGTGCGTAGGTCGGCGCCAGCGCAGCTGCCCACGCGGTGGCCATACCGCCTCCGGAGTATCCAGCGATGCCGACTGGGCTGGCGCCGCTACGCAATTCTGGGACTTTCTGGACGGCGCGTATGCCGTCGAGCGTGATCTGTCCGCCCAGTCTTGCGGCGCCGTATGCGCTGTTGGGTCCGAGATGGTCGGGAAGCGCTATTGTCCATCCGCGCTGCAGAGCGACGTTGAGGATGGGTGCTTCACGGATGACGATGTTGGGATCCGATGCGTAGAGCGCTCGCGATGGCGCACAACCTGTTCCGAGTGCGTTGACGATGTGCTGATAGGAGAGCAGGGGGCCGTCTTGCGTTTGATTCGGCGGGACCAGGATAGTGCTGACCGCGGCAATCGGCTTGTTCTCGGAGTTCGTGGACCGGTAACTGACCTGCCAGATCGCGACGCCCGGAAAAGTCGTCAGATCGGGGGCTCGCCGTACGGAGATCGGCGTGCCGGCGGTCCCCTCGGCCGCTGCTTGCGAATAGAACGGGTCCGGGTCCGGTGCGGGATACGCGGGATCTGCCTGTGCAGTCCACCCGGAGAGCAGTGTGGCGGTCAGCGCCGCGGCAGTCAGCATCGATCCGGTAAACACCCGTTTGGTTCGCAGTTTCAACGTTTTCCCCTCGTCCGGACCCACGCGGGATCCATTACCCTGTGTGTTTCACTCATACCCATGTCGAACCTGGTTCAGACACCCCACTGAGCGATAACTTCTCGCAATCGTGCAGCTATGGACATCGCCGGTGTCGGTTCGATCATCTGGTTGTGTTCGCAGTCGACTTCGACGACGCGGATGTCTCCCGAAACAAAGCGACGCCATTCGGCCACATCGTGTCCGTTTCCGGTAGATCTTCCGGCTACGAAGAACTCGATGTCTCCAGAGTGAACCGGCGGTTGGTGCTGATTCGTCAATTCGACGGAGTGGGAGTAGCCGCGACTGATCCTCTCTAGATGCTCCGCTTCGATTCCGATCCCGGCACCCAGGGTCCGCTCCAGCAATTTCGCCGCTTCTTCGAAAGTCTCGACTGCGTTGGATCCCGCAGGCATCGCGAGCCCCGCCAGTAGTTCGGAGACCGAGAGTTCTGCGGGCTGATCGGAATCCGACGAGGGATAGCTGTCGAGGATCGACAGCGTCACGTCCCGTCCGCTCCGAGTGAGATTGTGCGCCACGGCGTGTGCGATGACGCCGCCGAGCGACCAGCCGGCCAGATGGATCGGGCCGGTCGATGCCACGGCTGCAATGCGATTCGCGTAGTCGTTGGCGAGTTCGGTCAGCGAGTCGAAGCTGGGCCCGCCGCTCAGTGACGGTAGCTGAAGACCGTATACGGGTTGATCCAACTCGAGATGCTTGACGAATTCCGCGTAGCCCCAGGACAACCCGATACCCGGATGGACGAAGAACAGTGGTGCACGATCGGATCCGGCGCGCAGCGTGATCATCGGAGCGAGAAGATCCGACGAGTCATCCGGCGAGTGTGCGTCCATTCCGTCGGCCGCCCGCGCGACACCGGCAGGCGTCGGATCCAGGAACAGTGCCTGCAACGGCACTCGCATCCCGAGGCGCTTCTCGAGTTCGATTGTGATTCGAGTGGCCACGATCGACGTTCCTCCCAGTTCGAAGAAGTCGTCGTCGACGCCGATGTGTTCGTGACCGAGCACGGTCTCGAAGATGTCGACGACCGTACGTTCGGTGCCGTTGGTCGGCGGTGCGTACGGGACCGTACGACGCTCGAAGCTCGGCGTCGGCAGTGCCTTGCGGTCCAGCTTGCCGACCGGTGTCACCGGAATACGGTCGACGACAACGATCGCGCCGGGAACCATGTGCGCAGGTAGGCGAGAAGACAGGTGGCGTCGGAGCTCCCAGTCGTCGACGGTCTGTCCATCCACGGGCTGGATGTAGGAGGCGATCATCGTCTCCCCCGACGGTGCTTCGTGCCCGAGTGTCGCGGCGAAGTAGACGGAGGGGTGTGCCATCAGGACCGAGTCGATTTCGCCGAGCTCGATGCGGAATCCGCGGACCTTGATCTGGAAATCGCTGCGGCCCAGGTATTCGAGGGTGCTGTCGGAGCGCCAGCGAACCAGGTCGCCGGTGCGGTACATCCGCTGGCCTGGTTCGCCGAACGGATCGGCGACAAATCGGTCGGCGGTGAGATCGGGACGATTGTGGTAGCCGCGGGCAAGTCCGGGGCCGGTCACGTACAGCTCCCCGATGACTCCCACTGGCACGGGCTTGAGGTGCCCGTCGAGGACCAGGCCGGCAAAGCCGATGGCCGGACGGCCGATGTTGATCTCCTTGCCCGGCCGCATGGGTTCACTGACGCTGGCCTGGATCGTGGATTCGGTGGGTCCGTATCCGTTGAACATGCGACGGTCTCGGCCCCAGATGTCCACGAGTTCGGGTGGGCAGGCTTCGCCGCCGACGGCGAGCACGCGGAGTTCGGGCAGCGCGGAGCTTTCGATGGAGCTGAGCGCGGTCGGTGTGATGAACGCATGTGAGACATGTTCGTCGGCAAAGATTTCGGCCAACTCGGATCCGCCGAAGACCGTGGGTGGGATGACGACCAGGCAGGCTCCGCTGCCGAACGCCATCATGAGTTCGAAGACGGAGGCGTCGAAGCTCGGTGATGCCAGGTGCGAGATCCGCGAGTACGGCTGGACGTTGAATCTCTGATGTTCTTCGGCGTTGAGGTTGGACAACCCGAGGTGGGTGACGATGACGCCCTTCGGCTTTCCGGTCGAACCCGAGGTGTAGATCAGGTACGCGGGATGCCCGTGATGCAGGGGGATCGTGCGGTCGCGATCGGTGATCGCGGCGACGCTCTGGCCGTCGATCTCGTCGACGGTCTCCGCTTCATCGAGGACCATCCACTCGACCGTGTCGGGAAGTTGACTGCGGTGAGCCTCGTCGGTGATGCCGAGTACGGCCCGCGAATCGTCGAGCATGTGGTTGATGCGGTCGTCGGGATAGTTCGGGTCGACGGGCAAGAATGCAGCCCCGGTCTTCGTGACCGCCCAGATGGCGACGATCTCCGCGGCGGACCGCGGCAGACCCAAGGCCACAAAATCTTCGGGTCCGACACCGCGCCGGCACAGTGCTCTCGCCAGCTTTGTCGATTCCTCGTCGAGTTCGCGGTAGGTCATCGACCTCTCGCGACTCGAGAGGGCTGGGGCATCCGGGTTCGAGGCGACTGCTTCGGCGAGGATCTCCGGCCACACCCGCGCGCGAGTCGCGGCTGCACCGGATGCCGGCACCAGAGCGGCTGTTTCGTCGGCGGCGAGGATACCGATGTCGGCGATACGTGTTGCAGGTTCACGTCCGACAGCGTCGAGGATCAGGCGAAGTCGGTCGGCAAACCGCCGAATGGTGCCGGGTTCGAAGAGATCCGTCGCGAAGTCGAAGGCGGCGGACATCCCGGCAGGGGCGCCGGTCTCGTCGAACTTCTCGTCGACGATCAGCTCGAGGTCTTCCTTCGCGAATTTGGTTTCCACGGTCAGCCCGTCGATGTCGAGGCCGGGCAGGTGGAAGTGCGCGGGTTCGTTGTTCTGAAGTTCGAGGGCTACTTGGAACAGCGGCGAGTACGACGTGGATCTGGTCGGGTTGATCACGTCGACGAGCCGCTCGAAAGGTAGTTCCGAGTTCTGGAATGCGGCCAGATCGATTTCGCGGATGTGTTCCACCAGTTCGGCAAAGGTGATGTCGGGATCGACGCTGGTTCGCAGGACCAGCGTGTTGACGAACATCCCGACGAGGTGGTCGAGCGCTGCCTGACCGCGGCCGGCGATCGGGGTGCCGATGGTGACCTCGTCTGCACCGGACAGCTTCGACATCAGCACGGCCAGTGCGCCGTGCAGTGCCATGAACATCGTGACACCGTGGGACCTGGACAGGTCCGCGAGCGCGCGGTGGGTGTTCGCGTCGATGTCGAAAGTGAATCGGTCACCGTGGAAGGTCTGTTGCACGGGTCGTGGGTGGTCGGTGGGCAGTGCGATGACGTCGTCGAGTCCGGCGAGTTGCTCACTCCAGTAGTGCAATTGGCGACTGATGACGGATTCCGGGTCGTCTTCCGATCCGAGGACGCGATGCTGCCACAACGTGAAGTCTGCGTACTGCACCTCGAGTGGTGCCCACGTGGGCTCGGTCCCTGCAGTACGCGCCAGGTAGGCGGTCATCACGTCGCGTGCGAGCGGCGCCATCGACGAACCGTCGGCGCAGATGTGATGGACCACGACAAACAGAATGTGAACGGGTTCACCTGTGTCGAGTCGGAAGAGTGCCACGCGCAGCGGCAGGTCCACCGACACGTCGAAGCCGGTCGTGGCGAGTCGTTGCATGCGCTCTGCGAGTTCGTGCTCCCCCAACGTCATTTCACGGACCGGAGGTATTGCCTCGTCGGCGGTGAGCACCTTCTGAATCGGATCGCCGCCGACGGCGGGGAACACCGTCCGCAGTGTTTCGTGCCGCTCGACGACGTCGGCGATCGCATGCTGCATGGCGGTGACGTCGAGGTCACCGGTAAGGCGAACAGCTAGTGGGATGTTGTACGCGGCTGAGCGTGTGTCGAATTGGTTCAGGAACCACATGCGCTTCTGCGCCAACGAGAGCGGGACGTTGCCGACGCGCTCCATGGGAGTGAGCGGCACAGTGCCGACGGCAGTGACAGCGTCGGAAAGCCGTTCGGCGAGTTGAGCTGTCGTCGGTGCCTCGAACAACACGCGCACCCCGACGTCGATGTTCAGTGCGGAATTGAGCCGCGAGACGACGCGAGTGGCGATCAGCGAGTTGCCGCCGAGTTCGAAGAAATTGTCGTCGACGCCTACCTGCTCGACGCCGAGTACATCGATGAAGGCATCGGCGATCCGACGCTCGAGGCTGGTGCCGGGAGCCCGGAATTCCACGCCGGTTCCGGTGAACTCCGGGGTCGGCAAGGCTTTTCGATCGAGCTTGCCGACCGCGGTGCGCGGTAGCTCGTGGACGATCATGATGCTGGCCGGAACCATGTGCGAGGGAACGCGTGCGGCGAGGTGCGCGGTGATCTGTGCGCCGGTCAGTGTCGATCCTTCCTCGACGGTGAGGTAGGACGCGAGAACGGTTGCGCCGGCTGGTCCGTCGACGCCGAGTGTCACGCAGTTCGTGACAGTTGCCATCGCGGTGATCTGGGCGTCCACCTCGCCGAGTTCGATACGGAATCCGCGAATCTTGACTTGGAAGTCGCTGCGCCCGACGTATTCGATGGTGTGATCGCTTCGCCAGGAGGCGATGTCACCGGTGCGGTACATCCGGTCGCCTGGCTTTCCGAAGGGGTCGGCGACAAATCGCTCGCTGGTCAAGCCGGGACGCCGGTGGTAGCCGCGAGCGAGGCCGATGCCGGCGATGTACAGCTCACCGGGAGCTCCGACGGGTACCGGTTGCAGGCGCGAATCGAGGATCATCTCGTGCACACCGCGGATCGGGCCACCGATTGTGATGGGTGCGCCCACCGTCATGGGTTCGCTGATGTCTGCCATGACGGTCGTCTCGGTCGGGCCGTAGGCGTTGACGAATTCTCGTCCGGGAGCCCACAGACCGACGAGATGCGGTGGCAGTGCCTCTCCCCCGACGACGACGTGCCGGAATTCGTCCAGGCCGGCCGGGTCGACGGTGGCGAGTGCCGCCGTGGTGACAAACGCATGAGTGACGTGTTCGCGGCGGATCAGACTTGCCAGTTCGGCTCCGCCGTAGATATCGGTCGGGACGATCACCATGGTTGCTCCGACACCGAATGCCTGCAGGTACTCGAAGACGGCTCCATCGAAGCTCGGGGTGGCGAAGTGCAGGGTCCGAGAGTGGTGATCGGCGTGGAATCGGCGTTGCTGATCGAGTGCGAAGCTGTCGAGTCCGGTGTGGGTGACGACCACTCCCTTGGGTCGCCCGGTGGATCCGGAGGTGTAGACCACGTAGGCGGCGTTGTCCATAGCCACCGGTGCGAGCCGTTCGTCCTGGGCGATCGGTAGGGTGCAACTGGTGGCGACGTCGTCGTCGAAGGCTTCTTCTCCGAGCACCAACCAGGACACGATCGGTGGCAATGTCTCGATGGCGTCGACGACGGTCAACCCGAACAGCACTTCGGAATCGCTGAGCATGTGTTCGATTCGGTCGGCCGGATAGGTGGGGTCGACGGGGACAAACGCTGCGCCGGTCTTGGCGACCGCCCAGACCGCGAGAACCGATTCGATGGACCGTTCGATGCCGATGGCGACCGACGTTTCGGGTCCGGCGCCGCGGCGGATCATGGCTCTGGCCAACTGGTTCGAGCGCCGGTCGAGTTCGGCGTAGGTCATGGAGCGGCTGCCGGACGAGAGGGCGATGCGGTCGGGATATGTGGCGGAAACGTCGGCGAGTATCTCCGGGAGCGTTCGAGCGGAGCGACCCGGGGATCCGAAGACCGGCGCTAGATCGCGGCTTTCGAACTCCGTGAGAACCTGCAGGCGGGCCAGCGGCTGATCCGGTGCCGAGGCCAGATGCTCGAGGACGATGCCGACGCGCTCGGTGATCTTCGCGACTTCGTGGGCCGAGAAGTGTGTGGGTAGGTACTCCATCTTCAGATTGAGCGTGTGACTTTCCGATGCGACCACGGCGATCGGGTAGTGCGCCGAGTCGCGTCCGTCGATGCCGAGAACGTGCATTCCCGCGATGTCGGTTTCGGCGGTCAGGGCTGACTCGTCGACGGGATACGACTCGAACACCGTCAGCGTGTCGAAGGATCCGGCGGCGCCGACGGCTCCCGCGATGTCCGACAGGCCGATGTGGTGGTGGTCGAGCAGTGACGCTTGCTCGGATTGGACGCGAATGGCCAGTTCCGCGAGGGTTTCTCGGGCGTCGAGGCGGACTCGCACTGGGACGGTGTTGATGAACAGGCCGACTATCGATTCCACCCCGGACACCTGGGGTGGGCGTCCTGACACGGTTCCGCCGAAGACGACGTCGTCGCGGCCGAGGAGTTCGGCGAGAACGATTCCCCAGGCCACTTGGACCAGCGTCGCCATGGTCAGACCGCGGCTTCGCGCGAATGCCCGAAGAGCCTCGGCTCGTTCGGCAGGAAGTGAGTACGAGTGAATGTCACTAGCCACGGTTTCGGCGGCGGTGCCTGCCTGGGAGAGCTGAGTGGATGTGTCGACGCCTCGTAGCGCTTCCTGCCACGCCCGCAGCGAAATTTCGGGTTCCTGCTTCGAGATCCAGGTGAGGTAGTCGCGGTACGACTGAACTCTGGGCAGAATCTCGGGGTCGCCGTCAGTTGCGTAGAGAGTGAGCAGGTCTCGAAGCAACAGCGGGGTGGACCAACCGTCGAGCAGGATGTGATGGTTCGTCACGACGAAGCGTGCCGCGTCTGGTCCGATTCGCACGAGCATGAACCGAATCAGGGGGGCTGTTTCCATGTCGAAACGCTGAGCGCGATCACTCTCGAGCAGCTGAGCGAACGCGAGTTCGCTGTCTTCGGCCCCGGACAGGTCGATTTCGGTCCAGCCGATCTCGACTCCGGATCGGATCACTTGCAGCGCCCGACCTCCCGGCGCGGAGACAAATCCCGCACGCAGGCTCGGATGACGATCGACCAAGGCCTGCGCGGCGCGGCGCAATCGCGGCGCCTCGACTCGGCCCCCGAGCTCGAGGGTCAGCTGCACCATGTACGGATCGATTTCCGTTTCGTCGAACTGGGCGTGGAAGAGCATGCCCGATTGCAGGGGTGACAGTGACCAGATGTCGGTCAGGTCGGGGAATCTGCGCTCGAGCTGTTCGATGCTCTGTTGATCCGCGGTGACGAGATCGAGATCGGTGGGCGTGAGCTCACGCTCGGAGTGTTCGTCGACGTACGAACTCAGCGCGCCGAGCGCACGGGCCCAGAGCTCCGCCAGCTCGGTGACTTCAGCCTCGCTGAGAATGCCGCGGGGGAAGGACCAGGTAGCCCGCAGTACCGGACCGTGTGCGGTGTCGGTGGTGACGGCGTTGATGTCGAGCACCGACGCGGCAGCAAGCTCTCCGCTGTGCGCTTCGTCGAGGGTCACTTCGGAGATCGGCAGCCACGGCACTTCGCCGTGCTCGGGATCGGAGCCGGCAAATCGTCCGAGGTAGTTGAACGAGATCTGCGGCGTGGGCAGCTCCCGCAGTTCTTCGTTTCGATCGAGGTACTTGAGCATGCCGAAACCGATTCCGTTGTCCGGAATGTCGAGCAGCGTTTCCTTGACGAGCTTCACGGCCGAGGCCGCGGTTGTTCCACCGGACAGCGCATCGACGACGTTGAGTCCGGTCAGGTCGATCCGCACCGGGAACAAGGTGGTGAACCAGCCGACCGTGCGCGAGAGGTCGGCACCCGGTGCTGCGTTCTCCTCGCGGCCGTGTCCTTCGAGGTTGAGAAGCACTTCCCCGCTGCGCTGTCCGCGCGATCGACGCCAGGCGGTGACGGCAATCGCGAGAGCTGCGAGCAACCCGTCGTTCACCGAGCCCCCGAAATGTCGAGGCACCGTCGAGATGATGTTCTCGGTCACCGAGGTCGGAACGTCGACGCTGACGCGGTCGACAGTGGATCCGATGTCCACGGCAGGGTCGAGGCCGCGCGTTCCGAGCGGTGGCTCGTCGGCCCGCATTCTCGACCACAAGTCGATCTCGTCACGTCGATCCGCGGCGGTCTCGGCGAGGGCTGTCGCCCAACGCCGTATCGACGTTCCACCGGGAGGAAGCATCGGCGTTTCGCCGTCGAACGCCGAGGCGTAGGCGGTGACCAGGCCGGGGACGAGCATTCGCCAGGAAACACCGTCGACCGCGAGGTGATGAAGGACCAGGAGCAACCGGCCTGCCTCGGCCTGGTTGCCGTTCGCGCTGACGGGATCCAACCAGAGTGCGCTGATCATCTTTCCGTGCTCGGGATCGAGACGGCTGGATGCGTCCTGCATCGCGGCTTCCGCGGCGGCCCGGAATTCTTCGCCGTTGATGGACACGACGGGGGTTCGGCGCAGGACGTCGGAGGCGGCGACGGTGCCGGGTTCGCGGATCTCGAGTTGGTGAGTCGCGGTGTCCAGACGCGCCCGCAGTACGTCGTGACGATCGATGATCGTTTGCAGTGCGCGCTCCAGCGCGGGGCCGGAGACATCCGCGGGCAGTGCGATCAGCGCACTCTGGCTGTAACTGCGGATCGTGCTCAGGTCTCCGCGACTGCGTTCGACGAGCCACTCCATGATCGGAGTGAGCGGTAGGGTGCCGACTCCCCCGCCGGGTAGCTCCGTGAGAACCGGTGCAGCTTCCGCTGATTCGACGAGGAGGACCTTGGTGAGTCCGGCAACCGTCTTCGCTTCGAAGACGTCCCTCGGCGTGAAGATGAGGCCTGCGGACTTCGCCCGTGAGACGAGTTGGATCGACATGATCGAATCGCCGCCGAGACCGAAGAAGGAATCGTCTACTCCGATACTGCCCCGTCCCAGCACTTCCGCGAACAGGTCCGCGAGGACCGCCTCGGTAGCGGTGGCCGGTGCCCGCGTCGCCTCCGTTGTTCCCATGACGGCGAAGTCCGGTGCCGGGAGGCCGCGTCGGTCGAGCTTTCCGTTGACGGTCAGCGGAAGTGATTCGAGGACGACGACAGCGGTGGGCACCATGTACTCCGCGAGTTCGGCGGAGACGAAGTCGGTAACGGTCGCGGAATCGACGGTGCTGCCTGTTTCGGCGACCACGTACCCGACGATCCGGGGTGAGGCGCCGTCGGTACGCACGAGCGCCACGGAAGCCGCGACGCCGGGGCAGCGGAGCATCGAGGCTTCGATCTCTCCGAGTTCGATGCGGAAACCACGCACCTTCACCTGGAAATCACTGCGGCCTACGTACTCCAACTGCCCCGCGTCGTTCCACCTCGCCAGGTCCCCGCTCCGATACATTCGATCCCCCGAACTACCGAATGGATCGGGAAGGAACCGCACCGAAGTCAATGCGGGTTTCCCGAGGTATCCCCGAGTCACCTGGTCACCGGCGACGTACATTTCGCCGACCACACCTGGTGGTACCAGGTTCAGTCGCCGATCGAGTACGTAGACGGACAATCCTGGTACTGCTCGCCCGATGATGCTCGCCGACGCGTGCTCGCTGTCGTTGCGGTCGAGCGCGATTCGACTGACGTGCACTGTCGTCTCGGTGATCCCGTACATGTTGACCAGCGTCGGCGCCGTGTCGGCGCGCCGGTCGTACCACTTACGCAATTGGCCGAGATCGAGAGCTTCGCCACCGAAGACGACGTAACGCAGGGCAAGGTCGGGATCCGTGCCGTTGGGTGTGTACGCGCGGTCGGCTTCGGCGAGTTGGTAGAAGGCGGTGGGTGTTTGGTTCAGCACCGTCACCCGCTCGCGGCGGAGCAGTTCGTGGAACATGTCCGGCGATCTGGTCGTGTAGTAGTCGACGACAACCAACCGGCCACCGTGCAGCAGCGGACCCCACAGTTCCCAGACGGAGAAGTCGAATGCGTACGAGTGGAACATCGTCCACACGTCCGTGTCGTCGAACCCGAACGTCGGGGACGTGTTGTCCATCAGAGTCAGGACGTTTCGATGGCTGACCTGGACACCTTTGGGGCGCCCGGTGGATCCGGAGGTGTAGATGACGTACGCGACCGCGTCGGGCAGAAGTGGTGTCGTCCGGTCCGCGTCGGTGATGCGATGTGGCGCGGAGTGATCAAGGCGTACGGCGATCTCCGGAGATCCGAGTTCGACGATGTCGATGCTGGATTCGATGATCTCCGACGGCAGATCGTTGCGGAAGTCTCCGGTCGTGACCAGGGATACCGGCCGCGCGTCGTCGAAAAGGAATCGCATGCGCTCGGCCGGATAGGTGATGTCGACCGGCAGGTATGCCGCGCCGGTCTTGATGACGGCGACAAGGGCGAGCACGAGGTCGGTCGTTCTGGGCATCGCAACGGCCACCACGGATTCCGGACCGATACCACGACTGATCAGAAGCCGCGCCAGGCGGTTCGCGCGCCCGTCCAGTTCGGCGTACGTCATTGCTCCGTCGCTGTCGTTGACCGCGGTCGACGACGGATGTGCTGCAACAGCCTCGAAGAAGCGGTCCGCGATGTTGTCGGCCGGAGCCGGTTCGGCATGAGTGTTCCACTCGGTCAGCATCTGTCGACGCTCGTCGGCGCCGACGAGGTCGATGTCGCCGGTAGGAGTCGACGGGTCTCGGGAGACCGCCGCGAGGAGGGTGATCAGTCTGTGTGAGAACGATTCGATCAAATCACCGTCGAACAAGTCTGTGGCGTAGACGAATTCGACATCGATACCATCCGAATTTCCGTCCGCACCGTAACGTTCGGTGACCGCGAGTTGGAGATCGAACTTGGCGACGGGTAGGTCGAACTCGACTCCCGAGACCGACAGCCCCGGCAGTTCGAGTTGCGGTAGTGCGTTGTTGCGGAACTCGATGAGTATCTGGAACAACGGAGTGTGTGACGTCGAGCGTTCCGGGTCGAGTGCGTCGACCAACCTTTCGAAGGGCAGGTCAGCGTGTTGGAATGCACCGAGATCGCCCTCACGAACCTGGGCGAGTACGTCCTCGAACGATGCGTCGGGCGTGATCTGTGTTCGCAGCACGAGTGTGTTGACGAACATTCCGACCAGGTGATCGAGTTCGGCCTCTCCGCGGCCGGCGACGGGTGTACCGATGGCGATGTCCTCGGTTCCGGCCAGACGCGCCGCGAGCACTGCCAGCGCTGCATGCATGACCATGAACATGGTGCTGCCGTGCTCGCGTGCCAGGTCGGTCAGCGCTCGATGGATCTGCGGCGAGACAGCGAACCGGTGCACCGAGCCCGCCATCGAGGGCTTCGCCGGACGTGGGAACGACGTCGGCAACGCGATCGGCTCACCCAGTCCCGCGAGACGGTCTTTCCAGTAGTCGAGCTGACGGGTCAGAGCGGAGTCCGGATCTTCTTCGGACCCGAGTACCTCGTGCTGCCACAACGCGAAGTCGCCGTACTGCACGGCCAGTTCCGACCAGTTCGGCGCGTTGCCGGCGCTGCGGGCCGCATATGCCGCTGCCACGTCCACTGCCAGGGGGTTCATCGAGAACCCGTCGGCGACGATGTGGTGGACGACGATCACGAGGACGTGCATGCGTGTGTCCCCGTCCACGCGTAGGACTGCGCAGCGGATCGGGACATCGGCCGAGGCGTCGAACCCTACCGAGGCCAGTTCGAGAATTCGATCGGAAACTTGGGCAGCAGCGACGATCTCCGGTTCCAGGATCGGCATGACCGCTTCGGTGGCGACAATCTGCTGTACCGGTTGTCCGTCGATCGAAGGGAACTTCGTCCGCAAGCTCTCGTGGCGGCCCAGTACGTCCGCTACGGCGTCCTGCAAGGCGGCGAAGTCCAGATCGCCGTCGAGGCGCACGGCCAGGGGAACGTTGTAGGCCGGTGACGTCACGTCGAACTGGTTGAGGAACCACATCCGCTTCTGCGCCAACGACACAGGCAGTGGGTTCGGGCGAGACCGTCGAGTCAACGGTGGTCGGGGGTTCTCGCCGCGGCCGACGCTCTCGGCCAGGCGCGACAGCTGCCGAACTGTCGGAGACTCGAACAATCCTCGTACTCCGATGTCGGTGCCGAGTAGCGCGTTGACGCGGGCGATGACGCGCGTCGCGGTCAGTGAGTTTCCGCCGACATCGAAGAAGTGGGTGTCGATGCCGATCGGGGTCACCCCGAGCACGTCCTCGAAGACGCCCGCCACCAGTCGTTCCAACTCGGTGGTCGCTGCCGTGAACGTTTCGGCATCGGTGTCGAAGCGAGGCTTCGGGAGAGCAGCCCGATCGACCTTGCCGACGCCGGTGAGTGGCAGTTCGTCGAGCACGACGACGCTCGCAGGAACCATGTGTGCCGGCAGCACCTCTCGTGCCGCTGCCCGGATGTCCTCGGCGGTCACGGGGTGTTCGTCGTCGCAGACGACGTACGCCGCCAGAGCCTGCTCGTCCGACGGTCCGCGGACCGCCAGCGTGACCGCGTACTCCACGCCTGGTAGTTGACCCAACGCCGAGTCGACCTCGCCGAGTTCGATGCGGAAACCTCGGATCTTGACCTGGAAGTCACTGCGCCCGAGGTACTCGATGGTGCGGTTACTGCGCCAGCGCACGACGTCGCCGGTGCGGTACATCCGCTCCCCCGGCTCGCCGTACGGGTTGGCGACAAATCGTTCGCTCGTCAGTGGTGAGCGCCCGTGATAGCCACGCGCGAGTCCGACTCCCGCCACGTACAGCTCCCCGGGAACACCGACAGACACCGGTTGGAGTCTGCGATCGAGGACAACCTCGCTGAATCCTCGGTTCGGCGGCCCGAGATAGACCTTGTCGCCGGCCGGAATGGGGTCACTGAGATTGCAGGAGATGGTCGTTTCGGTGGGACCGTAGACGTTGACGAACGATCTTCCCGGCGCCCAGGTGCGTACCAGGTCTGCCGAGGGTGCTTCGCCGCCGACCGTGATGGTGGTCAGTTCGTCGATTCCCTCGGGATCCACCGATGTCAGGGCCGCGGGCGTGATGAACGCGTGGGTGACGTGTCCTTCCCGGAGAACGTCGGCAAGTTCGGTTCCTCCGTAGACGGTGGTCGGAGCTACGACCAGTTCGCCGCCGACCGCAAAGGCGAGCAGATATTCGAGAACGGACGCATCGAAGCTCGGTGAGGCGAAGTGCAGTGCGCGCGAATTCTCCGTGAGACCGTAGCGATGGCGCTGTTCGTCGGCGAAGTTCTCGAGTCCGGTATGGGTGACGACAACACCCTTGGGTCGGCCTGTCGAGCCCGAGGTGTAGATGAGGTAGGCGGTGTTCTCCAGCCGAGTGGGCCCCCGGCGCTCGTCCTCGCGTAGCGGTGCCGTGGACACGCCGGAGAGCCGAGCGATGCTCGTCGGGTCGTCGAGTCCGAGCCACTTCGTCGCGCCGCCGCCGCTCGGTGCGTGTGCCGCCGTAGTCATTCCGAGCGAGGATGCCGAATCCTCGAGCATGAACGAGATCCGGTCACTCGGGTAGCGCGGATCGATAGGCACGAAGGCGGCGCCGGTCTTGGTGATCGCCCAGACGGCTGCCACGGATTCGAAGGAACGTTCCACACAGATCGCCACCCGTGAGTCCGGGCCGGCGCCTTCGGCGATCAGCACGCGTGCCCACTGATTCGAGGCTTCGTCCAGTTCTCGGTAGGTCATCTTTCTGTCACCACAGGACAGTGCGATCCGTTCGGGGAATCTGCTCGCCGTGTCCACGAAGATGCGATCGAGTGTCCGGACCGATCGCCCTTGCTTTCCTCGCGCGGGAACCAGTTGCTGCACTTGGGAATCCGGCATCAGGCGCAATTTTGCCAGCGGAAGATCCGGTTGCGCTGTGATCAGTTCGAGGGTGCGGAGCAGCCGGTCCGCGATCGCGTCGATGTCGTGATCGCCCAGGACTCCTGGGAAATACTCGAACTTGAGCCGCAAGCGTCCGTCTGCTGCGGAAGCGACGATCGCGAGCGGATAGTGCGCCGCATCCTCGGCATCGTGGACGTCGAGGACGTGCATTCCGGCGATGTCCGTGCCCGACGAGAGTCCACCGCGGTCGACGGGATACGACTCGAAGACGGTCAGGGTGTCGAATGATGCAGCACCCCCCACTGCCGATGTGATGTGGGAAAGTCCCACATGGTGGTGATCGGACATCCGCGCTTGCTCGGTTTGGACACGAACGCACAGTGCTGCCAAAGACTCTCGCGGGTCGAGGCGAACTCGCACGGGGACGGTGTTGATGAACAGGCCCACCATCGACTCGACGCCCGGAACCTGGGGTGGGCGTCCGGAGACCGTTCCGCCGAAGACGACGTCGTCGCGGCCGAGGAGTTCGGCGAGCACGATTCCCCAGGCCACCTGGATCAAGGATGCTGTCGTCAGACCGCGGGAGCGGACGAATCCGCGCAGGAGTTCCGTCTCACGTTCTCCGAGCGCCGTGGTGGTGGAGCGTGAGGTTGCACCGTCCTCGTCGACTGCGTGGGTTCCGGTGAGCAGTGTCGGATCGTCGAGTCCGCGAAGCGCTTCGTCCCAGGCCTCGATCGACTTGCTCTCGTCTCGAGTGCTGATCCAGCTCAGATAATCTCGGTACGGATGCACGCGCGGGATGGCGCTGTGATCACTGTCCGTGGCGTAGAGGGTGAGTAGATCGCGGACCAGCAGCGGCATCGACCATCCGTCGAGGAGGATGTGGTGGTTGGTCAGGATCAACCGGTATGCGTCGTCACTGGTACGCAGAAGCAGGAACCGCAGTAGGGGCGGAATGTCCATGTCGAAGCCGCGCACCCGATCCGTATGGAGGAGTTCGCGTATCTCGGTCGCCTGTTCGGTGGGAGCCAACGGGGAAATATCGATCTCGGTCCACGGCACATCCACGCCGGCGCTGATCACCTGCACCGATCGCCCACCGGTGTCTGTCGTGAACGCAGCGCGTAGGTTCTCGTGTCTGTCGAGCAGCGCCTGTGCGGCACGGTGTAACCGGGACGCGTCGACGCCGTCGAGTTCGAGTGCGAGTTGGACGGTGTACGCGTCCACGGTGTGTTCTGCGTATCGGGCATGGAACAGCAGTCCGGATTGCAGCGGTGAGAGGGACCAGACGTCGGTCAGCGTCGGGAACGCGAGCTCGAGGCGATCGATGGACTCCTGGTCCAGGTCGATCAGGTCGATGTCCGACGGTGTCAGTCCACCGCGTTCGCTCTGCTCGGCGTACGTTGCCAGAGCGCGCAACGCCTGTACCCAGAGTTCTGCGATGGCGCGCGCATCACCGTCCGCCAGCACGGCAGTGGGAAAGGCGATAGTGGCGCCGATGTGCGGTGCACCCGAGATTTCGGTGGTGACGACATTGACGTCCAGCACCGAACCCACGGGCATGTCGGACTGAGCTGCCGCTTCCAGATCGACGTCACGCGCCAGCGCCCAGTCCCCCAGCGACTCTCCGGCTTCGGTGCCGGAAAAACGCCCCAGATAGTTGAACGAGATCTGCGGTTGGCGGAGGTCTTCGAGTTCCGCTCGACCTACCTCGTCGAGGTAGCGCAGAACTCCGTACCCGATACCGCTGTCCGGAACACCCAGTAGCTCTTCCTTGACGCGCTTGAGCACCACCGCGGCGTCGGGGCCGCTGCTCATCACGTTCGCGATGTCGATGTCGGCGAGGTCGATCCGCATCGGGAAGACGCTCGTGAACCAGCCGACGGTGTGCAGCACATCCGCTCCAGGGACCACGTGAGCTTCGCGTCCGTGGCCCTCCATCGAGACGAGCACGTTGTCGGTTCGTATGCCCTGTGCCTGCCTCCACTGCGTCAGTGCCAGCGCGAGAGCAGCAACGAGGCCGTCGTTGACGGATCCACCGAAAAGCGCCGGAAGCGTGGTCAGGACTGTTTCGGACAGTTCGACGGGTACGTCGGCGACAACTCGGCCGACCGAATCGAACGTGTCGAGCCGCGGGTCCAGCGGCCGGGTTCCGATCAGCGGGTCGGCACCTTCGAGTATCGAACGCCACCTGGGCAATTCGACTCTTCGATCGGGCGCGATGTCGCGGAGCGCGTACGACCAACGACGAACCGACGTGCCCGAGTACGAAGGCTCCGGTTCCTCGCCTGCATCGATGCGGTGGAAAGCCGACGCAAGCTCCGGTACGAGGACGCGCCAGGAGACACCGTCGACCGCGAGGTGGTGGATCACCAGTAGCAACCGGCCGGTGTTGCGCACGCCGGCCAACCAGACGACACGGACCATCACACCCCTGCTGGGGTCCAGTTCTCGGCGTGCACCGCCAAGGGCGTCGACGATCGCCGCGTCGAACACTGCGGTGCCCGGCTCGGCCTCCACCTCGAGTACCCGGCAGATGTCCTCGGCTGCAACAGATCCAGGTTCGTCGACGACGAGCCCGCGCTCGTCACCGAGTTCGAGGCGCGCGCGAAGGATGTCGTGACGATCGAGTACGACTTGAAGCGCTGCGGTCAACTGCTCCACACTGTGGAGCCCTTGCGGCGCGTTGAGAAGGGTGGCCTGGGAGAACGAATCGAGCCCTTGGTGCTCGGCGCCGAGCCGGTCGAGCCACCACTGCGCTACCGGCAACAAGGGCACGTGGCCCACGCCGCCGCCGGGAAGTTCCTCGAGCACCTCGGGTTCGTCGTCCTTGGTCGACGCCAGCAATACCGCAAGACCGGCGACCGATTTCGCCTCGAAGACGTCACGAGGGGTGAACACGAGTCCAGCGTCGCGGGCGCGGGCGACAAGCTGAATCGACATGATCGAATCGCCGCCCATCGAGAAGAACGAGTCGTCGACGCCCACCGATTCGACACCGAGGACGTCGACGAACAGGGCGGCCAGCGTGCGCTCGGTATCGGATTCGGCAGCCCGCGAGCGTGCCTGGGTTACCCGGAAGTCGGGAATCGGTAGTGCTCGACGATCGAGCTTTCCGTTGGCCGTCATCGGAAGTTCGTCGAGGACGAGAACCACTGCGGGAACCATGTACGGAGCCAGGGCCGAACCCGCGAAGGCGATGACAGCCTCGGGATCCACAGGCTGAGCGTCGCTGGCAGGCACTACGTATCCGACGATCCGTGCGGCGCCTTCGTCGCGTTCGAGCGTTGTCACCACGGAATGTGCAACGCCGGGATAGCGAGCCAGAACTGCCTCGATCTCACCGAGTTCGATGCGGAATCCGCGAATCTTGACCTGGAAATCGCCACGGCCCTGGTACTCGAGTTCTCCGTTCTTGTTCCACCGGGCGAGGTCGCCGGTGCGGTACATCCGCGTGCCGGCACCGCCCGTGGGATTGGGTACGAACCGTTCGGCGGTGGTGCCCGCGCGGTTGCGGTAGCCGCGGGCGAGTCCGTCACCGCCAACGTACAACTCCCCCGTCACTCCGACCGGGACGCGGTGTAGGCGATTGTCGAGAACCCACGCGGTGATGCCTGTCGACGGCCGTCCGATGGTAACCCGATCGGTCGGTGACATCGGCTCGGTGATGCTGGCTACGACCGTCGATTCGGTCGGCCCGTAGGCATTGATCATGATTCGGTGATCACTGACCCAGGCAGCGACGAGATCGGGCGGGCAGACGTCGCCGCCGGTTCCGATGCAGACCAACTCGTCCAGTCCACTCGGATCGACCGTGGCAAGAGCGGCTGGGGTGATGAAGGCGTGAGTGACGTGTTGATCGGCGATCAGGCTCGTCAGTTCGGTTCCGCCGATGATGCTCGGTGGAGCAATGATCATCGTGGCTCCGGCACCGACCGCCATGAGGAGCTCGAGAATCGAGGCGTCGAAACTCGGTGAGCTGAAATGCAGCGTGCGGGAGGTCGACTCGACTCCGAAGCGATTGCGCTCCTGCTCGGCGAGCGCCGAAAGCCCACGGTGGGTGACCATGACGCCTTTGGGGACGCCGGTGGAACCGGAGGTGTAGATGACATAGGCCGGATTGTCGAGAGATGTAGTTCCCAGCAGTTCCGAAGCCTCTATCCGGTGATCACCGATCTGTTCGAGGTCGGCCTGATCGAGCAAAATCGCGTCCGCCTCGTTCGGGACGACACCGGCATGCTCAGCGGTGGTGAGAACGACGCCCGATCCCGAGTCGTTGATCATGTGGTGTACACGATCGACGGGATACGCCGGGTCGACGGGTACGAACGCGGCGCCGGTCCGAGCAACCGCCCAGATTGCCACCACGGATTCCAGTGAGCGCGGCAATGCCAGGGCGACAACGGATTCCGGGCCGGCCCCGCGGCTGATCAACAGTCTCGCAAGGCGGTTGGCGCGGCGGTCGAGTTCGGAGTACGTCAGATGGCGGTCGCCGAAAACCAGCGCGGTTCTCTGCGGTTCGCCAATGTACCTCCGCTCGAGCAAGGTGGAGAAGTGAACCTGCTCGGGAAGTTCCGGTGCGGCGGTGCGGATCGTGTCGAGATCGCTCACGAGATCGATGTCGCCGACCGGTGTGTGCGGCGATTCGGTCACGGCATCCAGAATCCGAATCAGATACCGAGCAAAACCGTCGACGGTCGCCTCGTCGAAAAGCGCTCTCGCGTAGGTGAACCCGGCCTCGATGCCCGCCGGCTGACCGTCCTCGTCGAAAGTCTCGGCAAGAGTGAGTTGCAGATCGAAATTCGAGACGGCGGATTCGAGTTCTAGTACTTCGACGTCGAGATCCGTCAGACGAACGACTGGTCGAGTAGTGTTCTTGAACTCGAGCATCACCTGGAACAGCGGTGAATGCGACGTCGACCGCTCCGGAGCGAGCGCATCGACGACGCGCTCGAAGGGGACGTCTGCGTGAGCAAAGGCGTCGAGGTCGGTGCTGCGAACCCTGGCCAGGAGATCGGTGAAGGAGGCCGAGGGGTCCACGTCGGCGCGCAGGACCAATGTTCCGACGAACATGCCGACCATCGGATCGAGCAGGGCACTACCCCGCCCGGCGATCGGTGAGCCGATCGTTATGTCTTCCATGCCGGACAATCTGGCCAAGAGCGCTGCGTAGGCGGCGTGAATCGCCATGAACATACTGCTTCGATGGTCGATCGCGGTTTCGCTCAGACGACGGTGGATGCCGGCATCGATGTCGAACCGGACGACGCCGCCCGAGAGGTCCTGTTCACGCGGCCGCGGCCGATCTGCAGGGAGCGCAAGAAGCTCAGGCACACTTGCCAGCTGACGTGTCCAGTACTCGAGCTGACCGGCGAGCGTACTGTCCGGTTCGTCGATCCGACCGAGCGCCCGTTCCTGCCAGATCGCGAAGTCCGCGTATTGGACCGGGAGAGGAGCCCAGTCGGGGGTCTCACCTCGATGTCTGGCCGAATACGCGCTCATCACGTCGAACGCCAACGGTGCCATCGAGAATCCGTCGGCGCAGATGTGATGAACGACCACAGCCAGGACGTGATCTTCGGCGTCGACCTCGATCAGTTCGGCCCTGATCGGCGGGGCCTGCGTCACGTCGAAGCCCGTCGAGGTTACGCGCTCGATCTCGGTGAGTACCGCTTCGGCGTCTGCGCCGACAACCGACATCGTGCCCAACGCTTCACCGGGATCCACGATCACCTGCGCCGGCACTCCCTCGATCATGGGAAACAACGTGCGCAGCGATTCGTGTCGAGCAAGTACGTCGGTGATCGCGCTCTCCAATGCGGCAACGTCCAACCGGCCTCTGAGCCTGATCGCTATGGCGACGTTGTATGCCGCGGACGTGACGTCGAATTGATTGACGAACCACATGCGCTTCTGTGCCAGCGACAGCGGAATCGACTGTGGCCTCGGCAACGCCTCGAGCGGAAGGACGGCCGGCCCCCCTCGCGCCGTGGCGCACTCGACCGCCAACTGAGCAACGGTCGGCGCGTCGAACAACTCTCTGATCGACAAGTTCAGCGACAGCAAATCGTTCACTCGCGCCACGGCGCGGGCAGCGACGAGACTGTTCCCACCGATCTCGAAGAAATTGTCGTGTACACCGACGGCAGCGGATTCCAGGAGCTCTTCGAAGATCGACGCCAGCTGGGCTTCGACCGGCGTTCGCGGCGCAAGATACGTCTGCGAGCTGTCGAAGCTGGGCGCGGGCAGGGCGTTCCGATCGAGCTTGCCGGTCGAGCCGAGCGGGAACACGTCGAGGTCGATGACCACTGCCGGAACCATGTAGGCCGGGAGGAGGCCTCTCAACTCGGTGCGCAGGCTGTCCGTGTCGATCGAGTTCCCTGCTTCGGCGATGACGTAGCCGACGAGGCTGTCACCGACCACGTTGTCGTGATGGACGAGGGCAGCAGCTTGCGCGACACCTGTGAGCCTCAGCAAAGCTGCTTCGACCTCGGCGAGTTCGATGCGCTGGCCGCGGATCTTCACCTGGAAATCGCGTCGGCCGACGTAGTCGAGTAGCCCGTCGGCGCGCCATCGGACGACATCGCCGGTTCGGTACATCCGTGTGCCCGACGGGCCGTACGGATCTGCAACGAATCTGTCGGCGGTGAGGTCACTACGCCCCAGGTATCCGCGCGCGAGTTGCACTCCCGCCAGGTACAGCTCGCCGTGTACACCCACCGGGACGGGATGCAGCCGTCCGTCGAGGACGTAGAGCTTGGTGTTCCATACGGGCGCGCCAATCGGAACGGTGACGGTCATGTCGGGGGTGAATTCGGCGGCGCTCACGTCGACGGCAGCTTCCGTGGGTCCGTACAGGTTGAACAACCCCGCAGGACTCAGACGAGTGAACGCCTCCGCTGTGGTGGGTGGAAGAGCTTCACCACTGCAGAACACCTGACGCAAGCTCTCGCACTGCTCGGGAGTCGCGACGGCGACGAATTCCGCGAGCATCGACGGTACGAAGTGCGCCGTCGTGACTCCCTTGTCGGCGATCAACGCCGACAGGTATCCAGGATCACGGTGCCCCTCCGGTTCCACGATCACCAACTGCGCGCCGGTCTGCAGGGGCCAGAAGAGTTCCCACACCGAGACGTCGAATGTCACCGGAGTCTTGTGCAGCACCACGTCCGACGCGTGAAGCGGATACGCGTCCTGCATCCACAGAAGGCGATTGACGATCGAACGGTGCGATACGGCAACACCTTTCGGTCGACCGGTCGATCCCGACGTGAAGATCACGTATGCAGCATTGTCCGCACGGAGGGGTCCGACCCGATCAGCGTCCGTGATCGGCTCCGTCGTGGACACCGGATGCTCGACATCGACGTCGACGATCGGCACCTCTGTGGGAAGGGCGCCACGGTCCTGGCGTCGGCTCAGCACGCAGATCGGTTCCGCGATGTCGAAGACGTAGGCGATGCGCTCGGCAGGATGATCGGGGTCCACCGGGACGTACGCCGCACCGGCACGGATCACGGCGTGGACGGCGATGAGCAGTTCGGCCGACCGGCGAATCGACACCGCGACGCGCATGTCCGGGCCGACGCCGCGGCCGATGAGGGTTCTGGCAAGTTCACTCACCCTCGCGTCGAACTCCGCATACGTCAGTGTCCGCTCACCGAAGATCAGCGCGGCGCGCTCGGGTGTCCGGACTGCCTGCTCTGCCGACAGATCGGCCAGGGTGGTGATCGGTACTACGTGCTCGGTGGCGTTCCAACGCTCGAGGACCAGTTCTGCCTCACCCGGGGCTGTGAGGTCGAGGTCGCCGACGACGGATTCCGGGTCGGCAGCTACCGCGTCGAGGAGCATCGTGAAGCGATCGGCGAGGCCCGACATGGTGTCCGAGTCGAACAGTTGGCTGGCATAGTTCAACTGGCCGTCGAGATGGTCGCCGCGGTCGGTGAGAATGACCTGAAGATCGAACTTTGCCGCACCCGTGGAGAGTTCGTCAACCGTGACGTCGAGCTCGGGCAAGGTGACCTCGGTGGGAGCGGCGCCCTGCATCACCAGCATGACCTGGAACAGCGGCGCTTGGTTGCCTGCGAGGGATTCGACGAGTACGTCGTACGGCACTTCGGTGTGCTGCAAGGCCGCCACGTCGACGTCGCGCACGCGGGTGAGAACTTCGCCGAAGGTGAGTCCCCCGTCGAGAACCGTCCTCAACACCACCGTGTTGACGAACATTCCGACGACGTCGTCGAGGGCTCGCTCGCTACGTCCGGCCACCGGGGTGCCGATCGTGATGTCGTTCGCTCCACATTCTCGGCTGAGCAGGACGGCCAGCGCGGCGTGGACCACCATGAAGACGCTGACATCGTTGCGCGCCGCGATCTCGCCGACCCGGCGGTACGTCGCGGAGTCGATGCGGAAATCGAGATCGTGACCGCGCAGTGAGACACCTGCCGGCCGCGGATGATCCATCGGTAGTTCCGCAAGCTCGCCGCGTTCGGTGAGCGTGTGCGACCAGAACCGCAACTGCTCGGCGAGTATCGAATCCGGATCGGACGCTTCGCCGAGCGCTCCGCGTTGCCATTCGCTGAAATCGCCGTACTGGACTTCGAGTGGCAGCCACGCCGGTACGCGTCCGCTTGCCCTCGAGGCGTACGCGACCATCACGTCACGGGCCAACGGCGCCATCGACAGACCGTCCGCGGCGATATGGTGCACGACGAGGACCAAGGTGTGTTCGAGTTCGTTCACTTCGAGCAGAGTCGCGCGGATCGGCACCGATTCGCTGACGTCGAATCCCGTTCGCGCCAGTTCGCTCGCCCGCACCGCAGCCGCTGCGGCAGGTACGGTTTCCACCTCGAGGTGACCGAACACCTCATCCACGCCGAGAACGTGCTGTACCGGACCGCGAGCACTCTCGGGGAAAACGGTCCGCAAGACCTCATGCCGAACGATCACGTCCCGCAGGGCGGTGAACAGCGCATCGACGTCGAGGGCGCCGGTCATTCTCACCGCGATCGGAATGTTGTACGCCGGTGAGTTCGGATCGAGTTGATTGGTCAGCCACATTCGTTGCTGCGACAGAGATACCGGTATCCGATCGGGGCGATCGATACGCGTCAGTGCAGGTGCTCGCGTATTCCGCGAGTCCGCCAGGTCGGCGCGGGCAGCCAGTGCCGAGACAGTCGGTGCCTCGAAGAGGTCGAGAACGCTCAGCGTCGTCCCGAGCGCTCCGTTGACCCGCGACACGACACGAGTCGCGATCAGCGAGTCACCACCGAGCTCGAAGAAGCTGTCGTCTGCTCCCGCCCGGGTGACGCCGAGCAGATCGCAGAACACCGCCGAAATCCGCTTCTCGGTCGAGGTCTCGGGGGCACGGTATTCGGCCGATCCGCCCGCCGAATCGATGTCCGGCAACGCCTTCCTGTCGATCTTTCCGGCCGGAGTCAAGGGAATGGAATCGAGTACGACGATCCGCGACGGAACCATGTGAGCTGCCAACGAGGATCCGGCGTGGGCGATCAACTCGGAGTTGTCGATGTGTGTGCCCGCAGCCGCCGTGACGTACGCCGCCAACAGTGTTTCCCCGCTCGGGCCCGCAACTCCGGCGGTGACGGCCTGCGAGACGCTCGGATGGCGGCGCAGTACGTCGTCGATCTCACCGAGTTCGACGCGGAAACCGCGGATCTTGATCTGGAAGTCGCTACGGCCGAGGTACTCCAGTTCACCGGCGCCGTTCCACCTCGCGAGGTCGCCGGTGCGGTACATACGTTCTCCCGCAACACCGTTGGGGTCAGCAACAAATCGTTCGGCCGTGATCGTGGCACGCGCGTGGTATCCGCGCGCCAGGCCGATACCACTCACGTAGAGCTCACCGGCGACACCGATGGGCACCGGTTGAAGCCGTGAATCCAAGAGGACGGCCGCGGCGCCGCGCATCGGCTTTCCGATGGTAACGGGAACATCGCTGCTCAACGGTCCGGTCAGGGTGGCGACGACGGTGGTTTCGGTCGGTCCGTACGCGTTGAACATCGAGCGTCCGTGCGACCACTGTGCGACCAGTGCGGGCGAGCAGGCGTCGCCGCCGGTCACGACCACCCGAAGATCCGGAAGGCCGGCGGGATCGACGGTTGCCAGCGCGGCCGGGGTGACGAAGGCATGTGTCACCCGGCCGACACGCATCACGTGGGCCAGTTCGTCGCCTCCGTACACCGTGGGTGGCGCGATCACCATCGTTGCTGCGCCGCCGAAGGCAAGGAGAAGTTCGAGGACCGAAGCGTCGAAGCTCGGCGAAGAGAAATGCAGTGTGCGATCACCCGGTTCGACTCCGAACCGGGATCGCTCCTCGTCGGCGAAGCTGCTCAGCCCGCGGTGACTGACCACGACGCCTTTGGGGACACCGGTCGAGCCGGAGGTGTAGATCAGGTACGCCGGATCGTCGTAGCGCACGCGTGAACGACGCTCGGCGTCGTCAACCGGTGCATCCGAGCAGTCGGCGTTCAATTCGTCGAGAAGAAGCCAATCCACCGAATCGGCGAGCCCGCCGTGGTGCTCCCCCACGCTGATTCCGACAACAGCTCCTGAATCGGTGAGCATGTGCCGAATACGGTCCTCGGGGTAGTGCGGATCTATCGGGAGAAAGGCTCCGCCGGCCTTGGCTACCGCCCACGTCGCGGTCACGGATTCGATCGACCTCGACAATGCCAGGGCGACGTAGGTGCCGGGGCCAACTCCGCGGGCGATCAATTCGCGGGCGAGCTTGTTCGACTCGGCGTCGAGTTCCCGGTAGCTCACCCGACGATCGCCGAATACGAGCGCTGGGGCATCGGGGTCAGCTGCGGCGGCTCGCCGGAGGATGTCGGGGAGCGTCAGCGGGTCGGACGCGACCTCTCCCCGTGCCGGTACCAGGGACTCACGCTCGAACTCGTCGAGGACATCGAGGTCTCCCATCGGCGTTTGCGGGGCTGCGGCTGCGCCGGAGAGAACCCACACCAGTCTCAGGAGGAAACCTCGGAGCGTGGCGTCAGCGTAGTGCTGTGCGGAGTACGCCACCTCGAGGGCGTTGGCGTCCGCGTGGACGTCGATCGCCACTTCGAGGCCGGCAATCGTCGTCTCTCGCGGTCCGTCGTTGAGATGGAGATGCAGTGCGGGCAGCTCGGGGACACCTGTCGCCGATCGGACCAGCAACGTATCGTGATCTTGCGCAAGAGAACCCACGAATTCATTGAACGGCGCTGCCGGATCGACCTCGCAGCGTAGGGGCAAGATCCCCAGCTCGGTCCTCGTCCCGATCAACACGTCCCGGCGCTCGGTCGATCTCGACAGCAACGCAGCAAATGCTGCATGGACAACGGCAAAGAGCGAGACACCTTCCGAGCGTGCGAGTTCGGCGACCGCGGGATCGAGCGGGACGCTCAGCCGATTCGTACCGGTCAGCTCCGATTCGGCGTCGATTCGCTCGAGATCCAGGGTCTCGAGGCCCAGCGTCGAGCCCTCGTCGGCGTCCCCCAGGTATCTCGCCCAGAACCGCTCGTCTTCCCTCCGCTGTGCACTGCGCGCCCCCGCCTCGGCACTTGCCGGATGAATCCGGTTCATCGGCGTACCGGCCGGCGCTGATGTCAGTTCAGCGACCAACTCGGTGAAGGCTCGGTGGTGATCAGCCAGTTCGTCGTGACCGTATCGATTGGGGTTGCCACGAAAGTCGATCAACGTCTGGGCCGGATCGCCGCTCTGGTACACGTTGACCAGGAGATCTTCGACCGGCCCCGACGTGACGATGTGGAACTCGCCGGTCAGTGATCCCAGCGTGATCTCCTGCCGGAAGAGCATCACATTCATCATCGGACCGGACAGACGCGCGTCGCCGACCGCCAGCCCTGCATCACGCCGGATGTCCTCGAGACTGCACCGCTGATGACGAAGCGCACCGAGAAGTTCGAGTTGAACCCGCCTGACCAGATCGTCGACGCTTTCGGCTGGGTCGACGTGGATGTGAAGCGGCGCGACGTTGACCAGCATGCCGCCGGACCGTTGCAGCGGCGCTGTGGTCCTCGCCGAGACCGGCAGGTTGATCAGAACGTCGTCGTATCCGGTGTTGCGGGACAAGTAGCACGCCAGTGCCGAAATCAGCACCGCCGCCGCAGTTGCACCGGAACGAGTATTCCACTCGTCCAACGCGGCAAGGCTGTTCGCCGACATCGCGGCACTGACGAGTTCACTGTGCGCAGTCGGCGGTCCCTCCCGCGTGGCCAACGTGGAACCATGTTCGACGCCGGACACGCGCTGGGCCCAGTATTCGCGGTCGGCTTCGAATCGGCTTGATTCGCGGTACTTCTGGTCGAGTTCGGACAGTGTCGTGACATCGAGCGCCTTGTTCACCGCCGGCTCGCGTCCTTCGACGGCCGCGGTGTAGATCGCCGCGATCCGATTGACGATCGTCATTCCACTGTATCCATCGAGAGCGACGTGATGAATCCTGGTGTACCACAGGTAATCTCGATCACCAGTTTGGAGGATTGTCATTTCGACAAGGCGATCGCGCGTCAAGTCGAGCGTCGTCGCGTAGTCGTTGTCCATCCACTCCGACGCCGCGAGCCTCGGATTCTCACGCTCACGGAAGTCGAAGTAGTCGATGCCCGGATCGATCGTGAAGTCCACGATCTGGCACGGTTCCCCATCCGGGTACATCAACCGCAGAAATGGCGACTCGAACTCGTGGGCAGCCTCTACCGCAGCGCGGCTGAGCAGTTGCATGTCCAGGTCGCCGTGGAATTCGATGTACTGCGCGATGAAGTACGGGACCGTCGGGTGAAGTTGCTGCGCGAACCACATGCTGCGCTGCACGGCCGAGAGAGGAAATGCCCCGGCCGGCAGACTCCGTGATCCGGCCAGCGGATCGATCCTCCTGTCGGTATCCATCACGCCCACCCCCACACAGCGTTGCCACGATCGGCGTTGCCACGATCAGCGCTGGGAACTGTGGTTCGGGGATTGAAGAGAAACATCGCACCGCCTCGATATCGAGTGGAAACCATGTGACGATCCTGCGAGAGTGCAGCCGAAGGTCATCGACCTCGACGAAGGGTCGCTTCGAAGTCCGAACCTCCCCGAAGGTCCGAACTCAGGATCAGAATTTGTCGTCGTCAGGCGTCAGGCGCACCGCAGTGCTGCGGTGCTCAACGCAAGGCTAGAAACCGGTTGCCCACACCTGCTTCACCGGAAACGTTCGGCTTCACGGGCAAGTTCGGTCAACCGTTCACACAATTGTGTGAGTTCCGAACTTTCGGCGCCCTCGGCAACAGCTGTCGCCACATCTTCGGCGGCGCAGCGGACCTCGAACATCCGATCCACCAGTTCGACAGCCTCGACGGCGGTCAAGATGACGGCGTCAGCCGGGATGGACGTGCCTTTGACGGCACTGCGTTGTTCGTAGGCGCGCTGGCGACAGGACTGGCTGCAGTACCGGCGACGACGACCCACTCCCGTCACCGCGACCTCGCGGCCGCACCACACACACGGGTTCCCGGAACGCGCAGTCTGCGGTGATCCGACGCGTGTGCTCTCAGCCATGAGTCGACACTGTACTCGAGATTCGGACGCCTTCGATGAACGCGCACGGTACCCGGTAAGATGGAGAGGTTGCGTCTTCTCGCCACACGGGAACCAATCGGGTGCTCGTGGCGTTGTAGATGAGTGTGAGCGTCTACTCCCCAAGTCAGGGCGCCCACCAGCGGTGACGAACGAAGAGAGGACACCACCATGGCAGATCGCGTACTTCGAGGTAGCCGACTCGGAGCTGTGAGCTACGAGACCGACCGTGACCATGACCTCGCGCCCCGTCGTATGGCCAAGTACAAGTGCGAGAACGGCGAGATCTTCGACATCCCGTTCGCGGACGAAGCCGAGATCCCCGGTACCTGGTTGTGCCGTAACGGCCTCGAAGGCAGCCTCATGGAGGGAACTGCCCCCGAAGCCAAGAAGGTCAAGCCTCCCCGTACCCACTGGGACATGCTGCTCGAGCGTCGCTCGGTCGAGGAACTCGAAGAGCTCCTCAAAGAGCGTCTCGACTTGCTGAAGGCCAAGCGTCGCGGCGCATGAACTAGCACTTCGATCAAGACCGTCCGGTTCTACACCGGGCGGTCTTTCTCGTTCTTCGGGGAGTGATCGTTCGCAAGTCGACGTCATACTTCGGCCCTTCTTCGACGTGGCAACTCCAGATGCTTCGCCGTACTGAAAGATATTTCAGTACAACGTCATTCAGCATCCAGGCGCACTCGCGAGCCGACAGTGCGCGAATGCGAGATTCGCGCTGGAGAACTATCGGCACTGCTTTGTGCACCAGTGTGAGCTGTATCCCCCACCCTGCGACACGCCAAACTTCGGTACACCAAACTTCGATGCGGCGTCGGGACACCTCGGATACGGTGGCGAAATGAGACCGTCAGGAATGTTTGTCGGCGCGAGCGCGCTGCTGCTCCTTGTAGGCTGCGGAAGTACCGAGTCCCCGGTGCGGGGCTCCGCCCCTGCTCCCCCGACAGTCGATCTTTCGATGCTCGAGCCGGCGGCCTGCCTGGCCGACAATCTCGGCACGTCGCTCGGCAGCGGAGTGATCGTTTCCGAGCCGAAATCGATCCCCGACGGATTCACCCCCACTCACGTGATCACGTGCGACTTCGGTACAATGGCGATGGCGATGGCGATGGCGATGGCGATGGCGATGGCGATGGCGATGGCGATGGCGATGGCGATGGCGATGGCGATGGC
>NZ_JAWLSC010000009.1:243352-307062 GCF_033142465.1 Rhodococcus sp. IEGM 1318
GGAGGCGGTCACACGGTCGGCTGGGTTGAGCAGCATCGTAGGGGCGATCTGTCGGCGGTACTGTCCGCCTTCAGAGTGCCCTCCGACCCTCGGGATCCCTCGTGCATGACAGACCAGCCTGTTCCGCCAACCGTGTGGCTTGCGGACGACCGGGGGTACGGTATGCGGCCGCTCGTTCCCCAGGGCACATGCGGCCAGTACAAGTGGGATGCGATCGAGGCGGTCAACACTGTGCCGGTCACCGAAACAATCGTGCACCAGGTTCCCGTCGTCGCGCGATGACTGCGACCTTCTAGTCGACCGTGAATCTTCGCATCGCCAGATATCCGAAAACGCCGACCAGGATCAACGTGATGCCTGCAGTCACGGAAACGGAGTCGGTCACCAGCCCGGCGATTCCGGTCACGGCTGTGAACACCGGCAGAAAATCTAAGAGCCTGAAAATCGGCTGCGGGGGTTCGGTGTCGAGGCCCTGCGCCTGAGCGGCCTTGTTCGGCGCGTACTCGGGGTACCACTCGGTGAACGAGATCGCGAAGAAGGTTCCGAGCAACTGCAGAATCCATCCCGTCCAGAAGTTGTCACTGTCGTGCAGTCGTGCATCTCCGAACAAGCCCACCGCAGCCGACCAGGTGAAGGCGAGCGCCCATACTGCCGTGATGACGTAGTTGATGCGCAGAAACAACGGCGTCGTCCAATACTCTTCGGGCGTCGACTCTTTCGCGTACTGCAAAGTGAAAGGATTGCGGAGCAGAATCGACCCGAAGGCGAAGACCACCAGTGCGATGTTGGTCAGTTCGCCTCCCCAGAGTTCGAACCACCGAATCGTGTTCGCCGACGCGAGGAGCCCGATGGCCGCCAGAACGCCGAAGAACGCGACGTCGAAGACCTCCAACAGCTTCACGGTGCCACCGCGCCGGTGACTGGCCGCCAAAATCAGCAGTGACAACCCCAGCGCGGCAGCTGCGGATTCCTCGAACCTTCCCGGCCCGGAGAGCAAAGACAGCAGAATCCACGGCGACAGGCCCGCGAGCGGTGATTGCAGAACCGCATCGACCACGCTCGTTTTACGAACTGCATTCTGTCGCTCGGTCTTCTGTGGCTGGGTCTTCTCGGGCTCGGTCAAGGAACGCCGCCTTTGCGCTGGAACGGGTGGCACAGCGAGTACCCGCGAAGACGGCCCCCGAAGCGTCAGGACGAGTCGCGGTAGCTTTCCGCCACTGCGGCGGCACGGCTCAACAGGGCAATCCGCAGCGACTGCGGGGTCAACGCCTCCGCATCGACGCCAAGCTGCCACAACGCCCATTCGGCATGTCGCGAATCTTGGAAGGTAACCTCCATCCGCAGCCATCCGTCGTCTCCGACACTTTCGGCATGCACGCCCAGCGCCGTCTCTACCAATTCCTCCCTGCGTGCCGGATCCAGCCGCAGCCGCACGGCGACCTGGTCTCCGCCCGCCCGAAAGCGCGTACTGCGTTCCTGCCAGATCTGTTCGAGATCGACACTGGCCGGCCGCTCAGC
The DNA here is from genome assembly GCF_033142465.1 of Rhodococcus sp. IEGM 1318. Taxonomy (NCBI): domain Bacteria; kingdom Bacillati; phylum Actinomycetota; class Actinomycetes; order Mycobacteriales; family Nocardiaceae; genus Rhodococcus; species Rhodococcus sp. IEGM 1318. The sequence goes on from NZ_JAWLSC010000009.1 coordinate 244,871, forward strand.
GAGTTCGGCGAGTTCCTCTGCGGCCAGAATCCGAGACAACCGATAAGTCCGGTCAGCGCCCGAGGTCACGGTCAACAGGTAGCCTTTGCCGCGCACCGTGACCAGGCCGACCGGATCCACCGTGCGCCACTTCGGCGCCCGGTTCACCGCCGCGTAGTGGATCCGCAGCTTGTGCCCGGCAAGTACCGCACGCCGGACCTCGATCAAGATCGCGTCGGGCACTTCCTCGGTGGCCGACCGCCGTGAGAGCAGATCCTTCTCGGGGTCGATCAGAAACCGCTGGGCTGCAATGTCCGCGACAACTCGATTGCTTTCGGGTAGCGCGTCGACGACCTTGCGCATGGCTGAGGCAAGCTCCGAGCCGAGTCCGAAAACCTGCTCGCCACGCGCCGATCCCGCGGTCAGCAGTGCGAGTGCCTCGTCGTGGTTGAGTCCGGTCAGTTCGGTTCGGAAACCGGGCAGCAGCTCGAAACCTCCGTTTCGACCGCGTTCGGCGTAGACCGGCACCCCGGCTGCAGACAATGCCTCGATATCGCGCAACACGGTACGTGTGGAAACCTCCAACTCACGTGCCAGTGCGTCCGCGGACTGACGGCCCCGTTGGCGCAGTATCAGCACGAGCGAGACCAACCGATCAGCACGCATTCCGAAAATCTACCGAAATACATGACAGAGGGTGTCGTGATTTATTGACAGGCTTCTTCCACGACGGTGGAGATGGCGGCTGTCAAGCCCCCGACCATACGTTTTTCGGACAATCGAATGGAGTCGACGTGGCAATGGAACGAACGGCAGTCAACCCGGTGACGTGGTCGGCGGAAATGGGATTCAACCAAGGTGAAATCGTCTCCGGGCAGACTCGGACCCTGTTCATCTCGGGCCAGACGTCGATGAGCGAAGACGGTCGACCTCGGAATGAAGGCGACATGGCAGCGCAAGTGGCGCTCAGCCTCGACAACATGGAGGCAGTGCTCGCCGAGGCCGGTATGAGTCTGGCAAACCTGGTCCGTCTCAACGTCTACACCACAGATGTGGACGCGTTGTTCACGCACTACGGCATGTTGGCCTCACGGCTTGCCGCAGCCGGGGTCGCACCAACCACGACGATGCTCGGCGTGGTTCGGCTGGCAATCCCGGGTCAAATGGTCGAACTCGAGGGGACTGCCGTCGCATGATGCGGCCCTCCCTATTTGCCTTCCCTATTGGTGGGGAGTGATTCCCGAGGCTCAGGTTGCTGCCGTCTTTTCGGCAGGTAACTCGGCCTTGTCTCGGCGCCTGGCGATCACCGCCATGGCAATCGCTCCGACAGCGATGATGCTGAGCACGATTTCCGGCGCCGGGCCCACTCGGGTGGCGAAGGTGGTGCTGGTCGAGAGCGGCACCTTCGCCACCAGGGCGGCAGGCACGAACAGTTCGGTCTGCGAGGTCACCGCGCCGTCGGGACCGATGATCGCGCTGACACCACTGGTCGCAGCAACGACCACCGCGCGGCCGTGCTCGACTGCACGCACACGAGACATTGCCAGCTGTTGATACGTCATCTCGGTGTCCCCGAAGGTGGCGTTGTTGGTCGGTACCGCCAGCAGTTGCGCACCGTTGCGCACCGATTCCTGGAACGCTCGGTCGAACGCCACCTCGTAGCAGGTCGCGACGCCGATCGGCACACCCGCTGCGTGGACAACACCGTTGCCCTCGCCGGGTACGAAATTACCCGCGCGATCGGCGTAGGAGGAGAAGTTCCGGAAGAAGCCTCGGTAGGGCAGGTATTCGCCGAACGGCTGGATGATCTTTTTGTCGTGCTGTTCCTGAGGCCCATTGGCGCCGTCCCACACGATCACTGAATTGGTGGTCGTACGATCGGCATTCACGAGTACGGTGCCGACCAGAATCGGCGCTCCGATCGCTTCGGAGGCTCTGGTGATGTCGGCGGCGGCATCGGCGTTTCGCAGGGGGTCGATGTCCGAGGCGTTCTCCGGCCAGATCACGACGTCAGGCTGATCGACGCGGCCCGCGTCCACCTCGGCGGCAAGTTTCACGGTTTCGCTCACATGATTGTCGAGGACCTGCTTGCGCTGCGAATTGAAGTCCAAGCCCAACCGCGGAACGCTTCCCTGAATCGCGGCGACGGTGATCGTTCGGTCGCCGGAATCCATGGTGGCCAGGAACGGCGACGCCACAAGGGCAATGATCACGGGAACGAGGGCGGCGGCAACGGCTCCGAAGAATCCTCGGTCCCATCGCTTGGCTGCGATAGCGACGGCGACTGCTGCCAAGCCGGTACCGGTCAGGGCCACCGCGAAGCTGAGCAGCGGCGCACCGCCGACACTCGCAAGAGGGAGGAGCCACCCTTCGGATTGACCGAATGCGAGCCTGCCCCAGGGAAATCCGCCGAAAGGAACGCTGGAACGAAGCCACTCGGTAAGCGTCCAGGTCGCGGCAATCCACAACGGTGCCCAAGGCAACCTCGCCACCAGGACCGCCAGCAACCCGAACAGTCCGATGAACAACGACTCCACCGCGGCCAACGCGATCCACGGGATCGCGCCGACGAACACACCGATCCACGGAAGCAACGGCACCAGGAATCCGAGACCGGCCAGGTACCCGTAACCGAAGCCGGCACGAAGACGCAGTCCGCCGCGACCGAAGTTCGTCAACACGCACGTCAGAAGAGCGATCCCGACTGGCGCCAGAAACCACAACGGACGAGGTGGGAACCCGGCGAAGATCAAGAATCCGCCTGCTGCTGCGTACAGCGAACGTAGCCACGCCGAACCGGTGAGCACAGCGCTCACGCGGGAGCGATCACTGCTGGGCGCCTCTGCGCCGGCCTCACTCACTCGACGAGCCGCGCTGATAGACGACGCGTCCGCGATGCACCGACTTGATGCAGACCGGAATCGGCGCATCTTCCGCCAGCCTGGGCAGAGCGGGTACTCGCGAGCGCGGATCCGTTGACCATCGCTGAACCGAATCGGCCGGTGCACTCACTTCGAGTTCGCCTGCCTCCCACAACACGTAGGAGGCCGGTGCACCCGGATTGAGCGTTCCCGCGGCGCCGTCCCGCACTCCGCCCGCGCGCCAGGCACCGCGTGTTGCGGCGGAGAAGGCCGCACGCGGCGAAATCCCACTTCCGTCGGTGCGGTGCTGAACAGCGGCGCGCAGCATCGCCCACGGCTCGATCGGGGTGACTGGCGCATCGGAACTGAATGCGAGTGAGACTCCCTTACCGGCTGCGGGTGCAAACGGGTTCAGCGCTGCCGCGCGGTCGAGGCCCAGACGTGTCGCGTACAGGCCGTCGGTACCGCCCCACAGTGCGTCGAACACCGGCTGGACACTCGCGATGACGCCCAAGGCGGCAAAGGTTTCCGCGTCGGCCATCGACATCATCTCCGCATGTTCGAGGCGGTGACCCAGTGCGGCGACCTTGGGGCCACCCAGTTCGTCGGCCACTCGCCGGAACGCGGCAGCTGCCGACGACACGGCGCCGTCACCGATGGCGTGGAATCCGGCCTGGACACCCGCGAGGGTGCAGGCCCGGATGTGTGCGGCGATCGCGTCGACGTCGAGGTAGGCATTTCCTGTCGAATCAGGTTGGTCTGCATAGGGTTCGAGTAACCAGGCGGTGTGTGAACCGAGAGAACCGTCGATGAAGAGATCCCCGCCGAGTCCGTGTGCACCGGTCTTGTCGAGGAGTGCGCGCGCGTCCTCTTCGCTGTCGACGCGTTCACCCCAGTAGCCCCGAACCTCCACGCCGTGATCGTGGGCCAGGAGTTCCTGAAAATCGGTCAATCCCGAGATGTCCGGTCCCCCGCACTCGTGCACTGCGACGATCCCGCGGGAGGCGCACAGATCGAGCGCCGCGGTACGAGCAGACGCGCGCTGAGATTCGGTCAGCAGGTTCCGAGCCGCATTGCGCGCCAGGTGGTGTGCGTCGAACGTCAACGGGCCCTCGGCTGAGTATCCAGCGGTGTCGGCGAGGCCGGAGATGCCGTCGCGCAATGCGCTCGAGCACGCGGCCGAGTGAACATCGATCCGCGAGAGGTATATCTTGCGGCCAGGTGCGGCCGCGTCGAGATCTGCGGTCGACGGCGGCGTCTGCTCGGCCCATTCGGTGTCGTCCCAACCGTGTCCCCAGATGACTGCGTCGGGATGGGCAGTTTCGGGGTTCGCGGTTGCGAATGTTCGTACTCGCGAGAGGCATTCGTCCAGAGAGTTCGCACCCACGAGATCGAGGCCGACGATATTGAGTCCCAGCGCGGTGATGTGGACGTGGGTGTCGACGAACCCTGGAGTGACAAACGCACCGCCCAGGTCTTCGATCTCAGCGGCGGGGTGCAACGCCCGTCCGGCGCGCTCGTCGCCCACCCACACGACGGTGCCGTCGGTGATGGCGATCGAGGTCGCGTCAGGTGCAAATGAACTGTAGATCCGGCCGTTGACCAGCAGACGAGTAGTCACGAGCACCCAGTCTGCCTGTTAGTACTGCGGCCCCCGCGAACGGGTGGGTGTATCCGTGTCCAGAATCTCACCCTCAAAGACAAGTTCCTTGCCGTTGCTTGCTACGTATTCGGTGGTTTCGGGTGTCTCGACGATGATCTCGCCGTCGATCACCTCGCCGTTTCCGCGCATCCGCGCCGCGTAGCCGACGGTTCCGGCAAAGGCGTCACCACCGGCAGCAAATGCTGCTGCGCGCTTGCCTGCCAGGAGGACTGCAAGCGGGCGCAGTGCCCAGCGGGTCGGCGGAATCAGAAGCAGCAGGCCCAGAACGGAAGTCACGAGCCCGGGTACGAACATCAATGCGGAGCCGGCCGCGACCAAGGCGCCGTCGGCGACCGCCAGCGACGGCGATCCCTCACCCCGCGTGGCCTTACGGAATCCGTCCATGACCCGTCGCCACTGCGAACGCATGAGGATCAATCCGACAAGCGATCCGGCGAGAAACAGCAGCACGGTCCAGGCGACACCGATGGCGTTGCCCACGATGACCAATGCGGCGATCTCGACGATCACGTAGAGGAGGAATACGGCGGCGATCATGACGTCCCCTTTCAGACGGTCTACCCGTTCAACGCTCGAGGGGCCGGTTTTTCTCCCGACAACGATGCAGACCTGCAAACAGACGGGTGCCGTGAGTCACATGGGGCCTCCGCGGGGCGCCGTCGACTTGCCTGGCGTTAACTAACGCTCCGCTAACGATTCTAAACCTCAAGTTGACGTTGAGACTCTGGACATGGTCAAGTCACTTCGGGCCGCATATTCCGGCCTCATGAAATGAAGGAGCCCGACATGAGCCGACTCCCCGGCAAGACATTCGCCCGACGCATCCCGGCCGCCCTCGCCGGCACCGCCGCCGTCGTGGCACTCACCGCCGGCAGCACGATGATGAGCGCCGGAACCGCCGCCGCAGAACCGGTTGCACCCGAAGTTATTGCTGCGCTGATCGCCCAGGCCGCAGCCATCTCCCCCGAAGCCTCTGCTGCTGTTCAGCAGCTGATCGGCACGGCAGGCGCCGACCAGATCACCGCAGCCCTCGATATCCCCGACATCGGCGTCACGAAGCCTCAGTCGTTCATGTACCCGGCACCGACGGTCGGGTGCGGCATCGCCGGCGAGCCTGTCACCGTCACGCTCAGCTCCGCGCAGGCCGGTCCGAACTTCCCCTTGCCGCCGTGGGTCGAGGCCGATCACCTTCGTTTCCAGGCAATCCCGGGTTACGTGGGCATTCCCAAGACCTCAGGGTTGAGTGTCGCCTGGATCAACGTCGGCACGTTCAAGGGCGGGATCGTCCCGTTGGACGAGAGGTTACCGGTACTCGATACGCCATTGCTCTCGAAGGTCGTCGACACCGGTGACGGCAAGGTATTTGCCGCACTGTTCGGCAATGTCGATTACGCGGACGGAAAGTCCTGCATCGTGCTCCCCACAGTGGGCGCCTTCGATGCCTGAGCAGAGCCAAGCGCTCGATCTCTGAGCAGTGCGAAGCGCTCGCGGCCTGACCGGCAGCTGGCCTACGCGCCCGGAGTCACCAGTCCGGTCTCGTAGGCCAGCACCACTGCCTGCACACGATCACGCAGGTCGAGTTTCGTGAGAATGCGTCCGACGTGCGACTTGATAGTCGATTCGGACAGGTACAGCTGCTGTGCGATCTCGATGTTCGACAGGCCAGTGGCCACGTGTCCGAGGACTTCGCGTTCGCGTTCGGTCAGGACGTCGAGAACAACCGGATCGCGTCGCGGCGCCGGACCGTCCACGATGAACCTCGACAGCAGACGACGTGTCACCTTCGGGGAAACAACCGCGTCACCGGCTGCCACGCTGCGGATGGCCGACACCAGATCCTCGGGCGGGGTGTCCTTGAGAAGAAATCCGCTCGCTCCGGCTCGCAAGGCGCCGAGCGCGTGTTCGTCCAGGTCGAACGTCGTCATCACCAGGACTCGAGACTCGATCCCGGAGGCAAGAATCTGCTCCGTGGCTTTCACTCCGTCGACAATCGGCATCCGCACGTCCATCAACACGACGTCAGGCTCCAGCGCCACCGCAGCTGCGACCGCCGCGGCTCCGTCGCCGGCCTCACCGATGACCGAGATGTCCTCATGTGCTTCGAGCACCATGTTCAGGCCCATCCGCATGAGTTCCTGATCGTCGACTAACAGCACGGTGATGGGCACCGCGTAAACCTATCGGGCCTGAGACGTCGGTGCCAACGCGATTGATCCCAGCCAGTATCAATCGTGGATCTCGAGTGGTAGTTCCGCGTACACACGCCAACTGCCGTCGGGGCGTCGGCCGGTCTCGAGTGTCCCGTGCAGTACCGCCACCCGCTCACGCATGCCGACCAGTCCGTTCCCCGAACCGTGAGAGAAGGTCGAACTCGACGTTCCGTTGTCGACCACCTCGAGCAGCACCGCGGTTTCGGTGCGGCGCACGGTGACTCGTGCCTTCGGATTTGCGCCGGCGTGCCGGAGGACATTGGTCAGGGACTCTTGGACGAGGCGATGAATGCCCAAGCTGACCGACGGACTGACGTCGTCGAGTTCACCGGTCAGCTCGAGGCGCACACCGAGTCCGGCTGCACGCATCATCTCGACGACCTTGGCAATACCGGCCGTTCCGTGTTGCGGCATCGCGTCGCTACTGACCTCGGTACGCAGAAGCGACACCGTCCGGCGAAGTTCGGCAAGGGCGTCGCGTCCCGTGCTGGAGATATTGCCCAGCGCTTTCTTGGCCAACGCCGGATTGGATTCGACCGCGTACGACGCTCCGTCCGCTTGGACGATCATCACACTGACCGCGTGTGCAACGACGTCGTGGAGTTCGCGGGCGATCCGCGTTCTTTCCGTGGCCACCGCATCCTCGGCGCGCCGATCCCGTTCGTATTCGGCCACTTCGAGTCTGGCTGCCACTTCCTCGTCGTATGCGCGCCGCGCGCTCAAGAACTCGGCGGTGATCCAGGCGAGCGCATAGAGCAGCGTCGCGATGATGATCGTGAGGATCACGTCTTCGCGGATCACGAGCAACGAGAGAGACATGTCCACGGCCAGGAAGCACGCAAAGATTGCCCCGGTGCGCCGATCGACGTAAGCAACGAGGGTGTAGAGCGAGACGCCGAGTGCCAGCAGTCCTGGATGTTCCGCAGCTGGGTCCCCCGTCGCCCACATCACCAGGGTCGCGAAATACGACATGGACAATATGGCCGCTGCGGAGGTGCGGGGAAATTTGCGACGCCACACGACCGGCAGACAGATCAGAAATCCGACGACGAGCTGAGGCCATCGTTCCTCGCGAGGTGAGCTCACGAACGTGACAACTTCGAGCGCGAAGAACACGAGCGCCAGAGCGCTGTCCGCGATCATCGGCTTTCCTCGCAGCCACAGGCTGAACCTCCGCATGTGCTCAAGAGTGTCACAGCTGTGAAAGAGTCACCGCCGTGGATATTGCTGATTGGGGACTGCTGATGACGGCAGCGACGGCGGCGGGTTGGGTGGACGCCGTCGTCGGCGGCGGCGGATTGATTCTGTTGCCCGCGCTCTTTCTGGTCGCCCCGCAATTGACCCCGCAGGCCGCACTGGCCACCAACAAATTGACGGCATTCACCGGGACGAGTGCTGCGGTGTACACGTTCTCCCGTCGAATCCCGATGGAGTGGCGGCAGATGGCGCCGGCAGCCGCGTTGGCTGCGGTGACGGCCGCGTGCGGGGCGGCGGCCGTTTCGCTGATCGACAAGAAGTACTTCATTCCGATCGTGATGGTCGTCCTCGTCGCCGTCGCCGTCTTCGTGACCATGCGTCCGACGCTGGGCACCACGATCGCGACTCATCGTCCGACGCAGCGCAAGACCGTCCTCGTCCTGCTGCTCTCCGCCGGACTCATCGGCCTCTACGACGGTCTGCTCGGACCCGGCACCGGCACCTTCCTCATCATCAGCTTCGCGACCTTCCTCGGAACCGAATTCGTTCGGAGCGCAGCGATGGCGAAGGTGATCAATCTCGGTTCCAATTTCGGCGCGCTCGCCTACTTCGCCGTCACCGGGCATGTCTGGTGGAGTTTGGGTTTGGCGATGGCAGTCTGCAACGTTCTCGGCGCGGTCATCGGTTCGCGGATGGCGCTGAGCAAGGGATCCGGGTTTGTGCGGATCACGCTGTTGGTTGTCGTGATCGCCATGGTGATTCGCCTCGGATGGCAGCAGTTCGGCTGAGATCGGCGGTCGTCGGCTAGCGTCGTGTGCGTGACCGTCACCCGAGATGTCGATGCAGATTTCCTCGCCCTCCCGCTGCGAGCTGTCGCTGATGCGGCGCTGTCGGCAGCGAGAACAGCCGGCGCCCAGCACGCCGATGTTCGTGTCCACCGCGTGCTCACACAGTCGATCCGCTTGCGCGACGGCGTAGTTCAGGCGGTGTCCGACGGAGACGAGATCGGGGTCGCCGTCCGCGTGATCGTCGACGGCACGTGGGGGTTCGCCTCGCACGCCGAGGTGTCCCCTGACGTCGCGGCTGCGTTGGCACGCCAAGCGGTCGAGGTCGCGAAGGCATTGCGCTCGCTCAATCGGGATCCGGTCACCCTCGCCGACGAGCCCGTCTACGCCGACGCGACGTGGGTGTCTCCGTACCTCGAGGATCCCTTCACGACACCGACGGCCGACAAGGTAGCCCTGCTGGTCGACTATTCCGGGCGGCTTCAAGCCGGTGACGGCGTGGATCACGTCACGGCGAGCGTCCTCCAGGTCAAAGAACAGACCTTCTACGCGGATCTGGCCGGTTCGTCGATCACCCAGCAACGGGTGCGTCTGCACCCCGAGTTCGAAGCGACAGCCGTCGACAAGTCGGCCGGCAGCTTCGAATCGATGCGTACCTTGGCTCCGCCGGTAGGGCGCGGATGGGAGTATCTCGGGGCGGAGAGCACGTGGAACTGGGGTGAGGAGCTCGCCCAGATACCGGAGTGGCTGGCCGAAAAGACGAAGGCACCGACCGTCGAAGCGGGTCCGACCGACCTCGTGATCGATCCGACCAATCTGTGGCTCACGATCCACGAATCCATCGGGCATGCCACCGAATACGACCGGGCAATCGGCTACGAAGCGGCCTACGCCGGTACGTCGTTCGCGACGCCGGACCAGCTGGGAACCCTGAAATACGGAACGCCACTCATGCACGTAACCGCCGATCGAAACGAAGAGCACGGCCTGGCCAGCGTCGGATTCGACGACGACGGAGTCGCCTCTCAACGGTGGGATCTGGTCGCCGACGGAACACTGGTCGGATATCAACTCGATCGAGTGTTCGCGCCGAGACTGGGACTGACGCGTTCCAACGGCTGCTCGTACGCAGACTCCGCACATCACGTTCCCATCCAGCGTATGGCCAACGTCTCGCTCTCCCCCGACCCTTCTACGGACACGTCGACCGAAGACCTGATCTCGCGAGTCGAGAACGGCATCTATGTCGTCGGTGACAAGTCCTGGTCGATCGACATGCAGCGCTACAACTTCCAGTTCACCGGTCAGCGGTTCTTCAAGATCCGTGACGGAAAGCTCGACGGTCAGGTGCGTGACGTGGCGTATCAGGCGACGACAACGGATTTCTGGGGCTCGATGGAAGCCGTCGGCGGAGAGTCGACCTGGCGGCTGCAAGGCGCATTCAACTGCGGCAAGGCGCAGCCCGGCCAGGTTGCGGCGGTCAGCCACGGCTGCCCGTCCGCTATGTTCCGCGGAGTCAACATCCTCAACACTCGTTCGGAGGCTCAGCAGTGATCGATCCGCAGCAAGTCGTCGAGCGTGCATTGGCTGCGAGGACGGTAGACGAATCGTTGGTGATCGTGACCGACGCGAGTGAGGCGTCGCTCCGGTGGGCCAACAATTCGATGACCACCAACGGAGTCTCACTGTCCCGGACGTGGACGGTGATTTCGATCGTGCGCGAAGGTGACATCGCGAAGGTGGGCACTGTCAGTTCCAGCAGCGTCGATCCGGAGCAGATTTCCGCGCTCGTGCAGGCAAGCGAAGAAGCTGCTCGCACAGCCACTCCCGCTGACGACGCATCCGACTTGATCACCCAATCCGCGGCCGAGACCGACTGGGACCTGCCGCCCGCCCTGACCGACATCGGTGTCTTCGCGCAGTTGGCTGCCGACCTGTCCACGGCCTTCGACGGCGGTGACCAGCTGTTCGGGTTCGCCCACCACCAGATGCACACCACCTGGCTCGGATCTTCGACGGGCGTGCGACGCAGAACGGCTCAAGCGACCGGCTCCGTGGAGATCAACGGTAAGCGCGGCGACGCGAGTGCCTGGGTCGGATCAGGGACCGTCGATTTCAGCGATATCTCGATACCGAACCTGTTGTCGCAATTGACCACTCGACTCGACTGGGCGGGCAATTCCGTCAGCCTGCCTGCCGGCCGCTACGAGACGATTCTTCCGCCGTCGGCTGTCGCGGACCTGATGATCTATCTGATGTGGACCATGGAGGGCCGCGGCGCCGAAGAGGGGCACACCGCACTTTCCTCCACCGGCGGCACGCGGATCGGTGAGAAACTGGGTTCCTTGCCACTCACGCTGACCTCCGACCCCGGCGCCGAGGGCTTGCAGTCCGCGCCGTTCGTGATCACGACGTCGTCGAGCGAATCCGTCTCACTGTTCGACAACGGCATGGAGATCGAACCCGTCGACTGGGTCCGAGACGGCGTCGTCAATGCGCTGGCATACCCGCGCCACGCTGCCCAAGAATTCGGTCGACCCGTCGCAGTTCCCGGCGACAATCTCATCCTGACCGGTGGTGACGACACCTCGATCGAGGACATGATCGCGGGTACCGAGAAGGGACTGCTGCTCACGACCCTCTGGTACATCCGCGAGGTGGATCCCGCGACTCTGCTACTGACCGGACTCACGCGAGACGGTGTGTATTTGATCGAGGACGGCAAGATCGTCGGCGCCGTCAACAACTTCCGTTTCAACGAGAGCCCCCTCGATCTCCTGCGGCGGGTCACCGAGGCGGGCCGCACCGAGATCACGCTCCCCCGCGAGTGGAAAGACTGGTTCACTCGAACGGCTATGCCGCCGATGCGGATTCCCGATTTCCACATGTCCTCGGTCAGTCAGGCACAGTGATGGCGAAGGTCGTGATCGCCGGTGGCACCGGCGCTCTCGGCCGCCGGATCAGCGACGATCTCGCCGACCGCGGGTATGACGTCGTGGTTCTGACTCGGTCACCGAAACCCGGCAGACACAGGCAGGTTGAGTGGGACGGCGTCACGGTAGGCGACTGGGCGGGAGAACTCGATGGCGCTGCGGTGATCAATCTGGCCGGCGAGTTGGTCGATCGCCGACCCACACCTGCAAACATCGCATTGCTCACCAGTTCCCGAGTCGATCCGACCCGCGCGCTGGTCGAAGCGTCGAAACTACTGGCGAGCCCTGTTCCGGTGTGGATCCAGGCGAGCACGCTCGCGATCTACGGCGATGCGGGTGAGACCCGATTGGACGAGGATTCTCCTCTCGCTGACGGGCCGCCTCAGATGACCGACGTCGCAAAGGACTGGAAGGCATCGGTCGAGGGCGCCAACACGTCACGAGTAGTGATCCTACGGACCAGCGTCGTCCTGGAAAAAGGCACGCCGGCACTCGAACGACTCCTGTTGCTCGTGCGTCTCGGGCTGGGTGGACGCGTTGCCTCGGGTAGTCAATGGACCAGTTGGATTCACATCGACGACTGGCTGTCGATCGTGCGGTGGGCCCTGGAACCCGATTCAGCTGCCTCAGGTGTGGTCATCGCGACGGCTCCGAATCCCGTCCGAAACTCAGAACTGATGGGCGGGCTGCGCAAGCACCTTCATCGCCCACCTGCGCCGCCGACGCCCGCGTTCATGGTCAGAATCGGCGCGTTCCTTCTGCGCAGCGACGCTGCCCTGGGCCTGACGGGTCGGCATGCCGTGTCGAAAGTGTTGGCGAACAACGGCTTCCCATTCACCTATCCGCGGTTCGATTCAGCGTTGGACGATCTACTCGGCAACTGATGCTCGGTCAGGCTGCAGTGATGGCAAGTCCGATCGTTCCGGTCTTGCCGCGGCGAAGGAGACTGCCTTTCATGGTGATCCAACCCAGGATTCCGTAGCGACGCGCGATCGCGTCGCGAGCATGATCGGTGCCCGGTCCGTCGAGGATCTCGGCGACGGCGGCAACCGGTTCACCCTTCGGATTTCCCCGAACGTCACACGCAGCGACGGTGACTGACGGGTTTCGCCTGATGCGCCTGACCTTGTAGGAGTCGGCGACGGTCCACATCAGCAGCGTGTCGCCGTCCAGCGCGGCCCAGAGCGGAGTCGCCACTGGCGTCCCGTCCTTGCGGAAGGTCGTGAGTAGGACGTACTTGGCCTCGGAGACGCGCTTGAAGTCGGGGTTCACACTTCGAGGATAGTTGCGGCTTCAGTCCGACGATAAGTGCGATATCTGGTGACTGTTCAGCAATCAATCTCCGAAAATGGCGAAATATCCCATATGCACAATCTTTTCGAACGGTGCGACACCTCACAGATCCAATGCGCATCAGGTTTGCGGGAAACAGTTATTCTTACGCAACTAACTGATTGACCCTGGAAGTGATCCGCTCCCGGGGCACGAACTGGTGGGAGTTGGATTCAGAAATGCAACGCAGGGATTTCTTGAGAACCGCAGGGATCGGAGCTGCCGTAGCGGCTGTTGCACCGCTTGCGTCGACGCCAACCGTTCACGCCGCACCTGCGCGCGAATTGCCCATGGGCAATTCGTACTACCGCCGCCTTGTTCCGGAGCTCTTCGTCCCGTCTCCGATTCCGGCGCAACATACGGAAGCCATAGTGATCGGTTCTGGATTCGGCGCCAGCGCAACCGCACTTCGACTGGCCCAAAGCGGTACTCAGGTCACGATCCTCGAACGAGGGCTCCGCTGGCCCCGCGATCCGCAACGAGAGATCCACACCTCGGACGCCCTCGCCGACGGGCGCGGACTGTTTCATCGCACGTCCTTCACCAACCTCACGGGATTTCCCGTCTTCTGCGACAACTTCCCAGGCGTTCTCGACGCCACGGACTACAAGAATATTTCGGTCTGGCGCGGAGCAGCCGTCGGTGGCGGTTCGATCATCTTCACCGGTGTGATGATCGCCCCGGAACGACGGTTCTTCGACGCCGTCTTCGGTAGCTCACTCAGCTTTGACGAGATGAATGCCACCTGGTACCCCAAAGTCCGCCAAATGCTGCGATTGAGCTCGATGCCCGAGGATATCTACCAGAGCCCGCAATTCGGACACTCCCGGCGTTGGGATCAGGATGCCCGCAAAGCTGGCTACAACCCGCAGCGCATAGACGGAATCTGGGACTGGGATGTCGTCCGCGCGGAACTCCGCGGCCAAAGTCGTGCATCGGCCACCGTCGGCGACAGCAACATGGGTAACTCCAACGGGGCGAAATTCGACCTCACCCTCAACTACATACCTGCGGCGGAGGCTACCGGCCGGGCCACGGTCTGCTACGGCCATCAGGTGCTGTCCATCGGACGAGAGACGAGCGGCCGTTACACGGTAGATGTCGAATCCACCGATCCGGCCGGAAAGGTCTTGGCCCGCAAAACCATTACTTGCGACAAACTCTTCCTCGGTGCCGGATCGATCGGCACAACCGAACTACTCGTCCGCGCCCAAGCCACCGGAACGCTTCCGAACCTCAATGAGCACATCGGCAAGGGCTGGGGAACCAACGGCGACGCCGCGATGGTGCGCTCGTTCGGATTCAGCGACGGCCTCGCTCAGGCATCACCATCGGCGTCGCGCATCGTCGACGAATCCGGGATGCCGCTGACGATGGAAAACTGGTACGTCCCCGGCTTGCCACTCAACATCGGCATGCTCGGAAGCCTGGGAATGACCCTCAATCCGCAGCGTGCGGACTTCAGCTACGACGAAGGCTCCAATCGCGTCACACTGAACTGGCCGAAGAACGGCAACGACACCACCGTCGAGGCACTGCGCGCGGTGCAGAACAAGATGGCGTTCGCCGGCACCGCACTGCCATCGGCGCTGCCGTTCGCGAAGGACGTCAACGCCTCGTTCACCGCGCATCCGCTCGGTGGTGCTGTGATGGGCAAGGCCACCGACGGCTACGGACGAGTCAAGGGGTACGACGGCCTGTACGTGATGGACGCCGCCATAATCCCCGGCAGTACCGGTACGGTCAACCCGGCGTTGACCATCACCGCGTTGGCTGAACGCAACATCGCAGAAATCATCAAGTCCGGGCGCTGACATCCGTCAGCGCCCGACCTCGAAACCGTTGGCTCACTCCCCCTCGAGTTCGCCTTCGGTTTCGAGGTACACCTGACGCAAGCCGTCGAGTGTCTTCTGCTCGGGGTGCTCCCACATGTTTCGCTCGGCGGCTTCGAGAAGTCGCTCGGCGATTCCGTGCAGGGCCCACGGATTGGATTGCGTCATGAACTTCTGGTTCTGCTCGTCCAGAACGTATGTCTCGGCGAGCTTCTCGTACATCCAGTCCGCGACGACGTTGGTGGTGGCGTCGTACCCGAAGAGGTAGTCGACCGTGGCCGCCATCTCGAATGCACCCTTGTACCCGTGACGGCGCATGGCGTCGAGCCAGCGGGGGTTGACCACGCGCGCCCGGAAGACACGTGCGGTCTCTTCCGAAAGTGTGCGTGTGCGAACCGATTCCGGCCGAGTGCTGTCACCGATGTACGCCTCGGGTGACTTCCCGGTCAGCGCGCGCACGGTGGCAACCATGCCGCCGTGGTACTGGAAGTAGTCGTCCGAATCGGCGATGTCGTGCTCACGCGTGTCGGTGTTCTTGGCCGCCACGTTGATTCGACGGTATGCGCTGCGCATGTCGTCGGCTGCCGGGATTCCGTCGAGCCCACGTCCGTACGCGAAGCCGCCCCAGTTGGTGTACACCTCGGCGAGGTCGTCGTCACCGCGCCAGGTCTTGGAGTCGATGAGTTGCAGCAGGCCGGCGCCGTAAGTTCCGGGCTTCGAACCGAAGATGCGGGTGGTCGCACGTCTGGCGTCGCCGTGCTCGGCGAGATCCGCCTGTGCGTGAGCGCGCACGTAGTTCTGCTCGTCCGTCTCGTCCAGCGCTGCCACCAATTGAACGGCGTCGTCGAGCAATGCGAGCACATGTGGGAACGCATCACGGAAGAATCCGGAGATGCGGACGGTGACGTCGATGCGCGGTCGGCCCAGTTCTTCGAGATCGATGACTTCGAGGTTGACGACGCGTCGGCTTGCTTCGTCCCAGACGGGGCGAACACCGAGGAGCGCAAACACTTCGGCGATGTCGTCGCCGGAGGTACGCATGGCTGCGGTTCCCCACACCGACAGACCCACCGAGCGCGGGTATTCGCCGTGATCTGCGAGATAGCGAGCGGCGAGCGACTCGGCCATCGCCTGACCGGTCTCCCACGCCAGACGCGACGGAACTGCCTTGGGGTCGACCGAGTAGAAGTTGCGACCGGTGGGAAGCACGTTGATCAGGCCGCGCAGCGGCGAGCCGCTCGGACCGGCCGCGATGAAACCGCCGTCAAGCGCATGCAGGACCTGCTTGATCTCGTTGTTCGTCTGTCGGAGGCGTGGAACCACTTCGGTGGCGGCGAACTGCAGGATCTTCACGACGGTCTCGTCGTCGCTGAGGTCTTCGGCGGCGGCGGGGTTCCAGTCGGCGTCGTACATGCCGCGAACCAGAGCGTGTGCCTTTTCCTCGATATCGTCGACACGGCTGCGGGACTCGTCGCCGTCTTCGCTGAGCCCGAGAGCCTCACGCAGACCGGGAACGCTCTGTTCGCCACCCCACATCTGACGGGCACGCAGCATGGCGAGGACCAGTTCGATTTCGGCGTCGCCCTCGGGAGCGCGGCCGAGAATGTGCAGACCATCGCGGATCTGGACGTCCTTGATCTCGCACAGCCAACCGTCGACGTGCAGGAGCATGTCGTCGAACACGTCTTCTTCGGGCCGCTCCGCGAGGCCGAGGTCGTGGTCCATCTTGGCAGCACGCATCAGCGTCCAGATCTGCTGGCGAATGGCCGGCAGCTTGGACGGGTCGAGTGCGGAGATGTTGGAGTGCTCGTCGAGCAGTTGCTCGAGACGGGAGATGTCGCCGTAGCTTTCGGCGCGGGCCATCGGTGGGATCAGGTGATCGACGAGCGTCGCGTGGGCACGACGCTTTGCCTGTGTTCCCTCACCCGGGTCGTTGACCAGGAACGGGTAGATCAGCGGCAGGTCGCCGAGCGCTGCGTCGGTGCCGCAGTTGCTGGACATGCCGAGTGTCTTGCCCGGCAACCATTCGAGGTTGCCGTGCTTGCCCAGGTGCACAACCGCGTCGGCGCCGAATCCACCAGCGTCAGGCGTCGCCGCGATCCAGCGGTAGGCCGCCAAGTAGTGATGGCTCGGCGGCAGATCCGGATCGTGGTAGATCGCGACGGGCTTTTCGCCGAATCCCCGGGGCGGCTGAACCATGAGCACGATGTTGTTGAAACGCAGTGCCGCGATGACGATTTCGCCGTCGGGATCCTGTGAGCGGTCGACGTACAGCTCGCCGGGCGCTGTGCCCCAATGCTCTTCGACACCGCTGCGCAGCTCTTCGGGCAACGTGGCAAACCATTCGCGGTACTTCGCTGCCGAGATTCGGATCGGATTTCCCTCGAGCTGCTCGGCAGTGAGCCAGTCGGGATCCTGTCCGCCGGCCGCGATCAGGGCATGGATCAGCGCGTCGCCGTCCTTCGCCGCCAGGCCGGGAACTGCGTCCGGACCGTCGACCGGACCGAGATCGTAACCGGCAGAACGCATTTCAGTGAGAAGGCCGATTGCGCTCGCCGGAGTATCGAGACCGACGGCGTTGCCGATGCGGGCGTGCTTGGTCGGGTACGCCGAGAGCATCAGAGCAACGCGACGCTCGGTGGTGGGAATGTGGCGCAGCTTGCCGTGACGGACCGCGATCCCGGCGACACGGGCAGCGCGCTCGACGTCGGGGACGTACGTGGACAGTCCGTCGGAGTCGATTTCCTTGAAGGAGAACGGGACGGTAATGATGCGGCCGTCGAATTCCGGCACCGCGACCTGGGTCGCAACGTCGAGAGGCGACAGTCCGTCGTCGTTCTCGTCCCAGGTGGCGCGGCTACTGGTCAGGCACAGGCCCTGCAGGATGGGGACGTCGAGCGCAGCGAGTGCGGCGACATCCCAGGCTTCGTCGTCGCCACCGGCGGACGCGGTCGCGGGCTTCGTGCCACCGGCAGCAAGAACTGTCACGACCATGGCGTCGGCGCGGCGGAGCGTGCTCAGAAGTTCGGCTTCTGCGGTTCGCAGAGATGCGCAGTAGATCGGCAGCGCGGTGCCACCGGCCTCGGCGACCGCGTCGCACAACGCCTGGATGTACCGGGTGTTTCCGGCCAAATGCTGGGCGCGGTAGTACAGAACTGCGATGACCGGACCGGTCGCCGAGTCGAGATCGGGCGCGAAATCAGCGATTCCCCAGGAAGGCAGGTGGGCCGGCGGTTCGAACCCGTGGCCGGTGAGCAGGACGGTGTCGGACAGGAAGTGGTGCAGCTGTGCCAGATTCTGTGCGCCACCCTCGGCCAGGTAGTTGTGCGCCTCGGCAGCGACACCGGCGGAAACCGTCGAGCACTCCATGAGGTCGGCATCCGGCGCGTGCTCGCCGCCGAGAACGACTACGGGGAGTCCGGAGGCGAGGACCATGTCCAGGCCGTCTTCCCAGCTGCGACGGCTGCCGAGGATACGAACGATCACGAGGTCGACGCCGTCGAGCAAGGGCGGCAAGTCCTCCGAGACCAGCAAGCGTGAGGGGTTGGCCCAGCGATAGGAGACGCCGTCGCCGGCTTCCTGGCTGGCGCGGGCGCTCAGCAGATCGGTGTCGGACGTGGAGAGCAGAAGAATCACGGGTGAAGCCTTCCTGGGGTTTCGCGCCCCGTGGCACAGATCTGTCATCGACGGCGGTTGAGGGTCTGACTCGTGTTTCCGAGCGGAAACACGTCCCGCTCGAGCAACACTCACAGTGGCGCGACCGCACCGGACTTTCACCGGTTTCCTCAACTGCCGTCACTGGTGGTGGTGATGCTACCGGTCCGCAGAAAGCACTCATGACAGGTCGTACCCTGGAGCCATGCCCACGGACCGTTCACAGCCAGACGCGTGCCCGGGTGCACTGCAAGTTCACCACGCCGCCGACGGCGCACTGGCACGCGTGCGCCTACCCGGCGGACTCCTCACCCCCACCCAGTTGCAGACGCTCGCAGACGCGGCGCGCGATCTGGGCAACGGGCAGATGGAACTCACCTCGAGGGGCAACGTACAACTGCGCTCGGTCTCGGACCCCGAAGCCTTCGCGGCGCGTATCGCTTCGGCCGGTCTGCTGCCGTCCGCGACGCACGAACGAGTGCGCAACATCCTCGCGTCCCCACTGTCCGGCCGTATCGGGGGCGTCGCCGACATTCGTGAACTGGTCCACCGTCTCGATTCGGCCATTCAGGCGGATCAGGCATTGGCCGATCTGCCGGGGCGAACCCTGTTCACCCTTGACGACGGGCGCGGAGACATCACCGGACTGCGGGGCGATTTCGGACTCCATGCGCACAGCGCTACCGAGCATTCCCTGGTGCTCGCCGGTCACCACACCACTCACCGCGTACATGCAGATGACGCCGTCGAATTGCTCCTCGAGGCGGCTCGATCATTCCTCGACGTTCGCGACAAGCACTGGCGCCTGGCCGAGGTTCCGGACGGAATCGAACGCACCCTCGAGCAGCTGGGTCTGAGCGCCGAGTCCACCGTTGCGGCGGACCTCACGCCGGATGCACGGCCCACTATCGGCTGGCTCGAGCAGCGCGACGGGACCGTAGCTCTGGGCGGCGGCCTGCGATTCGGGCTGCTCGACGCTCGGCTGGCCGAGTTCCTCGCCGCCGTCGACAAGCCCGTCGTCGTGACGCCCTGGCGATCGGTGCATATCTTCGACCTCGACGAATGGGCAGCCGAGCAGGTAGTCCGGGTGCTGGCACCCATGGGGTTGATCTTCGACGAGAACTCACCGTGGCTCGAGGTCACCGCCTGCACCGGAAGCCCGGGATGCGAGAAGTCGCTCGCCGATGTGCGCACTGACGCCATCACCGCGGTAGAGCAGGCAGAACTGCCCGTCGTCGGGCGCCAGCACTGGGCCGGGTGCGACCGCAGCTGCGGACGTCCCCGCGGGGACGTAGCGGATGTGATTGCGACGGGTGACGGTTACCGGGTGAATCCGGCCGATCGGTGATGCCTCTATCGTGTGGCACATGATCGAGTACATCCGTGACGGCGCGGAAATCTATCGCCAGTCCTTTGCCACCATTCGGGCCGAAGCCGACCTGAGCCGTTTCCCGGCGGATGTCTCGCAAGCTGTAGTGCGCATGATTCACGCAAGTGGCCAGGTCGATCTCGTCGACGACGTCGCCTTCACGCCTGGAGTCGTCTCGGCCGCGCGTGCCGCTCTGCGCGACGGCGCGCCGATCTTCTGCGACGCCCAGATGGTGGCGGCCGGCATCACGCGCAAGCGTCTGCCCGCCGGCAACGACGTCATCTGCACCCTCGGCGATCCTCGGGTCCCCGTGCTGGCGTCGACCATCGACAACACTCGCTCGGCCGCTGCACTCGAACTGTGGGGAGCCAAGCTCGAGGGCGCTGTTGTCGCGATCGGAAACGCACCCACCGCGCTGTTCCATCTCCTGAACCTCATCGAAGCCGGAGCACCCCGTCCCGCCGCCATCGTCGGAGGTCCGGTCGGCTTCATCGGCGCTGCCGAGTCGAAGGAAGCTCTCATCGAACACGCCAGCGGAATCGATCATCTCGTGCTCCGCGGCCGACGCGGCGGCAGCGCAATCACTGCGGCGGTCGTCAATGCGATTGCGAGCGAAGTCGAATGAGTGCAGGCAAGCTCTGGGGTGTCGGTATCGGCCCCGGCGATCCCGAATTGGTGACCGTCAAGGCCGCCCGCGTCATCGGCGAGGCAGACGTGGTCGCGTTCCACTCTGCGCGGCACGGCAAGAGCATCTCCCGCGCAGTTGCAGCGCCGTACATGCGCGAAGGGCAGATCGAAGAACACCTCGTCTACCCCGTCACCACCGAGACCGTTGACCATCCCGGCGGATATCAGGGCGCGATGGACGAGTTCTACGAAGCGGCTGCCGAGCGACTCGCAGTTCACCTCGAGGCCGGTCGAACCGTCGCGTTGCTCGCTGCCGGCGATCCGCTCTTCTACAGCTCCTACATGCACATGCACAAGCGGCTGGCCGATCGCTTCGACGCCGAGGTGATTCCCGGTGTCACCTCCGTCAGCGCGGCATCGGCTGCACTCGGAAAACCGCTGGTCGAGGGTGAAGAAATCCTCACGATCTTACCCGGAACATTGCCGCAGGCCGAGCTGACCAGGCGGCTCAAGGAAACCGACGCCGCAGCCATTCTCAAACTCGGACGCACGTTCCCACCGGTCCTGCAATCGCTCGAGGATTCAGGCCGCTTGGATGAAGCGCACTACGTCGAACGCGCGAGCACCACACGTCAACGCGTCGAATCCGCTGCCGAGGTCGACCCGGACGGAGTTCCGTACTTCTCGATCGCCATCGTTCCGAGCCCGTCGAACAACCCTCGACCTGCAACCGAATCCCGCGGCGAGGTGGTCGTGGTCGGACTCGGACCGGGCGACACCGCCTGGACCACACCCGAAGTGGCGTATGAGCTTTCGTTGGCAACCGACCTCGTCGGCTACGGCCCTTACGTCGATCGCGTGCCGACGCGTCCGGGCCAGCGTCGTCATTCCAGCGACAACCGCGTCGAAGCGGAACGCGCCGCAATGGCGTTGGACCTGGCGAAGAACGGCGCCCGTGTAGCTGTCGTCTCGTCGGGAGATCCCGGCGTATTCGCCATGGCTGCAGCAGTTCTCGAAGTTGCCGCCGAAGACCAGTGGCGCGGCGTCCCGGTCCGCATCCTTCCCGGTATGACGGCGGCAAACGCTGTTGCCAGTCGTGTCGGCGCTCCCCTCGGGCACGACTATGCGGTGCTCTCCCTCTCTGACCGCCTCAAGCCGTGGGATGTCGTCGCGCGACGTATCTCGGCAGTTGCAGCCGCGGACATGGCGTTTGCGGTCTACAACCCGGCGTCGAAGTCCCGGACGTGGCAGGTCCAAGCCATGAAGGACCTCGTGCTCGAGCACCGCTCCCACGAGACTCCCGTTGTCATCGGGCGCGATGTTGCCGGCACCGAGGAATCCGTTCGGGTCGTGACCCTCGGCGAGCTCGAGCCTTCCGAGATCGACATGCGGACGCTGCTGATCGTTGGCTCGTCGATGACAACCGTCGTCGAAACCGGTTCGGGCCGTCAGGTGTTCACCCCGCGGCGCTACCCGGAGTGACCACCACTCGGCGATAGCATGGCGTCATGCCCGTCAACCGGACCCGGAAAGCCAGATACGCACGCAAACGCAAACGCCGAATGGATCTGGTGGAGCACGACCTGTCCGTCGAGCAGTGGTCCGCGCTCAAAGCGGCCTGGGGTGGCTGCGCGTACTGCGGCGAGTTGGACGAGTCGCCGCAGCGTGACTGCGTGCTGGCGATCTCCCGCGGTGGGCGCTATACACTCGACAACATCGCACCGGCTTGCCGCTCGTGCAATGCAAGCAAATGCAACAGCGAGGTCACTCTCTGGTTGCGGCGCAAGGGGTATGACGAGAAGGCCTTCCTCCTGCGACACGCGGAGATAGGGATCGAGATGAGGGCGCAGTTCTCGGAGCAGTCGTGACGACCCCGCACGAGTTTCGCCCGATCCTCGACGAGTTGATGGAGTTCGAACCTCTGTTTCACCGAACTCGAGTAGCGATGTCACGAGACGAGTTCGATGCGGTCGTCGACCCGGAGTTCCGGGAGATCGGAGCCTCGGGTGCTCGATACACCCGCGACTACGTGCAGTCGGTAGTTGAGCGCCGACGCCTCCGCGGCGAGGTGAACGACGCCGCCGAACTCGGGTGGAGGGTTGACCGGCCAGCGCTGAGCCGGATCGCTCCGGACACATATCTGGTGACGTACCGGCTGGCGCAAGCGCATCGGGTTACCGAGCGATCATCCATCTGGCGGTTCACCGAGAATCGATGGAGCGTGCTCTTTCATCAAGGCACAGTCGTCGAAAGTGGTCTGGAAGCGTGAACGAATCGATCCACAACCCCACCATTCCGCTTTGGATGGACGTCACCTTCACCGCCTTCGTACTTGCATGGATCTTCATCACGGTTAGCGCGCTCGTGGCGATCGTGCGCACCGACTTCGACCGTTCGGGCGCCAAATTCTGGTGGTGCGCGCTGGTGATCGCGGTGCCTGTACTCGGTGCGCTCGTCTGGTTACTGTTCGGTCGACCCCCGCGTGACTCCAGGTCCCGAACCTGATCTACACCGACAGCCCGGCAGTAGTCTGAGTACGGTCCGGTGCTGTCACTCTGCGCGTATCAGGGGAGAACAACGAGATGCGACCACTTCGATACTCGATCAACGTCACTCTCGACGGCTGCTGCCATCACGAGGCGGGGCTCCCACCCGACGAGGAGTCGATGCGCTACTGGACCGCCCAGATGGAACGCGCCGATGCTTTGCTGTTCGGCCGGGTGACCTACGAGATGATGGAGTCGGCGTGGCGGCGGCCCGCAACGGGGGCGTGGCCTGACTGGATGGACGAGTGGGAGATCCCGTTCGCCGAGGCCATGGACCGGGCGAAGAAGTACGTCGTGTCGAACACGCTGAGCGGGGTCGATTGGAATGCCGAACTGGTGCCGGGCGACTTGGGGCCAGCAGTTCAGCGACTCAAGGAGCAGCCCGGCGAAGGTCTGTGGGTTGGCGGCGTAACACTCCCCCTGGCATTGGCAGACCTGGGACTGATCGACGAGTACGAGTTCGTTGTGCAACCGGTCCTCGCTGGACACGGACCGAC
This sequence comes from Rhodococcus sp. IEGM 1318, assembly GCF_033142465.1. Lineage (NCBI taxonomy): Bacteria > Bacillati > Actinomycetota > Actinomycetes > Mycobacteriales > Nocardiaceae > Rhodococcus > Rhodococcus sp. IEGM 1318. The sequence continues at coordinate 268,356 of NZ_JAWLSC010000009.1, forward strand.
GTTGCTCGCCGGTCTGCGCGAGCGCATCCAGCTCGCGCTCGTCGATCGCCACGAGTTCCGGTCGGGTGCAGTCGCCGTGCGATATCGGCCTGCGCGAGGATCGGCTAGACATGACTGACTAGTGCGAACATTCTGCTCCCACCACCGGAATCAAGTGGTGAGGCATCGCGGCGTCGACCTTGGTCGTGTTGGGAGGTTTGTGGTGGAGAAAGACCAACGCAGTCACCGCGACTGCGTTGGTGCAGGGTCCAGCATCGAACCGGTCCGCGCACCTGACTGCTCGACGAGCCAAGATCTAATCAGCAACATGAAATCCCGAACGCCTCCAGGACCCCGGAGGTCATGCCTCTTATGTGCCTCGGATCTGACGATTGCCGCATCGGAAGTGATTGAGCTCAACCGTCGAGATCGTTAACAGCGGGCGAGATCGGACCTAAAGGACAAAGCCTTCCAACACCACAAGGGAGTCCACTAAACTTCCCACCGAACTGGGGGACGATCACCCTCACCTGCATACATATTCCGGCAAGTGCTTGTTCATCGCAAAAACCCGATGTTGGTACTCTTGCCGCAACGGCGTCAGAACACGCTCAACCGAATCAACACTGGCAGGTGCGCTGAAAAAGGGGTCTGGTCAGTTCGGTACCAATGCGTAATCGACTGCAGGGCGTACGAGTTGCGCAAAAATCGATTCATGACCTCGGCGTCGCGGCGGCTCGCCCCCGTGCTTATGTCAGCGTGCCTTGAAAGTCCCGACCGCACGAAAGGACGACCGTCCCCGGCACTAGTTGTCCTGCGTCAATGAGGTTGTACGACACAGTCATCTGAGCTACCCCGTTTCACCCTGTGGCTCAAGAGGTTGCTGCGCGACTTCCCTATTTCATCCATGACCAAGGGGAAAATCGTAACTTGTGGGAAGTTGCTCGAACCATTGAAAACCCGCGGTGCCCTCGTGCGAGGAGTCCTTGTTCGCATTCACGTCTGACACGATGCCAACCGGAAACGAGTTTAAGTCGCACTTGGATCCGCACACCGATCAATCGGGCGCGCAATTTCCGTAACATACCCCCGAACTCGGTGCGATAACAGTATAAAGCTGCGTCTACAGCGGAGGATCCGATGACCGAACTAAGCTTTTGGTGCGTACCTGCATGGGCGCCACCAACCACCCATACAGTCGCCAATGGACTGGCCGCCGCCTACTGGTGGTTCAGCATAACCTAACCCGCACTTCACAGGGATCGTCGTGATCTGGCATTTTCAATAATCGGGCGGTGGCTGATGATGGTTTGCCGCTGTGAAAGGCGTTGTTCATCCCAGTGCCGTTTTCGTATTTCTCACTGCTATCTGCTTATATCTAGAAAGTACTTCGAACTTCCACCGCGAAGATGAGAGAGAAACAGGGCGGATACTCCGCGCACTGGAATTAGCAAGCAATAACGATCTGTACGCGGGAATTTCGCCATGTGACAGGCACACGACTCTGATGGAGGACGCAACGATGAACATGCCGCCACCCGGACCCCCTACGGGCCCTCCCCCTGCTTATGCCCCGTACCCGCCAATACCCCACAGGCCGGAGAAACAAAAGAACACCGTCGGCTTGATCGCCATCATCATCGCGGTGATTGGCTTCGTCTTCGCGTGCATTCCCGGCGCCCTCATCGTCGGGTGGATCCTGCTCCCGATCGGGTTCATTCTCGGCATCGTGGGAGTATGCCAATCCGGCAAGGTCAAAGGCACAAGCGTCGCTGCGATCATTGTCGCGATCGTTGGCACCCTTGTCGGATTCATCGTCTTCTTCGCGGTCGTCACAGATGCTGTCGACGAAGCGTTCAGCGGATCAGAACTATCGGCGGCCGACCCAAATTCCGCCGAAGGGTCCGTGGCAAGTGGCGATGGCAAAGGCACGCCTGGCAGCCGTGAGAACCCGCTTCCCATTGGCGCGTCGGTCGTCAATGACGAATGGGACATCGTGCTCGGCGCTCCACGCGAGGCAGGCAATGAGGTCAGCGCCGAAAACCAGTTCAACGATCTTCCGAAGCCGGGAATGGAATATTGGATCGTGCCGGTCACGGCGACCTATACCGGTGATGACACCGGGATCGCCTGGGTAGATCTAACTATCAAGTTCGTCGGCTCGGATAACAAGGCGTACAGCGACAGATGCGGCGTCATCCCCGGCGACCTTAGTGACGTGGACCAAGTTTATCCCGGCGGAATCGCGGAAGGAAACTCTTGCATTACTGTTCCGGCCGGAGCCGACGGGTTATGGTCGGTGTCTGCAGGTTTCACGGGTAAGCCGAGCTTCTTCACCACCAGCTGACCCTGCTTTCTCGATACCCACGTGTTCGGCCCGAAACCATTTCCGGATTCGGGCCGAACACACGCGGGATCGCTCTGCGAATCTAGCCCGGAAACTCCATGCGATCTCCAGCACACACTTCCCATCGAGCCTGAATACCCACGCACTGGAACGAACACCTGCGCCGACTCGACGGCTAACCGGGATTGCTGCAAATAACGGGTCACGTCTGCTGCCGCTCGACATGGTAGGCAAACCCGGAGAAGGATGCGTCGGCACTGCACTTCCAATGTACAACGTGGCCAGATATGAGTGTTTAGGGATTCGACTAAGTTTCTCAGCACTTCGATGCCCACGAGCCGCGCCGACTTAGAAGCGCTAGCCCTCTGCCACAGATCGTATCGGCGTCCGACACAGGCCGGACGCCAATACGTGTTCACGTCAGCTCACAGGAGCGCCACCGCTCCCGCCGAGGTGGCGGGCGAAGAACCAAGCCGAACTGTCGCGCTCGTAGGCGGGCACGGGATAGTGCCTGCCCGAGTATGCGTGCAGCGTCTTCTCCTTCGAGCCGAAGGCATCGAACAACGCGATCCCTGACGTGCGGTCGTAATCCTTGTCGTCCCAAGGGATCCGGTACTCGACCGGGACAGTGAGCCTTCGTGCAGCCTCGAGGAGGGAGCTGTCCACGAAAACTCCCCCGAAGCTCACGGCAGCGATCCTGGATTCGACCGGGGCCAACATGAGCCCGGTCACGACCCCTAACGACACGCCGCCGAAGCCGATCGGAGCATCGGCGTCGACCTCAGGCAGCGCTTGCAGGGCGTCGAGGGTCGCCTGCCATTCCGGCACTGCACGCTCCGCCAGCGACCGGTTGTACTCGACGACGATCGGGGCGATCGGCTCGCGGGCCGCCCGGGCCTGATGGATCGCCTCGACCCACTGTTCGTCCTGTGTGTTCCGCGGCCGGCCGCCATGTCCGGGCGCGTCGATCGCGGCGACTGTGAACCCGTGGGAGCTCACGCTGTGGAGCGCACTGGCAACCAGTCCTGGTGCCTTCTTATGCATGCCGCCGGAGTGCCCGGACAGCAGGAGGGGTGATTCGACAGATCCGGACGCGGGTGACCAGAGCACACCGGTGATGTCGTCCAGAATGAAATGGCGTTCGACGACACCGTTCAACGTCGTCTCGGAAGTGAATTCGATGGTCTGAGAATTGGATTGCATGGTGTTACCTTTCGGGATTGCCTACTCGAGGCGCTCCCGGCGACACCTACGTCAATCGCCGATCCGTGAACACGAGTGGGAGCACCCACATGGTTACAGCGTTCATGGGTCTCACCTCCTGGCGTGTTGTCACGGTCTCGCACAAGCTATCAACCCGAACCGAAGCTCGTCCAATCATTTTCCGGCCGACCGAACCGACAGACGACTCAACCACTTCTACGATCATCTGTAGTAGATTCCAAATGACAACCAACCGGTCGTTATGAGGAGCCTGATGTCGGTCGATCCAGTTCTCGCGCAGTACAGCGACTACGCCTTCGCGTCGTCTTTCGCGATTTACGTTCTCGCCCTGGTTCTTTCCGTCGTCGACTTCTCCAGCGCACCCCTCTCTGTCACAGTGCGACCGGCACTCGCACATGCCGGAAGTGCATCGAATCCGGCATTGCCCGGCCGGATCGCATTGCCGCCGAATCGAACCCGCGCCCATCGTGCGGGTCGCGCTGCCATGTCTCTCATCGTCGTCGCCCTGGTCCTCAACGTCACCGCGCTTGCACTTCGCGGCATCTCGACGCATCGATGGCCTCTCGGAAACCTCTACGAGTACGCGCTTTTCCTCAGCGCGGCATTGGTGGCATGCTGGCTGGTCATTCTGCGGCGGTACCCGATTCGATCGTTGACCATCTTCGTTCTGTCACCCACCGTGGTGCTTCTGTTCGTCGCCGCCGCAAGCATGTATGCCGAGGCAGCGCCGGTCGTACCCGCTCTTCGTTCGTACTGGATCGGCGTGCACGTCACGATCATCGTCGCCGCCTCCGGCATCCTTACCTTCGCAAGTGCGGTCAGCGCACTTTTCATGATTGCCGAGGTGGGTCCGCAGTCGAAGAAACGCGCGTTGCGTTGGATTGCGGCACGACTGCCGTCATCCGAATTGCTTGACCGCGTGGCCTACCGAACAACGGTCGTTGGGTTCCCATTGTTCAGCATCGGGGTGATCTGCGGGGCGATCTGGGCGGAAGCCGCGTGGGGACGTTTCTGGGGCTGGGACCCCAAGGAGACGGTCTCGTTCATCTCCTGGGTTCTCTATGCCGCGTACCTCCATGCGCGCGCTACCGCAGGATTGAAGAACATGCGTGCGGCATGGATCAATGTTGCTGCGCTCGCAACCATGCTTTTCAACATGTTTGCAATTAACTACGTCGTGTCGGCATTGCACTCGTACGCTGGATTGAATTGACGCCTACAACGGGTCAAACCCGCGATCGGTCGACGCTCGCGCGGACGGCACGGATGTAGCGGCGCGTCACAAACGCCTGAACTCGACGTCCGATCGGAGCGCCGAGACGCACCCACCACGTTCCAGGCTTGGAGAATGCGACGATCTCGATGCGAACCGCTTTGCTGTTCTCGTCGAACTGGATGACAAACAGCTCCTCCCCGCATTCGGGGTGGCCGGCGCGGGTTCCGTACGCGAAGCCCTTGCGATTGGGTTCGTCGACGACATAGACAATCCGAACTGGGATAGTCACCGGACCGAGTCCGAAAGTCGCATCCTGACCCGCCACCGCGGTCGGGGCTGCCGTACGGACGGTTAAACCGGCTCCGCGGTGCATTCCCCATTCCAGGACGGTACGGGCCGCGACCTCGAAATCTCCACGTCCGGATCCGACGGTCGCGCTCTCGTGAACGTGGTGATAGCCGGCCGGGAGAACGCCTGACGTTGCGCCCACCTCGAGGTACGTCAGCCCGCCCGGGCGGGACGCCATCATTGCTCGCGTCGGTGGCTGAGGATGTTGATCACGTGACCGTCGGGGTCGGCAGCGAAGAATCTGCGCACACCCCACGGCTCCACGGTGACGGGATAAACGATCGTGTCGCCGCGCTGCACCGCGGCCTCGTACGCTGCGTCGAGATCGTCCACCGCGACGGAGACGTCCGGCACGACGGGCGCATGCGCGTCGTGCGTCATGATGCTGATCTGCAGAGACGGATCCGTCGGCGAAGCCAACGTCACGATCCACCCGTGATCCATCACCACTTCGAGGCCCAGCACTTCGGTGTAGAAGCGCTGCGCGGCCTCGAGAGAACTACTCGACAGATCCGAAACAATCCGCGTAACGGTCATGTCCCGCAGGTTACGCCGCCGCCGGAGTCCACCGCGACTTGACGAGCCGCTCGATGTCGCCGGAAAGTTCGTCGCTAACGATTCCCGGAAGGAGGATCTGCCACATCTCGTCGACACGATCCGGAAGGTCCGAGCGTCGGGTGAGAACATTCGAAACCAGCTGTACCCCGGTGAATGCCGAGGGCATGAACCTGCCGAACGATTCTGCGCTGACCGATTTTCGGATTTCACCCTCCGCCTGAGCTCTGGCGGTGAGATCGGTGATTGCCGAGATCCATTCGGCGTACGGTTCCACCGGTCCCTCGTACGTGCTCAGTTCCAGCGTAAGACGAATGCCCGCGCGAACGATCGGCTCGTCGACAATCTGGCGTGCCATTTCGTGCGTGAGCATGATCATCTGTTCCAACGGGTCCTTGCCCGTCGCGGAAATCGCCTGCACCGATTCGATCGAGAGCCGATGCTGTTCGGCAATGATGAATTGCGCGAGCTCGTCCTTCGACGCGAAATGGAAGTACAACGCGCCCTTGGTAGTACCGGCCCCCGAGACTATGTCGGCCATGCTGGTGCTGCCGTAACCAGTCTTCTCGAACTGCGCGGCCGCGCCGGCAACGATTTGCTGCCGAGTCAGCTCGGCGCGTGCTTGCTTGACCACTGAATCCCTCTCGTCCTCCAAAGGCCCCCGCCCAGCAAACCCCATGGTTCGCGCCACACTCCAGCTATACCCAAAAACTTCACAATTGCCCCACATTACCAGCGCTCCTTCCATTGCTTCAATGACAAATGCAACAAAGGCGCTGGTCAGACGTCCGTTTTAGAGGGAATCTCCTCTCCCCAACGTGCTTTCGTCAACCCGCGCACGGTCCACCAACTCTCCGACGAGGAGCGTCAACTCCATCATCTGGTCGGTGATTTCTTCACGCAACTGCGTTGCATCCGTCTCGGAAATCGCGCCGGACTTGGTATCGAAAGACATCAACAATTCGATATTGGTGCGAAGTGCTGTCAAAGGAGCCAGAAGATCCTGGCCCGCTTCGGTGATCAGACTTCTCTGACGTGCCCGCGATTCCGACAACGTCCCGAGCATCCGATTGAAACTGACTGTCAACGAAGCCAACTCGTCGTCACCGGTCACCGGGATCGGCGCAAGATCATCCGTTTCGGCAACTCGCCGCGTCGCCGCAGTGAGCCGCGAAATCGGCCGTAATCCTGTGCGAGCCACTGCATCTCCGGCAGCGTATGCCAGCGCGATCCCAGCCGCACCCAGTGCCGCCAACACCACCGCAAGCCGCTTGAGGACCGAACGCGTCGGCCCCAAGGATTGGGCGACAACCAAAGTCTGCCCGGCAACCGAGGGCTCGACAAGAATTCGATACGCATCGACAGTTGCGATCGTCTGCGACGAATTGCCGTCTGCGATCGACCTGATGGCGTCCGCGCTGGTGCTGAACGGCGGCAGACCGGGAGTTGCCGTCACCAAGGCGCCGTCGGCAGTGAGAAGCCCCACTGCCTGGATGACCGCTGTATCCGCGCCGGCCGTCAATCCCAGAACCGGTGTGACACCGCCGAAATTGACGGTGTCGGTGATCGCATCACTCGTGCGCTCGAGTTGCCGGTCGACGTTGCCCTGCAAATACGCGTTGAACACGATGTACACCGCCGACGCCGACACGATCACCGCGATCGCCACCAGGCCTGCGGTCAACAATTTCACGCGAGCATGGAGTGTCCGCACGTGAATTCCCGATGGTTTTCGACGGCTCATTCCGGGAACCGACACTCTCATGCGCGGTCCCGCAGTGCGGCGTCGAAAGATCCCAACATCCCTCCAGTATGGGTACGGAACCTTAGACGAACCTGAAGCGAACGCAATGTCGGCCTCACGGCGCCGTTCCACTACCGAAAGCCCTGAGCCAGTCCACAGCCCCGGCTTCGGTGTCGAATGCCTCGACCGCCTCCGGGACCGGTGGTCGCTCGACGACGATCACCGGGATCGACAGTTGCCTGGCCGCCGCGATCTTTGCGTACGTCTGCCCGCCGCCGCTGTTCTTGGTGATCACGACGTCGATGCCGTGAGTTCTCATCAGGTCGACTTCCGCTTCGACGTCGAACGGACCACGTGCGAGCAGCAATTGCGAGTGAGGCGGCAATGGTCCCGATGGCGGATCGATCGAGCGCACGAGAAACGAGACGTTCTTCACGCGGTCGAACGCCGGAACTGCTTGCCTCCCGATCGTCAGAAAAGCGCGCGAGCCGACCGTCGGCACCAACTCTGCGGCGTGATCGAGATCGCGTACCGGAAGCCAGGTGTCACCGGGTTGCTTGCGCCATGGCGGGCGTCGGTACATGGCATACGGAACGGAAGTCGCGAGGCATGCTTCGGATGCATTTCTGGTGATGCGAGAGGCAAAGGGATGCGTGGCGTCGAGGACCGCGCGAATATCGTTGGCCGACAACCACTCCGAGAGTCCCTCCGCTCCCCCGAATCCGCCGATGCGCACTTCCCCCTCGGGCCATCGAGGATCACGTACCCGGCCGGCCAGTGAGGTGACAACTTCGAGGTCAGCTGAACCTGCCAACCGAGACGCGATCACTCGGCCTTCGCCCGTGCCGCCGAGTAGGAGTACGCGACGACGAACACCTGCCGAGGTCAGTGTGTGCTTCTCTCACGCACTGCCGAGTAGAGGTAGCTGTCCGGAAATCCTTCCGCAGTCAACACTCGGCCGACGATTACAACGGCGGTCTTCGTGATGCCGGCTGCATGGACAAGTTCGACGATCGTATTCAAAGTGCCTCGAACAACGATCTCCTCGGGCCGTGAGGCAAAGGCGACCACCGCCACGGGGCAGTCTTCGCCATAATTTTCGGCCAACTCGGATGCGATCTGTTCGATGCGATGAGCGCCGAGGTGAACCACCATCGTGGCGCCGCTGCGGCCCAGGGACAGCAGATCCTCACCCTCCGGCATTGCCGTCGACAAGGTGGAGACACGGGTGAGAACAATGGTCTGGGAGACGCCTGGAACGGTCAGCTCGCGCCCCAGCGCGGCTGCTGCCGCAGTAAATGCAGGAACACCGGGAACCATGTCGAAATCGACCCCCGCAGCGTCCAGACGACGGGCCTGTTCGGCCACAGCGCTGAAGATCGACGGATCACCGGAATGCAAGCGCGCGACGTCCAGCCCAGCGGAATCCGCTTCGACAAGAATCGCGGTGATCTCGTCCAGGCTCAGGCGAGCGGTATCCACGACCTGTGCGCCGACCGGGCACCACTCGAGCAACTCCGCTGGAACGAGGCTGCCTGCGTACAGGCACACGGGGCTCGCGGCGATGATGCGCTGCGCGCGGACAGTGATCAGATCGGCCGCACCGGGACCCGCACCGATGAAATGAACGGTCATTGTGAGGATTCCTCCGGCGTATCGGTGTCCGCGTCTGCAGACGGCTGACTTTTTGTGACGGACCATTGGACCACCGGAAGTTGCGGGCGCCAAACATTGAACGCGCCCAAAGGCTCGGCGCGCTGCACCTGAAAGCGTCGCAGCGTCCCACCATGGCGACTCATCCAGCCGAGCAGCAACGATTCGGACTCGGCGGTCACAGCGTTGACAACCAGACGCCCGCCCACGCTCAACTCCTCCCAGCACGCTTCGAGCATTCCCGGTTGCGTGACGCCGCCGCCGACGAACACCGCATCGGGACGCCGAACCTCGTCCGCAAACGCCTCGGGCGCGGTCCCTTTCACTGCCAACGCAGGCACACCGAGATTGAGTGCATTGGCACCGATCTGCGATACCCGGCTCGCCACCCTCTCGAATGCTGTTGCAGTGCAACGCGGGTGGGTTCTCATCCACTCGATGGCCACGGTTCCCGACCCGCCACCTACATCCCAGAGGTGCTCTCCCGGCGCCGGCGCGAGTGCGCACATCGTCAGCGCACGGATCTCCTGCTTGGTCATCTGACCATCGCCGACAAACGCTGCATCGGGTAGTCCCGGGATTCGAGTCAGCCGCAATGGATCATCGGCCGAGATGCACTCGAGGGCCAGAACGTTCAACGCGTCCACGTCCTGGTCCGCGTGATCCCACTCGTCTGCGACCGTGACGGTCCGCGATTCCTCGGCCCCGCCGAGCTGGGCCAGCACAGTCAGAGTCGATCGACCGTAGCCCGCTCCGGACAACAGACGAGCCACCTCACCCGGTGTCGAGCGCCCGTTGCTCAAAACCAGCAGGCGCGCACCGTCGGCCACTGCAGCCAAGACGGTCGCCGAGTCTCGGTTGACCAGGCTCACGACTTCGATGTCGGCCGACGCCCATCCCATTCGCGCGCTCGCCAACGCCACCGACGACGGGTGGGAGATCACTCGCACGTTGTCCACGCCGAGCAGCCGAACCAACGTGACGCCGAGGCCGTGGAACATCGGGTCACCGCTCGCGAGTACACACACACGCCGATCGGCGCTCTCGGCGAACATCGACGGCAACGCCGGGATCATCGGAGACGGCCACGCCAGCCGGGTGTGCGCTCGCCGCGCCCCGAGGTGTGTCGTCGGGACCAGTTCCAACTGGCGCGGCGACCCCATCAGGACCTCCGCACCCAGGATTGCACCCTTTGCGCTCTCGGACAGCCCTTCCCAGCCGTCGGCGCCGATGCCGACGATCACCACCGGGTGCGCGGTCATCGCGGCATCCGGCGCCAGATCGTCTGAGGCAGAAGCCGCATGACGAAGAACACCGGCTGCAAGATTCGCGGAACCCACACACGCGTCGCCCCGGAGTTCAGTCCCCGTACGACGGCGTCGGCGACCTGCGACGGAGTGCTCGACATCGGGGCGGGCGACATCCCTTCCGTCATGTTGCCGATGACGAATCCCGGCCGTACCAGCATCAATTGGACGCCCGAACCGTGCAGCGCGTCGCCCAGACCGCTGGCAAAACCCTCCAAGCCTGCCTTTGCACTCCCGTACACGTAGTTGGCGCGGCGAACCCGAACGCCGGCGACGGACGAGAACACCACGATCTTTCCGGTTCCCTGTCGGCGCATGATCTCCGCGAGGTGCGTGAGGATGCTGATCTGAGCCACGTAGTCGGTGTGTACCACCGCGACCGCATGCGCCGCGTCGGTTTCGGCACGCGCTTGGTCGCCGAGAATTCCGAAAGCCAGCACTGCAACCGAAATCCGGCCGTGCTCGGTGACTACGGCGTCCAGGAGGTCTCCGTGCGTGTCCACGGCGTCGGCGTCGAACTCGACGGTGGAGACGCCGACCGCTCCGGCGTTCCTGAGCATCTGCGCCTGCGCCGACAGTTCGCCGCTGCGTCTGGCAGCCAGAACAATGTTGCGGCCCGGCGCGAGCCTGACCGCGATCTCGAGGCCGATCTCACTTCGTCCGCCGAGGAGCAGTACCGTCTCGATGTCATTCACGTTCGCACCCGCAGTCACCGCTCCAGTGTCCTGGATTACCGTCGTGGCATGACGCTCACCCCCTCCACCACGCCATCGTCGCAGCAGACTCTCACCGAAGACGGACTGAAGTTCGTCGGTGAATACCACCTCGCGACACTCACGACGTTGCGTCCGAACGGCACCCCACACGTTGTGGCCGTCGGATTCACCTGGGACCAGGAAGCCGGAAAGGCACGCGTGATCACTAGCGGTGGCTCACAGAAGGCGATCAACGCAGCGCGCGGTGGATACGCCGCAGTCAGTTCGGTCGACGGCGGCCGCTGGCTCACGCTCGAGGGGCCGGCACGCGTGCTCACCGACGCGGACTCCGTGGCCGACGCCGTTCGGCGTTATGCCGAGCGGTACCGCCAGCCACGGGTCAACCCTGCGCGCGTGGTCATCGAAATCGACGTCACACGCATACTCGGGTCCGCGGCGTTCAAGGAAAGCTGATCAGCCGAGGACAGTCAGGCCGTGCGGACGGTTGTTGAACGACTCGCAACCGTCCGCAGTCACGACGACGATGTCCTCGATACGGGCGCCCCAATTGCCGCGGAAGTAGATTCCCGGTTCGATACTGAAGGCCATACCTTCGACGAGTTCGATGGTGTTGCCCTCGACGATGTACGGCTCCTCGTGCACGGACAGCCCGATACCGTGACCGGTGCGGTGAACGAACACCTCCGCAAGCCCCTGTGCGGCAAGAACTTCACGGGCGGCAATGTCCACGGATTCTGCGGATACACCTGGCCGCACCGAATCGACAGCAGCCTGTTGCGCCGCCTCGAGTACCGCGAACTGTGCTGCAACCTCCGCGGACGGCTGCCCCATGCTGTACGTACGGGTGGAGTCCGAGTTGTACCCGGGCTCGACCGGTCCGCCGATGTCGATCACCACGACATCGCCGCTCTCGATCACCCGGTCCGAGACCTCGTGGTGCGGGTCGGCACCGTGCGGGCCCGATCCGACGATCACAAACGCAGCCTCGGTGTGGCCCTCTTCGAGGATCGCCGCCGAAATCGCCTCGCCCACTTCGGCTTCCGTACGGCCGACGATCAAGAACTCGGCCATGCGGGCGTGAACCCGGTCGATCGCCGCACCGGCCCTTCGCAACGCCTCGATTTCGGCGTCGTCCTTGACCATCCGTAATTCGCGCAAGACGCCGGTGGCGAGGATCGGCAACGCGCCCAAGGTGTCTGCGAGCGGGATCAGATGCAGCGCGGGCATCGCGTCCGTCACCGCAACCTTGGCGCCGGCCGGGAGTTGAGCCGCCACAATCGCATACGGGTCGACACCGTCGACCCAGTCGAGGACGGTCAACCCGAGGTCGCCCACTGCCGATTCCTTCAGCGACGCCAACTCCAACCGAGGAAGTACGACGGACGCCTTCGCCGTGTCTGCGGCGATGACCAACGCGGTCAAGCGCTCGAACGAGTCAGCCCGAGAACCTGTCAGGTACCGCAGATCCGGACCGGGAGTCACCACCAGACCGTCGAGTCCTGCTGATCGAGCCAACTCCGCGGCGCGAGCGATACGTGCGCCGTACACGGCGCTGGAGAATCGGGAATCCTGTTCGGCTGGAGACGTCATGGCTTACAGGTTAGTGCCGACTGGCAGGATGGTGACCATGAGTGGGCCATTGCTTCTCCTCGACGGTGCCAGCCTGTGGTTTCGTGCGTTCTACGCGCTGCCCGAGTCATTCGTCGACCCCGACGGAAGACCAGTCAACGCGGTGCGCGGTTTCACCGACATGGTGGCGTCCCTGATCACCAAACACCAGCCGAGTCGTCTCGCCGTATGCCTGGACTTGGATTGGCGACCGCAGTTTCGCGTCGACGCCGTCCCGACGTACAAAGCGCATCGCGTCGAAGAAGGATCTGACGGTTCGTCCGAAGAAGTTCCGGACACGTTGACACCTCAGGTCGACATGATCATGGACGTACTCGCAGCAGCGGGTATCGCGACGGCGGGTGCTGTCGGACTCGAAGCCGACGACGTGCTGGGAACGCTTGCCGCCACCGAGCGCGAAGATCTCACCGTCGTCGTCAGTGGTGACCGCGATCTACTGCAGGTCGTCACCGACGAGTACGTGCCCGTTCGTGTCCTCTACGTGGGCCGCGGTTTGTCCAAGGCGGAACTGTTCGGACCGGTCGAGGTCGCCGAGAAGTATGGGGTACCCGGTGACCGTGCGGGCGAGGCATACGCCGAACTCGCGGTACTGCGCGGAGACGCCTCCGACGGTCTACCCGGCATCAAGGGTGTCGGCGAGAAGACTGCGTCGACGCTGATGCTCCGCTACGGCTCGCTGGCCGGACTTCGCGCGGCCGCGGCTGACCCCGAATCGGATATGGCCAAGGGAATTCGCGCAAAACTCACCTCACCAGAGGCAATGGCATACCTCGACGCTGCGTTGCCGGTGGTACGAGTCGTTCGCGACGCGGACGTTCAGTTCTCGAAGGACGACCGACTCCCGGCGACCCCCATCGATCCCGCACGCTTCGACGAAGTGGCCGCTTCGCTGAACATCGAACGCTCGGCCGGCCGGCTTGCCGCCGCGCTGAAGGCGGCGGCGGCAGGCCGTTCCGACCAGTAGTGCGTCAGCTCGGGCGGCTGACCTCGTACGTGCCGTTGTCGTCGACAAACGTCACTGTCACGTTCGACTTAACGCCCGCGATCGAGAGCGTGCAAGTGAACTTGTTGCCTGACTTGACTTCCTGGTCCGCGGGGCACTGAACATTGCTCACGTTCTTTGCCCCGTAGGACTCGGTGACGATTTTCTCGACGCCGGCCTGAGCCGCGCTCTGATCGAGTGTGTTCTTGCCGAATACACCGACCACCAGGGCAACCACGACAGCCGCCAGAACAACGAGAACGCCGATCGCACCGAAGATCAGGGGCTTCTTCGACTTACCTGCCTGGTTTCCGGGCGCACCGGGGCTCGGGAACGGCTGAGCCTGGTTCCACTGATTCTGTTGTCCCGGAGCTTGGCCGGGAGCCGCGGCGCCCCACGCCTGCTGGGGCGCGGCAGCAGGAGGCTGACCCCATGCCTGGGTTGCATCCGGTGCCTGCTGTTGCCCGGGCTGACCCCACGGCTGAGCGGGAGGCTGCTGCTGGGGTTGTCCCCACGGCTGCTGCTGCTGGCCGGGTTGTCCTTGTCCAGGCTGCTGCGGCTGACCGTATGCAGGCTGACCACCCGGCTGGCCGTAGGCAGGTTGGCCCCACGGCTGTTGCTGGCCGGGCTGCTGACCAGGCTGCTGTGTTTGACCAGGCTGACCCCACGGCTGTTGCTGGCCGGGCTGCTGACCAGGCTGCTGTTGACCACCCGGCTGCTGAGGATTCTGCCCCCACTGCTGCTCGTTCGGCTGCTGCTGATCACCAGGACCCCATTGCCGATTCGGATCGTTCGGTCCGTAAGGCCCGCTCATGTTCGCCTCCCACTCGAAATACCAGTCTGCGAATCAAACCACATAGTTGCGGTCATGCTGCGTCGACAGCAACTACCCCGCGACGAATCGCAGCTACCGCCCGCGCCGCGGTCTTCGCCACGTCGGCATCCGTCGATGTCAGTCGGACCTGATCGAGGAGATCGATCACCTGACGACACCACCGGACAAAATCACCCGCAGACAGCGCGCGGCCTTGCACTCCGGCTGCGATCAGAGCGTCGACCAGCGAATTTTCACTAGCCCAGTGGTAAACGGCAGTGACGAATCCCAGATCGGGTTCGCGCGTCGGCGGCAGCTTGTGGCGAATCTCGTCCGACCGCAATTCGCTCCACAGTCGTTGAGTGTCGTTGAGCGCGTGACGAAGTGCCGCTGTCGGCACCCGATCGACCGTGTCGCCGTCTCGACGTGATTCGTAGACCACCGAGGACACGACTGCCGCCAGTTCGGCCGGGCTGAGACCTGTCCACGCACCGGTCCGCAGGCACTCGGCGACCAGAAGGTCGCTTTCCGAATAGATGCGACTGAGTCGTCGTCCGGATTCGGTGACTTCGGGCGCTGCTTCGGCAGTCATGTACTCACGCTCTTTGAGTAGCGCGATGATTCGGTCGAACGTGCGCGCCAACGAGTTGGTGGTGGCCGCGGCCTTTTCCCTCATCGCCTGTGTTTCGCGGGCCAATCGGTTGTAGCGCTCACCGATCCGGCTCAGATGTTCGCGATCGGGCCAGCTGTGGCACGGATGCGAGCGAATAGCGCGTCGCAAAGTAGCGACCTCGGCGTCTTCGGACGCGCCCGCCTTGTGACGCTTCTTCCGCCGAGGGACGCTGATTCCGGTGCTACGCAACGCCGAGGCCAGATCGCGCCGAATCCGGGCGGTGTGGTGATCGACATGCTTGGGCAGGCGCATCTTTCCCAGAGCCTCGGCTGCTTCCGGAAAATCGCTCGAGGAGAGTCGGCCGGCCCACTGATCGGCAGTCAGAACCAGCGGACGGGGGTCTTTCGGATCGTTGTCCGGGACGAGGACCACTGCCACTCCGGAATGACGACCGATGGGAATCGCGATCACGTCGCCGCGGGCGAGTGCACGGAGAGACTCCACCGCATCTTCGCGGCGATCCTCGCGGCCCTTACGTTCGAGCGCCCGCTCGCGCGCACTGAGCCGCTCACGCAACGACGCGTATTCGAAGTACTCGCCGTCTGCACCACCGAGTTTCTCCTGCAAACCCTTCAGTGCTTCTTCGTTCCGCTCGATGCCACGCACCAGGCCGACCACTGAGCGGTCCGCTTGGAACTGTGCAAAGGAACGCTCGAGCAGCTTGCGTGAATCGGCCGCTCCCATGCGCTCGACGAGGTTGATCGACATGTTGTACGAGGGGCGGAACGAACTGCGGAGCGGGAACGTCCGCGTCGACGCCAAACCGGCGACATCCGTCGGCTCGACCCCGGGCTGCCACAGGACCACAGCGTGTCCTTCGACGTCGATACCGCGTCGGCCGGCTCGGCCGGTCAGCTGCGTGTACTCGCCCGGTGTCAGTTCGGCGTGTGACTCACCGTTGTACTTGACCAAGCGTTCGAGCACCACCGTGCGTGCCGGCATGTTGATACCGAGGGCCAACGTCTCGGTCGCGAAAACCGCTCGCACGAGACCCTTGACGAACAGTTCCTCGACTGTCTGCCGGAATGCCGGCAGCATGCCAGCGTGATGGGATGCCAGTCCGCGTCGCAGTGCCTTGCACCAGTCCCGATACCCGAGGACTTCGAGATCTTCCTCGGGTAGTTCCCCGGTGTGTTTCTCGATGATGGTGTCGATCTCGCGGACCTGCTCCGGCGAGGTGAGATCGAGTCTGGACCGCAGGCACTGCGCAAGAGCCGCATCACAACCGGCGCGGCTGAAGATGAAAGTGATCGCCGGGAGCAGTCCGGACTGATCGAGCTGAGCGATGACCTCAGGTCGCGGCAAGGGCCGGAAATCGTTGGAACTCTGGTAGCTGCCACGCCGTCCGCGGCCACGCGGCTGCCAGCTCTCGACGCGTTCGAGCGCCTGACGCTGCTTGACGTGGCGAACCAGATCCTGGTCCACGAGTACTGTCTTCGGCCCAGCCGAAGGATGACTTCGACTGTCGAAGAGATCGAAGATCCGTCGACCGACCATGATGTGCTGCCACAGCGGGATCGGCCGCGTCTCGTCCACGACCACGGTGGTATCGCCGCGGACGGTTTCCATCCAGGCGCCGAACTCTTCGGCGTTGCTCACGGTCGCCGACAAGCTCACCAGCCGAACATCCTCGGACAGGTGCAGGATCACTTCCTCCCACACCGCCCCGCGGAACCGGTCAGCCAGGTAATGCACTTCGTCCATGACGACGTGCGAAAGCCCACGCAGGGCCTCGGAGTTGGCGTAGAGCATGTTCCGCAGCACTTCGGTGGTCATGACGACCACCGGTGCGTCGGAGTTGATGCTCGAATCACCCGTCAGTAGGCCGACTTCGCTGGGGCCGTAGCGCTCGACGAGTTCGGCGTACTTCTGATTGCTCAACGCCTTGATCGGCGTCGTGTAGAAACACTTGCGGCCGGCCGCAAGAGCCAGGTGGACAGCGAACTCGCCGACCACGGTCTTGCCTGCGCCGGTTGGTGCGCAGACAAGGACACCGTGGCCCGCTTCGAGCGCAACGCATGCCTTCACCTGGAATGGATCGAGTTCGAACTTCAGGCTGGACGCAAATGTGCTCAGTTCGCTCTTGTTCATAACCACCTCGTCAGGGTTTCACACGCCGCCGACGTGGTGGCACGGCGCTCAGAGAGTGTCAGTGAAATCCTGGCCTGGTGCGTTGTCGCCGGCGGTGTCGGATTTCTTCGCGGCCGGAGCTTTGGGCTTGGACTTACGTCCGAACAATCCACTCGGTTCGGCCTTGGGTTTGGTCGGATTGTCGAAGGCCTCGTTCAGATCGGACGGAGCCGAGATGGAGGAAGCTTCCTCGTCGGAGATTGCGCCCCAGTCTTCACCGGATCGCTTGGCCTTACGTTTGTCGTTGAGGCGAGCGATCTGGACCGCGACCTCGAAGAGAAGCGTCAGTGCCAATGCGAGCGCCAGCATCGAGAACGGATCCGAACCCGGCGTAGCAACTGCGGCAAAAACGAACAGCCCGAAGATCAACCCTCGACGCCAGGCCTTCAAACGCTCGTACGTCAGAATGCCGGCAAAGTTCAGTACGACCACGAGCAACGGAATCTCGAAGCTGACACCGAAGATAAGCAGCAGATTGATGATGAAGCCGAAGTACTCCGAACCACTGAGCGCGGTGATCTGGACGTTGTCGCCGATGGTCAGGAGGAAGTGCAAAGCCTTTGCCACGACGAGGTACGCCAAGATCGCGCCGAGAATGAACAGGGCAGCACCGGCGGTGACGAATCCGACCGCGTATCGACGTTCCTTTGCATAGAGGCCCGGGGTGATGAATGCCCACAGTTGGTACAGCCACACCGGGCAGGCAAGGACGATACCGGCGGTGAGCGCCACTTTGAATCGCAACATGAACTGCTCGAACGGCCCGGTCGCCAGCAATCGGCACGCGTCGTCGGTGCTGAGGTTGGCGCGACTCTCGGACGGAAGCTCGCAATACGGTCCGCGAAG
The DNA here is from genome assembly GCF_033142465.1 of Rhodococcus sp. IEGM 1318. Classification (NCBI taxonomy): domain Bacteria; kingdom Bacillati; phylum Actinomycetota; class Actinomycetes; order Mycobacteriales; family Nocardiaceae; genus Rhodococcus; species Rhodococcus sp. IEGM 1318. Next base: position 286,519 of record NZ_JAWLSC010000009.1, read on the forward strand.
CAGATCGCCCAGGCTCTCGAGACCGAGTATCGAGTGTGAGTACCAGAAGAAGCCGAACGCCGTGGTGATGATCACACCGAGGAATGCGAACAACAAACGAGTCCGCAATTCGTACAGGTGGTCGACCAACGACATGGTGCCGTCTGGATTGACCTTCCGCTTGCGGTTACGCGGGTCTAACGGAATACGCACTGTGCATCCTGGTCTTGGTCAGCAGACAACCGGGGTGAACGGATATTTCACCCCGGCTAGAACGCAGTGTGTACTAGAGCGGCTTGACTTCGGTCGGCTGCGCAACAGGTGCTGCTGCACCGTTTGCGACCACCGCGGTGTTGGCCGTCGGCAACTGTGCCGGAGCAGGCTGTGCGACCGGCGCGCTTGCGGGCGCCGCATCGTCGTTCTGCATTTCCTTGACTTCGCTCTTGAAGATGCGGAGGGAACGACCCAAACCGCGTGCTGCATCGGGAAGCTTCTTCGACCCGAACAGAATTACGACGACAACAGCGACAATCAGCCAATGCATCGGCTGCATTGCACCCATAACGACCTCCCATGATCAGATTCCTCGATGCTACCGGACACAACCGGCGCCCGGAGGTGTCAAAGCACTTACTTCAGCTACCTTTTACCTGTTTGTTTCCTGCGAACTCACTGAGGGTGAAGTTTCCCGAAGTTTTACGAACCGATTACGTCGTACGCGTCGAGTGCCGCAACGGCCCGATCGTGTACTTCGGACACCAGTTCCGGCGGATGCAGGACCCGAACACCCTCACCGAACCCGAGGACCAGCCTTGCCATCCATTCGAGAGTTCCGAAACTCATCGTCGCCTCGACCGACCCGTCGTCGTTCACGTGCACGACATCCATCGGGTAGTAGTCGAGCATCCACACCCACTCTTTGGTGATGAACAACCGAGCTTCCGGAAGCGAACCGTCGCCGCTGAACAACTCGAGATTCGAATCCTCCTCGAGGGCTTGTGGCGGAGGATCGGCAGGTTCGTCGAGTTGGACGGCGGCGTCGATCCGATCGAATCTGAACAACCGCACGCCCTCGGCCTGGCGACACCAGGCCTGGAGGTAGCTGTAGTTGTCGACCAACACGATGCGAACGGGATCGACGATGCGCTCCGAGACCGCGTCTCGCGAGGCCGAGTAATACGTCAATCGAAGGGCGGTCTTGTCAGCGAGCGCGGCCCTGACCGTCGCGGCGATCGGGTCTTCGGCGATATCCGGAGCCGGCGAAGTACTGCGATCTTGGCCGACGGCTCGCGCCGCGGCCGAGCCTGCTGCGTCCTCGATCTTCGCGATAGCGCGCTGGGCCGAAGACGGATCGACCATCCCCGGCATTTCCACCAATGACCGAAGCGCGATCAGTAATGCAGTCGCTTCCGTGGAGGTGAGGCGCAACGGACGATCGATTCCGGCCGAGAACGTGACCTCGATGCTTTCCTCGGAGAAGGACAAGTCGATGAGATCGCCCGGACCGTACCCGGGCAGTCCACAGACCCACAGCTGATTGAGGTCGGTCATCAGTTGAGTGGTGCTGACACCGAGTTCCTCGGCAGCCTCGGCGGGACTGATGCCCGGATTCGCGATGAAGTACGGCACGAGGTTGAGCAGCCGCGCCAACCGAGATGACAGTCGATTGCTCATCAGTTCTCCCCCTGTCCGTCATTGCCGGCGATTGGGCTCGCCGCGGCGCGCAGCTTCGCGACGACCTCCGCACGCAAATCCGGTGGGTCCAACACCAGTGCATCCACCCCGTGTCCGGCGATCAACCGAGCGGTCCACTCCCAGGATCGGACGGGAATGGACAGCACGCTGCCGTCGCGATCGGTCAACCGCCGATCGGACGACGACGTCGCAAGCCGGCGAAGCTCGTGTGCGCGACCGTCTGCGACCCACACCGTAGCGGTCCCGGTCACCACGCCCGACCCGGTCACCCGGTCGACGACCTCGCGAAGATCGACACCCTCGGGCTTGTGGACCGATCCGGCGGGCCCGCACTCCCTGACGTCGTCACCGATCCGGGAGAGCCTGAAGGTTCTCACCGCATCACGGTCGACGTCGTGCCCAACCAGGTACCACTTGCCGTTGTGAGTGACGACGCCCCACGGTTCCACAGTGCGCTCGATGAACGGTTCGTTCAATGCGCCGCGGTGCTGAAAATGAACTGCTCGGCCGGCGTCGACTGCTGCAAGCAGCTTTCCGAGGGCGGGCTCCGAACCGCGGGTGCGCGCGGGAATCGCAGTAACCGGTGCGGCACTGACTTCTGCGTCGACCTGCACGCCGGCCGCTCGGAGTTTGAGTAGCGCGCTCTGGGCTGCCGAAATTAGTTCCGGAGATTCCCACAACTGCACTGCGACGGCGACGGCAGCAGATTCCTCGCTGGTGAGATCCACGTCCGGAAGCTCGTAGGCATTGCGATTGATCCGGTACCCCTCGACCGTCGAGAACCGTCCTGCCAGACCGGTTTCCAAAGGGACACCCAGGTCACGAAGTTCGTTCTTGTCGCGCTCGAACATGCGACTGAACGCCTCGTAGTTCGCGGAATCGTTGTACCCGGCCACACTGTCGCGGATTTTCTCCGCCGTGAGGAACTGTCTGGTGGACAGCAATGCGATCACCAGGTTCATCAACCGCTCGATTTTTGATGTCGCCACGCCGAAATCCTAGTGGCTATCCGATAACCGAACGCGCGCCGGACACTTTCGTGCCCGGCGCGTCGCCGCAAAACAGACCTGCCGTCTTGTACATCGTGAAAATGAGTGACCTACATCGAAGCGATCAAACGCTCGACACGCTCGTCGACAGAACGGAACGGATCCTTGCAGAGCACAGTCCTTTGCGCCTGATCGTTGAGCTTGAGGTGAACCCAGTCGACCGTGAAGTCCCGGCCGGCTGCCTGGGCTGCGGTGATGAAATCGCCACGCAACTTGGCGCGGGTGGTCTGCGGCGGATTCTCGACGGCCTCGTCGATCGTCTCGTCCTCGGTGACCCGCTTGACCAAGCCTTTGCGCTGCAGCACGTCGAAGACGCCGCGGCCACGTTTGATGTCGTGGTAGGCCAAGTCGAGCTGCGCGATCTTGGGATCGGACAGATCGAAGCCGTGACGGTCCTGGTAGCGCTGGAACAGCTTGCGCTTGATGACCCAATCGATCTCCGTGTCGACCTTCGCGAAATCCTGAGCCTCGACGGCGTCGAGGGTACGACCCCAGAGATCGACAACCTGCTCGACCTGCGGGTCCGGTTCGCGGTTACGCAGATGTTCGACTGCCTTGGAGTGGTACTCGCGCTGAATATCGAGAGCACTGGCCTGACGACCACCAGCGAGGCGGACAGGCTTCTTGCCGGTCACGTCGTGGCTGACCTCGCGGATCGCACGAATCGGGTTGTCCAAGGCGAAATCGCGGAACGAAACTCCGGCCTCGATCATTTCGAGCACGAGCGCTGCAGAACCGACCTTGAGCATCGTCGTAGTTTCGGCCATGTTCGAATCGCCGACGATCACGTGCAGACGGCGGTACTTCTCGGCGTCCGCATGCGGTTCGTCGCGGGTGTTGATGATCGGACGCGAACGAGTGGTCGCCGACGAGACACCTTCCCAGATGTGTTCCGCACGCTGTGAGAGGCAGAACGTCGCGGCCTTCGGCGTCTGCAGCACCTTGCCGGCGCCGCAGATCAACTGGCGCGTGACGAGGAACGGCAACAAGACATCCGAAATCCGGGAGAACTCACCGGCGCGCGCGACGAGAAAGTTCTCGTGGCATCCGTACGAGTTTCCGGCCGAGTCGGTGTTGTTCTTGAAGAGGTAGATGTCGCCACCGATCCCCTCCTCGGCAAGTCTCGCCTCGGCGTCGATCAGCAGTTCTTCGAGCACACGCTCACCAGCTCGGTCGTGATTGACCAACTGGATGAGGCTGTCGCACTCGGCCGTCGCGTACTCCGGGTGCGAACCCACATCCAGGTACAAGCGGGCTCCGTTGCGGAGGAAGACGTTGGAGCTGCGACCCCACGACACGACACGACGGAAGAGGTAACGAGCAACCTCGTCGGGGCTCAGTCGCCTGTGCCCGTGAAAGGTGCAGGTAACGCCGAATTCCGTCTCGATACCCATGATTCGTCTCTGCACACTTCGACAGTACAACCAGAATGCGAGGTTCACCCGTGTACTTCGATCGCGTCGTAAGTCACGACTCGACAACGTCGGGCGGCGGCATAGTGTGACGGTGTGAGCCCTATTCGCCGAAAAGTTGTCCGAAGCGACGTCAAAGTCATGGAAAGTACTGGAGCACTGCGCCCGTCCGTGCTCGATCCGACCATGCGGTTTCTCTCCAGAGCCGCCGATCACGGCGTTTTATGGATGGTTGTCGCCGCCTTGCTCGCGATGATCGGTGGCCGCCCCAGGAGGGCAGCGGCACGTGGGATGCTCGCACTTGCCGGTTCGAGCGCGCTGGCCAACGGCATACTCAAGCCCCTCTTCCCCCGGCGGCGCCCACCGGCACGCGTCTGGCTCAGCCCGAAGCGAGGCGTCGACATTCCGACCTCGTCCTCGTTCCCCTCCGGACATTCGTCATCAGCAGCGGCATTCACCGCGGCAGTGGCCATGGAATCCCCGGCGGCAGGCGCGGCCCTAGCACCACTGGCCGCAGCGGTCGCGTACTCACGCGTTCACAACGGAGTGCACTGGCCGTCCGATGTATTCGCCGGCCTCGCGGTTGGCGGCGCTATTGCTGCCGGCACACGACGTTGGTGGGCGGTGCGCGACGAAGAGCCCGCCCAACTCGGACCCGAGTGCGTAGTCCCCGCGCTCCCTCGAGGAGAAGGCTTGCTGGTCTTCACCAATCCGGGTTCAGGCTCCGAGGACGACGGGATCGTCGAATCGATTCGAGAATCACTACCGGCAGCGATCATCTACGAATTCGACGCCGACATCGACTTCGACATGCAGATCGACGCCAAGATCCCCGAACTCTCGCCGAAAGCGTTGGGAGTATGCGGGGGCGACGGAACAGTCGTCACGGTCGCGACCGCGGCAACAAAACACGAACTACCCCTTGCGGTTTTTCCCGGCGGAACCTTGAACCACTTCGCCCGCGACGTCGGGGCGGTGAACGTAGAGGAGACCGCACAGGCAGTCGAGTCAGGGCAGGCCGCATTTGTCGACCACGCGCTGGTGCGCACCGATTCCGGAGTGACTGCACGGTTTCTCAACACAGCCAGCCTCGGCGGATACCCGGACGCCGTGCGACTGCGGGAGAAGTGGGAACCGCGGTTCGGTAAGTGGCCGGCCGCGGGCGCCGCAATGATCCGGGTTCTCGCAGCGGCGGAGCCGATGACTGTCACAATCGACGGGAAGCGGAGCACCATCTGGATGCTGTTCGTCGGAAACGGGCGATACTCCCCCGCTGATCAGGTGCCGATGTCGCGTCCGGAGATGAACCGTGGACTACTCGACGTCCGCTACCTGCGCGCGGACAAGAAATTCTCGCGCTCACGCCTTCTGTTTGCGGCTGCCACAGGCACATTGGGCAGCTCGCGGGTCTACGTCCGCGAACTCGTCTCCTCGATGTCGGTTCGAGTGGCCGATTCACCGGTAGCCATCGCCACCGACGGTGAAGTGGTGGCAGACGCGCGCCGGTTCGATTTCGACACCGAACCGGGCACGGTGGCCGTCTACAGAATCACACAGTAACTCCCAGACCTGCAGTAACTCCCAGACCTACGCAGTAACTACGAGGGTGCGTCGCCGTTTGCCGGCGGCGCATCCTCAGCTGGTGCCGGAGCTGGAAGCATCTCTTCCAAAACCGTTCCAGCGATCCGTTTGAACGCGCGGCGTGGACGGTTGCTGTCGAGGACGGCAACCTCGAGCGCACTCACATCGAGTGTTCGCGGTTCCGCCTCAGTGGTTCCGGCCGGCGCCGGGCCACCCTTTTGAAGCGCCCCTACCGCGATCCGCACTGCGGATTCCAGGTCGAGGTCTCGCTGGTACGACTCACGCATCGCCGTCACGATCGGTTCGGTTGTACCGCCCATGACGACGAATTCCTGCTCGTCCGCGATGGAACCGTCGTACGTGATCCGGTAGAGCTGAGCCGGCGTACTGCTTCCGAAACGGCCGATCTCGGCAACGCAGATCTCGACCTCGTACGGCTTGGGTTGCTCGGTGAAGATCGTTCCCAAGGTCTGCGCGTACGCGTTGGCGAGGGAACGCCCCGTGACATCCCGACGGTCGTACGAGTACCCGCGCATGTCCGCGTGCACGATGCCCGCGCGGCGCAGATTCTCGAACTCGTTGTACTTGCCCACTGCAGCAAATCCGAGACGGTCGTACAGTTCGCTGACCTTGTGCAGCGCCCGCGACGGATTCTCAGCGACAAAGAGAACTCCGTCGCGGTAGGTGAGAACGACGACGCTGCGTCCGCGGGCAATTCCCTTGCGCGCCAATTCCGAACGATCGCGCATGATCTGTTCGGCTGATGCATAGTACGGCATCGTCATAGCGCAGACTCCCCTTCCGGACTCGCGGTCGCAGTGCGAGCCGCGACAATCTCCCTGGCGATCTCGGCAGCCCGCGTTGTCGACAACTCCACCGCGCCGGCGGAGGTGATGGTGACCGCTGTCGGATAGATCCCGCGTGTCAGATCGGGACCACCGGTAGCCGAATCGTCATCTGCTGCGTCGTACAGCGCTTCGACTGCAAACCGAAGCGCAGTGTCCTCGTCGATTCCCGGCGAATACAGTTTCTTGAGCGCCGATTTTGCGAACAGGGAACCCGACCCGACTGCGTGATATCCAGCGCGCTCCTCGTATCGCCCACCGACGACGTCGTAGGAGACGATCCGGCCGGCCGTTGACGGATCGACGGCGTCCAAGTCGTAACCCACCAGCAGCGGTACAACCGCCAATCCCTGCATCGCTGCTCCGAGATTCCCTCGAACCATCGACGAGAGTCGATTGGCCTTGCCGTCGAACGTGAGTGGGACGCCTTCGATCTTCTCGTAATGTTCGAGTTCGACTGCGAAGAGCCGGACCAGTTCGATTGCAATCCCGGCCGTACCAGCGATACCCGCAGCCGAGTAGTCGTCCGTGACGTACACCTTCTGCACGTCACGGCTGGCGATGAGATTGCCCATCGTCGCTCTACGATCACCCGCGAGCAGAACACCACCCGCATAGCTGATCGCGACGATGGTGGTGCCGTGCGGAGCTACGTCTCCCCCGCCCATGACAACACCTCCTGTGTCGGCGAAGCGGTTCTGCGGAAGATGCTCCGGTGCATGCACCCGAAGGTATTCCGAGAATGACGACAAATTCGAGCCGAAGCTCAACCGTGTGTCCCCGTCCGTGATCCGGGGCGCGCGATCCACCGTCACTGGCCGCCCTTCTGGACATAGGCACGGACGAAGTCCTCGGCGTTCTCTTCCAACACGTCGTCGATCTCGTCGAGCAGGTCGTCGGTTTCTGCAGCGAGCTTCTCGCGACGTTCCTGGCCGGCACTGCCGTCGCCACCAGTGGTTTCGTCGTCTTCGCCGCCACCGGCACGCTGCGTCTGTTCTTGAGCCATCGCCGTCGACCTCCTTGTGTGAAGGGAGCTCTCGCGAGCATCCTGTTCGGCCCAGCAGAGTCGGTAACTGATCCCGCTCGGACCTTCACCCTACCGAGCGGCACCGTCAGGTGTGGAGAGACGCGACGGCGAGCCGCATCGGCTGATTTCAGTGAGTGAGCTGATCAACCAATTCCGCGGCGCTGTCGACGGAGTCGAGCAACGCTCCGACGTGCGCTTTGGTACCTCGAAGCGGCTCGAGGGTGGGGATGCGGATCAACGACTCGCCGCCGAGATCGAAGATGACCGAATCCCAGCTCGCGGCGGCAATATCGGCACCGAATCGGCGTAAGCACTCGCCCCGGAAGTATGCGCGAGTGTCGGTGGGAGGGTTCGTGACCGCGTCGAGAACCTGCTGTTCAGTGACAAGCCGCTCCATGGAGCCGCGAGCAACCAGGCGGTTGTACAGCCCCTTGTCGAGCCGCACGTCGGAGTACTGCAGATCCACCAGATGCAACCGCGGCGCCGACCACGCGAGCCCCTCACGATTGCGGAAACCTTCGAGCAGACGAAGTTTGGCCGGCCAGTCGAGGATGTTCGCGCACTCCATGGGATCGCGCTCGAGGAGATCGAGAACCATCGCCCACTTGGCGACGATATCGTCCGCTCGCGGGTCACGATCGGCCTCGCGATCGAGGAACTTCGAGACACGTTCGAGGTAAATACGTTGCAGCGCAAGCCCTGTCAGTTCCCGACCGTCGGCCAGCGCTACGGTCTTGCGCAGAGTCGGGTCGTGGCTGATGTGGTGGACGGCGGTGACCGGACGTGCCAGTTGCAGATCGGTGAGGTCGACACCTGCCTCGATCAGGTCGAGTACCAGCGCCGTTGTTCCCACCTTGAGGTATGTCGACATCTCCGCGAGGTTCGCGTCGCCGATGATGACGTGCAGACGGCGGTACTTGTCCGCATCCGCGTGCGGTTCGTCGCGGGTGTTGATGATTCCGCGCTTGAGCGTGGTCTCGAGGCCGACTTCGACCTCGATGTAGTCGGATCGCTGCGAAAGCTGGAATCCGGCCTCGTCGCCGGACTGACCGAGACCCACACGACCGGAACCGCAGATCACCTGCCGGGACGCGAAGAACGGCGTCAAGCCGGTCACGATCGAGGCGAACGGGGTGTCGCGCGAGCACAGGTAATTCTCGTGCGTGCCGTACGAGGCACCTTTGCCGTCGACGTTGTTCTTGTACAGCTGTAGCCGTGGCGCACCCGGCACGCTGGATGCGTGCCGCGCAGCCGCTTCCATGACGCGTTCGCCGGCCTTGTCCCAGATCACGGCATCGAGCGGGTCGGCGACCTCGGGCGCCGAGTACTCCGGATGTGCATGGTCGACGTACAACCGAGCCCCGTTGGTGAGAATCATGTTCGCGGCGCCGATCTCGTCCGCGTCGATCACCGGTGCAGGACCGCTCATTCGCCCCAGATCGAAGCCTCGGGCATCTCGCAGCGGAGATTCGACCTCGTAATCCCAGCGTGTGCGCTTGGCCCGTGGCACGCCCGCTGCGGCGGCGTAGGCAAGCACCGCCTGGGTTGAAGTGAGAATCGGATTCGCCGACGGCTCACTGGGTGAAGATATTCCGTATTCGACCTCGACACCGATGATCCGCTGCATGACACAAGAGCCTATGTGATTGCGGCGCGGCGCCTACAGGCGTGGCACAGTTGGAGGAATGCACCAACCTCTCACCGCAGACCTGAATCCCGCGGACGAGGTAGTCGCCGTGTACGACCGGACGGGTAATCCGATCGGCCGAGCAACGCGTTCCGTCGTCTACTCGGGTGGGCTCTGGCACGCGAGCGCGGGCGTCCTGGTTCGCACCGGGGACGGCTCTCGCATCTACGTTCATCGGCGAACCGACACGAAAGCGGTGTTCGGGGGTTATCACGACTGTCTTGCCGGCGGTGTCGTGGATCCAGGTGAGACGCCGCAGGAAACTGCGATCCGTGAAGTCGGTGAAGAGCTCGGAATCTTCGGAACGACAGATCAGCCGCTCCAACTGACGGAGATCGCTCGAAAATCCTGGGACGGTGAGTGGGAGAACTCTCCGTTGCGCTGTCACCTGTTCGCGTTCGAACTCAGATACGACGGGCCGATGGCACATCAAACCAGCGAGATCGCCGAAGGTTGGTGGTGGACGCCGAAAGAACTCGGCGCCCACCTGCAGGATCCGTCGTGGCCGTTCGTTCCGGACTCACGCGCGCTGCTGGCCGACTATTGCTGGAGCTGAACACCACTGGAGTTTGAACACCACTGGGACTGTGATCAGCCCGGGGTGATCGCCGAGAGCCACGCCGCGAACGCACTGGGGTTGCGGGTCTGCGCGAGAACGCGTCCGGGGCCGGTGAAGTCGAAGACAAATCCTTCGCCGGACTTCATCGACTGAATGGTGCGTCCCTGAACGGCGCGCCGCATGTTGAAGTTCATCCCGAGGTCGTAGGCGACCACGTGACCGGTATCGATCGTAATTGTCTCGCCCGGCTGCAAGTCGATGACGTCGATCGCGCCGTAGACGGCCAGGACTACCTCACCGTCGCCACTTGCCCGCAGGCCGAATCCGCCCTCACCACCGAAGAGGTTGGACATGCCTCCCCATTTGGACTCGACCGTGACGCCGTAAGAGTTGGCCAACCATGTTCCACGGTTGAGGAAGAACGGGCGATCGGACGTGATGGTCAGTGGGATCAGATCGCCGGGAAGAACGCCCGTCACATCGACCCAACCACCTTGCGGCGGAGCAGTATACGTCGTGACGAAAAATGATTCTCCACTGAGCATCGACCGCTTGAGTCCCTGCAGGACGCCGCCCTGCGCCTTCGCTTCGAGAACTATGCCGGCGGAATGCGCGAGCATTGCCCCGCTCTCCACGCGCAGCGGTTCGCCGGGCGCGAGGTAGCAGCGAGCGACAGTGGACGACGGATTGTGTCGAAGATGTATCTGCACGGCGGGACTCTAAACCAGCGCGACCGACCGGTCCAATCGCAGCAAAGGGAACAGCAGCGACACACCGATCGGGCCGACGACTCTCGAGGAGTGGCCGGCCCGATCGGTGTTCGTTTTTCGCTACAGGTACTGGCCCGTGTTCGACTCCGTGTCGATCGCGCGGCTTGCACTGGCGTTCTTGCCCGTGACGAGAGTGCGGATGTAGACGATCCGCTCCCCCTTCTTGCCCGAAATACGTGCCCAGTCATCAGGATTGGTGGTGTTGGGCAGATCCTCGTTCTCGGCGAACTCGTCGACGATGGAATCGAAGAGGTGCTGCACACGCAGACCCGGAGCACCGGTGTCGAGTACCGACTTGATCGCGTACTTCTTGGCGCGGTCGACGATGTTCTGGATCATCGCACCCGAGTTGAAGTCCTTGAAGAACAGAACTTCCTTGTCACCGTTGGCGTACGTGACCTCGAGGAAACGATTCTCTTCGCTCTCCGCGTACATGCGATCGACGACGCGAACGATCATCGCCTTCAAGCATGCAGTGCGATCTCCACCGAACTCGGCTAGGTCGTCCGCATTGATCGGCAGACCGTCCACCAGGTACTTCGAGAAGATGTCCTGAGCAGATTCCGCGTCGGGACGCTCGATCTTGATCTTCACGTCCAGTCGGCCCGGACGCAGGATGGCCGGGTCGATCATGTCCTCACGGTTGGACGCACCGATGACGATGACGTTCTCGAGCCCTTCCACGCCGTCGATCTCGCTGAGCAACTGTGGAACGACCGTAGTCTCCACGTCGGAGGAGACTCCCGAACCACGAGTACGGAAGATCGAGTCCATCTCGTCGAAGAAGACGATCACCGGAGTGCCCTCGGACGCCTTCTCGCGAGCACGCTGGAAAATCATCCGAATGTGACGCTCGGTCTCGCCGACGAACTTGTTCAGCAGTTCCGGGCCTTTGATGTTCAGGAAGTAGGACTTGGCGTCCTTGCTGTCCTGACCGCGAGCTTCGGCGATCTTCTTGGCCAACGAGTTGGCGACTGCCTTGGCGATGAGCGTCTTACCGCAACCGGGCGGACCGTAGAGCAGTACACCCTTCGGCGGTCGCAGTGAGTACTCGTGGAACAGGTCCTTGTGCAGGAACGGAAGCTCGACGGCGTCACGGATCTGCTCGATCTGACGACCGAGACCACCGATGTCGTCGTAGTGAACATCCGGAACTTCCTCGAGAACCAGATCCTCGACCTCGGCCTTCGGGATGCGCTCGAAGGCGTATCCGGCCTTGGTGTCGACGAGCAACGAGTCACCGGGACGCAGTTTTCTGGTCGGAGAATCGGCGTCGTACGCGATGATGTCGGCTTCGGGATCGGCGAAGACGGCCGCCAACGGTGCTGCGAGCCAGACGATGCGCTCTTCGTCGGCATGCCCGACCACCAGCGCGCGCAGTCCGTCGTCGAGTACCTCACGGAGCGTGCTGATCTCGCCGACCTGCTCGTAGGTGCCCGCCTCGACGATGGTGAGTGCCTCGTTGAGGCGAACCGTCTGTCCGAGGGCAAGGGTGTCCGTGTCGATGTTCGGTGAGCACGTCAATCGCATCTTGCGACCGGACGTGAACACATCGACGGTCTTGTCCTCGTGTACCGAGAGAAGGACTCCGTAACCGCTCGGCGGCTGACCGAGTCTGTCGACTTCTTCACGAAGTGCGATGAGCTGCTGACGGGCCTCCTTGAGGGTGTCCATCAGCTTGCTGTTTCGGATGGACAGCGAGTCCACCTTCGACTCCAGCTCACGCACCTGCTCCGGCGATTGTGCGAGTTGTCGGCGCAGTACCTGTGCTTCCACTCGTAGCGCGTGGAGTTCTTCTGCTGCCGCAACCGAATCCGGGTTCTCTGTCGAGCTCATGTGCGTCTCCTCCCAGTGCGATCCATCAACGCTACCGGCATAAGGCCCCAACTGTCGCCAGACACGGTGCGCGAGTGCGAATTCACACCCGCACGGGGACCGCGCCGACTGGTCTCGAGCCAGATTTTGGTCATGTTAGCCTTGCCTACAAGATGGAGACAGCGCCTGTCTCTCTTTACAACGAAAGGTATCGCTGTGATCATCCGCAAGACTCTCATCAGCGCTTGTGCCGTCGCTGCCGTCCTGACCATGGGTGCATGCAGCTCGGACGACAACAAGGATTCGACGGCTGCCAGCTCGACCTCCGCCGCCGCCTCGAGCACCACGGCCAAGGCCTCGGCTTCCGCCACGACGTCAGCCGCGGCTGCCGCTGCAGCTCCGACAGCCGACGAACTCAACGCTTCGCTCGTCGCTCTGATCGATCCGGCCAAGCCGATCGAGGAGAAGACCACTCTGGTAGTCGACGGAACGAAGCGTCAGGCCAACATCGAGACGATGAGTGCTGCGCTGGGCGGTAACCCGGCCTACGCGATCACCTTCACCATGGACAACGTCAAGGTGGACGGTCAGACCGCAACCGCCGACGTCGCCGTCGTCAGCCCCCATGGCGCTGCTCCGGCACAGCCGTGGACCTGGGAGCTCGAAGACGGCTCCTGGAAGCTGTCCGACACCTCGGCTTGCGTTCTTCTGGAAATGGGCCGCGCTTCCTGCACCGCCTAATGTTCAGGCAACCGCATAAGTTTCAGGCAAGGCGAAGAGCGGCGATCCGGATACCGGATCGCCGCTCCTATTTGTTTGACTGTGATTACTTGGCTGCGGTATTCGAGCCCTTGCCCGCGCGCCGCTGGGGCTTAGGGGTGACAGTTCCTTCGGCCAGACGACGAGCGCTCACGAGGAACGCGGTGTGACCCTGCATCCGATGTTCGGGGCGCACTGCCAAACCTACGACGTGCCACCCGCGCACGATCGATTCCCACGACCGGGGCTCGGTCCAGCATTCCTGCTCGCGCATCGCCTCGACGACCTTCGAGAGCTGAGTAACGGTCGCGACGTAGACGATCAGAACGCCGCCAGGCACGAGCGCCTTCGAGACGGCGGGCAGGACGTCCCACGGAGCCAGCATGTCGAGTACGACGCGATCGACCTTGCCGCCGTGCGCTTCCGGATCGAACTCCGCGAGATCGGCGATGGTCAGTTCCCAGTTCGGGGGACGCTCCCCGAAGAAGGTCTCGACGTTGCGGACCGCGTGTTCGGCGTGATCGTCGCGGACCTCGTAGGAGATGACCTTGCCCTCGGGACCGACAGCGCGCAGCAGTGAACACGTCAGTGCACCGGAGCCGGCTCCTGCTTCGAGCACGCGCGCTCCGGGGAACACGTCGCCCTCGTGGACGATCTGAGCCGCGTCCTTCGGGTAAATGACCTGGGCACCGCGCGGCATGGAGAGCACGTAGTCGACCAATAGTGGGCGCAGTGCAAGATAGGGCGTGCCGTTGACCGACTTGACGACGCTGCCCTCGTCGGCACCGATCAGGTCGTTGTGAACGATTCCGCCCTTGTGGGTGTGGTACTCACGGTTCGCCTCGAGGACGATCGTGTAGTGGCGTCCCTTGCCGTCGGTCAGCTGGACTCGGTCGCCGACGCGGAAGGGCCCGGAAGGACGCTTTCCCGGCGCAGTGATGTCAACTTCTGGAAGCTCTTGTTCGGGAATCTCGGCGACAGCGGACTGCACAACCTCATCCACTTCGGTCGTGCCTTCTTCTGGTTGTAGCTCGTTCGCCATGCGCAGATGATCCCTGTTCGTTTGTTTCCGGTGTCCTCGCCACCGGCTCCGACGGAGTTGTCGGACCAACCGCATAGCCTGCCAGGTGTGAGCTCTGTCGAATTGCCAACCCCCACTCCAACGGGTGCAACATCACACGAGCGCCCGCGTAGTCGGCCGGCGCTCTCTCCGTCTCGGGCGGGTGACTACAAACAATGCCCCCTGCTCTATCGGTTTCGAGCAGTCGACAGAATTCCGGAAACACCAACCAGAGCCCAGGTCAGAGGCACCGTCGTACACGCGGCGCTGGAAGCGCTGTTTGCACTCCCGACCGGTCACCGGGTTCCCGATCGCGCAGCCGAACTCGTCCGCCCCGCGTGGGAACGTGTCAGTGCCGAGAGTCCCGAGGCTGCTGATCTGATTCCGGAGGACGAACTGGACGCGTTTCTCGGCGAAGTCGCCAAGCTGGTCGCGACGTACTACACACTCGAAGATCCCACTCGATTCGATGCCGAGGCGTGCGAGGTGTACGTCGAGACCGAATTGGACAACGGCGTTCGACTCCGCGGCTTCGTCGACCGGATCGACGTAGCGCCGACGGGTGAGGTGCGGGTCGTCGACTACAAGACCGGGAAGGCGCCCCGCGAGTTCACCGAATCCAAGGCGCTCTTCCAGATGAAGTTCTACGCGCTCGTACTGTTGCGCACTCGCGGAATCGTTCCCGCGCAACTGCGGCTGATCTATCTGGCCTCCGGCTCGATTCTCACGTACGCCCCGGATCACGACGAGCTGATCAGATTCGAACGAACCCTCTCCGCCATTTGGAAAGCGATCCTCGCAGCAGGTGCGACCGGAGACTTCAGACCCAAGCCTGGCAAACTGTGCGACTGGTGTGATCACAAATCACTGTGCCCCTCGTTCGGCGGAACACCTCCGCCGTATCCAGGCTGGCCGGATCTGTTGAGCACCGAACCTGTTGTCGCAAAGGAGAATTCATAACATGACGGACAGTTCGTACTACCGCTACCTCGGAACGACGGAGGAAGGGCACGAGCGGTTCGCGAGCACGCAGGCAACTGTCAGCATCTGGGGCCCGACGCTGCAGCACGGCGCTCCCCCGTCGGCGCTGTTGGTGCGAGCCCTCGAGCGGTGCGGTGCGCGCGACGAAACCCGTCTGACGCGCGTTGTCGTCGAGATTCTCGGACCGATTCCGATCGCCGACCTCGAAGTACGGTCATGGATCGAACGACCCGGTCGCCGAATCGAATTGATCGTTGCCGAGCTGTGGGCAACGACTGCCGACGGATCTGCACGCGCCGTTGCGCGCGGCACGGCCTGGCGGATGGAGACGGTGGATACCAGCGACGTCGTCCACGTAGTCGATCCCCCGCTCGAACCCCGCGAGAGTGGAACCCCGGGCGTCCTCGGCGGCCTCTGGAGCGTCGGCTACCTCAAGACCCTCGACTGGTCCTGGATTGCTCCGATCGGGTGCGTGGGAACCGGGAAGGTATGGGCGCGCCCCAAGCCCGAGCTGGTGGAGGGCGAAAAGATGTCTGCCCTCGAGCGTTTGTTCGCGGTGGCTGACATCTCCAACGGCGTGGGCGCCAAGCTCGACCCGGAGCACTGGACGTTCCTCAACACCGATCTCACGGTGCACATCTTCCGTGTGCCCGAGGGCGAGTGGGTCGGTGTTGCCGCCGAAACCACGACCGGTCCGGACGGCGTCGGCATGTGTGCGGGAGTGCTCTACGACGAGCAGGGTGCCGTCGGCCGTATCGCCCAGACTTTGCAGATTCGCGCCCGTTCCTGATTTCCAGGAACGGGCGCGAATGCGCGTAAATCTATTCAGACAGTGATCAGAAAGCGCGTACCGAGCGGATGTTCGACGCGAGGATGGCCTTGGCACCGAGTTCGGCCAAGGCATCCATCACCTGGTTGTGTCCCTTGATCGGAACCATGGCGCGAACCGCGACCCAGTCGGGATCGGCCAATGGCGAGAGCGTCGGTGACTCCATACCGGGGGTCATCTTGATGGCGTCGTCGAGGATGGTGCGCGGGCAGTCGTAGTCGATCATCAGGTTCTGCTGAGCGAAGACGATTCCGCGTACGCGTTCGATAAGCTGGTTGCGTGCGGGATCGTCCTGCGGAGCGCCGGTGCGCTCGATCAGGACACCCTCGGAATCGCAGAGCGATTCGCCGAAAGCCACGAGGTTGTGTTGACGGAGAGTACGACCCGATCCGACCACGTCGGCGATCGCGTCCGCGACACCGAGCTGAATCGAGATCTCCACGGCGCCGTCGAGACGGATGACGGTGGCGTCGAGCCCGCGATCTGTGAGGTCCTTGCGCACGAGGTTCGGGTACGACGTCGCAATGCGAAGGCCGGACAGATCCTCGACCGTCCAATCCTTGCCCGCCGGTGCTGCGTAGCGGAACGACGAACGGCCGAACCCCAGCGACAGACGCTCGGACACGGGAGCTCCCGAGTCGCCGGCGAGGTCGCGACCGGTGATGCCGAGATCCAGTTCACCGGAGCCGACGTAGATCGCAATGTCCTTGGGGCGCAAGAAAAAGAACTCGACCTGGTTGGCAGGATCGAGAACCGTCAGATCACGGGAATCAGTGCGTCGACGGTAGCCGGCCTCGCTGAGAATCTCGGCGGCTGACTCGGACAGTGAGCCTTTGTTGGGAACTGCTACGCGCAGCATGGTGGATGTCCTTTCGGAAGGTGTGGGTGACGTGAGACAACGTGAATCGGAAGCCCTGGACGAGCGAGATGGCGAACATCTCGCTGGTCAGCTCCGATCACAGATGTCGGTACACGTCCTCGAGGGTCAGTCCGCGACCGACCATCAACACCTGCGTCCAGTACAGCAGCTGGGAAATTTCCTCGGCTAGCTGCTCATCGCTCTGGTATTCCGCAGCGATCCACACTTCACCGGCTTCCTCGATGACCTTTTTGCCCTGCGCATGCACACCGGCGTCGAGGGCGGCGACAGTGCCGGATCCCTCGGGGCGAGTAGCAGCACGCTCGGTCAATTCGGCGAACAAGGATTCGAAGGTCTTCACGGGTAGACATTCTTTCACGAGGACGGAAGCGGTTTTCACACGCCCACGAACAGCGGTGTTCACAGCCCTGCGTCGAGGCTGCGCGAACTGACGAACCTGCGGGTCTGCCCGGTGATCGGATCCGGGTACTCCAGCGCCCGCGCCAACAATCGCAATGGCGTGGAAAAGTCACCGGGCACCGCGGGTAGGTACTGGGGGTAGTAATTGTCGCCGACGATCGGGATACCGAGGGAGTTCAGATGCAGGCGAAGCTGATGGGTCCGGCCGGTTCGTGGGAGCAACCTGTATCGCCCGAGCGTCCGGCCGGCCGAGTCGGTGATCACCTCGATCAGTTCGATCGACGTCTCACTGTTCGGCTCGCCCGCAATCTCGGTGGCCGTCATCTCGCCGTGAACCTTGTTGATGCGACTGCGCACCGTGTGAGGGAAAGTCAGTTCCGGATCGAAGCCTGCAATCGCCTCGTATTCCTTGACGATCCGCTGCTCGGCAAACAGTTCCTGGTACGGCCGTCGTAGGTCCGGTGTCACGGTGAACACGATGACCCCCGCCGTCATCCGGTCCAGGCGGTGAACTGGCGCAAGATCCGGAAGATCCAGATCACGACGCAGTCGCACGACCGCGCTTTCGACAATGTGTGCTCCCCGCGGAATGGTCGCCAGGAAGTGTGGTTTGTCGATCACGAGAATCGAGTCGTCGCGGTACAGGATCTCGATCTCGTGCGGAACCGGAATCTCGGGAGCTGGTTCGCGGTAGAAGTACACGAAACGGGTCGGCTGATAAGGCGTTTCGCCGGTGATCCTCCGCCCGTGCTCGTCGACGACATCACCGGCGTTCACAAGGTCCACCCACAGATCCCGCTCCCCCGGATTCTCGGCGACCAGGTGTTCGAGGACGGTACGCGCGGACGACTCGGCCGGCATCCGCAGCCGATCCGGCCCGAGACCGTTTCGGATCGGCAACGGAGCCTTGGGCACTGCTCAGTCCTGCTCGAGGTCTGGTGAACAACTTTCGCAGAGCAATTCGAGGGTGCGACCGTCACCGTCGATCCGATTGCGGAACCGCGGCGTCGGAGTACCGCAATCGACACAGACGCCGAGCGTCTTGGCTTCGGACGAGAACTCGATGTTCATCCGCTTGTCGAACACGTACAAGGAACCGTCCCAGAGACCGCGGTCGCCGAAAGTTTCGCCGTAACGGACGATTCCGCCGGCCAACTGGTAGACCTCGTCGAAGCCACGTGAGCGCATCAATGAAGACAACACCTCGCAGCGCACTCCCCCGGTGCAGTAGGTGACCACGGCTTTGCCCTTGAGATGGTCGTACTTGCCGCTGTCGAGTTCGTCGACGAAATCGCGAGTGGTGGCCACGTCCGGAACCACTGCATCTCGGAAGCGGCCGATCTCGGCTTCGAAAGCATTGCGCCCGTCGAAGAACACGACCTCGTCACCGCGGCTGTCGACGAGTTCGTGTAGTTCTTTGGGCGCCAGGTGAACTCCGCCGCCGACTACACCGTTCTCGTCGACTTTCAGCTCGTCGGGGGCACCGAACGTCACGATTTCCGAGCGAGCCTTCACGCTCAGGCGAGGGAAATCGTCACCGAGTCCGTCCGACCACTTGATGTCAGCGGTGCGGAACGGCTCGTAGCCACGCGTACCGCGGACGTAACGTTTGACGTCCTCGATGTCACCGCCGACCGTCGCATTTATCCCGTGAGGCGAGACGATGATCCGACCCGTCAAGTTGTTCGACTCCGCGAGGCTGTGCTGCCACAGCTTGATCGCTTCCGGGTCCGCCAAGGGCGTGAACTGGTAGAACAGAACAATTTTCGGAATAGCCACAGCAAATCCAGCCTAACGTGCCGCGCTCGAGTGAACGTCGTGAAGATCGTGAATGGACAAGTCCACCAGGGACTCTCGGAACACGCGGCCAGGACCGGCCGGGACGTCGACCTCACATGGAACGACGAGCACCGCGCAACCCGCGGCGCTGGCCGACGCCGTACCGGTCGGTGAGTCCTCGATCGCGAGGCACTGCGCCGGCTCGAGTCCGAGCAGGTGCGCGCCGCGCAGGTACGGATCCGCAGCCGGTTTTCCGTTGGGGACCTCGTCGCCGCACACCGAGTGGTCGAAGAACTCACGGCCGAGCATGCCGAGTGCCCGATCGACCAGAACTCGCTCGGTGTTGGTGACCAGTGCAGAACGCAGACCACCGTCGCGCACGGTCGACAGAGCATCGCGAGCGCCCGGTCGCCAGGTCACGCCGTCCTCGAACAGATCGCCGACGCGGGTGTACATCCAGTCCTTCGCCTCGCCGATGGCATCGGGATGCTTCTCCAAACCGAGCGCGTCGAACACCGTCGCCAGTGCGAAGGGGCTCGACGCACCGATGACGGCGATGCGAGTCGCTTCCGTCATCGGTCCGCCCAGGCGTAGGGACAGCTCACGAAGCGCGATGTCCCACAGCTTCTCCGAATCGAGCAGGGTGCCGTCCATGTCCCACAGGACTCCACCGAGGGTCGTTTCGGATACTTCGGTCAACAACTCAGACATTGAAATACTTTGCTTCCGGGTGGTGCAGGACAAAAGCGTCAGTGGACTGCTCGGGATGCAGCTGCAGTTCCTCGGACAATTCGACGCCGATTCGCTCGGGTTCGAGCAGCGCCACCAACTTGGCACGATCCTCGAGGTCCGGGCACGCGCCGTATCCGAACGAATAACGAGCGCCGCGGTACTCGAGATCGAAGTAACCGGCAACCTCGGTCGGGTCCTGCTCCGCGACGGTATGCCCCTCGGGGAGCACAAGCTCTTCACGAACGCGTCGATGCCAGTACTCGGCCAGAGATTCCGTGAGCTGGACGCCGATTCCGTGAACTTCGAGGTAATCACGGTACGAGTTCGACGCGAACAACTCGTTGGCGAAGTCCGCGATCGGCTGACCCATCGTCACCAACTGGAACGGAAGAACGTCCACCTGGCCGGTCGCTTCTGCTTCCTTGCGCGATCGCACGAAGTCAGCGATGCACAGGAAACGGTCGCGATGCTGACGCGGGTAGGTGAACCGGAACCGTTCAGGTGCATCCGGTTTCGGTTCGGTGAGCACGATGACGTCATCGCCCTCCGAGATCGCCGGGAAGTAGCCGTACACAACCGCGGCGTGCGCGAGGATGCCCTCGGACGTCAGCCGATCGAGCCAGTATCGAAGCCGCGGACGGCCTTCCGACTCGACCAGTTCCTCGTACGTCGGACCGTCGCCCTTGCGCTGACCGCGAAGGCCCCA